>NZ_AQQP01000039.1 GCF_002210165.1 Phaeobacter sp. 22II1-1F12B | reverse complement strand
TCCGTTGTTCAAATCATCAAATCTGTCCCACAGGTGCTGACGTCAGACAGCGTGCAAAAGGCGACCTGCTCGGTCTCGGCAAAGAAGTTGTCGACGACACGGTCCAGCACCATCCGGCCGATGATGCGAACGGGCACATCCTCTTCCGGGATCAGCTTGGTCGCGTCGAGAATATCGAAGGGGAAGCTGTCGACGAATTCGTCATCGAACACCTGAACCCCCAGCTCCCACTCCGGATAATCTCCGCTCTGGATTGCGTTCCAAAGATCACGCCGATGGAAGTCCGGGTCCGCGCCGTTGATTTTCAGCGCCTCGTCCCAGGTGACCGATTGGAGGCCCTGCTTCGGCTTCCAGTGGAATTTTACGTAAGAGGATTTCCCGTCTGCATTCACAAACCGGAAGGTGTGCACCCCAAACCCTTCCATGAACCGGAAGGAGCGGGGGATGGCCCTGTCGGACATGGCCCACATGATCATATGCATGGCCTCGGGCATCAACGATACAAAGTCCCAAAAATTATCGTGGGCGGTCTGCGCCTGCGGAAAGCCGCGGTCGGGTTCCTGTTTGGCAGCGTGGATGAGATCGGGAAACTTCATCGCATCCTGGATAAAAAACACGGGGATGTTATTGCCGACGAGGTCCCAGTTGCCCTCCTGCGTGTAGAACTTCACCGCAAAGCCGCGCACGTCGCGGGCGAGATCTGCCGACCCCTTGTTCCCGGCCACGGTCGAGAACCGGCAGAATACCGGCGTCTTCTCACTCTTGCGCTGGAAGATATCGGCGCGGGTCAGTTCGGGGATCGGGTCCAGAGTTTCGAAATATCCGTGCGCAGCATAGCCCCGCGCATGCACGACGCGTTCTGGAATGCGCTCATGGTCAAAGTGGAACATCTTCTCGCGGAAGTGGAAATCTTCCATCAACGCCGGGCCGCGTGCGCCCTGGCGCAGGGTGTTCTGATCGTCGGAGACCGGGACACCCTGAGACGTCGTCATCACCGGCACGTCGCCCCCGGCGGTCTGATGCGTCTCCCCGCCTTCCCCGTAAATCGTCTGCGGCTGCTTCGCCGTCGGTTTCGTCGTTTTCGCGGGTGTCTTCGATTTCGTTTTGGTTGCGGCCTTCGCCATGATCATGCTCCTATTAGAGTGGGGTTATTCGGCTGCGAGGGGCAGCACACCGGCCGAAGCCGGAAGTTCGATTGGTGGGAAATCTACGTCGGGCGCCGGAGCGTCGCGTTCCGCAATGCAAAGCCGATAAAGCTCTTCATAGCGGTCAATCATCGTATCGAGACCGAAGCGGGTAACTGTAAGCTGCCGCACGTCATGACGATCCAAGCGCGTTGCCTTTAGCGCTGCGGCGGCCAGTCCGACCACATCCCCCTCTCCGACGATGATTCCGCCCTCGCCGACGACTTCAGACACGGCGCCTGCATCGAATGCCGCCACGGGAACGCCGCAAGACATGGCCTCGACGGCGGCAAGGCCGAAGGGCTCATTCCAGCGTGGGGTAAAAAGACAGACAGAGGCTCGTGAAACGGCGTCTGCCAACATGTCAGGATCGAGGTTTCCGCAATAGGCTATCGTCGGCCCGAGGAATGGCGCCACGGCTTGATCGAAGTAAGCCTGGTCTTCGACAGGCCCGAAGATCCGGAGCGGTAACCCCGCGTAGCGCGCGGCCCGAACAGCTTCCGCCGTCCCCTTGTTAGGGGTAATACGACCGAACCAGACCGCCGTTCCATTCCCCTCGGGCCTAAAGGACCACCGGGTCGTGTCGATCCCATTGTAGCCGACATGAAGCGGCAACTCAGACGTTGCGGACGACCAGGCCTTCAACTGTTCGCCCGAGCAGACGGTAAATCGGTTCCATGCTGCACCGGAAGCGTGGACGGCCCGACGCAACGCGTCAAACGGCGGCACGTGCAACGAGGTCAGCATCGGCACCCGGTCCCGACGTGCCATCCGGGGCGGATACCGATGGAGAGAGTTGTTGTGAACAACATCGAACCCGCCGTCACGCAACGGGATCAGAATTCCTTCGAACGCCGCGTCGAGATGCGCGTTCAGCGCATCGGTCCCGTGGAAGCGGTGCCACGGATAATCGCGGTCGTAGTGATGTTCTACGATTGGATGCAGCCTCACTTCCGATGGCGGCTTGCTGTCGCCAGACGCGAACAGCGTGATGTCATGCCCCCGGTCGCGAAGAGCTGATGCCAAAGCATATGAGTGGGCTTCCATGCCCCCCATAAACGGCGTGGCGATCGGATGCCGAATATGGGCGATGAGGGCAATGCGCATGGGACCTCCGTTGCCGCAAACCGGAACGGTCCGGGCTTCCTGTAAGCGACAATGAGTGAATTTGGACTTTGGACTGCGGTCTTTCTATCGAAGGAACCAATCTCAGCGCCAATTGTTCCAATATTACAAAACTTAATACTAAATTAGTTATTGCGATCTCGGTTCAGTTGGAAAGGGTCCTGCTTTGGAGCAAACTATTCCCCGCGCGCTGCGCGGCAAGAGCGGCCGTGTGCGCACGCCTGACATGCGCGATCCGTCGCTGCCCCGCGTCGCGATTGTCGGCAGTGGCCCAACCGCCATATACGCGCTGAAACAGTTGCTGACGTCGCCTCAGCCCCTCGAAATTCATCTCTTTGAACGGGAACGCGAAATCGGCACAGGAATGCCGTATCGCGAGGGTGAGAACCTGCCTCAGATGCTGTCCAATATCGGCAGCAGAGAAGTGCCCCCGGTTGTAGAGACGCTTGAGGATTTCCTTCGATCTTGCGATGCGGCAACTTTTCGAGAATTCGGGATATCTGGCGACGACATCGGACCGGAAACCTTTTACCCGCGGCTGGTTCTAGGCCGGTATTTCGTGGCCCAGCTTGCGGCGTTAACGGCTCAGGGTCGGGGCAAAGGCCACGCGGTAGAGATACGATCCCGTCACGCGGTCACTGACGTTATTCCAAGCACTGACGGCGCCGTGGTGACCTTCGAAACGCCTCACACGGCTGGCCGGACGTCTTTTGAGCACGTCGTTCTTGCGACCGGCCACCAATGGTCCGAGAAAACGGACCCATCCGGTGTTGTGCTGCACGCGCCTTGGCCGGCAGAGCGTCTGCGCCGCTTCCTGGATTGCCGCGTCGGTATCTTGGGGAGTTCTCTGACAGCAATCGACGCAGCAGTGGCGCTGGCGAGTTTTCACGGCCATTTCGACGAAACGGACGGGACCCGGTGGATCCCGAACAGCAAGGATAGTGCCTTCCGTATGGCCATGCTTTCAAGACGCGGGCTGCTTCCCGATGCCGACTGGTTCTATCCCCTGCCCCTCCCCGGCCTTCCGACATTTAACCGCGCAGGTCTCGATCTTCTTGTGAGCCGCACCAGCGGGAAAACGGGTCTGCTCAAGGCTTGTCAAAGGAAACTGGGTGAAGACCTCCGGCTCCTGGACCCGACCTATGCCACACGGGCCCAGCCAGACCGTGTAGAGGGTTATGCCGAACGCCACTTTGCCGACCGGTTAAAACAAGGCGGCTGGGGTGCCGCGCGAACCGGCCTGGCCACGGCTGCCAAGGCCCGGGAGGCCCGGCACACCGATCCTTGGCGCATGGCCCTTCTGGCCGCGCACCTGACATACGAAAGTCTTCTTCTACACTTCAGCGCCGAAGACCGCCGACAGTTCGACAGGGAGCTCCGGCCGGTCTTCGCCGACGTCTATGCTTCGGTGCCACATCGCTCGATCCGACGGATGCTCGCCCTGAATGACGCTGGAGTTCTGGAGCTGCATGGGCTGGGTCACAATTACACCATCGCTCCGGCCGGACACGGGGTCCAGGTGTTCGGAAAATGCGGCGTTATGGAATTCGATCACCTTGTAGACGCACGTGGTCAGACCGCAGCCTCCCTCGCCGATCTCAGCTTCCCAACCCTATCACAGGGCGGTCATTTCGATCCTGAGTCGCTACGCGTCACGCATGAGATGTGCTGCGCCTCGACAATCACCTGCGCCGCCATCCCGGTCCTGCTGCGGCATAATCCGTTCGTTCAGGGCCTCGAAAATGTAGAAGAGCTCGGACGGCGCGCAGCCGACAATGTGCTGGCGTCGATAGCCCCACCCAAGGCCGCTTAAACAGACCGGGGCGACAGACGATAGGCTTGTGCCCAACAGCTTAGCCCCTCGATCGTGGGCTCCGGTTCCTGCGGAAGGCTGCTCAACAGGACGCGCGCGGCATCATCACTGCAAAACGTCTCGACCAACATGCGCGGCAGGCGCATCTCTGGATCGGGGTGACTATAGAACAGAGCAAACGGCGCTGTGTTCAGCTGTGCAACCAGCGTTGCCAGCTGCGGCAGGACGGAGCTGCGATAACCCGCAACTCCGGGCGCCATGACCCGCTGCAACAAAAGTAGTCCCCTTCCATTACTCACCGTTTGCGTGGTCGACAGAACGAACGAAACCGAAAGTGTCAGAACCACCATGCCGTTCACCGCGCACACCACGCCGAGCAAAGCGTAGCCTAGGTTTGAGGGCTCGGTCTTGCCACCTCCAACTGTCGACAGCAGATGGCCGGCGTGCGAAATCGCGCCAACAAGACCGGCATCTGCACCTGACTTGGACATTATGACGGCACGGTCGAAACCATTGAAGATCATGCCCCAGCCCATACCGATCCCTGCGACCCACCAGAGAGCTACGGCGCTCATGACCACCGGACCGACGGCGATATGTCGAAAACGGCGGTCCGGAAGGCGACGGAACACCGCAAAGACCCACCTGGCGATCCGGAAAGACAGAAAGCGCGACGGTGTTCCGCCAATCGTCGTAAAAAGAAAGTCGGCACACACGTAAACGGTAAGAACCACCCCGATCAAAAGCAAAAGCATCGTTTCAGATTACACCAAATTCCGTCATTCGGCAGCCGGTAACAAAAAGACGCTCTGGGCTTTCTCGACCTGAGCAACCCGTGCAGCATCCGTGGCTTTGTCCTGAGCCTGGTCCAGCTTGTCGATGACCCTGCGGGTGGTGGCGTAAGGCCTATCCTCCATTTGCGAACACAGTGCGAAGTCCGCGTCATCGGGAGCACGAAGAATACGGATGCCGGTCCTCGCGTTCTCGATCAGCCCCATGAGGCGGAAGGCGTAAAGCCAGTGCTCCATGGTTCGATGCCCCCATTTAGAAGCGAACAGCTCCGCATTGCGGACAACCGAGCCGACTTGGTGGATCGGGGGCATGCAATGCGCGTGGTATTGGTGAAACACCTTCGCCCCCTTGATCCAAAAGATCGGGATACCCCTTTCGTCCAATGTCCGCCCAAAGTCGGTATCTTCCCCTCCGTAGCCGACATAGCGCTCGTCGAACCCGCCAGACGCGGTCCAGCTGCTTCGGTCTATCGCAAAGTTAAGCGACCAGAAGCACCGATAGTCCTCACATTTGTAGATGCCGTCGGCGGGCGGCCCCTGCCGGTCAGAATGACGCACAGCCAGCTTCTCGAACTTGGCATAGTCCAGCCCGTCAGCAGTGGCTCCACCCGGCAGATAGCCTACCTCGCCCATCAGAAGCCCTGCTTGACAAGCGGACTTCGAGAGGTAGTCGAAGACAAGGTTAGGATGAGGGATGCAGTCGACATCGACAAAGACCAAGAGGTCGCCTAACGCAGCCGCGGCGACGGCATTCCGTGCGGCGGCAAGCGGCAATTCAGGTCCGGTAACGAAAATCTGCCTGACCGGGAAATCCGTTTCGGGAAGGCCGTTGTAGGCTTCGTTTTGCATCACGCCGATGATCAACTCATCCGGGCGGACAGTTTGGGCCTGAAACCCGGCGACTACGTTTCGTAGATGCTCGGCGCGACCGCCGGCGATGGTCAAGGCAGAGATACGGGTCATACGACGATTCCTTCGTGCTTATGCTTCAATGAGGGCGGGGATGGGATCAAAGATTGGAGCCAACGGGCGGCTTCAATGGCGGTGTCATGGTTTATGAGTGCGGACTGCGCACCGGGCCGATGCCGACCGCGGGCTTCTGCCACGGCTATCCGCCAGGACCCCGCGCTGGACGGCATGTGATCGAGGTGCAAAGCGATCCCCGCCCGGGCAAGCGCCCGCGCTTTTTCGGCTTGTTCATCAAAATAGCGCCACTCGGGAATGACTATCCAAGGGCGGTCGGCGGCCATCACTTCGGCGCAGGTGGTATTTCCGGTCGAAGACACAACGAGATCAGCCGCCGCGATGTGGTCCGATACGGTGTCGATCCAGCCTTTATGAACAAGGTTGCTACTTTCAGCTCCATGCCAGTCGACCTGCATCGCGCCGACAGTGATCCACGTCCATTCCGGGAGCGCGCGAGCAGCTACGCCAAACGGGGCGCTCGACCAGCCGCTTCCCCCACCACCCGACAGGACAAGGGCGAACTTTTGACGAGCGTCGAGCCCAAGTCGCGCGCGAGCCTCGTCCTTCAATGGAGCCTCCGTCCGAAGTCCAAGACCACCCGCGAAATGTGTCTTGCCCAACATTGTCTCGGTCCAGTCCGGCTGGGCGAGCTGAGAGGCAAAGGGGGCAAGAAGCCCGACCGCGCCGTCATATGCCGCGCGGTGCCCTGGGTCACTGCGATCTCCGTGCTGCAAAATCTTGACGTGCGGGACCGAGCAGATGCGGCAAAGCTGCGCGACCTCGGCGCTGACATCGCAGATCATCATTAAGGGATCGGCAGCATCGAACCACGCGGCCATCGTAGCCATCGCACGACGTATCCCCGGCCAACCAAGGGGGGCGCAGTGCATCGTATCGGGCGTCGCAACCATATCAAGCCCTTCGTGCTCTTGCCCCGAACGTTCGAAAAGCGATGGAATCTTGACCACACTCGTGTTGTCACGCATCTCAGGAAATATGTCGTCGCGGGCGCAGAAGATGACGACCTCCTGCTCGGTCGGAAGAGCGTTCACCAAGCTCGCGCACCGCTCCGCGTGCCCCCGTCCTTGGTGGTGCACGAAATACCCAATGGGTCGTGGGGCATAGGTAAAGTCACGCATGCCGCACCGCCGATCGTTCGGTCGATCCGTAGATCACCGCGAGCCCGTCGAGAACGCCCGCTGCATAACTATGGCGGCTTTGGAAAGCCTTGCCTCGCAACAGGTCGGCGATGCCATCCCGTGCATTCGCAGGCAGAATGGCGGCGCCACAGGCCGCCAACATGTCCAGATCGTTACCGCTGTCACCGGCAGCGATGCAATCGGCCAACGTCAAATCAAGCCTCGTAGCTTCGAACGTGATGGCGGCCGCCTTGCCAGCATTCGCTGGAAGAATATCAATGAGATTGCCATGCGATTGGACGACGCGCGCTAACAGCCCGTGGTCGGCCAGAGTTTGGCTGACGCGTCGGCTATCGGCTGCGCTGCCGAAATAACTCAGCTTCCAGCGGCGTTGGTCGAGCATTGCCTGCGATGTTAACCCAAGGCCCGCGATGACTTTGGCAATATCCTCCCGGTGCCACCCCTCGGCAATACAGTCGGCGTAGGACCGGCACAGGCGATACTCGCCCCAACCGTCGTACCGCCAAATCTCGCTTCCGACAGACGTCACAAGAATATCCGGACATTGCAAATCCCAGGCTGCAATCACTCGCCGCGCCTCGGATATAGATCGGCCGGTGGCGATAAGAACGCAGGTGTCTTCTCGTTTGGCAGACCATTTTCCGAATTCCGCCGCGGACCGACGGTCGCCCGTCAATGTCCCGTCTACATCGCAAGCAAGGATGCGTGAAACTTTCTGATGTGCCTTTGCACGCCGCGTCGCAATATCCCGGTAGACGCAGACACTCTCGCTTGCCCACTGCTTCCATTGGTAAAGTTTGCACGCTTTAACGCGCGCATCGGCGCAGCGTCGATCGCGCTCCGGGTCATTCAACAAGTCCAAAAGACGCTGAGCAAGGTCAGCTGTATTTCCAGGATCAACCAAAGCCCCATAGCCGATGTCACCAATGACCGACGAAGGTCCGCCACTGCGCGTTGCCACGACCGGCACACCGGCTTGTGCGGCTTCGACAACCGTCAGTCCGAACGGTTCGTGCCAAGCAGGATTTCCGAACACACCGTCAATTGCGGCCAGATCATAGAGAGACCTTACGTCAGCCGCAGTGTGACGCTTCGGCAGTGCGACGCTGCCCCACAGATCATATTGATCGATCAGTCCCATGAGTTCCTGGTGAACGGCCACCTGTTCGTCCGGACCCTCGCAAAAAGATTTTCTCAACCCAGCAAGGATCACAAGGTTGGCGGTTTCGCGGAGTTTGGTGCTCTCGCCGAAAGCGCGCACCAACGCCGCGAGGTTCTTCTTATTTACGGGGCGCGCGACGGCGAGAACGATCGGCTTGTGCAGGTCTCGCAGGAATGGGGCAATCAGGCTCCGTCCCTTATTCGGACCCTGAGGCGGTGTCAGTGCTACACCCGGCGAAATCCGATGGATCCGACCTGCCGCATCAGGGTCATAGGCCATGAGCTGCCGTTCCGCTTCATCGCGGGATGACACGATAATCCCATGCGCCGTGCGGATTGCCGCCAATTCGTCGAAAACGCGCTGCGATGCAGGATCGCAATCCGATTTCTCTAACGCCAATGAATGCGGCGTATAGATCCATGGTATTGCGAATTTCTCAAAGACCGCCCGCGCAATTGTTGCCGCGTCCGAGAAATGGGCGTGAATAACATCCGGTCGATAGCGAAGCTCATCCACCATTTGACAAAACGCTTCCGTGATTGCCGGGATTTCGGAATTCAAAGCATCTTTATCGAGGTAGATGTCGTTCGTGGTTCTCAGACGCAGAATCCGCAGTTTGGGGCAAACCTCTTCAACGTTGTTTCCGTATGCCGGACCAAGTTCGGGATCGGCGAAGCCGCGTGTTACAATGTCCACGCCGGTGACCTGATCCAGCTTCGCCTGCGCGAACGCTGCTCCCAGAACATAGGCGATGTGACCGCCCGTATCCTCGGTCAGCCCGTAGTGGACAGGAGGCGCTTTGAGGCACCCCCCCAGCGCGATGTGGAGGATCCGCATTTTTTGTCCCTTTGACGATTGAAGTCTTGGAAGCCGGATGCATCTCCGACACAGAAAGAACTCATGCTAACCGCACTGGTTCCCGAATTAATTGTGCTAATGCGGTGTTGATTTTCCTGCCCCGCGCCACAGGACTATCAATATGCGACAATACCTTTTTATCGGCGGCCTTCATCGGTCTGGCACCAGCCTCTTGGCGCGGCTTGTTGGAAATCATCCTGACATCTCTTCGATTTCCGGCTCACCGGCGCCCGAAAACGAGGGGTGCTATCTGCAAGGGGCGATCCCTCACACAGCGATGCATGGCCGACCAATGCACTTTGCGACAGACCCGGGTCAGCATCACATCGAAGGATGCAGCTACGATTCATTGGAAGTTCGTAAGCGGATTGAGGCTGATTGGGCCCAGTGGTTCAACCCCTCAAAACCTTGGCGGATCGAAAAGTCGCCCGTCAACCTAACGCGGATGAGATTATACCAGCAACTTTTTCCGATGTCGCAGTTCCTCGTCATCACGCGGCACCCGGAAATGGTTGCGGCAGCGGTAGCGAAATGGGTGGACGACACACCAACGGCACTGACGGATCATTGGATCGCGGCCCACCAACAATTGTGTAGGGACCTGCCCTATCTGCACGCCGTTTGTGTCATTCGATACGAAGATCTGTGCCGTGACCCTGCTCGCACGATCACGGGGGTTCACCAGTTCATGAGCCTGGGGCCGACAGGTAACGGCACATCCACAGCGGTCCGCGCCGGCAACGAGGATTATGCCCAACCGTCCGGGCTAAGTGACGAACTGCCCAGCTGGGGATATGGACCCGGTGGCGAGGTGAAACCTTGGTCTCCGATCGTGCGCCATCCTCTAAGATCCGTACGGGAACTCGTGGCGCAAACACTATCGGCTCAATAGTCGTCAAGCGGCAGGCGCATATCAATGCAAAGCCATCCGTCCTCGAACCGCCGCACCTTTTCAGCCTTCAACTGCATGGCGGACGCTTGAATAAGGCGTGACCCGAACCCTTTTTCTGCATCGACGTCATAGTCCGGGACCAGTTCGCGCCAATGAATGTCGACCCCGCCGTCGTAGGGCGACCACTCGACATTGATCGTTCCGTCAGTATGTCGCAGCGCACCGTACTTTGCGGAGTTCGTTACCCATTCATGGAAAATGAGCACGAGAAGCGTAATAGCTTTGGCAGGAATGAGGACTTTGCTGCCAGACATTATGATTGTTTGGCGGCTGCGTGCCGGCGCGAGGACTTCACTAAGAAGAGCCTCCAACGGGATGGGCCGAGAAGCGTCGGTTTTCAACATGAGCGAATGGGCCCGGTCAAGCGCAGTCACTCGATCCCTCAGATTTGTCACCACTTCGTCTTTGTCTGAGCTCTCACGCGATGCGCTCGAAATCATCGCTGCTACGAGAGCGAACAAGTTCTTGATCCGGTGGTTTATCTCGGCCAGGTGCAGGTCACGCTCGGCAAGTAACTTTTGCTCCGATGTCACATCGAAACTGACGCCCATGACCATATCGCCTCCGGATTCCGATCGGAACTTCGCGACGCCTCTGAGCCACCGTTCACGACCGGACGGCAAGACCAGCTTAAATGTCTCGTCGAATTCTTGACCTTCCCTGACCAAGAGGTCGAGCGCACTGAACACGCGATCTCTTTCGTGTTCAGCTATGCGCTCCATGATAACGTTGCGCGACAGGGTTTCGTTCTCAGTTAGCTCAAAGAGCTCCCGGCAGACGTCGTCCAACCGAAGTGTTTCGCCATCCAGGGCGCATTCCCACCGCCCAATTCCGGCAAAACCAAACGCGTCTTCAAATCCTGAACTGATAGAGGACATCGGTGTATGACCCAGTACAACCAAGAGTTAACAGGCGACCGAAGAAATGACTCCGGACCCTGTGCCAATGTTAACGTTCATGCTCCAGAGTCAACCAGTCAAGTGAGTTTGAGCGGGCCTTGGCCATAAAGGTAGGCCGGGTTGAAAGCCCCCAATGCCTTCAGCGCCTTTTTATTAAGGACGGTCACTTGGCCGCGGGAGATGTCGACCACACCGGTTTCACGCAGTTTCTTCACCACTCGGTTCATGTGGATGCTAGTAGTCCCGCACGCGTCCGCCAGTTCTTGTTGGGTTAACGGCAGCGAGAACCCATTTTCACTGGCGAGGTCAACAAAATCGAGACGTTGCCACAACTCAGCCACCAAGTGCGCCAGGCGACCATCGGCACTCAATCGCTCCAACTTCATAATCCATTCACGGTGCATAGCGGCATCCAACAGGGTCGAATACCAAAGCATCCGTGCAAGCGTTGGTTCGGTCTCAAGTATCTTCTGGATCCTATGATGCGGTGCGTAGCCGATCTGCACAGTACCAATCGATACAACATCATGATCGAGACGCTTCAGTGCGAAGCCATGCAAATCTACGAAATCACCCGGTACGTGCAAAGCAATTATATGGCGTTTTCCGTTGTCTTGAATGACCCGAGCCACCGTTCCTTCGATTAAGATGGTGCTCTGATCTACAACCTCACCGCGGTCGAGAATGGTATGCGGAGCAGTGAATCGCTCTACGTTCTCGACACATCCTTCCAGCAATCCCTTCTCGCGCTCTGAAAGGGCATCTCTTGATCGACCTTGCAAGAACCGCCTCGTGTAGGGGAAATCTTGGTTCGACATCTTGATGTTCTTGTTCCTTCTGCCCTCTGAGGGCGCTGCTCAAAAATTCGAATTAACATATGTTAAGCTCGGGCGCCACGCGCGTTTCTCTTCCATTTATCACAACCTCTTCCTACGAGGAGTGTTCCTTAATTTGCCTGTTCGTTCGCCTGCGAACGGCTTTGACCAAAGGCTTTTCGATCTTCTTGCTCGTTGCAAAGATTTGGGGCATCAGAAGTCGTTGTGCGCCGTATGGAGGATCTGTCACAAATACCGTAGTACTTCTGGCGTATCGAACACGACGAACCGATGTCAGGAGCGGACCAGACCACCCGCGCTTAAACGACGATTCGAGCCTCTCCCACCTAGCTCGGCGTCTTGCACCCGGGGCACACTACTGTGTTAAAGCGATAGTCAGCGGGCAGTTGCAGCACCCCGCGCCTGCTGCCACGAATCAAAAGCGTTATCCCAGTCAATGTAGATGTGGTGTGTTGCAGCGCCGGGCTACCGCCGTCTTCGCAGTGCGAGAGATATCATCCCTAACGCCAGAATAAGGCTAAAAACTTTTCAGCGTACTTTCCACATTTGGAGCACCTCGCTGCCAAGGTTGTTCCGGTGAATTGCGAGCAACCAACGCGAGAGCACCCCGATGAGGACGGGCAACCCCCAATCCAGCCGCCAAGGTTCCGCCAGACACTCTTAGCCAACCTCCTGTTGCTACCGCAGTTCGCGCCACATACTTCAAATGCCCGCTTATGCCAATCCGAGTATGGTAGAAGCTAACGGAAACTGCGCTCCCCATTTTGAGACGCGCTTACCAAACCTCAAATCGCTGGCAGCAAAGGGGACCCTCCTCAATATAATGTCCACTGTCCAATTGGGCGGCGCATCTGGCATGCCCCCCTCGGGTGGTCCGGTTTGATTGTTAGTGCATCGTCGGCCTCTGGTCCATTAGCACGATGCTTTCGGGCGCGGTTGGACGATAGCCCAATGAGCTGTGCGGCCTGATCGTATTGTAGTGGATGCGCCATTGCTCGATCAGGATTTGCGCCTCCCTCAAGCTGTAGAAGACTTCGCCGTTCAGCAGTTCATCTCGAAGCCTTGCGTTGAAGCTTTCGCAATGTCCGTTCTCCCAAGATGACCCTGGCTCAATGTAGGCGGTCTTGGCACCGACCGCTGCAATCCAATCGCGAACGGCCTGAGCGATGAACTCGGGACCGTAACACCTTCGTAATGATGCCGGTTTTAAGGCTATGATTGCCTGCGCAGCCTCCAAATAGCGCAGCAGGTGATCA
>NZ_AQQP01000038.1 GCF_002210165.1 Phaeobacter sp. 22II1-1F12B | reverse complement strand
AGAGCCAAACAGACCGTTGCAATCAGGCGGGATCCATATACATCCACACAGATCGTTCGCTACGGTTGCGAGATCGAGGCAAACTCGAACTCACCCTCTGCGGGACTAAGCGCCCATCCGCTGCGGCTGCACCAATGGCTGCTAAGGCACCATTTTAGAAGCGTTGTCTTTTTTCGCGGAACGGACAAGACTCCGTGCGGATCAACGGACAATGGCGCATCTGCTTGGTCTGGACGCCGAACGGCCCCGCCGATGCCGAGATTGTGGACTACCATTGAGAGGATATGCTGATGAGCTTGCTTGAAGACCCGATGCACCCCGGTGAAGTCCTAAAGGAGCTTTACCTCGATCCCCTCGATATGGGGGCCATCGCGTTTGCGCGGCGTCTGGGTGTGCCTCGGACGCGGATCAAGCGGTTGATCAAGGGCACGACCGGGCTCACGCCTGACACGGCGCTACGCCTTGCTCGTGTGTTCAATACGACCCCGGCCTACTGGGTGGACTTGCAGACGAACTATGACATTGCTCTGGCGGCCAAGGAGATTGACGTATCAGATATTGAGCCGTTGGTTGCCGCTTAGTATGTGAAATCACGCGACAATGCTGTCGAGGTAGATTTCGTTTGAGTTAGCCTTGCCCAACACCTACCCAGTGTCGAGCAAGCGTGACCGATATTATTCATAAAATCTCAATCGCAAACTCCTGCGGTAAACATAAGAGAATAAGAAATCACGATACGGAGGGCAGGTGATTGTTTATGCTCCTATCCAAGGCCGTTGATCAGTGCCTTGACCTAGGAGCTAGAATGTTTAACGCTACATTGTTGTTTAATCACTCTTTGGATACAGCAGCTTGGCGTTAAATCTTCAGATAGCATTTCAAGGTGGAGGAGCAAGACTTGTACTATTTTATGGCGTCATCAAAGCGCTCCAGAAACTGGAAGAAGCTGGCACTGTCAAAATAACTCGTGTCTCTGGCGCATCTGCCGGAGCCATCGCAGCCGCACTATTCGCAGGCCGGGCAAACATTGATACTCTGATAAATTACCATAAAACGCTTATTAGCAGCGGCGCGATACTTGAAGCTTTTCCTGATCTATCGGACCCGACGGTACTTCAGAAGCTGTTGAACATTGGAAAAGTTGCCGTGGCCGGGCAGTCTCTTGGAAACGAAGAAAAATTTGCAAAGATTCTTCAAGAATCTCTAGAGTTTTCTGGGGTAAAAGCGAAGAAAGTAGGAGAACTTGAGGTTCCGTGCTTCATCAATTGTACTGATATAGTTGAGCATAAGATTATCACTGCAGAGCCGGAACAATCGTTGGTTCAAGCTCTTGCCGACTCCGCTGCGATACCGTTTCTTTTCAGAAACAGCGGGCAAAAGGTCGATGGTGGAATTTTGGACAACTTGCCGGTCGAGTTGCTTGTTTCAGGCGAGGAAATCCTACCAGAATTTGGAAATATTGTAGGGATATCGTTTTTTCCAGATCAACATAGCGCACCTGTTGCCAAGCCAGTAGACCTTGCGAAAAGGCTGCTTGAAACGGTGATAAATGAACGCGTCCAGCGCTCGAAGTCACTGCTTGGCCCGGACTGGTTCTTGGAACTGGCAACTAAGTACGGCACGACCGAACTTTCAACATTTAGTGTTCAAGACTACTTTGACACACTGGATAACACTACAATACTCGATTTGGTTGAGGCCAAGACAGTCGAGTGGTTCACCAAACTTGTGGAACGGGAAACAAGTCGCGCAAGCGCAGAATCTCCCGAAAACCTGATCGAAAAAAACCGTGGCGCTATTTCCGATGAGCTCCGAGAGTTTGCGGAGCAGGTTCGTAGGCGCACAGACGAGGAAGTTGTATCGACCTCTTTGGAAGTGACAGCAAGGAGTCTCAAGAGCGAAGGACTTGAACCTGATGAAATACGTTTCATTGATGTCTTTCGGGCAAAAGACAGGCCAGTTCAGGCTTACGTGTCTAGGATCTCCATGGATGGAGGAAATCTCCCGACTCATTTGCAAGTTCGAGTATCGGACAGCGCGGGGAGCCAACTAGAATTCAAGAAGTTTCTGATACCAGATCAACTTGGACGCATCTGTTGGATACTTTTGTTGTTCCAAGAACCCATACTCCCGTCGCCGGATGGAGGGTTGTTTAAAGTACACCTGACACAATTGATGCAAGACTACATGGGGCCACTTAGAACGCAGGGAGCAGACTATCTATCCACAACCATAACACGAGCAGATAGGGCGGGAACCGCCGACATCTGTCTTTACGTGCCATCGGATTCCAACATTTCACTGTTGCGAGGTGATCGGAACACAATCGAGAGCCTTGGCATCGACTGCCCACCCGACAATGACGTTCAGTTCGAGATAGTTGGTGCGGAAGGAACTGCAAGCGACGCTCAAAACGACCGATGTCCAGCGGGCTATAAACCACTGGTCTGGCGCACTAGTGACTTGAAATCGAAACGAAAACTTCGTTTAGTTTGTACAGCAGTACAGAAAGGCATACAAAAATGACAAAAGTCACTATGACCCTCGGCGGAAACAGAACAGTTTAACGCTTATTTTGCAGCAACGAGACGTTGCTCCAAACCAAAACGCCTATCCTCCCAAAGGAGGATAGATAGACCAATTTTGTGGTTCCTTAACCTCAATGCGTTAACCCACGCTCCGCATGCGCCTCTTGGCTGTCTAGCTGTCCCTAAATCTCTCGGCGGCGGCTCTCGCTAAGGTCAAGCTCTGCTGCAAGCTCTCGTTCAGCGCCTTGTAGCTCATGGGCTGTGATACTCCCACGGGGTGAGCCCGTCGAGGCTCGTGTGGGGGCGGTGATGGTTGAGGTGCCCCTAGTTTCTTAGACACCTGCCTGGTTCAGTTTGAGCTGTCTGATTTCGAAGTCAACGGGCGACAGCATGCCGTTGTTCGTGTGCTTGCGCTTTGAGTTGTAGAACAGCTCGATGTATTCGAAGACGTCTCTCCGCGCGTCGTCGCGGGTCGGATAGGTGCGACGCCGGATACGCTCCCGCTTCAGCAGCTGGAAGAAGCTTTCGGCGACGGCGTTATCGTGGCAGTTCCCGCGCCGGCTCATGCTGGGTTCGAGGCCGTGCTGGCGGAGAAAGGTCTGCCATTCGCGGCTGGTGAACTGGGAGCCTTGGTCTGAATGCACCGTGACCTTTCCATCGGGTTTGCGTCGCCATACCGCCATCAGCAGGGCCTGCAAGGCCAGGTCCGTCGTCATGCGGGATTGGGCGGACCAGCCGACAACGCGCCGGGAGAACAGGTCGATGACCACGCAGAGATACAGCCAGCCTTCGTGGGTCTTGATGTAGGTGATGTCGGTCACCCAGACTTGGTCGGGTCGGGACGCCTCGAACTTCTGTTCCAGCCTGTTCTCAGCCACAATGGCGGGCTTGCCGCCATATTGGCCGGGACGCCGCTTGTAGCCCACCTGGGCAACGATCCCGGCCAGCGACGCCAGCCGGGCGACCCGGTTCTCCGAGATGCCTTCGCCTTGGTCGCGCATATCGTCCGTCAGCTTGCGATAGCCATAGACCTTGCCGCTGTCAGCCCAAGCCTGCCGGATCAGCTCGGTCTGGCGCGCATCCTCCAGCGCGCGGTGGCTTAACGGTTCCTTAAGCCATGCATAGAAGCCCGAGAAATGCACGCGCAGCACTCGGCACATGGCCCGAACGCCGAACTCCTCGCGATGCGCCCGGATGAAGGCGTACTTCATTGGGACTCGCGCGCGAATGACGCCGTTGCCTTTTTTAGGATGTCGCGCTCCTCGGTCACCCTGGCGAGCTCACGCTTCAAACGCCGGTTCTCGGCTTCATGGTCCACGCCCGGCTTTAGAACCGGCTCCCCGAACAGCTTCAACCATTTGTACAGAGAATACGTGCTCACGCCCAAACGCCGCGACACCTCCCGTACCGGGTACCCGCGCACCGTGATCTGATGCACCGCGCCCCGCTTGAACTCGTCGCTGTAGTTGCTTGTCCCAATGTCGGCCTCCTCGCCTCACAGTTAGGCGGCGAAGCGTCTACAAATCTAGGGGCACCTCAGGTTGTAGTCAACGCGCCAGGCCGAGATCAGCTCTCGGGCGTGGCGCAGGTTTGCAAACAGGTGCTCGTTGAGGCACTCGTCGCGCTGGCGCCCGTTGATGGGGAAGACGGCCCCGCTCCTGAGATGGGACCGTATACTGGTCCTACTTTGCAGAAGGAGCATTTCCATGAACCCAGCCACCGTGGGCCTTGATCTGGCCAAGAACGTATTTCACGTCCATGTCGCCGACGCGTCCGGCAGGACGCTCGACAGCAAGAAGCTTTCGCGTCGTGAGCTGTTACCCTTCTTCGAGTCACTCCCCCCTTGCCTGATTGGCATCGAGGCGTGTGCAACTGCCCACAACTGGGCTCGACAGTTGCAGAGGGCCGGCCATGACGTTCGTCTCATTCCTCCAGGTTACGTGAAACCCTTCGTGCGACGGGGCGCGAAGAACGACGCCACTGATGCCGCCGCCATTTGTGAAGCAGTGACCCGTCCCAACATGCGCTTTGTCCCGATCAAATCGCGCGAGGATCAGGCATTTCTGATGCTGCATAGAGCCCGCGGGCTTTTGGTCCGTCAGAGAACGATGGCAGCTTGTGCATTCCGGGCGCATTTGGCCGAGTATGGAGTTATCGTCGCACAGGGTAGGCACCGGGTCGATGCCCTCGTCGCGAAGCTGGACGAGATACGAGAGGACCTTCCAGAAGATGCATGCTTCGCTTTGGATGCCCTCGTCCGGCAACTGGATGCGCTGAACCGGCAGATCGACGGCATCGACCTCCGGTTGGCGGATATCCACAAAACCAACTCCATCTGTCGCTTGCTTGCGACCATACCGGGGATCGGGCCGATTACCGCAACAGCCTTTGCAGCGAGCATCCCCGATCCGTCGGCGTTTCGATCAGGGCGGGAGTTTGCTGCCTGGCTTGGACTGACGCCCCGACAGAACTCGTCGGGTGGCAAGCACAGGCTTGGTGGCATCACCAAACAAGGTGATCGGTATCTTCGCCATCTACTGGTCCTGGGAGCGCGCACTGTGGTCCGGTACCCAAAGGCCCGTTCCCGCGTCGATGGCCCATGGATCGAGGCTTTGCTGGAACGGCGCCGACCCATGGTCGTTGCTGTTGCGGTCGCAAACAAGCTGGCGCGGGCGATATGGGCAATGCTCTCCACTGGAGAGGTGTTCCGGACCGCTCACCCGTGAAGGATCAACAAGCTAAGGAACAATGAGATGGCACAAGTGCAATAACAGCGTGATGGCAAATCGGCAGAGCTGAGGAACGAGAAAGCCCGAAGAGCTTTAAGCGCGCCTAAGCGCGTCCCGTTGATGAGGCCTCGATCCGCGGACACCATCAGGGCCAGCGGTCATGTATAGGCTGCGCGAACAGGCCGAATACATGAACGCACCGGCCGATGAAGATCATGTTCAAAACACTTGCGCCTGCGGGGCCGTCTATACATGAAGCTCTCGACGAAGCCATTTTGCATGGGTTTTCCTGGCGCGATGTAGTGCCACTCGACCTTGCGATCCTCCTGCCATTTCAGGATGGCATTCGAGGTCAGCTCCGTGCCGTTGTCGCTGACCATCATGCAGGGATGGCCTCTGACCTCGGCGATCCGATCCAATTCTCGGGCAACCCGGATGCCTGAGAGCGAGGTCTCTACGACGGTCGCCAGGCATTCCCGGCTGAAGTCATCGATGACGCAAAGCACACGGAACCGGCGTCCATCCGACAGGCTGTCCGAGACGAAGTCCAAGGACCATCGCTGGTTCGGCCCCTGCGGGATCGTCATGGGTGCCCTGGTCCCCAAGGCCCGCTTGCGACCGCCCCGTTTACGGACTGTTAAGCCTTCTTCCCGGTAGATCCGGTAGAGCTTCTTCCAGTTCAGCGTCCAGCCTTCCCGCCGCAGCAGGATGTGAAGACGCCGATAGCCGAAGCGCCGTCGCTCGCCAGACAGTTCCTTTAGCCTTGTTCGCAATTCGGCATCCGTCGGCCTGGTGAAACCACGCCGATAGACACGCGGATCGATCCCGGCCAAAGCGCATGCCCGCCGCTGGTTGTAGTTTCTCTCTGTCATGGCCCAATCCACAGCTCGTCGCCTTGAACCGGGCTTCAGAAGTTTTTTCCCAGCATCTCCTTGAGCGTGGCGACATCGAGCATCTGCTCCGCCAGCATCTTCTTCAGCTTTGCATTCTCAACCTCGAGCGCTTTCAGCCGCTTGGCCTCCGACACTTCCATGCCGCCATACTTCGAGCGCCACTTGTAGAACGTGCCATCGCTGATCCCGTGCTTCCGGCAGAGCTCCTTGGCGCCTATGCCCGCTTGGTGCTCCTTCAGGATGCCAATGATCTGCTCTTCGCTGAAACGGCTCTTCCGCATCGTCTGTCTCCTCGTTTGGAGAAAAGGCTAACCTCAAAATGCGGACTTTTCAGGGGAGCGGGTCAATAACTAAGAGGTTCATTGAAGCATCGCGAAGTGCATATGACAACGCAACATTTCTTTCTTCAAGCTTTGCCGAAGAAACGACAGGAACCAAGTCGTCAGGGCATTGAAACGACATAGCTTAACGTGATCGCTTAGGTCACTCTTCGACCAGAAACGATAAAAAGCCTCTGAAGGTCAGACATGGCATCAGAGAAATTGCTAACTTTCCAAACAGCAGTCTGCTACGGAACAAGGTCTATCAGGCTTTGTACCACGGCCGCCGGTCTTGCCTGAAACCGCAGGAATTTCTGCGCCAGGCGGCCCTTGCGGTCGAGCAGGTAGACCTCGACCTGGTGATCGTTCACCTGTCCGCTGGCGAAATTGACGCCGAGGCGGAAGGCCAAGGCGACTTTCGGAAAGTCAGTAGGCACCCTGAAAAACCTGTAGTTGTTCCCGAAACAGATGCCTTTTGACACGCCGTATTGGCGCAGCATTTCCGGAGTGTCGCGAGTGGAATCATAGGTAATGGCGGCAAGGCGGACTTGATCGCCCATGGATTGTTCGACCAAGCTGCGATGGGTGTTGTCGAGGTTGTAAATCGTCTGAACACATTTTTTCGGATTCATGCAAGTCGTATAAAAGAAGGCGATTAGACTTGGCGCGCCAGTGAAATACTGTTCCCATGTTAGGTGCCGACTGTCCTGATCCTGCAACTCAACCGCGCCAAGATCCATGAGATCGACCGGTGTCATGAGCGTTTCGACGTTGGATGGGCCGGAGTGGGAGCAGCAGGAAGTCCGCGCTGCGGCAAGCGCATCGATACAGCGATTGATAGCGGCGCGATTTTCCGGGTTGAACTGGCCAGGCGTGTCCGAGAGAAGCTTTTCCAGTCTTGGGACAATATGCCTAGCATCCGGGCCCATTGCCTCCAACCGGTGAAGGATTTCGCCAAGCGCGGTTGAGTAACACAGGAGTGGCCACGACAGCCGGTAGCTGTCGAAACAGATAGGCTGATCGTTTCGCCAGATGTTGTAGATCGCGTTGACGAGATGATCGGCCCAAACGGGCGAAAGGGTCGCGGAACCGTTCAGAGCGCGCGCTGCGGCAGCAGTCAGGTTCGCGTCGATGGATGTCTCAAGGACTTCGGCCACGAAAGGTGCAGCACTCTGCGGCATCCCGGCATCGTGAAACGCGGCGATGACATAGGCCCTCAGCCTGGCGACAGTAGCAGCAGGTTGCTCGCGATAGACCGGATGATCGACCGTGAGATACTCTAACAGATCGGCGCTGACGTATTGACCCTGCTTGACCCGATCTACGAAAGAAACAAGCACCTTTGCGGCGGTCTCACCGGAGTGAACCGATTGCCGGGCTCCCAAAACATGCTGATCGTCCATGCCGCTAATGGTCCAAGTCGGTGGCCTTCGATCGCTTCACAAGATCCGCCGCTTTTTTGAACGATTGGCTTCCTTCATCTACCATCGTCTCGATCATGCCGATAAGCGCGTCGACATCGTCAGTGGCTTGCTCAGGTTGGAATCTAGCCGCACCGCGGGCAAGATAGGGCGCGATTTCGCTGTCCGAGCCTTCCTCCTCCAAAATTCGTCGAGCGATTCTTGCGAAGGCGCCCGGATCGACCTTGTTCACGAGATCAGGAACCAATGCGCGTGCTGCGATCGGTTTCTTCGCATCCTCAAGCAAGGCGACCAGCGCGTCGGTGGTTTCCGCATCCGCGGGCAAATGGCGGACAGCCTCGACAAGGCTGGCATTGTCAGGCGGGTTCTGGACGACGTTCAACAAAAGCTTCTTGTCGATGCCTTTTTCATGAACGGACAGCATCGCGATGGCCTGGGATGTGGGCACCGATTTTTCCGCTTCGGGTGGCGATGCCTCAAGCTCATCCCGCAGATGCTCGAAAGCGACCCCGTCGCCGGTGAGCGCGAGGTAAGAAAGAGCCTGCCGGCGCACCTCCGGGTTCTCTGAATTCATCAATCCGCGCAGAGCATTTGTGACTTCGGCAGAATACTTGGACAGGAGCTTGGAGAAATTGCTGATGATCTTCAGATCATTGAGTGCGTTGACAAGGTCCTCTGCTTCGGCATCGGGGTCTGATAGACGCGCGATCAGATTCTTGATCCGATCGTGACTGGTGGCCAGCTCGCGCAACCTTTCGGCCCCGGAACTGATATCTTCCTCTTTGCCCTGAGCGCTTTGCAGAAGCCCTGCTTTATAGTCTGAGATCTCGGTCATGCGGCACCTCCTTTGGTCCTCAACCAACCATCGTTCAGTTGGTCAAGGGCGGCGCGTGGTTGTAGGG
Organism: Phaeobacter sp. 22II1-1F12B; assembly: GCF_002210165.1. Taxonomy (GTDB): domain Bacteria; phylum Pseudomonadota; class Alphaproteobacteria; order Rhodobacterales; family Rhodobacteraceae; genus Heliomarina. Next base: position 6,164 of record NZ_AQQP01000038.1, on the reverse strand, counting down.
AACATCATCATAGCCAAAGCCCATATAGGAGGCTTGCAGCCTGTTATCATACGGATCGATTGCATCTCGAAGGGTCGGGCTGGCACCCGGAAAGCCAATACTGACATCGGCAGTGGTGAAGTTGTTCTGGCGCGTCCCCGGTGCACGCAAGCTGCCGGGTTCGGAATTACTGCCATCCCAAGGCCATTGCGGGGCGTTGACGATCTCCCATGTGTCGGCATCGCCCGGATTCTGATACGGGTACGCCTGAGTGTCGGCGAAGTCGTCGCGGTCGAAGATTGCCTGCCAGACCGCCCAGAGCCGATCCACATTACAATGCAACAGGAAGAATAGCGGATCACGCGGAGCAACCGGCACGAAGTTGATCGGACCGTTGAAACTGACATGCGCTGCCCCGTGCGGCGTACTTTCCATCCGCGCGAAACCGGTCGTTGCAGGACTGCCGAGATGGGCATTGGCCGGATTAGGCGAGCCGCCACCCAAAGCTAGGGTCGCGGGTTGGTCCAGCACACCAAAGTCACCACCCGGTTGGAGCAATCCGTTTGCGGGCTCCGTCATCGGATCGAAACGCGCGGTGCGGGCAATCCCCTGCGTGCTATTGATCTGCCACTGAGAGAGTGGGTTGTTAACCGCAAAGCGCGCGAGTGGCGTACTCAACCCCCCTTGATCGAACCCTCCGCCTGGTGCTGTGATATCACGGGGAATCTGATCCATCTCGCCCATGAAATCCTCCGTGAAGAGGTTGGGGGCCGGTTCGTCAAAGCGCCAGTACGGCAGCGTCACCTCGGGGACGATCGACTGTAGCTGACGTTCAAGATCCAGCAGGTAAAGCCGGTGCCATGGGAGAAAGTGAGAATCGCCATGTTCGGAATCGCTGGCACCATCAACATGCATTGCAACGAAATCGGTCACGTAGAGTCCGCGGCCCGGTCCCGGTATCGGCATCGTATCCAACGGGATGCCGTTGAGCTTCCCGAGCGCAAATAGAAAGTCATCGCGCGCCTTGTCACTGAGGTCATTCGCATTCCGCCGCACGCGGACCATCAGATCGACCGATCCGGCAACAGACCCGCCGCCGCCCACCCAGCTTGCCTCGACGGTGACGTCCTTACCCTCTACACTGGCTCCGAAGTGAGGCTCGCCAGGCTGAAATGCTCCAGCAATGAATATGTCGCGCGTCCCTCCTGGACCCAGTGGCAATTCGATGACGTCTTGGGGAGGCGAGTCTCGTGCTTCCAAAAAAACGACCTTTGTGACAGCGCCTGGCATGGAGCGGGATTCTAGTCGAAGAGTTCCGCCCGGTTCATCTGACGATACGGAAATTGTGAGCGGCACGGGAGTCCATGCAAGGAAACCGCTGCTCGGAGAAGCTGAACCATACGGATTGAGAGAAACTGCCATCTGAAATACCCAATAATTTAAAGACGTACTTGCAGGGGATAAAATATAATATGAAGTTTATACGAATTTCGCGATTCGGAACAGGTGGCCTGTTAAGTGTCCTTAGATTAGTAGACACCCGACCCCTCGACAATATCTTCATCGAGCGACTTTGGCGATCCCTGAGGCAGGAAGCGATCTATCTCGAGAAGATCAACGATGGCTTCCATGCCCGCCGCTTCGTCAAAAACTGAATGACTTTCTGCAATACCGAGCGGCTACACTCGTCGCTTGAACAGCCAACCCCGGACGGCGCATATTGGCCAGGCTTGAAAAAGCAAAAACAACATGAAACCTGAAAACGATACACCTTAGAAAAGCTGCAAATTTGTTCGAAAAGGTGGGAACACTCCACTTCGCTGACAGCTCTGTCCTCGTCCCGATACTAGCCATTGAGGTCAGATGTGGGATTGGTGGACATTAAATCCTAGCCGTAAAACACCACAAGTTGATTTTTTGAGCCGAAGTTGCAATGCTACGGGACGCGAGAGGTTTAGTCCATTCAGTCAAAGCCAGTTCTCGCATGTTGACTTTTGAGCTTGTCTTTATTTCGGGGGAACTAATATGTCGGATAATCAGACCCATTTTTGTATGTGTCTTAGAAACAGACCGGGACACCAACCAATTGAGGGTTCAGGCAAGGCGGCTGTCTTGCTTGAAGCTCAATGGAATTCGGGAGATTCGATTTCTGTTCATTTCTTGGAGGGAAGCGCGGCCCTTCAAAAGCGCGTCAAGACCGCGGCCGAGGAATGGGTAGGCAGTGGCATGGCTAACCTTTCATTCCGCTGGGTGAATGATGTGAACGCGGATATTCGAATTTCATTTGTCCAAGGTGACGGTTCCTGGTCATACCTAGGAACTGTCTGCAAACAGATTCCGTCTCCGGACGCTACTATGAACTACGGATGGCTGACTGACTCCTCATCCGATGATGAGGTTCGTAGTGTGGTCTTGCACGAGTTCGGACACGCATTGGGTTTGATCCACGAACACCAAAATCCGTCCGGTGGAATTCAATGGAATGAAGCGGCAGTTGTTGCTGACTTAAGCGGACCGCCCAATAACTGGGATCTAGCAACGATTAAACGAAACGTCTTGGACAAATACGCCCCTGGAGTCGTGAGTGGTACCGACGTCGATAGCAATTCTATAATGATGTACCCCATCCCCGCCTCGTGGACAGACGGCACATTCTCGGCAGGAAACAACGACGTCCTCTCAAGCCAAGACAAGGCATTTATTAAGAACGCCTACCCTTGAATTGCTAGCCAAGTCTGTGTCGGCTATGAACACCGAAGACTACGCCATTGTAATTGGTATCAATCGCTACCCTCGTTTGGGCCCCCCTTCTCCAGGGGAACCTCTCAATCTTGACGGACCTGTTGTGGATGCAACGGCGATGCGGGACTGGCTTATTGATTCTGCGAAAGGCGGCGTTCCGGAAGAGAATGTTGCGTTCGTGACCTCTGCCGCATTCCCAGATCCATTTGAAACAGTCAACGTCGGAGGCATTCAAAGGACAAAGGCAGAACCGACCGTTGATCACCTACGAGGATGCGTTGAATGGATACTCGAGCGACACGCTCAATCCGGTAAAATACAACTCGGTCGCCGTCTTTACGTGTACTTTAGTGGACATGGATTCTGCGTTCGCGACTGTGATGGCGGTGTCTTTCTGGCCAACGCAACCCCGGACTTGGTCGAGCACTTCTATTCAAGCAGCTGGTTTGAGGGTTTGTACAACAAGGCTATTTTTTCCGAGTACGTGTTGTGGGTTGATGCCTGCTCAAGCCCGATCCCAATGAACCTCCAGCCAAGCGAAAGCACGTTGGCTGGACAGGTGAATAACTTGGACGATGGACGCCGTTTCGTTGCTTTTTCAGCCAAGTTCCCTCGCAAATCCGTTGAACGGCGGATGCCAGATGACCAGATTCGCGGAGTCTTCTCATATGCGCTCCTAGAAGGCCTAAATGGTGCGGCGTTGGATGAACAGACAGGTCGACTGACCGGGGAAAATCTCAGAGACTACCTGAAAAATGCGCTAAAAGAGTTTCTGCCGCCGCAAGACCAAAGTAATCCAGATATCGGCGACGAGCCGGCGTTTGGGACAATCGATGATATCGAATTTGGACAGTTTGCTGCCAAGACCTTCCAAAGGGAGATTTCGTTTGATCCGCGGCATCACGGGATGCGCGCCAGAATAAAGGACGGGCAAAGTGTAGTTGTTCTGGAAACAGATGCTGGAGCTGATCTTTGGGTGGTGGATTTGATGCCAGGATTACATAAGGTTGAAGTAGAACCGGACACCGAACTATTCCTCGAAATCAACGGAGAGAGCTCGGATGAAATCAGGATCGCATGATCGCAACTGCCGGCTTGTCGTTGAAAGCCCCCAACCCGTTGTTCAAATCACCGTCATTGATAGTCGGTGGAGGACATGCGGAAGTTCAATCGGGCGAATGGAGGTGAGCCTCTCTCCAGGTCTCTACAAGGTCGAGGCCCGTTTAGGGAGAGACTTGTGGTCTAAGCATGTCGAGTTGCTCGAACCGTCGCAGAAAGTAATCGTCCCGCCTATTCGAATGAAATCCGCAGTTCCAATCATGAATGGAACTAGGTCGCATGAAACCCATTTGGATTTATTACAAAGCGCAATTGCGATACCAACAAGAAAGTTTGGTGAGGGCTCAAGAATATTCATAATGTCTCGCAATTGGTCCGAGCTTGGAACAAGAGACTATGAAGCACCTAAGTTTCGACTTGAACGTTGGCGAGGTGAGGTTTTGCTAGAAAGTTCGATTCAGACAGCATCAGATCCGTCGGGCGACGCGGCTGAAGCGATATCTGTCCGAGTCAACCCTAGTACATACGTCGTCTCATTTGAGAGCCCAATTGGGTGGATTAGCCAAGCAGTGCACGTGAGAAGGCATTGGGAGTCTCAAGTGTTTATCTTGCGAGATTTCAGTGCTCTAGAAATGGGTAAGGAAGGCGAGACTGCGCGACGCATTCCTACCACAAGCGTGGCCCAAGCCATGGTCGCTAAGAACGACGAGCTTAATGCAGAGGACTATGAATTGTTGGAGGTGGCCCAAACTGCCATCGCAGACAACAAAGTAGCTTTGGGCCGCGAGGTTCTCGACCGCATCGCTTTGGGAAAGTACAGCGATCCCTTACTCGGAGTTTTGGCGGCACACATTCTGTTGATCGCAAAGTACTCACGGGAAAGCAACGCGCAAGAACTTCTTCCGTTCAGGCAGGAAGAGTTCGAGCTTATCTTGCGAAACACAGCCAATCTCCTCGGCACGCGGCATCCGGACATTATTGCCTTGCGTGCTGAAAGCGAGGAATGGCCGCTGGAGAATGAGGTTGTGACATCTCCACCGCTATTTGTTCGTAGCTGGCGTCTGCTCATGGAGCGAAGTCACTCTGGGCTACCGGGCTTGTTGCCGGCACGACTTTGGAGCCGCGTGAGAGGAAGCATGAATGCTGTACCTTACTTCAGTTGGACGCGTGCAGACAGCCCGTTTTCTCGACAAAGACGCGTAGGCGAAAAGAAATTGGTCAAGGTTGTGAAGCGGGCCGGCGCGATGTCGCAAACCGATACCACGGTAGGAGGTTATGCATCCGCCGACAATTCCGGACGATCATTGGAAGCTAGTCTTACCAAGCAACCTACCGTCGAAGATCTGGCGGCCTATGCGCGGATCGGACGTTCGGGCATACAGCAACTACTTTCTACTGCCGACACGGTACCAGAACTTAAAGCCCGCCTCGCAAGGCGGGCATATCTGCCTTCATCTGTTTCGGACAAGCTTTTCGACGACGCCGAACTTGAGGCAGTTGTTAAACGCCGCGACAAATGACTCAAGCAAATTGCCAACTGGTCGGTGGTCGCGTTCATCTTCCGGTTGGTCTCAAACTAAGCCTGCAAAGAGGCTTCGTCGCGGATTGGAATGGAGACGATCAATTTCCAGTACGAAGCTACGGACGCATGCCATTTTTGACAAGCAATGCTGATGACGTATTCTTGGCGCCCGTCCGCGACGGTGAAGTCACATGGATCGGTCTGGAAAGTTCGGACCTCGATCACAGCATCGACCTAGAGATCTTCTTTCCGAAGTCAGCCCATTCGACATCTATATCTTGCCCGAAGCACATGGCGCTGACGGGAGTGCCGGAGGTTGACAACTTTAGGCCGTTTAAAGATTCCGACGACTTACTTCTTATGCATCCGCAAAACTACCACCCAATCCTTGAGATAAAGTTCGTGCAGTTCCTTCGCGTTCAATCAAACCTCAACCTTACTGACATTCGCTCACTCGATCGATCCCGCGGATACATACCCAAAGCGCTACCCTGAAAAAAATAGACCCACGAAACGCCGGAGCTATGCCGTCGTACGCTAGGAGCCGCATCGCCACACGGACTGAAACAACACTCCAATCCTACTCCACCACTGCGAGCTCTGCAGTATTGGAGCCAAATGGATACATTTCACCGACACAGCTTTTGTCTGAGTTGGACAGCCCTGGGCTTGGATTGATCTCCTCTCCATCGGCCGTAAGCCCGGGCGGAATTGAATACATCATTATGGAGTTGGGATCGAAACTTCTGGAACACGGATAATCCAGTTGCTTGACGAGCAAGTTCCGCCTTGTAGCCTCCTCAGACCAACCTAGGCTCTGGACTCATTGAGTTTCACAGCCAGTAGATGACGGTCGCGGCGA
>NZ_AQQP01000037.1 GCF_002210165.1 Phaeobacter sp. 22II1-1F12B | reverse complement strand
GAATCTCATCCTGATTGTCGCTGGCGTCTCACTCAGATTGACGCGCCATAGGTCATGCTGAATCTATTCGACCTGTCCCGCATCAAGGGCTTCCGATTTCCGCGTTCCGTGATCGGCTACGCCGTCTGGGCGTATCATCGGTTCGCTCTCAGCCTCCGGGATGTCGAGGATCTGCTCGCCTCACGCGGGATCCGCGTTTCCTACGAGACCGTGCGGGACTGGGTCGCGCGCTTTGGCGGGCAGTTCGCCGCCCGGATCCGTCGCGAGCACCCCGACCCGGCGGACAAATGGCATCTCGACGAAGTCGTGATTTCGATCAAGGGCAAGAAGCACTGGCTCTGGCGGGCGGTCGACGCCAATGGCGATGTGCTGGATATCCTGGTCCAGTCGCGCCGGAGCACGAGCGCAGCCAAACGCTTCTTTCGAAAGCTGTTCCGGCGATGGGGCCAGCCGCGCGTGCTGGTAACGGACAAACTACGGTCCTACGCCGCAGCCAAAGCCGAGATCGCTCCCGGGATCGAACATCGCCAGCACAAGGGGTTGAACAATCGTGCCGAAGCCTCGCATCGGCACACCCGCCGACGAGAGACGATCATGGGGCGCTTCAAGTCCCCAAGTCAGGCGCAACAGTTCCTCTCAACCCACGATCAGATCGCCACTTTGTTCCGCCCGAAACGCCATCGCCTCTCCGCCCGGTCATACCGCCATGCGAGATCTGATGCGTTCAGCCTTTGGGCCGACTATGCCGCAGATCTGGCCGCCTGAACACCGTGTTGGCGGATGGCTGCACTCACGGCCAGACAACCTGACAAAGCCTGCTCAGCCTGTTCGTCGCCCTGCGGCAAAGCGGCGGATGGAGCGCGCAGCGCGAGGACAATCTTCTTGACTGCGGACGGCCGTTCTATCGTTGCTACGCCTGCGCGGACGGAGGTCCCGTCGCCGTCGGTGCGCTGGAACTCCAGTTCTTCGCGGCCCTGCTCGACGGCCTGGGGATCCCGCCGGCTGGCCGGGCATGCAGGCCCGGTTCGCGGCGCATTTCGCCAGCCTAACGCGGGACAAGTGGACACAGATTTTCGACGGGGCCGATGCCTGCGTCACCCCGGTCCCGACCCTGGACGAGGCCTTCGTGAAGCTCCACAACATCGTGCGCGGAACGTACGCCCCCGTCGACGGCCAAACGAAGCCCGCTCCTGCGCCAGGGTTGTTGGGCACACCCTCAAGGACGCGGCCAGCAGAAAAGGTCACTGGCGCCGAGGCGCTGCGACGATGGACATCGCGGTAGCCGGCGGCGGTCGCGGGCAGATCGTTCGGGCGTATGGGGCAGCGCCAGCGACCGGTCAGACCTCAAGCGGAAAGGGCAGGCGAGGGTCCATCGGCGCGGAGGGCGGAAATTCCCCGGCATAGGCGCGCTTCTGGACGTCCTGCATACTGGCCCCAGCGCGCCGCGCCTCGATCATCCGGGCCGGATCGACCGGCATGCCGATCGGATTGGCCTGAAACTGCGGCGAGGTGCGGACAAAGTCGCTGGATTTGCTCCAGTCGCCGAAGTTATCGCATTGAAGCTCGACACTGTTTTCGTCCGGATCGAGGTAATAGAACGACGTGGTCATGCCATGATCCAACGTCAGGTGCGGTGTGATGCCAAGCCCGGCCAGACGCTCGTAGGTCGCCAGAAGATCGTCCAGCGTTTCGTATTCGAAGGCCATGTGATGCATTCCGGACCGCGTGACCTTTTCGGGGTCATCGCGCACCTCGGGCGAGGTGATTAGAGCGATGCGGTGGTTTGCCTCGTCGTTGGACGACCAGGCGCCGCCCTCGAACTGATGCAGGGGCTCCGTTCCGACCACGGTGCGATACCAGTCGATCATTTCCTGAAGGCGCGAGGTCTTCAGGTTGACGTGGTGCAGGACGGGGTTCTTGGTTCCGGCGTTTTCTTTCATGGTATCCTCCCTTGATGCGGTCGCGATCATTCCTCGGCGATGGAGTTCGACAGGGTGCCCAGGCCGGCGACCTCGACGTCGCAGATGTCACCGGGTTTCATGAACAGCTGGGGCTTGCGGGCAATGCCGACACCGGCGGGCGTTCCCGAGACAATGACGTCTCCGGCTTCCAGGGTCATCGCCTCGCTCAGCGTCGAGACCAGCGTGGCGACGTCGAAGACCAGATCGTCGGTCGAAGCCGATTGCACCGTTTCGCCGTTAAGCCGTGTCTCAAGTGTCAGGCCCGCGCAACCATTGGGAAGCGCGTCGGCTGTCACGAGCCAGGGGCCAAACGCCCCGGTGCCGTCAAAGTTCTTGCCGACCGTCCATTGCGGGGTGCGCATCTGGAAATCCCGGACCGACGCATCGTTGAACAGTGAATAACCGATTACATGGTCAAGCGCAGATTCCTTGGGGATGTGACGACCGGGTGTGCCGATTACCGCAACCACTTCGCCCTCGTAATCGAACTGGTCCGAGGCGCGCGGCTTGATCAGTGGCTGTCCGTGGCCGACGAGTGAAGTGTTGAACCGGGCGAACACGGTCGGGTAGTCCGGCACCGCGAAACCGCCTTCGGCGGAATGGTCGGCGTAGTTCAGCCCAATGCAAAGCAACTTGCCCGCCCGCCGCAAGGGGGGCAGGAACGTCAGGTCCTTTACGTCGAACTCGGCAGCCCCCGCAAGCGCCTGTCCGGCTGCGGCCAGCGCTGATGGCCCGGACGCAACCAGCGTGTCAAGGTCGCCGGGATAGCCGGGTTCGCCCGCGAAGGCCGCCCCGACGATTCCGCTTCTTATTTCAACTGCGATACCGGTTCTTGAACCGTCCGTAACCGACGCGAATTTCACCACGCACCTCCTGCCTTATGTCGGGATAACCTGCGCAGGTTCGTCAGGGGTGTCAATAAAAAATATATTTTAAACTCTCTCAAAGCGATCTATGACGAGAACAGAACCTCTCAGCCAAGGAGAACCGATACATGTCCAAAATGAAAATCGCGATGGTGGTGGGCAGCGCCCGCACCGGATCTCTGAACGAAAAGCTCGCGCGCGCGGTTGCCGCCCTTGCCCCGGATTCGCTGGAGTTCGAGCGGGTCCGCATCGACGACATTCCGCATTACCACGGCGATCTTGAAGGCGACCGCCCGGCCGAGGTGACGCGTTCCACAGATCAAATTCGCGCGGCGCAGGGTGTCTTCTTCGTGACCCCGGAATACAATCGGTCGATTCCCGGCATGGTGAAGGACGCAATCGACTGGGGCTCAAAGCCGATGGACCAGAACGTATGGGCTGGCAAGACTGCGGGGATGATGGGGACCTCTCCCGGAGGGATCGGTACTGCGGTCGGCCAGCAGCACCTGCGCCAGATTCTGTCGGTCCTCGGGGTCATGGTCGTACCGGCCGAGGCCTACATCGCGTTCAGTCAGCCGGACCTGATTTCCGACGACGGCGAGGTGTCGAACGACGCGACCCGGAGCTTTATCCGCTCCTATGTCGAGCGGTTTGCGGACCTGACTCGCAAGCTTGCCGAATAAAACGACGAGGCGGCAGCCGATCAGGCGATCTCGCGCTGCGTCGCCTCAGCCATGGCCAGCAAGTCTTCGGTTGTCCGGCGGAAATGCGCGGAAATATAAGACCTTGTCGCGATTTCGTCGCGGCGGGTCGCGGCCTCCATGATGGCGCGATGTTCGTCATCCACGATCCGCGGTCGGCCGACGGAGTACAGCGAAATGCTCCAATGACGGTACCGTTCGCTCTGAAGGTACAGACCCTCGCGCATCCTCAACAGCCACTGGTTCGGGCAGGCCGCCACCAGGGCGCGATGAAATTCGGCATGTGCGACTGACCATGCGTCGTTCATCACCTCGCCGCTCTCACCGCTGCGTTCGGGAATGCGGCTTAGCTTGTGATAGGCGGCCACCACCGACGCCTCCCATGTGACGTCCCCGCAGCGAATCGACTGGGCCAGGCACAACTCCTCCAGCGCGATGCGGGCCTCTGTGAGGTCGGTCAGTTCCTTGCGCGAGATCGGAGATACGGAAAATCCCTTTTGCGGCTCCATCCGCACCATGCCGTCAGCCGCCAGGCGCGACAGCGCCTCTCTCGCCGCTCCGAGGTTGACGTTGTAGCGGGCGCAGACGTCGTTGATCTTGATTTTGGAGGAAGGCGGCAGCTTGCAGGCAAGGATGTCTTTTTGCAGGTCGCCGTAGACCTGGTCGGCTTTGGTTGGCTGGCTCATGTCACGGCTCCTTCGCTTGGTGGTGGGACCTGTCCGGCTTGTCCGGCGCGGGGGTGTCGGTCGCTTTGAATACTTTTAACAAATATATTTTTCGTTGACAAATCTATTGCGTGGCTCAAAGCTTTAGACAGAGGACATGTTCCGGTCAGGTCTGATGTGACGCTCCGGAAGCATAAATTCAGGGAGCGAGAGATGAAATTCAGATATGTCGCGGCACTTGTGGCCGCAGCCTTCGGCACGGGGCCGGCAATGACTTCGGCCGACACCTTCAACCTTACCCTCGCCACGGGGCATCCCGAGGTATTTCCCCATGTCGCCTTCCTTGGCAAGGTGTTCGTGCCCGAGGTCGAGCGGCTGCTCAAGGAATGGGGCAGCCCGCACAGCATCACATGGCTTCAGGCCTATGGCGGAACGCTGGTCAAGACCGGCAGCGAGTTGCAGGCGTTGCAGCAGGGCGTGATCGACGTGGCCTTTGTACCGACGCTGTTCTCGGCGTCGCAGTTGCCGCTGGAACAGGTGACTTATCAGGCGCCGTTCATCAGCCCCGACGATCAGGTGATCCGCGCCGCGATGGCCAAGGTCCGCGAGGGCAACCCGGCATTCAAGGAAGCATGGGACGCCTATGGCGCGACGGTTCTGTCGCCGGGCAGCATCTGCGACGACTACAACCTGATGCTGACCGAACCCGCCGCTTCGCTTGCCGAGCTTGAGGGGAGGCGGATCTATGCGCCAGGGCCGACGGCGAACTGGCTGCGCGATACCGGCATGGTCGCGGTCGCGGGCAACATGAGCGAATATTACCAAGGCATTCAGTCGGGCATCGCCGATGGCGTGCTGGTCCTGACCTCGGCCGCCTTTCCGGGCAAGTATTACGAGGTGGCACCGCATTTCGTAAAGGTCAGCCTGGGCGCGCAATGGTGCAGCACCATCGCCATGAACACGGCCAAGCTTGATGGGTTGCCAGATGATGTTCAGACCGCGATCAAGACGGCGGCGACGACCTATTCCGTCAACCTGATGGAGACGGTCAACGCCAATTTGGTCAAGCATCTGGACATGATGGCGGAAAATGGCGCCACGATGACTGAATGGTCCGACGAGGCGCGGCGCGAATGGGCCGAGGCGATTCCGAATATCGCGCAGGACTGGGCTGCTGCCATCGATGCCAAGGGCCTGCCGGGCAGCGATGTGCTCAAGGCGCTGGAGGCAGAGACCAAGGCCCTTGGCGCAACCCCGCTGCGCGACTGGTCGGAATGAAAACCGAAGAAAATAAGGCCGGGCGGGTATCTTCCGCGCCCGGCCTATTTCTGGAGGCGCTCAGCGCCTTCGGCGGGATTGTGGTTCTGATGCTCATGGTCCTGATCGGCGCCGACATCCTGGGCCGGACGCTGTTCAATGCCCCGGTTCGCGGCGTGGCCGAGATTGCCAGCCTGTCCATCGTCGCGGTGGTCTTCCTGCAACTGCCGCAGGCGATCCGCAGCGGGCGGATGCTGCGCTCGGACGGGCTGCTGCTGGCGCTGGCGTCGCGACCCCGGATGACCGCGCCGCTGCAACTGCTCAACGACATCCTGCTGTTCCTGCTGATGGCGGTGCTGCTGTGGTTCGGCACCGGCCCGTTCCGCCAAAGTTGGCGCACAGATGAATACATCGGCGCGCTCGGCGATTTCACCGCGCCACTCTGGCCGGTGCGGCTGGCGATCCTGATCGGCTGTGCCCTTGGCGGGCTGTATGCGCTGGTGATGGCCGCGCGACATTTGCGCCAGCTGACCGGCCGGAGTGACAGGGCATGAGCGGGCTGGTGATCGGGGCGATCTCGATCGGGATGATCTTTCTGCTGGTGTATCTGGGCGTCTATGTCGCCATCGCCCTGGGCGCGGTGTCCTTCGCGGGCGTCTGGATGATCACCGGCAATTTCAACCTGGCGGGCAACCTGCTGTATATCGCGGCCTTTGAATCGCTGAAAAGCTACGAGTTCGCTGTCGTCCCGCTGTTCGTCTTCATGGGGCTGATCGTCTCGGCGGCCGAGTTCGGGCGCGATGCCTTCCAACTCGCCGCGCGGTTGCTGCGGCGCCTGCCGGGTGGTCTGGGAATCGCCACGGTCGTCTCCAACGCGATCTTCGCGGCGGTCAGTGGCACCAGCATCGCGGCGGGCGCTGTGTTCACCCGCATCGCCGTGCCCGAGATGCTGCGCCTCGGCTACCGCCCGCGTTTCGCCGTGGGGGTGGTGGCGGGCAGTTCGGTGCTGGGCATGTTGATCCCGCCCAGCCTGCTGTTGATAATCTACGGCATCACGACCGAGCAATCCATCGGCAAGCTGTTCCTGGCCGGGATCGGGCCCGGTTTGCTGCTGGCCGGGCTGTATTGTCTGGGGATCATCGCCATGGCCCTGTTCTGGCGCGGCTTCGTGGGTGAACCGCAGACCGATACCGACGGACCGGACTATTCTCTGACCCGCGCGCTGTCTGCGGTGGCGCCACTTGGTGCGCTGGCCACGGTGATGCTGGGCGGAATCTACGGCGGTATCTTCACCCCGACCGAGGCAGGAGCCGTCGCCGCCTGGGGCGCGCTGGTCATCGCCGGTGTGAACCGGCGGATCACCCTGCGCCAGATCTGGCGGGTGCTGGTCGAGACCGGCTATGTCACCGTCACCATCCTGTTCTTGGTCGTCGCCGCCAGCATGTACAGCCGCATGCTGACCTTTGCCGGGGTGCAGGGGTCGGTGTCGTCCCTATTGTTGAACAGCGCGATGACCCCGCTTGTATTCGTCTCGCTCTATGTTCTTGTTCTGCTGTTGCTCGGGATGATCCTTGATGCGACCTCGATCATCCTGATCTGCGTGCCGATCGTCCTGGTTCCGGCCATCGGCATGGGATTCGATCCCATCCACCTGGGTATCATCACCATTATTGCGGTCGAAACCGGGCTGTTGACGCCGCCGCTTGGCCTGTCGGCCTTTGTGGTCAAGGGCGCGCTTGCGGAACAGGACATATCGCTCAAGGTCATCTTCCAGGGCTGCGCGCCCTTCGTGGCGATGATGCTGGTCGCGGTGGCGCTGGTCTATGCCTTTCCTGGCATCGCGATGTTCGCGGTCCGGTAGCCCGCCACGCGGAAACTCAGCGAATTCTGCCCGTGCGGTGGATCGGCAGGTCGTGGCACGGGCATCCCAGTGGTGCGCGCGATTTGCGTATGTCATGGTCAAGTTATTCTTGAGACTCTTTCGTAATGGCTATCCATTTTCAATATTTGGTAAGGTTATTCATGAGATATCCACGTGGGATTGGCATGCGCTTTTGAGGAACTTCGCCGCGCAATTGAGCAAATCGGACCGTTCTGCGTTTTCCCCAAGTTGATCAATCGCTCTCCGCGCCGCCTGAAGATATTCCTGTCGTGGTGCATGGGCCGTACCTGCGCAATTCGTCCTCGATTGGTTCTTGGGGCCTCCTCCCTCTCGAGACCTCTGACTTGGTAAGCTTTCGGCAAGTCGCGCAAGGCGATCCACCAGTTTTCGCTTGTGCGGGAAGGCAATACGAAGCTTGGTCTCGCCAACCCTGTCGCTTTTCATCGTCAACGCGGCTGCGAGCAAAGGTCGGGTCATTCCGAGATTGATTGCGGTGAGGGCTTTGAAGCGATCTATTCGGTTCTGGGAAAAGAGCGCACCGTGACGGAGTTCTGGCGCGAGCACACCAGCGACTTGCAGCGTCAAATCCATCCGTCGACTACCATGACGGTCCCCGTGTCGATTAGCGAGCATCAGCCGCTTCGCTCCCTCTTTGGCGCGGGTACGGAGCCGGGTGGGCATGTTCACATGTGCCGCTGGATCACGGTCCAATGGCGACAACTCTGACCCGCAGGCTTCGCATTGCAACGACCATGCGTAGCGCCAATGGCGCAAAGATATCCCAGGCTGTTTGCGTGTGCATGCCGGGCAGTTCTGAAAATCCGACCACGAAATGCACTCGACCGGGAACTCAGCGCGTCGCCTGAGCAACATGCGATCGAGCTCCGCAGGAAGCAGACGTAACATTGCGCAGAACCTGTCGCGGTCTACCCCAGCCAATTCCGATTGCGTCTCCGGGGGACGTTCTTGAGCAAGCCCCAGATATCGGCAGAGCTCTGGCACAGAACAATAGTTGCCCTCTGCCAGGCGAGCGATCCAGCTGGACAGCAGTTCGTCCTGATAAGGTGCCGGACGCCTCGGCAACGGTTTGTGGGTCACTAAAATGCCGGTTGCGGTTGGTGCCGAACGGTCCAGCTGTGCTTGGCCCAGATTGGCTGCCAGGATTGGACAGCTTCGTCAGTGATCCGTTCTTCGCCGGTTTCAATGGCGTCGATGGCAAGTGCCTTGATCATCGTGAACACACGCGATGTGACGCCGCCGGTAATACCGAGAATGGTACGTAGAGACTGAACACTCAAACCAGATCCGCGCCCCAATAGCATAGCCGCGATCAGAGTCTGGACCAGACGGGAAAACTCCACGTCGTCATCCCAGAGCGGAAGGAAATGTTCGTCCAGCCGTCGCGCAAGTTGTTCGTCACCGCGAACCGCCTCGGCAGCCTCGTTGACACCAAAGACGACGAGTGATGCGCATAGATCATTGGAAAGGAAGCGCAGCATGTTCAGGAACCGGCGTTGTTCCCGATAGCTTCCGGCCAGAAGATTGTGGACCTCGTCGATCATGATCATCTTAAGATCCATGCCGCGCAGATGGCTGAGAGCCCGCACCTCCAGTTCGGAGATGGTGTGACGGCCCCACATCGGCGCGCCGATCGACGCCAGGATGTGTTGATAGAACCGCCGCTCGTCTGGTGCGGGTGGCGCCTGCAGAAGTAGGATCGGCGTGCGCGTCACCCCAAGGTCTGCACGATAGTTGCTCGGATAGAGGCTCTCCATCCGCTTGGCGATCATGGTCTTGCCGATGCCAGAGCTGCCATAAACCATGAGGCCCGGCATTCTGGACTGCCGGGGCGTCTCCATCAGGGATATTAATCTGTTGAGAACAATGGTTGCGCGATCAAAGGCGATCCAACGATCGCTGCGAATGAGATCAAGTCTTTCGTCGAGGTCCATCAAAATCATCTATCGGGTAAGTTGGGAGATTAGGGTTACTGGTATCAATCGCAAACATCTCGCGGGACGGATCACGCTTCGGTTCGTCGTTTGGAAGGCGTGCTTTGCGTTCTTCGTCTAGGCGCGCCGCAAGCGTCCGTTGTCGCGCCGCATGGGCGATACGACGTTGTTCGTCGATGATCCCGAACAGAATGGCCTCCGATACCCTGCCGCCGTGACGCTCGTGGAAAATTGCACTGGCGCGCCTCGACTCCCAAAGGGAAACTTTGGGGCGAGAAAGATCCTTGTAGCGCGCGGCAATTGTTCGACCATCGTCGGTGACTACCCATATCCGGGACATATCTCGCGGGTCGTACTTGACCGTAACCTTCCCTGCCCTGCGACCGACCATGGGCGTGAAGGCGTCGCTCCAATAACCGATAGAAAACAGGTTGATCCCGGTCCTGCCAAGTTGGCGGCGTTCTGAAGGAAGGAAACTGATGCGGAAAGCATCTGTATCCACGACCTGGCGGCCTGCATCGTCGCCCCCAAGATCGGCCCAGGCGGCCAGCGGGGTCCGCTTCAATCCGCTGTGGCGTGTATTATGATACCGACAAATCTCGAGATGCAGCCAGTCTTCGAACTCGTCCAGCGTCATTGAGGCCTTGGCAGCGCTGTCATACTCGCCCTTGTCTCTTGGAGAAGATTGCGTCGTTCCGGGTAGAACATGCACGGCACCCATCGTCGTGCCGATCAGCCGCTCGATATGCCCACCAACGTGCACCCGGCCCGGCGGCCGGTACTTGATCGCGATGCCCCAATCCGTACAGGCCGATCGGAAGGCATCGCTGCGAAAATCCCGCCCGTTATCGACATGGATGGCCTGTGGAATACCGGCTGTCGGCCAATAGAGTTGCTCAAGCGAACTCGGTGTCCGGATGGACTTCGGCCGCACGCAGTGGTCAAGGCAAAGGCAAATGGACAAGACGGATGGCGCGTCGAAAGTGACATAGGCGCCCAGGACCACACGGGTCGCTACGTCGATCGCGAGTGTCAGCCATGGTCGAGTCAGAGGTTTGCGTTCAACCTGATCAACTAGAATAATATCCGCCAACGTGTGATCGATCTGGACGACTTCCAGTGGCCGTTCCACTTCCAACCTCCCTGCCCTCGCTTCGAAAACCTGTTTGGCGGCTTTCGCCCCTTTCCGCTTCCGCAACACCTCGCGCTGATCCATGGCATCAAGGCGGGCCTTTATCGTTTGCCGTGCCGGTGGTTGAAAACCTCTGGCAACGCACTCGGCACGGATCTCGCCCACAGTCCTGCGGAAGCTCGGGCGTTCCGGAACCAAATATCGTTCCCGCAAGACCCGGGCGATCATGCTTTCAACTTGCGTCGGTAGACGGAGGGAGCCGGGCTTGGGGCCGCTGCGTTTGGGAAGGAGTGAACTTGCCCGACCATCGTTCTCGCGCAACATGCTCAAAATGCGCCAGGCTGTGCTCCGCGATATGTTCAACTGAACTGCGGCCGACTCCACCGCCCGCCCGATACTTTGGCCCTGAGCAAGCGGTGACAAGAGTGGTCTTAGCACCTCTGCCCTTTCTAGCGCTTCATCACTTGCTTCTTCCGTCAAAATCTAAAGTTATCCACAATGAAAACTGTCTCACGGTTAAAGTTACCGTCTCATAAATAACTTTACCATCCAAAAGTTAACCTAACCAATTCGCCGCTGAAAACAAACAAGAAAATCATGCATGAGTCTCACGAATTACGTGACCATGACAGCCGTTCTGGCGCTTGTCGTGGGGAGAGTTCTGGCGCACTGGCCCGAGTCGTGATATGCGTTGACTTTACCGAAACGGTGAAAATCGGACATCAGCATGGATCAATCGACCGCCCCTCTGAACACAGTTGTTCTGGCGCTCCCCTTTACCGGCACATCAACGATGTTCTGCATTCTCGATGTGCTCAGTTCAGTCGGTCGCGACTGGGAACTGCTGCACGCGCAGGCCTTTCAGCCCAAAGTTTTCGACGCGCGGATGGTGTCGCTCGACGGCAAAACCTATGACGATGTTAATGGCCGGCGCGTGACGCCCGAAGGGCGGCTTCCCGAACCGGCCGACGCCGATCTGGTGATCGTTCCCGACCTGCACATCGATCCGGCCTTTTCACCGCCGGAACTGTTCGAGCCGGCGGCCAAATGGCTCCGCGCGGCAGCAGAAAGGGGGGCAATCGTGACATCGGTATGTTCCGGTGCCTGGCTGCTGGCCCATGCCGGTTTGCTCGACGGATGCGAGGCAACGACGCATTGGGGATTTGCCGAAACGATAGCGCGACGCTACCCGGACGTCTGTATGCGCCGCGAGCGCATTCTTGTTCCTACGGGCGAAGGCCATCGTCTGGTCACAGCAGGCGGCATGTCGTCCTGGGGCGATCTGATGCTCTATCTTATCGCGCGCTTCGCCGGTCAGGACGAGGCGCGGCGTATTGCGAAGATCTACCTGCTCCAGCCACACACCGAGGGACAACTCTGTTACGCTTCACTGCTCGCCGGCCAACAGCATGATGACGCCCTCGTGGCCGAGGCACAGTCTTGGGTGGCGGATAACTATGCCAACCCGACGCCGGTTGCGGCAATGGCCGCACGGTCCGGTCTGAGTGAACGCAGTTTTCTCCGGCGGTTCCGACGCGCCACGGGGCAGACCCCGGTCGAATATGTGCAGACGCTTCGAGTAGAAGAAGCCAAGCAGATGCTCGAAACATCCGACATTCCGATTGAGGAGATTGCCGACGAAGTTGGATACACCGAAACGTCTAGCTTCCGGAATGCCTTTCGCCGTCATGTCGGCCTGTCCGCTTCAGCCTATCGGCGCAAACATGCGAGTATCGCGCCAATTCTTGCGGCTACGACCGCAGTGTAACCGCTGCGTCTCTACTGCTCGTCTTTATGGTATCGAGGGGCGTCCACCCCATCAGTACCCGTTTGCAACGCCAGCCCGACTCGGAAGTCCCTTCGGTCAGAAAGGCATTCTCCGGCACGTCGATCAGGACGCAGCCGTCGTTGAGCTGACGATAAGCGAAGTTGCGGAGGGTATTTCCTACCCCTGCCATCGACGCGGCAGCCTGAAGCTGATTGTTAACGACTGGCCAACGCCATTGGGTGGCGCGCTGAGCAATTGATCGTCGGACCACATCTCCGCGACCATGGCATCACAACACATGGGAATTCGGTGAGCGGAACCGGGATGGCCGTCAACTTCCTTGTCCAAGTCAGCGGCATTTATGGTAATTTCGGTTCGTCGCAATCCTGCCGCCCGGTTCAACATCCGCCTCAAGGCCCGCTGAAAGTCTCCAAGCTTGGGTACAATTGCAATCATCAGCCAGCTTTACACGACCGTCTCGTCAAAGATACCCTTTAACGTCAAGGAAGCAGTCCGATAATGATCGATCAAGGCAAGGCTTTTGAGGGCCAGAAAACTTTCTTTGACCGTCTCCTTGCTTTTGGCCGTGGAAAACGCCACATGTGTGAAGCTAACGTTTTTCTGCGACCCTCTGCCTCCGTTCAACCGGCTTCAGTCGATCACTCAGTCTGATATTGCCGGGCTGCCGCATTCTGCGGGCAGCGCCCAAAACAGGAGATCACGGATATGGCCAATGGCACCGTGAAATGGTTCAACTCATCCAAAGGCTTCGGCTTCATCGAGCCCGAGAAAGGCGGACGGGACGTCTTCGTGCACATCTCGGCCGTCGAACGCGCAGGCTTGACTGGCCTTGCTGATGCTCAGAAGGTCACCTTCGACGTCGAATCTGGCCGCGACAATCGAGAGAGTGCGACCAATCTCGCGCTCGCCTGAGCCGCGTATTACCGGGTGCTCTGACAGGCACCCGGCCCACCAACTTCCACAACAGACCGACGCTCAGCCGGTGGAACATCTTCAAGTCGCAAAGCAAGATGCGGTTTTATCTTGGACTCGACGCCTCGCGGCCTATCGAACTCCGATCCCGCCGCGTAGTCGTTTCGAACTGGTGATCACGGCTCTCCCTTTTTCTTTTCTCTTTGCCCTTTCTTGGTGGTCCCTTGCGATCAGCCCGTGGCTTTCGGTCAGTCTGTCCATGGTCAATGCAGGCTTCATCATCCGTCTCTTCGTGATCCAGCATGACTGCGGCCACGGTGCCTTCTTCTTGTCCCGAATTTGGAACACCTGGTGCGGGAGGATCATCGGCGTCCTAACGCTGACCCCCTATGCTGTGTGGAAACAGAACCACGCGCTGCATCACGCAACCACTGGCAACCTTGACCATCGCGGGACCGGTGACATTCCCACGCTGACAATCGCAGAATATCGCGCCAAGCCACTGGTGGCGCGGGTCGGATACCGGCTGCTGCGGCACCCGTTGGTTCTTTTTGGGGTTCTTGCTGCATTCAACTTCCTTGTCTGGAATCGTGTTCCGCCCAATCCCCTGAATGCGCGCCACGGCGAATGGAAGAGCGCGCTTGGCAATGATGCGGCAATCGTCGCTTTGCTCGGGTCGCTTTATCTGCTGGGCGGCGTTCCTGTGCTGGTCTTCGTCTACCTGCCGATGATGGTACTCGCGGCAATTGCGGGCACCTGGCTCTTCTATGTCCAGCACCAATTCGAAGAAACCTCTTGGGACCAAGATGCGGACTGGACGGTGCAGAACGCCGCGTTTCACGGATCGTCCTATTACGTCTTGCCGCTGGTTCTGACTTGGGTCACTGCGAACATTGGGGCGCACCATATCCATCACCTCGCGAGCCGCATTCCGTTCTACCGGTTGCCCGAAGTTCTTAGAGACTACGGTGAGCTCAACGAGGTAGGGCGCATCACGATCCGCCAAAGTTTGGGTTGCGCGAAGCTCGCACTCTGGGATGAAGCCGGGCGCCGCCTCGTTTCCTTTTCGGAAGCCCGGAAGCTACCCGCATGATCAGGACTGAAGAAGCAATAGTGCGGAATAATTGTCTTTCTGGCTAACCATTTGAACGGAGCCAACGGCCAATACGGGCTGACCACGGCTCGTAAAACCGGACTTTCGCTTCGTTCTGGCCGGAGGTCCGGTTTGGGCCTCCCACGGAGGTTGCCGAAGCGGCATCCGGTGGTATGCTGCGCCGCCGCATGACCGCTTCGAGCCCTTTAACGGCATTCAAGTTCGGCTAAATCGGTAGCTCTATTCGCGACTGCAGCAACACGCTCCCCCGGCCACAGGATTGCCGAGCCTGGTCGCAATCTTCAGCTGGTGTGGGAAATTCAACTCGTGCGTAAGTAGGAGACGGGCCGGCGAACACGGACCCACGGACGGTGGCCGCACGAACCTCACTCAGTGCGGCGCGGTCGAAAGATGTCTGGCGCCATCTCGGCGGCAACAACAATTCCGCGCGTGAGCGCAACGTTGCGATATTCCATCTGAGCAGGACTCATCTGCTCGCTCTCAAGATATGTGAGAAATGAACACAAACCTTTTAGGAAAACCCCTCGGGCGGTGTGTCGGTTGGCCATCGGCTTGCTGAAACCAGCGAGGCCTGCGACCCACATGCCTCCAACACGGTCCGGCACGCCAAACCGTGCCGGAGCGCCATCAGCATCCCGAACACCGATTGTTTGGATTTCGAGTGCAACCCGAGAGATTTCCATCTTGAAGAATGCGTGAGACGCGGCGCTGTCCAGCTTTTTGAGAAGCTCAATTCGGGGATCTCCTGCGCCGCCTCTCTCGATCCACCTTTGGATAGCGTGTCGAGACAAAGTTGAAACTGACTCTTCGGCCGCCTCACTGCTGTAATCCTGTCGCCGGACTGAAGTACGGGGCTTCGGCGTTTCCTGTTCAATGCAGCCTGTTCAGCGGTAGCGCACATTTGTGCATCAGACGGACTCTGATGATGTGACCGCCCCCCGACGGCATCTCTGTGTCAAGGTGGGTCT
>NZ_AQQP01000036.1 GCF_002210165.1 Phaeobacter sp. 22II1-1F12B | reverse complement strand
CCTCCAATGGTTAAGTCGCTCTGATGTCCCATTTTATATGACGACGGACACTCCTCTTCCATTGGACCAGGCAAGAACCACAGGTCGTCCTCGGATGCCTGTTCGACCTCCTCCGCATCGATGACGAGAGCATCAGCTTCATCATAAATATAAGGAATTCTAGACTTCATATGCGCAAAATAGGGCCATTTTGCATTTTACCCAAGGGTTTTATCAGAGCGCGTCTTTACACCTTACATAGCACGCGCGCGCGATGGTCTGCGAAAACTCTCCGATCGCGCTCAGCCAATGGAAACCAAGGGCTTTCTGTTGAGGAGGGCCACAGAGAGCGCCCTTGTATCCGTTTACAAACGGTCGTTTATTGGAGATATATTAAATTGCAAACGGCCCAGTTTCATGCCCCTGATTGGCTATGCGCGCATCTCCACCGAGGATCAGACCCCCCTGGCCCAGTCTGAGGCACTGCAGTCTGCGGGATGCGCCGAGATCTTTGAAGAGCACGCCTCGGGCGGCAATCGCGCGCGGCCCGTGATTGCACGTGTGCTGGAGCGGATTGCCAAGGGCGACACGCTGGTCGTCGTGCGGATCGACCGGCTTGCGCGGTCTTTGTCGCACCTACTTGAGGTGATCGAAAGACTGGAGGGCAAGGGGGCGTTCTTCCGCTCGCTCCAGGACCCGATCGACACTGCCTCGCCCCAGGGCAAGTTCACGTGGCAGGTTCTGGGCGCTTCGGCTGAGTTCGAACGCGCTCTGATCCGCGAGCGTACCAAAGCCGGACTTGCCTCGGCACGCTCAATGGGCCGCGTCGGCGGCAACCCAGGTCTTCGCGCCAAGGACCCTGAAGTGCTGCGCATGGTGCGGCTGGCGCGACAGGACGGCTACATGGAGCGCTTGAACGAAAATGCACAGGATTGGGTGCACCATGTGCGCCGTTTGCGCCCCGATATGGCTTGGGAAGATGTCCTGCGGATAATCAATGGCCCCCTGCCCGCTGAAGTGCTTGGACGCGCTGGACGTCGCGAAACCGACGATCGCCTGCCTGCGATTGTCGCCGCCATCAAAGAAGCTGACCCAGAGATCACCTTGCAGGCAATCTGCGAACGACTGGGATCCATGCGTGAGCGCACCCCTCGCGGTCGCACCAGCTGGCAGCCTTCCTCAGTCAGAATGCTGCTGGAGCGGGCAGAGCGTCTCGGCCTTTTGTAGGCGGCGATGGTCGGCAAACTACTCCTGTCACTCGGCCAAAATCTTACAGAATCATCGCCTCAACTGGACGAAAACCACGTAAATATCCAACAAAGCCTTGGGGTTAGTTCGCGCGAGCAGAAAGTATCTCGAAGGGTATCGGCTTCGCCAGACGCGGCCTTTATCGTTAGAAATCAATGTGTTATATAGCGATCGCCCCGCGCGGCCAAATTGATGCTGTGGATAACTTTTGCACTACATCTAGATTCTTCTTGCCGGACTCAGATGTTCGTGGCATTCCTATTCTGACGGCAAAACGCGTCAGACATGGCTTTAACCGTCAGAACGACAAAGAGCCTTAGCAAAGGCCATAAGAGGCGGCAGAACATGGATGATCGAAATACGGGCTACGCGCAAGGCGTAGGCTCTTCTGACATCGGAGCATTCGCAGACAGTCTTGCTGAGTCGCTTGACCGGCAGATGAAAGTTGCGTTCGAGCCAGAAGAACGCAAGTCCTTGCGCCGCTTCAGCTCGACCGAGGTCGCGGAGTTGCTGCGCGTTAGTACGTCGAACCTGCGCAACCGCCACAAAGATGGCAGCTTCCCAGAAGTTCACACTGACGGTCGCGGTCATAGATTCTATATGGCCGAAGAAGTTGACGACCTCCGCAACATTTTGGCGCGGACAGGCAAAAATGCTGACGCGTACAGACCTGGCCGCCGAGACGGCGACCGTCTTCAGGTCATTTCGGTCGTGAATTTCAAAGGCGGCAGCTCGAAGACAACAGCGACGATCCATTTGGCACACAGGTATGCCCTGCGTGGCTATCGCGTGCTTGTGCTTGACCTCGACCCGCAAGCCAGTTTGACGACCTTTTTTGGCTTCCGGCCTGAGCTCGAATTTGCCGAAGGCGGCACGATCTACGACGCATTGAGATACGATGATCAGGTTCCGCTATCGGAGGTCATCCAGAAAACATACTTCCACAAGCTCGACATGGTCCCGGCTGGCTTGATGTTGTCCGAGTACGAAACCGAGACAGCGAACGCCCTTGCGCGCAGGGTTCAGCCGATTTTCGCAGAGCGTCTTGCTCTGGCGCTAGAGGAAGTCGACTCAGAATATGACATCGTGCTGATCGATTGCCCTCCGCAGTTAGGCTTCCTGACATTGACAGCATTGGCAGCGTCCACGGGCTTACTCGTTACGGTCGTCCCCGGCATGCTCGACATCGCTTCGATGAGCCAGTTCCTCAAACTCGCTTCGGAAACGGTCAAAGCCGTCGAAGAGGCGATTGGACGAAATGTCACTTGGGACTTCGTAAAGTTCCTGATCACACGCTACGAGCCGTCGGACGGACCACAAACGCAAATGGCCGGGTACTTGCGTTCAATCCTTGCGGGCCAAGTCATGACTGAACCGATGCTGAAGTCGACAGCCATTTCTGACGCCGGCATGACTCAGCAAACCATCTATGAGGTAGATCCGAGCCAGCTCATTCGGAAGACCATCGATCGGGCTTTGACCAGCGTGAACAGCGTTGCTGATGAGCTGGAGCAGACAATCCAAATGGCATGGGGGCGTCGCTGATGGCTCGAAATATCTTCAACCAACCACCGAAAGACGAGAAAGAGTCGGCAGCCCCCTCCCCTGCCCCGCTCAAATCCTCGAAGCTACCTGGCTCTGTTGGCGGATTGCGGGATTCTCTCCGGGAAATCACTGCCAACTCAATCCGAGATATCGAGCCCGACCGGATCGATATGGATGGTCTGCGGGATCGCCTGATCCTGGAAGATAATAGCATTGAAGATCTCGCCGAAAGCATTCGCAAGCATGGTCAGCAAGTGCCGATCATGGTTCGCCCCTCTGACCAACCGGATCGATACCGCATCATCTACGGGCGACGCAGACTTGCAGCCATTCGAAGAGTTGGTGGAACCGTCAAAGCGATCGTTCGAACGCTCGATGATGATGCTTCTCTGATCGCGCAAGGTCAGGAAAACAACCTGCGGCTGGATCCGTCCTTCATTGAAAAATCTCTCTTTATCAAAGAAATGCAAGAGGCCGGTTACAAGCCTGGCGTCATTCAGGACGCCCTAGGCCTCACCCGGCAAGGTGTGTCGAACCATCGTGTGGTCATCGAACAGTTGCCTGACGAACTTGTCCGGCTTATCGGCCCGGCTCATGGCGTAGGTCGACGCCAATGGGGTGATCTTGCTGCACTTTCAGAGAAGGTTCCGCTTGTCGACATTGCGCGTGAGACACTTGCCTCTCTGCCTGACACCACTCCAAGCTCGGACAAGTTTCAAGCCGTCTATGTTGCTTGCTCCAGCAAGGCGCGTGGCGCAGCCAACCAAAGCGCCCGTGGCCAAACGACCGTGGTAAAGGACAATAGTGGTAGCCCTGTCGGCACACTTTCAGTCGATGGCAAGTCGATCGCTATCAAGATCACCCGCAAGGACAACCCGGAATTCGGCCAATGGCTCGAAGAGCGCGCGGAAACCACGCTGCAACAGCTTTTTGAACAATGGCAGAATGAGAGAGGCTCGGGGAGCTGATCCCCGGTCATAACCAAAAACACGAGCAGAGGAGAAAGACGAAGACCAAAAAGAAAAGAGCCCCCCAAGGTTTCCCCCGGAGAGCCCTCATCATCTGATTAGCACCTGTGATGTAGCAATCTCCGACATGCCGGTCAAGAGCCTCCGATTCGGTGGACGTCTTTTTGTTGCCTTTTCTCGCCAATAGCAGCGGGAAGAGCCGGGGAAGTTGTGGGCCGCAACGGTCGTCGTTCAACAAACATGGCATTCACAAAGCTTTCCGTTCAGACCTTTGGCGTCGGCAAGGGCACCCCCGCCACGTCAACACCCGAGACCGACATCTGGGCAGTCTTCCGTGCGCTCAGAGATACTCGCAGCCTGTTCGGTCTCCGTCCAGGACATGTTCAAACCCTCCAAGCGATGCTGAGCTTTCTCAAGCCTGGGAATGGAGACACAGTCTTCGCTTCCAACAACGAGATCTGCCGTCGAGTTGGCGGGATCGATGAACGAACCCTCCGTAGGCACATCGATCGCTTTGTTGAACTCGGTTTCATGAAGCGCCACGACAGCCCAAATCGCAAGAGATACCGAGTGAAGTCCTCCGAAGGTCAGTCCATTAGCTATGGCTTGTCGCTGGCTCCGTTGCTCGCGCGTGCCGGCGAACTACTTGCGACAGCCCAAGCGATGGAAAACGCTCGTCGGGATCGCGTTTTTTTGCGAAAGCAAATCCTAACCAAACTTGCTCAAATCGACGAAGCTGACCCCAAGAACGAACTCACTCATCAGGTACGCCGAGTTCTTCGGAGGAAGCTCTCGATCGCGGAGTATCGTGCTTTGCTCGGCGAACTGGAGGCTCAATGCAAACAGATGTCCACCGCGGTGGACGCACCAGAAACAATGAAACTACCCGCCAATGACGGGCAAACTGTCCGCCACCATTCTAAGTCTAAAAAAGAACAAAAAGATCTAGAAAGCAGGACCGACGGCGAAACACTTCCCCTGCAAACGCTAACAACCGTTTGTGACCAGGCTACATCCTTCGCGACGAACTCACTTAGGAACTGGCTCGATGTCGAAAGCCACGCGAGAACGCTCGCTCCAATGATGGGAATCCACGAAAGCACCTTCGAAAAGGCTGCTAGGAAGATAGGCTCTCAAAAAGCATCATGCGCAATCTTCATAATTCTCCAGATGAGCAATCGCATCCGAGACTTTGGAGCATATTTCCACAGCATCACGCTCGGTCGCAGAGAAACTGACTTCAACCCATCGCTGTTGTTGGAGAGGCTTTCTCGTTCTGGGGCAGCAACTGCGTGATGTCCACCGCGGTGGACATGTTGAGAGGTAGAGATGGGGTGTGAAAGGGGTGACGGGAAGTGAGATCGGGAGAGTGGCTTCCGGCGCCCGTCACGGAGAAGATCTGATGGCGAAATCTGCCCAGAAAATCACCCTGTCCCCATCCCGGGACATTCCCTTCGACAAGCTCGTGCTGAGCCAGTCCAACGTCCGGCGCATCAAGGCCGGCATTTCCGTCGAGGAACTGGCCCAAGACATCGCGCGCCGCGGGTTGCTGCAGAACCTGAGCGTCCGGCCCGTTCTGGCCGATGATGGTTCCGAGACCGGAAGGTTCGAAATACCCGCTGGCGGCCGACGCTTCCAAGCCCTGTAACTCCTGGTGAAGCAGAAACGCTTGGCCAAGACGACGCCCATTCCCTGCATCGTACGGGATGCCAAGTCCACGATCCTCGCCGAAGACGACTCGCTCGCTGAGAACATGCAGCGTGCAGCCTTGCACCCGCTCGATCAGTTCCACGCCTTCGTGGCGCTGCGGGAGAAGGGTCAGGGCGATGAAGAGATCGCAGCCGCCTTCTTCGTCACACTGCAGGTGGTCAAAACAGCGCCTGAAACTCGCCGCCGTGGCTCCTGCCCTGCTTGAGCTTTATGCCGAGGTTAAAATGACGCTGGAGCAGCTGATGGCCCTCACGGTCAATCCAGACCATGAGCGTCAGGTCCAGGTCTGGGATACGATCCGGTCGACCTGGACCAAAGAGCCCTACTAGATCCGACGCATGCTGACGGAAACCTCTGTTCGCGCCTCGGACCGTCGTGCCGTCTTTGTCGCAGTCGAGGCATATGAGTCGGCTGTAGACACCAAGTTGCATGACCTCTTCCAATGCGAAGACGGCGGCTGGTTGGAAAACCCTGCCTTGCTCGATCGTTTGGTCAGCGAGAAGCTTCAGGCTGAAGCCGAAGCGATTGCGACCGAAGGTCGGAAATGGATCGAGGTCTCGCTCGACCGGCCCTATGGCTATAACCACGGTTTGCGGCGGCTGAGCGGATACCCGGCGCCGATGACAGATGATGAAGGCGCGGCCCATGCCAAACTGCTTGCCGAGTACCGAGCGCTCGAGGAGGAATACGAGGGCCATGACGAATTCCCCGAAGAGATCGACGCGCGTCTTGGCGAATTGGAAGTCGCGATGGAGAAACTCGAGGCCCGGCCGCTGATTTTCGACAAGGAGGAGATCGCACGGTCAGAGGCTTTCGTGACGCTTGACCGCTATGGCGAGCTTGCCGTCTATCGGGGCTTTGTGCGGCCCGAGGATGAGCCACGGCCGGACGTCGATGTCCACAGCGGTGAACAGGCGGCAGACTGGCAGGGCGCAGAGCTTTCAGTTCCGAGCAGCGCGGATGGTGTCGACCATGGCACGGTGATCACCTCTGCCGGTCAGGCGCTTGGCGCGAACATGCCCGACGACGAGGACGATGGTGCCTTGAAGCACTTGCCCGAACGGCTGGTCATGGATTTGACGGCGCACCGCACCCTTGCCTTGCGCGAAGCTGTCGGGCGTTCTTCTGATGTCGCGCTGACTCTGCTGCTCTTGAAGCTCGCCAACGACACCTTCCGGACGTCCAGTTCGGCCGGCAGCTGCCTCCAGGCTTCGGTCCGTCACGTCTACATGTCGGCGCAGGCAAGCGATCTGAAGGATAGCGTGGTGGCCAAGCTGGTCGACGATCGCCACACGGAGTGGGAGGCCGACTTGCCGCTCGGCGACGATGCCGCGCTCTGGGACTACCTGACCTCCCTTGATCAAGGGAGCCGGCTGTCGCTGCTCGCGCATTGCCTCAGCTTCGGGATCAACGCGCTTCATGAGAAGGTGAACCCTTATGGTGCCGGTATCTCCGCCAGCGGTTTGACCAGGCGGATGACCCAGTCGGACTTGGTCGCACAGGCGGTCGAACTCGACATGGTCGAGGCGGGTTGGCAGCCGACGGCCGATACCTACCTGAACCGTGTGCCCAAGGCGCGGATCCTCGCGGCCGTGCGCGAGGCGAAAGGGGAAGGGACGGCGCAACTCCTCGAACATTTGAAGAAGGACGAGATGGCGACCGAAGCCGAGCGTCTGCTGAAAGGCAGCGGCTGGATGCCGGAGGTTCTGCGCCGTCACGATCCGGCGGCACTCTGGACGGTGCAGGAGGGCAGGGGGCGTGTGCGCTCGTTTCCGACGCCGACCAAGCCGAAGATGTCGACCTGCCTGCCTTCCCCACCGCTGACCTTCGGGGTGATGATGCATCGATGATGGCCCCGGAGTGATATGCGCCATCCAAGGGTGGGGAAACCCGCCATCAATCTATTAAAATAAAACAAAATCGATGATATATATTAGAACTTGTAAATTCAGGGTGTGGAAATAAGTCTCCGATGAGCAAACATGTTCCATAGCGTTGCGCCTTCCACGCGAAGCTGAAGTATTCAAGCCTCACGAATGTGACGGTATTGCCAACTTATCTAGCGGTCCGCGAGTTCGGCCAGAAGGGCGAATGTCAGGCGGTCATCTCAAGGGCGTAGTGGCGCCACAAGTCATGGGGATCGGACCTGGCATGGCGATAGGAGTTGGCGGAAAGTTGATTGCGGCGGGGGCAGCGAGGAACCTTTGCGCTTGCATGGGCGATTTGAACCTGCCCATCAGTTTCTCACGCTTGCGGGTAGGGCGGTGCGATCCTTCGATGTGGTTGTTCAAGCCTTTGTGCGCTCGGTAATCTGCCCCCGGGGCCAGTTCGCGGATCGACCTGACATAACTGCGAAGCTTGTCGGTTACGATGACCCTCGGCGCGCCGAACCGGCCGATTAACCGTTTGAGAATACGCCTTGCAGCCTTGGCATTCCGTCGTGGCTAGACCAGAATATCAAGCACATCTCCATACCCGTCGACGGCCCGCCACAGCCAGTGTTTCCTGCCGCGGATCGCTATGGCGACCTCGTCAAGATGGCACTTGTCGCTGGTGCCTGGCCTGTCGCGCTTGATACAGGTGGCGAAGTGGCAGCCAAATCGGTTGACCCATTTCCGGACCGTTTTCGGGCTGACGATCACACCGCGCTCCGCCAGCAGGTCGTCGACATCCGCTGTGCTGAGCGCGAACCGTTGGTACGCCCAGACCGGATAGGTAACGATTTCACGGGCAAAGCGGTAGCTTTTCAGGCGCGGCATCTCGGGCGGTATCTTCATCCCACACGCCTATCCAACAGAACCATCCCGAACAAGTTGGCGATGCCTTCATGACAGATGACGCCTACTTGCTTTTTTACTACAATGGATATACTTATGCTTGAGTATATCATCGTATTTTGGAGGTTGAAATGCAGGTTGCGAAATGGGGTAACTCTCTTGCCGTCCGTTTGCCTGCGGAACTGGTGCGCGAACTTGGTATCAAAGAGGGCGACAAGATCGACCTCATAAAGGGGGAGGGTGCCTTCAGGGTGCAGCGTCAACCTCGCGCTGATGAAGTGCTGGAGTCGCTGCGGAGATTCCGTGGAAAGCTGCCTGCAGCGTCGCGTCTGAACCGTGACGCGGCGCATGAGCGTTGAATTCGTCGACACGAACGTTGTCCTTTACCTCTTGGACAGCGGACCAAAGGTTGATCGCGCCGAGGAAATTTTAGCGAGGGGGCCGAGGATCAGCGTGCAGGTGCTGAACGAGGCCATGGTTAACTGCCGACGAAAAGCGGGGCTTAGCTGGGAGGAAACCGGCGTCTTCCTTTCGGGAGTCCGAGCGCTTTGTCCGGTAGAGGGCTTGACGATTCAAACCCATGACGTGGGCCGCGCCTTGGCCGATCGCTACGGTTTCTCGGTTTACGATGCGATGATCGTCAGTGCCGCGCTGATTTCCGGCTGCACGACACTTTGGACCGAGGACATGCATCATGGTCTGTTAGTTGAGGGGCAGCTTCGCCTTGAAAATCCTTTCGCTTGATTCAATTTTGGGCTCGGTTTGTCGTAACGCCTAAGCCTATTGAATTATCCGGCCAAATCTTGCCCAAAGTCGCGGACGGGGCGGAAAGGTGTTTCATCCAGCGTAGCTGCTTCAGCATTGACAGAAGGAGTTAATCAGACGGCAAAACCATCTCAATTCCGCCGGTACAAAAGTCGATCAGCATCGCGCGATAGCCCATTGGTTGGTCGATGGCGTCGCTCCCGCTTAGCCCGGCAATGCGCGCCCGACTGGCCACGATTGACAGCATTGAGGCAACAGTCAGCGTCAGGACGGTAGCCAACGCCTCGGCGCTCGCGCCGGGTCGAAGCCGCTGGAACTCTGCAATGAAAATCCGCGCTGTCGGATCATAAAGCTCGCGGACTTCCGGAAAATAGTCATCGTTCGAGGCCACCCGCGCGATGAACTGGGCATAGGCGCGCCATTGCGGATCACCGCGCGACGCGATGTCGAGATAGGGTGTCAGATACGCATCCACCACATCCCGGATCGTCATTTCCCCGCGCGCCCGAACTTCGGCCAAAGCGGCCTTTCTAAGATCGTCCAGCGTAGCCACACGCCGGGCAAGAACCGTCTTGAAAAGGTCTTCCTTTGACCCGCCGTGAAAGCTGACGACCCCCAGCGTCACCTCTGCCGTGCGAGCGATTTGTCGAATCGTCACGGCTTCAAAGCCGTCGCTGGCAAAACATCTCTCAGCTGCATCCAGAACCCGTTGGCGCGTGGCCTCTCCGCGTGCGATCCGACCGTCCGTGTTTCGGAAATTCTCTTTGTCTGAAGTGGGCTGGCGCAAGTAATTGGTCTCTCGTTTGAAGCTCTGGTGGGGTGAAGTGATCAGAGCATTGACTTTTTATACGGACGTTCAGATAGTTTATTTCGAGGAGAGAATGCCGGAGCTTTTGCTTCGGTGCAACTGGGAGGAGAACTTTATGAGCTTTGCTAAAACGCTGGCCAGCTGCACGCTGGCCGCAGCGACACTCTGTGCGCCCGGCCTGAGGGCGGAAGAGCTGGATGTAACGGCAGTTGCCGGTCACCCGCCTGTCTTCCTTTGGGTCAATACACTGTCGGAATCCTACATCCCGGCGGTGAACGCGGCATTGGAAGGCACTGATTATTCGATCAGCTGGACAGAGGCCTATGGCGGTACACTGGCCAAGGTCGGCGGCGAGATGGAGGCAATGGAGGACGGCCTGGCTCAGGTCGGTATCGTATCTTCGCTGTTTGAACCGTCTTTGCTGAGCCTGCAGAACGTCAGCTATGTCACGCCCTTCGGGTCGCCTGATGTCGACCTTGTGCTCTCTACCGTCGACGGTATGCACGACGAAATTCCGGCCATGCGCAAGCTGTGGGAGGATCTGGACCTCGAATATCTTGGCGGCGGGTTTGGTCTGGAAGATTACCTGCTGATGACCACCTTTCCGGTCGAAAGCCTTGCCGACCTCGAAGGCCGCAAGATCAACGCGCCGGGCCCGGCGGTGAATTGGCTAAAAGATACCGGCGCGGTCGGCGTATCGGGTAACCTGACCACCTATTACAACGACATCCAATCGGGCGTCGCCGAAGGCGTCATCGTCTTCCCGACAGCGGCGGCGGCAGCGAAACTTTTCGAGGTCGCGCCTTATGTCACGCGCGTACATTTCGGTGCGCAATTCGCGGGCGGCATCGTCGCCAAGAAAAGCTGGTTCGACGAACAAGACCCGGTGGTGCAAGACGCACTGCATGCTGCGGCAGAAACCTTTGCGGCCGACTACCGCAGCGGTCTGGAAACACGAGTCACAGCTGCCTTCAAGGCGATGGAAGAGGGCGGTGCCAAGATCACCGAACTGAGCGAAGACGAGCGAAGCGTCTGGGCGAATTCCTTGCCGAACATCGCGATGGACTGGGCCAAGGATCTCGACGGCAAAGGTCTGCCCGGAACAATGGTGCTGACCACCTACATGACCCACCTCAAGGAGGCGGGCGTCGAACTTCCACGTGACTGGTCGGCGGAATGAGCACGGAAACCTCAGGTGTCGGGGCGCGCGGGCGCCTCGACCAGGTTGCCGATGTTGTGATGGGCGCAGCCAATGTCGTTGCGACGCTCTGGATTCTCTGGCTGATGGTGCTGATCGTCAGTGACGTCATCGGCCGCGAGACAATCGGGCAGCCGATCGCGGGTGTACCTGAGATGGTAAAGTTTTCCATTGTTGGCATCGTCTTCCTTCAGATCGCCCATACCCATCGCAAGGGAGAGATGATCCGCTCGGACGGTATCCTTGGCATGGTTCGCGCTCGCTGGCCGCGCGCTGGGTTGGCGATGGACCTGTTCGCACAGCTTTGCGGGGCGGCTTTTGCCTCCACACTGGCATGGGCTGTCTGGCCAAAAGTAATCCGCGCCTATGAGAGGGGCGAGATGGAGGGCGTACAGGGCCACTTCACCATGCCCGTATGGCCGTTTCTCTTCCTCATCGTGTTGGGGGCTATCCTGCTCGCGGTTTCTTTTCTGCTCACCGCCACGGCGGAATTCAAAGAATATCGGACTGCCTGAACATGGACCCTATCACAGTCGGCTATTTGTCACTTATTGCCATTGGGGTGGCTATTTACGCGGGACTGCATGTGGCCATCGCCCTAGCCGGCGTTTCGCTTTTTGGCGTTTGGGCGATCACTGGCAAACTCACGCTCGCGATGAATTTTGTGGCTCTCGCCGCGACGGACAGCATTGCTGACTACACTTTCGGCGTCGTGCCACTGTTTGTGCTGATGGGGCTGGCCGTCTCGGAAAGCGGCATGGGCCGCGATACCTTTGCCGTGGTCGCGCGCGGGCTGCGCCGTTGGCGGGGCGGGCTTGGCGTCGCAACTGTGCTTTCCAACGCGATCTTTGCCGCGATCACCGGCATCTCCATCGCCTCGGCGGCGGTCTTTTCGAAAGTCGCCGTGCCTGAGATGATCCGCGCAGGCACCGACCGCAGTATTGCCGTCGGCGTGGTCGCGGGGTCATCCGTGTTGGGCATGTTGATCCCACCGTCGCTTCTGTTGATCCTCTTCGCGATACTGACCGACTCTTCTATCGGGGATCTCTTTATCGGCGGTATTGGCCCCGGCCTTCTGCTGACCTTCGCCTATATCCTCTACCTCACAGGCCTTGGCATGGCGCGCCCGCACCTGTTCGAGGGCGTCAATACGGCAGAGGAGGGGGATCGCACACCCACATGGAACCTCCTGCCGGTTGTCGGTCTTGCGGGGCTGGTGCTGTCCGGCATCTACCTTGGCTTTTTCACCCCAACCGAAGCAGGCGCAGTTGGCGCCGCCGCCGCCCTAATAATCGGCGTCATCCTGCGCCGGATCGGCCCACGAGCCGCGTGGCGGATCGCGGTGCAAACAGGCCATATCACGGCCGCTGTCTGCTTCCTTATCATAGGTGCCTCGATATACAGCCGGATGCTCGCCTTCTCCGGCTTGCCTGCGAATATCACCGAGGCTGCCATCAGTTCCGGAATCGGCCCGATCGGCTTTCTCATGCTTTTCGCGGGGCTGCTCGTGCTCCTCGGGACCGTGCTCGACAGCTCTTCGATCATGCTGGTGACCGTGCCTTTGGCCTTTCCGGTGACACAGCAGATGGGCATCGACATCGTCCATTTCGGTCTGATCACCGTACTCGCGGTCGAGGTCGGGTTACTGACCCCACCGCTGGGCCTCTCGGTTTTTGTGGTTCATGCGACCCTCAAGGAAACAGGCATCACTCTGGGCGAAGTGTTCCGCGGTGCCGCGCCCTTTGCCCTTATCATAGCGCTGACTCTGGTCGCGCTGATCCTCATCCCTCAAATCGCAACCGGCCTTCTGGGTCGCTGACAAAGGAAACCCTCATGCGCCTCATCGACCTCGCTCGACCGCTTGAAAATACCGACTACGCCGATCCGCCGGGTCTTGGCCCCAAGATCGCCTATTTCGCCCATCAGGAAACCGCTGAGCAGATCCTGTCTTTCTTCCCAAGTGTTACACGCGACGGTCTGCCGGGCGGCGAGGGCTGGGCGGTGGAGCAAGTGACACTCTCGACCCATAACGGCACTCACCTGGATGCGCCTTACCACTATCATTCCACCATGGACGGCGGACAGCGGGCGATCACGATCGATGAGGTTCCGCTGGAATGGTGCATGGGCCGCGGTGTGAAGCTCGACTTTCGCGCGATGCCAGATGGCCACGTTGTTACCCCTGACGAGGTCGCCGCCGAATTCGACCGGATCGGCCATCAATTGGAACCGGGCGACATCGTGCTGGTGAATACCGCCGCCGCCGCGTGCTACGGCACCCCGCAATATGTGCCCTCTGGCTGCGGCATTGGTCGCGCTGCGACAAACTGGATGACCGAACGAGGCATGCGCGTCTGTGGCACTGACGCATGGAGCTGGGACGCGCCTTTCGTGCACACCGCGAAAAAGGTGGCAGAGACTGGCGATGCCTCCCTCATCTGGGAAGGCCACCGTGCCGGGATGGACCGGGCCTATTGCCATATCGAAAAGCTTGCCAACCTCGAGGAATTGCCCGCCACCGGGTTCGAGGTGCAGTGCTTTCCGGTCAAGATCAAAGGCGCCTCGGCGGGCTGGTGCCGCCCTGTTGCCATCATCCGCGACTGAAGGAGACCATTATGAAACTAGCAACATTCGACGGCGGGAAGGGCCCCCGCCTTGGCGCGCTGATGGATGACGGCGAAACGCTGGTCTGCCTGACCTCCACGGGGCGAGAGGAGCTTGCCTCCATGCAGGCGCTGATCGACGGGGGGAAGGAAGGGCTTACCGCTGCGCATGCCGCGCTGGATGAGGCGGCTATGACCGTCCCGCTGGCCAAGGTTCGCCTGCTGGCGCCGCTTCCGCTGCCACCCCAGATCCGCGATGCCTCGACCGCGCCGCGCCATATCGTCAACGCGCCAGTTGGCATGCGTCGGCTCGCAGCCGTTCTTGCTGGCGAGCCCGATCCCGGCCCTTCCGAGGGCTCCGTGCCCGATATCTACAAGGCGCAGCCAATTTTCTACATCACCAACCGCTTCAGCGTGGCGGGACACGGCGACACCATCACATGGCCACTCTACTCTGACTATATGGATTATGAGCTTGAGGTCGCCGTGGTCATTGGCAAGCGGGGTCGCGACATTGCCGCCGCCGATGCGATGGACCACGTCTTTGGCTTTACCATCTTCAATGACTTCTCCGCACGCGACACTCAGCTTCGCGAAATGCAAGGCATGCTTGGGCCAGCCAAGGGCAAAAGCTTCGACGCCGGGAACGTCTTTGGCCCCTGGATCGTGACCAAGGACGAGATCTCGGATTATCGCGAGATGCGATGCGTCGCCAGGATCAACGGCAAGGTCGTGACCGATAGCCTTCTCGGGGAAATGCTGCATAGTTTTGAGGACATGATTGCCTTCATTTCGAATGCCGAAACGCTGCATCCTGGAGAGATCATCGGCGGCGGCACTGTTGACGATGGATGCGGTCTGGAGCGTTTTGAGTTCCTCTCAAACGGGGATGTTGTGGAGCTCACTGTCGAAGGCATCGGCACTCTTAGCAATATCGTGGTGCGGAGGGAATAAGTGCTGTGTAGGACTGTTTCCGGCTCTCTCTTGTCAGAAACGGCGCAGGTAGAACACCGACCAATGGCCCTTCAGCGTTTGAGTCTTTCGTGGTGCTCCTAGCATCATTTCGTTCAATGGACCACCGAGTCTCAAACTGCCTGAACTTTTGCGAATTAATGTGTAATCCAAGGTATTGGCGCGCTGCTGCAAGTTTGCGAGGAACCTGCAGTGGCCCCAATGCCGGTTAGGCGGCATATTGATGAAGTCTTTGGATAGATTTCATCAAGATGTTCTGGCTCTGCCGCGTCGTTGGTAAACATAGCGTCGTTCTGGAAGAGACTCTCCGGTCCCGGCGGGACAACTGGGCCGCGAAACGTCTTTTGCGTAAGTTGATGAAACGCGCAGGATCTGTTCCAAAGCGGACCAATAGGGGCAAGCTCCGCTCAAAGGACGCGGCCTAGCCCATGTTCTTGTATAAACTGGATCGCTGGTCACGCAAGGGTCTCAACGATCGCGAAAGAAACAGCCATTCGCCGTTCGAAAATTGGAGTGGGTGATGCAAGGTCATTATTCACCCGGTGGCCTGCAACTCTTCGTGTCCAGCTATTCTATCACCCTCAATCCTTTCCATCTCGCCGCCACTTCGCCCTGAATACTCGCTGCCGTCGGATGGCAGCTCTCTGCGTTAGGAAAGCAATCGCCAGCATCACCCAAGGCCTTCATCAATGACGCTGACTGCCACCCCTTGATATCGCGACAACTTAAGTTACCGTTTTCACGCGCATGTCGTTCTTGTTCCATTAGTGGACACTAACGTATTGATATTAGTACGTTC
>NZ_AQQP01000035.1 GCF_002210165.1 Phaeobacter sp. 22II1-1F12B | reverse complement strand
CACGTGGCGCATGCGATGTGGCGTCTCGTGCTCGCCGAGTTCTTCCGACGCATCCCGCCAAAGCTCCAGGAACGCGCTTGGCGAGTAGCTTCCGCGCGGCAGCACAACCGGATCGCCTTCGTCTTGCGACGGCAGCGCGCCTCCAGGGAAGAGGTAGATGTTGTCCGGGTCGAGACCCTGCAATTCAATCAGCCTCGGCCGACCTTGATCGAGCCAGGCCCGGAGGATCTCCGCATCGGCACCGACGACGTCTACATTGACCCAAGCGGTATTCTTGATCTCCCAGGGCGCGAACCGGAATGTCAGAAGCCTCTCGTTCGGTGAGGTCCGGAGCAAATTGGCGTGCACCTCGCCCGAAGAGGCGATCCGGGTGTGGCGCAGGCAGGTCGTCCGAAGAGGCCGCGACATCTGCAGCGCGTATGCCGCCGCTCCCGCAAAAAGGCGCAGCGCTGTCACTTCCCGGGCCGCCTTCTCCGAACGGACGGCGTCGTCGAGGGCCCGCTGTGCGGTCTCCGTGATCCGCGTCGGCGCATTGGCCCAAACAGAAGCGAGTTCGGGGCATTGTCGCAGCTTCCCGGCGATCCGGTCCACTTCCATGATCACGGCACAGGACTTCGAAGCCTTCCGCTTCGTGCGGGGGGCGTCGTAATGCTTCGTCTTCAGGAGCGTGATCACCGCCGTGAGGCCGGCATCCTCGAACCCGTGCCGCGCCAGGGTGATGAGCCGCGTCAGACGGGTCTTCAACGTCGTCGAGTCCAGCCCGGCCTTCAGGTCCGCCCCGGCATCGGATCGCTTGAGCTGCTGCGAGATTGCCGCCTTGACGGTCTCGAGAGTGAAGAGTTCGCGCACGTCCTCCAGATCCCGCGTATCGCGGCCGCTGTCTTCCCAGGCCCGCACCAGCCAGGTGACGGCCTGGCGATACCCATTGCGCGCCGCCGTCGGCTTGCCCACCTCGCGACCCTCCTGCAGGGCCCGGATATCGGCTTCGGCCGCGACCACCTCCGGGTCTTCTCCAGCCTCGATCCGGGCGAGCATCCTGTCGGCCAGGTCTTCGCTGTCGGCGAGACAGGCATCGGCCAGCGCCTCGAAGGAGGCTCGGAACGGCGCCGGCAGACCGTCCCAGTCGATCCGCCGCGCCCTGGCGGATCCGGCCGGCGGCATCAGGTCCGTCTCGGGAAGAAATTCCCGGATCGCCGGCAAGGTATTCGAGACGCCCTTGAGCTCATTCACGACCGCGACCGTCTTGCGCAGGCTCTTGCGATCCTCCGCGGAGATTTCGCGGCCAATCCGGTCGATCTCGGTCTGGTTCAGCGCCTCCGGCGCGCAGTTTGCCCGCGCGCGCAGGATGGTCAGGCTCCGGTGCCGGCCCGTGTTCCAGAGCGCGCCTGACCCCGGAACGCCCTCTTCGGCCTCGATCAGTGCCATCAGCTGCGTGTACCGCTGCCGATGCGCAGGCGTAGGACGAGGCAGGAGCGACTTCGATTGCAGGAACCGCCGGAGAGCGGACCGGATCCGGGAATCCGCCCGGCGTCCGTTGCTCTTCATGTTCCGAGCCCGGCTGACCAGCGCATAGCCCTGCCCGGCGACACTGGTCTCGAAGAACCGCATGTCCGCCGGCAGCGTGGCGATATCATGATCGAGCATGCCGAGCCGGGCGGGGATGTACCTGATGGCCCGGACCGTGTCGGTTCCCTCTTCGTGTGCGACGGCCCAGTCCAGAAGGTCCCGGAATGTAAGTTGGGTCATTTTCATCTCCTTTTCGGACCACCCTGCGGCCCCTCACGACGAGGGGGCTGGAGGATGGCCGAACCGGAGATAGGGAAACGTCCGCCCTCACCCGAAACCGGCGCGCTTTGCGATCGCGGCACGACGAGTCAGGCGGTGGCAGAGGCCAAACGAGCACACAGCTTCGTGAGGCTATTCTGCAACGCCGCGAGTCCGAGCGTGCGCAGGTCCTCGGGGAGGTCGACCTCGTGTGCCAGGTCAAAAAGCGCCAGCGCAGTGTCACCGAGCGACCAGTTGGGGTCGGCCTTGACCCGCCAGATCCGGTCGCCGTGGTAGACCGCGACATGCCCGGTGATCACCTCGGTGGTCAGCGTCAGGACGGGGTTATTCTCGCCGTCGAGGATCTCGATGAGGATCATGCCGAGCGGACTGATGAAGCTGCTAATGTATTGTGCCATGTTGGCCTCCTTGCATCTGCGGGGCCACTGCGGCTCCGCTTCTGCACAGGACATCGACATGCAGACGGTTTCGCGGGAATCAAAATGGAAAATTTCTCGGCAATGAATTGATATAACTTGGAATTTTAACTTTCTTTCTGCTGAAAGGCAGAGAAAGCTATGCGATTTCTGCTCTCTGGTGGACGGACCGGGCCCTCAAGTTGCTGGCCTGGAATAGGCGAGACGAGCCCCCTCGCGTTCCACCGCGGTGGGCCTCCTCCTAACGGGCAAAGTCCCGGCAACCTCAGCGGAACCACACGCGAAACCGATATCTATCTCGGAGCCGGTTGCGCGCATCCCGTCGCCACTTCGCTTCTGATCAGATGTGATCGCGACAGGATCTGATGACATTCAAACCCCCGCCACATGGACGCGTTCCTTTTCCGCGAGATTTTTCTTCGTCTCAGCCGCCCAGAGCCAATGTCAAGGGCATCGACACTGACAACTTGGAGATCACGAATGCCCGCCATCGAAACCGGCCATACCCGGAAGGACATTCAAGGAGAGCTGCCCGTCCTCGGCCAGACAGGGAAATCCTCGAACCCGGTTACAGAACAAAGACGGGAGAGTTGTTCCAATGGGTGGTGAAGCCCCGCCGCACTGCAAGCTGCAGTTCGCGCGGCAGCGTCGACTTAGTGTTTACCCGGACGAGTTCGGCATGGAGCAGGACATCTGCGACGTCACGATGTGGCTTACCACGAAGTTTCGGGTGCGATTTGTCCACCTCTGGATCGATCGCCATTAC
Source organism: Phaeobacter sp. 22II1-1F12B (assembly GCF_002210165.1). Classification (GTDB taxonomy): domain Bacteria; phylum Pseudomonadota; class Alphaproteobacteria; order Rhodobacterales; family Rhodobacteraceae; genus Heliomarina. The sequence goes on along the minus strand of NZ_AQQP01000035.1, from coordinate 13,604 downwards.
ACCCACCAAGGCCGCCAGATTGCGTCGGTTCAAGCAATGACCTGGAACGAGGGGCCGGATCGACTGACACCGCACGCAATCGACGCGTTTATGGCCTTGGGCTACGAGATCGACGATACCGGCGCTGACACCTATGCCCATCAGAACTGCGACGGGCGGCACTCACAACACGAGGTGCTTCAAGCCTATGACCGGATCGAGGGTGCGTTGGAGAAATGGTGCCGGAAGCAGCCTAACCACCTGTGAGGTTGCTTGGTTGCCGGTACCATTGCCGCCCGGGCCGATCGTTCGCCAAGGAAGTCCGCTTCCGTTGTGCCTGTCAGAACGTCGCGAACGGCCCACAGCCGCCATTCGTGCCAGGCGCGGCGAATGACCGTTCCCCTCCCTTTGCCGCCGTTGTCAGGCGACGTAGGACATCTCCACCTCGATACGCCTCACATCCATACCGAGACGCTGCTGAGTTTCATGCGCTATCCCGCGGGTTGTGGGTCCGGCCCCGATTTGAGTGCCTTCACCACAAACATAAACGCCTCAACAGCTGAGTTCGGAATGATCGCGAGGGACAGGAAGCCATGCAGCAACCCTGGGCCCCTATGTACCGTGACTGGAACGCCCAGGTCCCGCAGGCGTGCGCCGAGTCGCTCGCCCTCATCTCGCAGAGGATCGTTCTCCGCTGTCACAATGAATGTTGGCGGAAACCTCTTGGTGAGCTTGTCATCAAGCGCCACGACCGAGGAGGACTTGCCACCAAGGTAGCAGTTCCAGAACCAGAGCATTGCGTCGCGGGTCAGAAGGGGGCCGGCGGCAAATTCGGTCTGGCTCGGGCTGTCACACGCGGGCTCGATGGCGGGGTAGATCAGCGTCAACTGAAGCGGGGCCCTGTCCTCGGAGACGAGCGCGGCACATGTCGCGATGGCGACTTGACCACCTGCACTGTCGCCACAGAGCGCGAAACTCTGCGGGTCAATGCCGAGGGCCTTCGAGAATCCAAGCGTGTGACGGATCACCGCCAGACCGTCGTCGCGCGCACCGGGAAAGGGCGTCTCGGGCGACAGCCGATAGTCGATACTGATGACAGCCGCTTCCGTTTTCGCCGCCAGGCGCCGACACAGTCCGTCATGCGTGTCGATGGAGCCCCAGACGAACCCGCCGCCATGGAAGAAAAAGATCACGGGCCGGGTCTCGTCTCCGGCCGGATGATAGAGGCGGAACTTGACGGTGTGGCCACCTGTGTCGACATGGTGATCCTCCACCCGTGGCAGCTCCACGACCTCGCCCTGGTGCATGGCCGAGTTTGCCGCTTGTCTCACTTTTTCCAAAGGTATGTGTGGAGGCGGGGGGCGAACCGTGTTGCGCGGGTCCCTGATGAATTCGGCATAGGAAGGGTCGATCGGCAAGATGGAAAGCCTTGAGTTTTGGTAGCCATTCATACTATCTGGTATCCAAACGATACTAATGAGGCAAGTCCCTGAGGCGGGTCCTTACCATTGCAAAGGCTTTGAGCATGGCAGATGAGCGCATGACGATCGGGGACGAAGTGGCCGCCTTCAAACGGCAGCGGACCCTTACGGCGGCGACGGAGCTCTTCTACGAGAAGGGATATACCAACACGACGCTCGACGATGTGGCCGAGCGTCTGGGGGTCACGAAACCGTTCATCTACAAGAACTTCGGCTCCAAACACATGCTGTTGGCCGAGATCTGTGCCAGCGGCGTCCAGGCAGCCCTCAACGAGATCGACGCCGCCCTCGCTCTTGGCAAGGCGCCGGGCGAGACCCTGTCGATTTTCGTGCCCCGCTATGTCGAGGCGATCCTTACGACGCGGAAGGCCATCGCCATCAACATTCGCGAGGAAAAGAACCTGCTCCCCGAAGATGCCGCCACGCTCTCGGGCCTGCGGCAAAAGTTCGTCGCGCGGGTCGAGGACTTGCTGAGCCGCGGCAAGGACACCGGCGAGATCAAGGTGAATGACCCGCGGATTTCGGCCTTTGCGGTCGTCGGAGCCGTGAGTTGGCTGACGTTCTGGTATAGTCCCGACGGTCCTCTCCCTCCCGCCGACGTGACAGCGCGCTTGTCCGCCGTCGTGCTCAACCTGCTGAGCACGGACGCCGTGGCCAACATAGAAGTCGGCGCATAAAGCCTTTCCAATCAGAATGATACGTTATGAGCGCCCGCAGTTTTCCGGGTCGCTTCCGCTGCGCCGCGGCGTCATTTCTGCGACGCAAAAACCGATTGGTACTTGATCGATACTGATCAGTATCCTATGAATACCAACAAGTCATGGGGCGGCTGAGTCGGAGGAGATGCTCGTTGTTCCCCTTTGAGCCGAGCTGGAGGACTGGCGCTTGAAACACGTGGACATCCTGATTGTCGGAGCTGGGATCGCAGGGCTGCGTACACTCTATTCTCTGCGCAAAGACGGGTTCGACGTGCGTGTCGTCGAAGCCTCGGACGAGCTTGGTGGCGTCTGGAACCACAACCGGTATCCTGGTGCCCGCTGCGACGTCGAAAGTTACGACTATTCCTACAGCTTCTCTCCTGAGCTCGAGCAGGAGTGGACCTGGACCGAACGCTATCCGCGCCAGCCCGAAATCCTGTCCTACCTCAACCACGTCGCCGACCGGTTCGACCTGCGCCGGGACATCACGTTCAACGCCCGGGTCGCCTCTGCCGATTACGACGAGGTGGGCGCCAAGTGGGTCGTCGCCTTCGAAGATGGCGCAGCGATGACCTGTCGACGGCTGATCCTGTGCTTGGGGCAATTGTCGGCACCGAAGACGCCAGAGTATCCGGGCCAGGAACTGTTCCGTGGTGAAACCATCGTCAGCGCCCTGTGGCCTCGTCGGGACGTCGACTTCCGCGGCAAGCGGGTCGGCATCATCGGAACGGGATCGTCGGGGATGCAAATGACACCCGTGATCGCCGAGACGGCAGAGCGCGTGACCGTCTTCCAGCGCACGGCGAATTATTCCGTCCCTGCGGCTAACGCGCCCCTCACCGCAGACGAAATCCGCGACGTGAAGGCGCACTACGCCGAACGTCGCGAGATGACGCGAAACTCGCCGACCGGGCTCGGCTTCCAGCCTGGCAAGGTCAAGACGCTGGACGTAGATCCCGATGAGCGGGAGCGGGTGTTCGAGGCAGCCTACAACCGCTATGGTTTCGGCTTCGCGCTGGCCTATCCCGACATCCTGCTTGATCCGGAGGCGAATGCCGTCGCCTCCGATTTCCTGAGGCGCAAGATCGGGGAGCGTGTTTCCGATCCGGAGGTCCGGGCCAAGCTCCTGCCGGTGACTCACGGATTTGGCACCCGGCGTCCGACCGTGGACAGCGGCTACTTCGAAGCCTTCAATCGCGACAATGTCGACCTCGCAGATATCCGCGAGGCCCCCATCACCGAATTCACCGAAACCGGGATCCGCACGACAGAGAAAGACTATCCGCTCGATCTGATCATCTATGCCACCGGCTTTGACGCGCTGACGGGCGCACTGCTGAAGCCCCGGATCACCGGGCGGGACGGACAGACGCTGAAGGAGAAGTGGGCGCAGGGGCCAATCACGCAGCTGGGTCTCGGAACGGCGGGTTTTCCCAATCTGATCATCGTCGGCGGCCCCGGCAGCCCGACCGTGCTGTCGAACGTCATGGTCTCGACAGAGCTGCAAGTCGACTGGCTGACCGAGCTTCTGAAAACCCTCCGCGATGAGGAGATCGCCGAGATCGAGGTGACCCCGGAGGCGGAACAGGCCTGGAACGCCCATGTCGCCGAGCGGGTCAGCGAGACGCTCTATATGACCGCCGACAGTTTCTACAACGGCGGCGAGGTGAAAGGGAAACCGCGGGTCTTCATGCCGTATTCGGGCGGAGTCCGTCACTACCGCCGACTTCTGGAAAAATGTGCCGCCGATGGCTACGCAGGCTTCGCCCTGCGCAAGGCACCTCTGGCGAAAACGGCGGAGGTTCAGGATGCCCGCTGAGCAGACCGCACAACAAGTGGGTGTCGTTGGCGCCGGCACCATGGGCGTCGGCATTGCCTATGTCTTCGCCATGGGCGGCTACGGCGTTCACTTGGTGGAGCCCGACACCGCCCGGCGCGACGCGGCTCTTGCGACGATGCGTGAGGCGGCCCGGGGTGCGGTTGCGCGCGGCAAGGTCGAGGCGGATGCGGCAGACCGGGCCATCGGGTCGGTCAAGGGGCTGACGAGCGTCGGAGACTTGCCGCATGGTTTGAGCCTCATTGTCGAAACCGTGCCCGAGCGGCTGGCGCTGAAGCAGCAGGTTCTGTCGGACATCGCATCGCGGACTCCGGAGCTGATCGCGTCGAACACCAGCGCGCTCTCCATCGACGACCTCGCGAAGTCGGTCACCGATCCGACGGCATTTCTTGGGATGCATTTCTTCAATCCGGTCTGGTCGCTGATGCTGGTCGAGATCGTACGCGGTGCCCGGACCTCCGACGACAGCATCGCCAGGGCCCGCGCCTTTGCGGAAGGCATCGGCAAGAAATCCGCGGTCGTCTCGGACCGGCCCGGTTTCGCGACCAGTCGGCTTGACCTGGTGCAGGCGCTCGAGGCGATCCGCATGGTCGAGGACGGGGTCGCGAGCGCCGAAGACATCGACCGGGCCATCACGACGGCCTACCGCCATCCTGTCGGGCCGCTCCGGCTCAGTGACATGGTGGGGCTGGACGTGCGGCTCGACATCGCGACGCACCTCGCGACGGTACTGGGGCCGCACTTCGCCCCGCCGAAACTTCTTCAGGACATGGTTGCCCGCGGCGAGCTTGGTCAGAAATCCGGCAAGGGTTTCTACGACTGGCCGGCCCCGGCATCTCAGGCTTAACAAGGGAACCCCGTCAGATGGGCAAGCTTTTCACCTCTTCACTGGTTGATACAGCCGAACACCACGCGATGTTGCGCGACAGCGTCGGCAAACTGGTCGGTGGCTTCGGTCGCAAGTACTTTCAGGACGTCTACAAGCGGAACGCAAAACCTGTGGAGCTTTGGGACGCGCTTGGAGAGGCCGGCTTTCTTGGCGTGCATGTCGACGAGGCATTCGGCGGTGGCGGCGGCGGTCTGGCCGACTACAACGTCATCGTCGAAGAAACGGCTGCACAGGGCTGCCCGATCCTGTCGCTGGTCATCGGATCGATCTGCGCCCCGATCATCCAGAAACATGCCTCAGCCGAAATGAAGGCGGACTGGCTGCCGGGTCTGGCATCGGGAAAAAAGAGGCTGGCGTTTGCGATCACCGAGCCGAACGCGGGATCGAACACGCACCAAGTTTCGACCATCTGTCGCAGGGACGGAAACGGCTGGTCGATCCGCGGCAACAAGTACTGGACCTCGGCGGTGGACGAGGTCGATGCGATCATGGTCGTGGCGCGGGGAGAGGAACTGGACGCGCGCGGACGCGGATCGCTGTCGCTGTTCCTCGTGCCGGTGGACGCGGCGGGGATCAGCAAGACGCCGATCGAGACGGCGCTGCACGTTCCCGAGACCCAGTTCATGTTGAACTTCGACGATGTGAAGGTGCCTGCCGATGCGCTTGTCGGGGTGGAGGGACAGGGGCTCAAGCAGCTTTTCGCGGGCCTCAACCCCGAGCGGATCTGCGCGGCGGCCATCAACAACGGTATTGCCCGCTACGCCATCGAAAAGGGCGCGGAATATGCCGGTGAACGGTCCGTCTGGGGTGTCCCGATCGGGGCACATCAGGGCGTCGCGCATCCGTTGGCCGCTGCCTATGTGGGTGTCCAGCAGGCCCGGCTGATGACGGCCCGGGCGGCGGAGCTTTACGACGCCGGATCGCCCGAAGCTGGCGAGGTGTCGAACATGGCCAAGTTTGCCTCCGCCGATGCGTCTCTCGTTGCGCTGGATCAGGCGATCCAGGTGCACGGCGGGAACGGCCTTTCGATCGAATACGGGCTTGCGGATCTCTGGTTCATCGCGCGGCTTCACAAGACTGCACCGGTGAGCCGCGAGATGGTTCTCAACTTCTTTGCGCAGCACTCATTGGGGCTGCCGAAGAGCTACTGAGGAATCGGGAGAGAGGAGATGGCCGAGATGGATCGCGGGTTCGAGACCTTCGCCACTGTAATGCGCCGCCACGCGGCCGCACGGCCAACGTCGCCTGCGCTGACCTTTCGCGACCGTACCCAGACCTTCGCGGAGTTGCACGACGCCAGCTCGCGCACCGCGAACGCCCTTTTGGCACGTGGCGTGAAGCGCGGCGAAAGGGTTGCGGTTCTGTCGAAGAACCGGCCCGAGATGTACGAACTGATCTACGCCTGCAACAAGATCGGCGCGGTTCTGGCCGCCCTGAACTGGCGGCTGTCGGCGCGGGAGATCGACCTGATCCTTGCCGATTGCGACGCCTCGCTGATCGTCGTCGACGAGACCGGTGCGGGGCTTCTGCCGTCCGAACCGGGTCTTCCCGTCCTGCGCTTCGGCCCGGAATTCGACGCGATGCGCGCCACCTCTGCCGCGGAGGATCCCGGCCACGTGGGCACGCCGGACGAGACTGCGCTGATCCTCTACACCTCGGGCACGACCGGCCTGCCCAAGGGTGCGATGCTGTCGAACCGGGGCATGTCCTACACCCGCGACCTCGCCGGAAGCTGGGGCATGTCCGAGCATAGCGTGAACCTTGTCGCAATGCCGCTCTTTCACATCGGGGGCTGTGGCTACGGCAGCAGCACGATGCTTGCCGGCGGCCACACGGTGCTGATGGAGGCGGTGGACATCGAAGAGATGCTGCGGCTGATCCCGCGGTACCATGTGACGCATACGTTCCTCGTGCCCGCCGTCGTGCAGGCGCTGCTCAACTCCGACGGTGTACACTCAGCCGATCTGTCGAGCCTCGAACTTCTGATGTACGGAGCCGCGCCCATGGGAGACGTGCTCGTGAAGCGCGCCATGGAGGTGCTGGGGTGCCGTTTCATGCACGCCTACGGGATGACCGAAAGCTCGGGCACTGTGGTGAACCTTGCCCCCGAGAGCCACGATCCCGGCGGGCCGCGCAGCGGGCTTCTCAAATCCTGCGGCCGCGCGCTTCCGTGGGTCGAACTGCGTGTGGTTGATCCTGCGACGGGGCAGGATGCGCCGCTCGGCGAGGTCGGTGAGATCTGGCTGCGCACGCCGATGATCATGACCGGTTACTGGCACAACGAGGCCGCCACGCGAGACGCGATCACGCCCGAGGGCTGGTATCGCACCGGAGACGCCGCCTATCTCGACGACGAGGGGCACGTTTTCCTTTTCGACCGCTTCAAGGACATGATCATTTCGGGCGGGGAAAACATCTATCCGGCCGAGATCGAGAACGTCCTGAACGGCCACCCCGCCGTTGCCGAGGTCGGCGTGATCGGTGTCCCGCACGAGAAATGGGGAGAGACGCCTCTGGCCGTCGTGGTTCGCAGACCGGGGCAGACCACCAGGGCGGACGACCTCGTCGCCTACACCCGCGCCAACCTCGCCACCTACAAGTGTCCGAGCCGCATCATCTTTGCCGACAGCCTACCGCGCAACGCGTCCGGTAAGCTTTTGAAGCACGAGATGCGCAAGATCTACGGGGGAGCGGCATGACCGAGGCGCTCGCTCTCGCCCGCCGTTGGGTGGTCGACTACTTCAACCGCCAGGATTCCGCAGCTGCGAGGGCATTCTGTGCACCCGACTACACGCTCTGCATCGGCGACGTGGTGCTGGCCGGCAGGGACGACGCCTGGCTTCCGGCGGTCGAGGTCCAGATGCGCAACTTTCCGGGCATGGGCATGACGGTGCACCAGACCCTTGCGGGCGACGATTGGGCGGCGGTCTGGTTCAGCGAACACGGCGCAAGCAAGGGCAAGGCCGCAGTCTGGTCCGGGGTCGGCATTTATCGCTCGGACGGTGCTGTCCTGACGGGATGCGTCGCGCAGGAAGACTATTTTACCCGGCGGCGGCAGCTGAAGTCCGGCGTCTGCGACCCGGTCGACCGGCCTGCGCCTGCCCCCTGGGATACGGAGAAGCTGCCCTCGAACCCCGAGGCGGAAACGACCGTTCTTGGCTGGCTCAATGAGTCATGGCCACTACCGGGCGACATTCCCTGCGACGATGACCACATCACCGGCGTTCCGCTGGAATTCGAAGTGACCGGAGCCGAGGTGGGCGCACTCCACTCCTCCGGCGACCACGTCGCATTCAACCTGCGCCAGCGTGGCCATTACCTGCGCGGCTTGCCAGAAGTCGCTGACGGGCCGACTGAGGAAACGCTCGACGTCAACGGGCTGGTCCGGGTCGTCGACGGGCGTGTCGTCTCCGGCAGGGTGATCCGAGACCGTATGGGCCTCTGGTCCCGACTGAGGGCGGCGGCATGAGCGGGACGGTCCTCATCAGCCGTGACGGCGCGATCCTGACCGTCACGATCAGTCGCCCGGAGCGGCGCAATGCCATCGACCGCGCGACGTCTGAGGCGATCGCGGCCGCGATGGATGCCTTCGATGCGGACGACACGCTCTCTGTCGCTATCCTGACCGGGGCAGGCGACCATTTCTGCGCCGGGATGGACCTGAAAGCCTTCCTGAACGGTGAGCGGATCGAGCTGAAGGGCCGCGGCCTCGCCGGGATGATCGAGACGCCACCGAAAAAGCCGGTGATCGCGGCCATCGAAGGCTACGCCCTCGCGGGCGGGTTCGAAATCGCACTGGCCTGCGACCTGATCGTTGCGTCCGAAACGGCGCAGTTCGGTCTGCCGGAAGCGAAACGCGGTCTCATCGCCGGTTCTGGCGGACTGGTCCGGCTCCCGGAACGGATGCCGCGCCAGATCGCCATGGAATGCGCCCTGAACGGCCGGATGATCCCTGCGATGGAAGCCGAGAGATGGGGCCTCGTCAACCGCCTGACACCGACGGGCGGCGCGGTGGAGGGGGCGCGTGCTCTCGCGATTGAGATTGCAGCGAACGCGCCGCTGTCGCTCGTCGCGACGAAGGAGATCGTCTCCGCCGGCCATCGCTGGCCCGAAGCCGAACTCTGGCCGCGGCAGAACGCCATTCTGGAAACCGTCATCACCTCGGAGGACGCCCGCGAAGGCGCGGCGGCCTTCGCCGAGAAGCGTGCACCTATCTGGCGCGGGCGATGACGGACCGATGAAGACTCTGGTCGTGAGGAACGACCGGACCACTCCGATGTCCCGGCATGGGACCGGGTTACCCAAGGGAGGATTTGGGATGAACTACAAGGCTAAACTTCTGGGCTGCACGGCTGCCCTCGTGATCTCTGCCATGGCCTCCGGCGTTGCGCTGGCGCGCGACGTGAAGATCGTGGTCGGTGTGCCTCCGGGCAGCGGGGCGGAATACGGTGTGAAGGCCTTCGGCGAGGAGCTGAAGACCCGCACCAACGGAGAGCTGAACGTCCGGATCTACCCGCCCTCGCTGCTTGACCTGAAACAGACCTTCGGCGGCATGCGCGACGGGATCGTCGACGGCGGCTACCTCGTACTGAACTACTTCCCCTCGGACCTGCCGGAAGCGATGCTGCCGATCGAACTGGCGATGCTGGGAAAGAACCCCTACGCCATGGCCGGCGCGATGAGTGAATACATCGTGACCTGCGAACCCTGCGTGGCCGAGCGCCTGAAGAACAACCAGGTCCCGCTCGGCAACGCCTCGACCGGCGCCTACGGCATCCTCGGCACGTCGCCGATGACGACGCCCGAAGAGCTTGAGGGCAAGAAACTGAGGGCTGCAGGCGGTGCGTGGTCGCGTTGGGCCGCCGCCATGGGCGCTGTCGGCGTCAGCCTTTCGGGCAACGAGATCTTCGAAGCCGTTTCGCAGGGCACGATCGACGGGGCGATGAACGCGCCGTCCGAGCTTTCATCGATCCGCCTGATCGACGTGGCGACCGACGTCACGACGAACATGCCGGGCGGGACTGTCCACGGCCTCGACGTGATGAGCGTCAACCGTGATTTCTGGAAGTCGCTCTCGAACGAAGAGCGTCGCGCCTATCTCGACGCGGCTGCTCTCGGCAACGCCGCGACGACCTGGAAGTTCGTCACCGACGTGGCGGACAACCTGAAGATGGCCAAGGAAAAGGGCATCAACGTCCACGAAGCGTCGCCCGAGGCCCTGGCCAAATCGAATGCGGCTATCGAGGCGGATCTTGCCAACATCGCCAAGATCGCGACCGAGACCCACGGGCTGAAGGACGCCGACGCCAAGATCGCCCATTTCAAGGACTTGGTCGCGAAATGGGAGGGCCTGCTGCCCATGGACAAGGAATGGACAGCCGAAGAGGTCGCCGAGGTCTATCGCAGCGAGATCTTCTCGAAACTCGATGAAACCAAGTACGGTCTCTGACCAGAAGGTCCGCGCCCATGACGCCTGACTGGATCACATCCCTGGTACGGGGCGCGGACCGCGCGCTCATCGCCATCGCCTCTCTCGGGCTGATGGCGATGATGCTGCACATCTGTCTCGATATCGGCGCGAGCCTTCTGCTGAATGCTCCGATCGCGACGACCAGTGCGATCGTGACGAACTACTACATGATCGCAGTCGCCTTCCTGCCGATCTACACGGCCGAGGTCCGCAACGGCCACATCGGCGTGAACCTCGTCACTGCGATGTTGCCGCCGCGGATCCAGAACGGGCTGGACCTCCTGATGCTGACGTTGACAGCCGGGGTCTACGCCCTGCTCACCGCTCAGTCCTGGGGACAGGCGATGAAGAAGTTTGTGGTCAACGACTTCGTTGTCGAACAGACGACCAAGATCTTTCTCTGGCCCAGCTACTTCATGCTGCCGGTCACCTTCGCCGCCGTCACGCTGCTGATGCTGGTCAAGGTCGCCTTGCGGCTGACCTACCGCATGGGCCCGGGCGAGGAGTTCCTGCCGGGCCGGGAGGGACAGGACCATGTCTGATGCCATGATCGGAGCGGTCGGGATCGCCGGCCTTCTCGTCCTCATCGCTGCCAACATGCACATCGGCATCGCGCTGATGCTGGTCTCCTATGTCGGGCTCATTGCTCTGATCGGCCCCGATGCGGCCTGGGGAATGCTGGAGGTCGTGCCTTTCAGCTTCATCTCGAACTGGACGCTGTCTTCGGTCCCGATGTTCGTGTTCATGGGCTACATCTGCTTCCATGCGAACCTGACGCGGGGGCTCTTCGACGCAGCGCGCCTCTGGCTGGCGCGGTTGCCCGGCGGGCTCGCCATTGCATCGGTTTTCGGTTGCTCCGGTTTCGCGGCCGTCACCGGATCGTCCGTCGCCTGCGCAGCCGCCATGGGCAAGGTGGCGGTCCCCGAAATGATGCGCAACAACTACGATGGCAGTCTCGCCGCGGGCACCGTGGCCGCAGCTGGAACCATCGGGGCGCTGATCCCACCCAGCATCCTGCTGATCGTCTTCGGGGTTGTGGCGCAGGTGTCCATCACCGATCTGTTCCTCGGCGGAATCGGTGCTGGTGTCGCCACCGCCATCGCCTATATCGCCGTGATCCTGCTTCGGGTGACGTTGAAGCCCTCCCTTGCCCCGCGGATCACGGAGGAGGTGTCATGGTCGGACAAGTTCAGCGCCCTGAAAGGCGCGATGCCGGTCCTGCTGCTGATCATCGGTGTGCTCGGCGGGCTATTCGGCGGCCTCTTCACCGCGACGCAGGCCGGGGCCGTGGGCGCATTGCTCGCCATCTGTGTCGCGGCGTTCGAAAGGCAGCTGAACTGGCGGGTCTTCCAGAACTCGGTCACGGAAACATTGTCGACCTGCGGCAGCCTCTTCATCGTCACCATCGGGGCGAGCATGCTGACGCGGTTCCTGACGATGTCCGGCGTCGGCTTCATGATCTCGGACTCGGTGGCCTTCCTGAACGATCAGCCGGCGCTGCTACTGATCGGTATCGCGCTGATCTACATGTTGCTCGGAATGTTCCTCGAACCGATCGGAGCGATGCTGATCACCCTGCCGATCTTCCTGCCACTGGTACAGACGGCGGGCGTGGACCTCATATGGTTCGGTGTCTTCGTGGCGAAGCTGCTTGAAATCGGGATGATCACGCCGCCCATCGGCATGAACGTCTTCGTCCTGAGCTCGACAGTCGGAAAGGCTGCACCGACCGCGATGGTGTTCCGCGGCGTCCTCTGGTTCTTCGTCATGGACGTCTTCCTCCTCGGCCTGCTGATTGCCGTGCCGGGCATCGTCCTCGCCATTCCTCACGCATTCTGACCCGGCGGCCCGCCGCCCTTTATCCTACGGAGCCAACATGAAAGACGCCGCCATCCTCTCGACCGCTCGTACCGGCATCGGACGTGCCTTCAAGGGCGCGTTGAACAATACCAAATCGCCAACGCTGATGGGGCACGCCATGCGCCATGCGCTTGATCGGGCGGGCGTCGACGGGGCCGAGGTTGACGACGTCGTGATCGGCACGGTCCTGGCCTCCGGCACCGCGGGTATGAACATTGCCCGGAACGCCGCCTTTGCGGCAGGACTGCCCGTGACGGTCGCCGCGCAGACGATGGACCGGCAGTGCGCCTCGGGTCTGATGGCAGTCGCGACGGCGGCCAAGCAGATCATGGTCGACGGCATGACCATCACCATGGCGGGCGGGCAGGACAATATCTCGGCCGTACAAGGCCCCTATTTCGACTCGGTGATGACCTCGATCGATCCGAACGTGACAGCCAGGGTGCCGCACGCCTACATGCCGATGCTCAAGACCGCGGAATTCGTGGCCGACAAGTACGGCATCAGCCGAGAGGCGCAGGACACCTATGCACTCTCCTCGCAGCAGCGGACCGCCGCCGCCCAGGCCTCCGGTCGCTTCGATGCCGAGGTCGTGCCGTTCTCAACGACGATGCTCGTGAAGGACAAGGCGAGCGGTGAAACCTCCGAAGTGCCAGTTACGCTGGAGGGCGACGAGGGCAATCGGCCCGACACGACGGCAGAGTCGCTCGCGGGGCTGAAGCCCGTCATCGAAGGCGGCAGCGTCACAGCTGGCAACGCCAGCCAGCTGTCCGACGGTGCCAGTGCGCTGGTCATGATGGAAGGCGCCGAGGCCGAGCGCCGTGGCCTTTCACCGCTCGGCTTCTACCGCGGCATCGCGGTCGCGGGATGTGCACCCGAAGAAATGGGCATCGGCCCGGTCTACGCAGTTCCGAAGCTCTTGAGGCAGCACGGCTTGGGTGTCGGGGACATCGGCCTTTGGGAGCTCAACGAAGCTTTTGCCTGCCAGGCTATCTACTGCCGTGACACGCTCGGCATCGATCCTGAGATCTACAACGTCAACGGCGGCGGCATTTCGATCGGTCATCCCTACGGCATGACTGGGGCACGGCTGGTCGGACATGCCCTGATCGAGGGCAAACGCCGTGGTGTTCGATACGTTGTCGTCACGATGTGTGTCGGCGGCGGTATGGGAGCCGCCGGCCTCTTCGAAGTCGCGTAAGCGGGCGGCGTCGCGGACGCAGGATCGGGCAGACTGAACCTCGCCGAAGCCTGCACCGCGACACCTGAAGATGATTGAGAAGCTATGTGGCGCTGCGCCGCCATTCGTGTGAGGTGCAGCGAAGGTCCTGTGTGGATGGCTCCCGCATAGCAAGTCGTAAATGATCTCGTGTACCTTTTCAGAAGCGGT
>NZ_AQQP01000034.1 GCF_002210165.1 Phaeobacter sp. 22II1-1F12B | reverse complement strand
AGCGCAACCGACTGGAAGTCGGTGGGTTTGCTCCAGAGCGTGGATACTGAACCGTTTTTGGCACCGGCGATAACCACCATTTTGGATGACTTCCAATGCCCATACAGCGGAAATCAGGGCGGGTCTCATGACAGTGCACGCCACGATGAAACCGCTGGAGATGTCTGCGGGGTCGCGCCCGAAAACGTCGCCATGTTCATCGAACTCTCCCCCTCTGCCAATTCTGCACCCAAGCAGGCCTGAAGCGCGTTCGTTCCATCAGGTAAGGGCTCCCGAGGCTGACTTCGCATGCTGCCCATGAGCCGTTTCGACAAGCGAATGATGCCCTCCTTGTCGGGGTGCGAACCAGCGGTGCAGGGCGGGCATTACGAGCAGCGTCAGCACGGTTGATGAAACCAGCCCCCCGGTCACCACCGTGGCGAGCGGGCGCTGCACCTCGGCACCGACGCCGGTGGCGAAGAGCAATGGTGCCAGCCCCAGCGCCGTCGTCATGGCGGTCATCAGGACCGGGCGCGCGCGCAGCCCTGCGGCTTCGATGGCCAAAGCGTCCAGATCGCGCCCGGCACGCGCGAAGTCATCCATGAAACTGACCAACACCATGCCGTTGCCCAATGCGATGCCGAACAACGCGATAAACCCGACCGTGGCGGGAACCGACACCGGCAATCCTGCAAACCAGAGCGCCAGCGCGCCGCCGGTCAGCGCCAGGGGGATGTTCAACAAGATGAGGATCGCTGATTTCAGCCTTCCGAAAGTCACCAGAAGGATCAGCAGGACGATGCCCAGCGTGATCGGAATGACCACGGCAAAGCGGGCGTTCGCCTGTTGCTGAAGCTCGAACTGACCGCCCCAGACCAGACGATACCCGGGCGGCAGCTCCAGTTGAGCGTCAGTCAACTTCTGCGCTTCGGCAACGAAAGATCCGATATCGCGGCCGCGCACGTTGGACTGGACCGTGATAAAGCGTTCGCCATCCTCGCGTGTGATCTGGCGCGGACCGATTACTGTTCCGATATTGGCAACCGTCTCCAGCGGCACCCGCGCTCCGGAGGGCGATTCCAGCACGATACGGCTGATCGCCTCGGGTGTGTCGCGGCTATCTTCGTCAAAACGAACCATGATCGGAAACTGTCGCACACCCTCGAACAGGGATCCGGCCTCGGCACCGCCTACGGCTGCACGCAGCGCATCCAGCGCATCCTCGACATCAAGCCCGTAGCGGCCAAGGGCTGACCGGTCCACAGTCACCACAAGCTGCGGGGCACCGGTAATTTGGTCGGCCTGCACCTCGGCTGCTCCTTCGACCTGTTGCAGCAGCGATTGCAGCACCTGTGATCGCTGCAACAGGATTTCGGAATCCGGTCCGAAAATCTTGACGGCCAGTTCGGCACGCGTGCCGGTCAGCAATTCGTCGACGGACATCGCGATGGGTTGGCCGATATTCACCACAATCCCCGGATAGGATTCCAGGTCTTCCGAAATCGCGGTGCGCAGTCCTTCCGCAGACAGTCCAGGGCGCCACTGCTCGACCGGGTTCAACTCGACAAAGGCTTCCGCGCTATTGGTCGGGTCGGCATGTGCGCCGACTTCTCCCCGCCCGATACGGGTCACAATGGACTTGATTTCAGGGAAGTTCTTCAGCAGTCGCTTTTCTACCCGCGTTGTGGTTGCCATCGCTTCGGTGAGCGAAATCGAGGGTGCCATGGTCAGCCGCATCAGAATGTCGCCTTCCTCGAGCGATGGCGTAAATTCGGAGCCAAGCCGCGATCCCGCGAAACCGCCTGCAGCCAACAGCACACCACACAGGACGATCGCGAAAAAACGGTTGCGGACAAAGAACCCTGCTGTGCCGCTGATCATGGATGCAACACGTCCGGGCTGGTCCGGAGCTTTCTTGGTGGATCGGCGCATCACGAAAAAGGCCATTGAAGGCGCAATCAGGGCTGCATAGAAAAGCGATCCTGTCATGGCGAGTGCTGCCGCAGCGGCCAGGGGTCGGAATGTCTTGCCTTCGACGCCCTGCAAGGAAAAAAGTGGCAGGAAGACAACGATAACCACGGCAACCGCTGCGACCAGGGGCGCGATCACCTCAGCAGTAGAGCGGGCAACCAGCCAGCGCGGATCTTCCGACCCGTCGTCCTCCTGAAAGCCGCGGTCCACATTTTCGGAGATGACAATGGCACCGTCCACCATCATCCCGATGGCGATAGCGACGCCACCCAAAGACATCAGATTGGCGCTGATGCCGAGCATGTGCATGGCGATAAAGGCAAACCCTACCGAGAACGGTATCGACAGCACGACAACCAGGCTTGGACGCCATCCTCCGAGAAAGACGAATACCACCAACCCCACAAGCAATGCGCCCTGCCACAATGCCGTGGTCACAGTTGCGGCCGCCTTGTTTACCAGTGTCCCCTGATCGTAGTAGGGGACTGCCTGCACGCCCTCCGGCAGGCTGGCGTTGATTTCCTGAAAGCGCTGCTGCACCCGTGCGATCACATCGGATGTATTGGTGCCATAGAGCTTCAAAACCAGACCCGCAACGACCTCCCCCTCGCCGTTTGCGGTTGCAAGTCCCTGACGGACACCCCCGCCCACGGTGATATGGCCAAGGTCGCGCACACGCACGGTGCGTCCGTGTTCAACGGTAACGACAATCTCAGCGAGGTCTTCGATCGTTCGGGCAAGCCCGACCCCGCGTACCGTGTATTGTTCGGACCCTATTTCGAGAAATTGCGCGCCTTCTGTCTTGTTTCCACGCCCCAGCGCGCTGATCACATCGGCAATCTGGATATCATAGGCGAGCAACGCATCGGGATCGAGCCTGACCTGATACTGTTTTTCGTAGCCGCCGAGGGACAATACTTCCGTGACACCCGGAACGGTTTGCAACTGGTATTTGATGATCCAGTCCTGGATTTCACGCATCTCGACAAGGTCGCGTTCGCCGGTTTGGTCTTCCAGACGGAAATACAGGATAATGCCAAGCCCGGTCGATATCGGCCCCATTTGCGGGTCGCCAAATCCCTCGGGGATGTTGCCACGCGCCTCGGCAAGCCGCTCACCCACCACCTGGCGGGCGAAATAGACATCCGTGCCGTCCTCGAAATAGATGTTTACCACCGACAGTCCAAAATTCGAGACCGAGCGCATGTTCTTGAGTTTCGGCAGACCCGACATTGCCGTTTCGATGGGGTAGGTCACATAGCGTTCAACCTCTTCCGGTGCGAGCCCCTCGGTTTCGGTGAAGACCTGGACCAGCGATGGCGTCACATCCGGAAAGGCATCGACAGGCAAGGCGCGAAACGCAAAAAGCCCGCCAATCGTCATCGCAAAAGCCGCGATGGAGGCCAAAAGCCATCCGCCGGCGATGCGGTGCATAAAATCGGTCATGATCAGCTATCCTAATGTCCGTGTCCGTCGCCAAAAGCGTCTTTTTCAAGCTGGGCTTTGAGTGTGAAGGCACCGTCAGAGACAAACAGGTCGCCTTCCTCCAGCCCGGTGCGGATTTCGACATAGCCGCCAGCCGTTGTGCCGATCATGACGGGGCGCGGTGCGAAACCGCCGTCCACCGGGACAAAGACGGACGAGCGCCCCTCTACCAGTTGCACGGCGGATTGCGGGACGCGCAGCACTTCCCTGGCATTGCCAACGCTGAGATCTGCGATCACGAACTGCCCGGGGGTCAGGGCCTTGTCCCTGTTATCCACGATCACACGCGCCGTCGCCGTGCGGGAAACCTCATCAATGACCGGCAATACAAATGCCACCGTAGATTGTGTGATGATATCGCCATCGTCCGATTTCAGGGCAACCGGCGCTCCGATGCGGACGCGGCTGATGTCCTGTTTGTACACCGCGATATCAACCCAAAGCACACTGTCATCGACAATCGTGAACAGTGCCTCGGCGCTGGAATCGCCGGCTGTCACGGTTCCCCCCAGCGTGACCGCGCGTCGTATCACCGTTCCGGAGAGCGGTGCAGTCAGATAGGCATTCGCATTGTTGCCATCTTCGGCCGTGGCAATCTTCTCGAGTGCCGCGTGATCGATGCCGACCGCATGCAGCTCCGTTTCTGCCGCTTCGCTCTCGGCTTTTGCCGCTTCATGCTCGGCACGGGCTGCCTGGACCGTCGCCTCGGAAGTTATTTTTTTGGACCACAGGCCCTCCGCACGTTCCAATGCCTGCGCCGCCAGTGATTTCCTTGTTTCCGCAGTGACCCATTGAGCCTTCAGCGTGGCCAGATCGCGGCTGGAAATCAATGCGAGTCTGTCTCCATACTCGACTGTATCACCTTCACCCGCAAAGATGCGATCAATAACACCGCTCACCCTTGGCGATACATTGGCCATCCGGTCTGCATCAAAGCGAACTTCTGCCGGCAGGCTGAGAGACTCGCCCAAGGCGTCCAGTTCAGCTTGCTCAAGCACGATCCCGGCCTCCTGCGCGACCTCACCTGTCAATTTGACAATATCGCTACCGCCTTCATCTGAATGATCGTCGTCACCGTGAGCATCGGCACTTTCACCGGCATGATCGTCGTCACCGTGAGCATCGGCACTTTCACCGGCATGATCGTCATCACCGTGGGCGTCGGCTCTTTCATCTGCGTGGCCGTTATCACTGTGGGCATCCGCACTTTCGTCTGCGTGATCGTCGGTACCATGGGCATCTGCACTTTCACCGGCATGATCGGCATCATCATGCGGCTCCGCCGCAGCCGCGCCACTGATCACCAGTGGTTTTTCCGCACGGCTTGTCATGGTCGTGGCCAAGGCCAATGCGACTATCGCCAGCGAAACCAGGAACATCGTTTTCAGTCTCATAATTGCACTCCAGGACGGGAAGGATTCCAAAACCCATTCAGGTCACCTGATGAAATTTTGCTCCCGGATTTTATCCGTTGAAACGGCCTCGAACGAAGTTCGCTATTTCAACGGTCGGCCATATTGTCAAATAATCCTACAAAGTCCTGTGCCATGACAGGATTTGCGACATCTCGATCACAGAAAGGTTAAATCACCCTCGCGGAGGACGGTAATAACCCTGGACAGAGGCAAGGATCACAGGGACGTCACCCCACTGTCGAGAACTGTCGACCAACGACCGGTCGCAGGTCAACTTTGCCTCTTTCAATACGATGACATGGATATGGCAATCACCGGGACCATGGGCCGCGTCATCGCTTTCGCGCGCCCCTTGCTCCTGAGCAGCCTGATCACGATCAGCGAGATCGGTGGCTAGAACAGTGTTTTCAAAGATTGTTTCACCCACGCCTGCCTGATGGGTATCAGCTTTTGCGATACCGAAAATCAGATTCGCCGATAGCAATACGGCGAGTCCGATTTTTACAAAACAAATGGCGGGGTATGTCTGCATGTGGACGTGATATGGAACTTATCGCCGATGATCCAGAGGATTCCTTGCGGCCGCATCATCTCGTTAGCTTTCCCATCGCTCTTTGGCCAAGGCGAAAAAGATGAACCTCATCTCTCCCAGCGTCCCGGAGGCGTCGAAACACACCGCCTCGATCCTGTCGAAGATGGCGGCAGGTCAGTGACTGAGGCCCGGGTCACGGTCGATTTCTCGATCAATCTCGCGTTCGTTCTCGATCTCCCGATCCCTCTCCGGTTCATCCTCGATCTCCAGCCTCTCACGCGGTTTATTTAACACATCGTCCAGCCGCTCACGGATCGACGGCTTCTCGCCCTCCTCCGCACCTGCATCCCGCCCGGCCCCTTGATCCTTGTCCAGCGCTTCCCGCAACCGCTCCTGCACAGAACGCTTCGGTTCTTCGTCACTCTGCCCACCGCGTTCCGGTTCTTCCCGATCTGGACCGTCCCGCCCAGTGATCCGCGCCAATCGCTCCCGGATATCGTTCGATGCGCGCGGCCCGCGTTCTTTCGATGTCGCTGCCCGGAGTGCCGCCAAACCGGCGGACACACGCCCCTGCCCCTCCTCGCGGGCCGTGCCATAGGTCTCCCGCGCCAACTCCAGTCGCTCGCGCATCTCGCGGAACGCGGCACGGGCCTGGCGGGCCGCATGCACCACGGCCCCGCGCTCCGTGACGGGCACGTATTCCCGGCCCTCGCGCTCGGCCATCGCCTTCGCCCGTCGCTCCATCGAATTCGCCGCTGGCCCCAGCTTCAGCTCCGGGTCGCGGTCCAACGCCTCGGCGGACAGGGTGTCGCCACGTTCCTGGGCCGCCTCGCGCTGCTTCTCCAAGGACCGGTGATCAACCCGCTCGGCCTCTCCGACGCGCTCCAATGCGCGGTTCTGCAGCTCGGCCCAGACACCGCGCATCTGCTCGATCTCGACGCCGCCGGTCTTCGCGGAATCGAGCACCCGCGTCTTGGCCGTGAACCCCTCGGCTTCCAGCTTGCGGGTGGAGGTCAGAACATGGGCGTGATGGTTGCGCTGATCGCCCTCGCGGTGCGGGGCGTGGATCGCCACATCGACGGCCACGCCGTAGCGGCTGACCAGCTCCTCGGCAAACTGGCGGGTGATGCGCGAGCGATCCTCGGCGCTGATCTCGGACGGCAGGGCCAGCTCCCATTCGCGGGCGGTGACGGAGTTGCGGCGGGTCTCGCTGGCCTCGGCTTCGTTCCAGAGCCTGGACCGATCCGTGGCCCATTCGGGCGCATCCTCGGGGGCGACGATGAACGTCTCCTCGATGCCCTGCTTGCGGGTGTAGTCGTGGATGCGACCTTCGCGCTGGCACTCGATGCGCTCGCCGACGCGGTAGGCCGCCGCCGCCGTCGCGGTGCGTCCGGCGCTGCGTTTGATCGTCTTCACGGAGAGGTGGTAGCTGGCCATCAGCGTGCCCCTCGACGGAGACGCAAACGCTGCCGATGCGAGACGCCGGGCATACCCATGCCGACCGGCTCTTGGCCCGTGACAAAAGCCGGGGCGTCAGCGCATGATGAGGTTGGAGTCTGCCCTGTCACCCTCGTGGCCGGGGCAGGGTTCGACCTCCCTGTTGGGCGAAAGCCGACGGCTTCGGAACATCGTGTTCCGGGGCCGTCGGAGAGTTGCGCAACGGTCTTTTCCCCGCAGGCCCGTGCCCCGGACCGGGGTGCCCGCTGACACCGCAGTGCGCGTTCGCACCGCTGGAGCCGGAGGGGAAAAGACAGCCCGCCCGAAGTGGACCTCTGGTCCTCTGAGGCGCGGGCTTGCCAGTGAGCTGCCCCCAGATCCCCAGCCTCATGGGGGGCGGGATATGGGGACAGTTCACTGGCGGTTTGCCACCGGCAAACCCAGCAATGATCGGCACCGACAGGTCCGACGATCCGCGCAGCCCGCAAGCGCGTCACCCCCGGCAATCCAGCCCCGACCACGGGGCACCGGATGCCGTCAGGGTGTCGTGATGCGGGACGCGATCCAACCGCCAAGGTTGGTCGGAGAGGGTTTGGGAGAGGCGATGCCGTCTCCCATTTCGATGCGCGTCGCATCGAAGGGGTCTGCCATCGGCTGGGGCTTCGCCCCGAAGAGATCGCACGCAAATCTCGGAACCGTAGGTGAAGAGTTTGCATAAGTGCGCCCTTCGTACTTTACAGGCCTACGGGTACGCGCCTACGGTAGACATGGCAAGAGATACCTCGCCACCCGCTTTCTTCAAAGAGGATTCCCGATTTGACCGAGACCGAGCTGGAACGCGCCGAGAAGCGATACGCCCAGGCCAAGGCCCGGCTTCAGGCCCTGCGCAATCGGGAAGCCACGCGCCAGCGCAAGCTCGACACCAGGCGCAAGGTCATCCTCGGGGGTGCGCTGCTTGATCTGGCGGAACGGGATTCCGGAGCGGCCGCCATGGTGGACCGTCTGATCCGGAACCTGTCGCGTGACCAGGACCGCAAGGCCTTTGCGGAATGGGACGGTGCGGGTTCCGTCGGTGATGGCGCGTCCGCTGCTGGTGAGGGTGGCTCCCCTGCCCTGCCCTCTGATCCTGACGGGTCCGGGTAATGCGCTCAATGATGATCTTCATGGGGGGCTTGGCGCGGTTCTTCTATCGGGTGATCGCCACCCCCATCATGTTCGGGTGGATGATCGGAGCCATGGCCTTCGGTGCGATGCTGGGGACGCTGATTGCTGTTCCGTTCATCTTCGCCTTCTTCGATCAGGAGCCGGGCCAGAGTGCCTGGCAATGGATCGTCTTCGGTCCCTTCATCGTCATCGGCGCGGTTTTCGGGTTCCAGTATTGGCGGATGCAATCCGGTGCGGATGCCTTCTTCGGGCTGACCGGCGACAGTCACGGCTCGGCCCGCTTCGCCAGCCGAAAGGAGCTGAAGAAACACCAGGGAGGCGACGGTCTTCTGATCGGGCGCAATCCCGGCACAGGTCAGCTCCTGCGCTATGACGGTCCCGCCCATCTGATCACCCTTGCCCCGACGCGCGCCGGGAAGGGCGTCGGCACCGTCATCCCGAACCTGCTGGCCGTAGAGCGCTCAGTGCTAGTCATCGACCCCAAGGGCGAGAACGCGCGGATCGCGGGCGAGGCGCGGCAACGCTTCGGGACGGTTCACGTCCTCGAT
This sequence comes from Phaeobacter sp. 22II1-1F12B, assembly GCF_002210165.1. GTDB lineage: Bacteria > Pseudomonadota > Alphaproteobacteria > Rhodobacterales > Rhodobacteraceae > Heliomarina. The sequence continues at coordinate 8,828 of NZ_AQQP01000034.1, read as the reverse complement.
CCGTTTGAGGTGAGCGGTCATCCTTCAGCTTGCTACAACCCGCTCGACCGGCTCACGCCCGACAGCCTCGATCTGGGCGAGGACGCCGCCTCCCTGACAGAGGCGCTGGTCATGGACCCGGCGGGCCAGGTGCAGGAGGCGCATTGGAACGAAGAAGCCAAAGCCATCCTCGGTGGGCTGATCATGTTCTGCGTCTGCCATGAAGACAGTGACCGCCGGTCCCTCGCCACCGTCCGGGAATATCTCACCCTGCCCCCGGAAAAACTTCGGGCGTTGTTGGAGCTGATGCAGGACAGCGACGCAGCGGGCGGGCTGATCTCCCGTGCCGCCAATCGCTTCCTCGGCAAGGCGGATCGCGAAGCCGCCTCGGTCCTCTCCAACGCGCAGCGCCACACGCACTTCCTGGACAGCCCGCGCATTGCCCGGTGTCTGGCGCGGTCAGACTTCGCCTTCTCCGATCTGCGGCACAGGATCACATCTGTCTTCTTGGTCCTGCCACCCAACCGAATGGACGCCTACAGCCGCTGGCTACGTCTTCTGGTCTCTCAGGCCCTTCAGGACATCGCACGGGATGCAGAGGTGTCAGCGACACTGGCAGCCCCTGTGGACGCTCAGGGGGCCTCTCAGCGGCTTTTTACGCCCACGCTGTTCCTCTTGGACGAGTTTGCCGCTCTTGGCCGTCTGGAGGCCGTAGAGCGCGCCATGGGGCTGATGGCGGGCTACGGATTGCAGCTCTGGCCGATCCTTCAGGACATGAGCCAGCTCAAGGACCTCTACAGCGACCGGGCAAACACCTTCATCGCCAATGCTGGCGTCCAACAGGTCTTCGGGGTGAATGATTTCGAGCCGGCCAAGTGGCTAAGCCAGATGATCGGCCAGGAAACCTCCCGTTTCCAGACCGACAGCTTCAAACCCGGCGACGGCCCCAGCTTCTCGAACTACCTCACCGGCCGCGATCTGCTCACCCCCGACGAGATCATGCAGATGCCGCCCAACGTGCAGCTCCTGCGCGTCCAGGGCCAGCCCTCGGCGCTGGCGCAGAAGCTGCGCTTCTACGCCGATCCCGAATTTGCCGGGCTGTTCACGCCTGAAACCAGATAATCCGAAAGCCTTACCCCATGTCAGACACGCCTGCCGCCCCTGCCCCGCTCTCAGACGACGAGCTGCGCGAAACCCTCGATCTTCTCAGCACCGTGCTGGCGTCGGTCTCGGATCGCGTCGATGCCCAGACCGACGCCATGGACCGGCTGACCAAAACGGCGACGGAAGCACGACAAGCCGCCTTCGCGGCGCGATCCCAGACCAGCCCGGAGAATTACGGCCAGCTCGTCGGCGACACCATCGACGGCAGGATCAGCGATAGCCTGACCCGGATCACCCAAACCGCCAGCGACCTGATCCGCGCCTCCAACCATACCCAGGAGGTTCTGAAGAAGGCCGGTGAGGACAGATCGGACGCCCTGCGCCAGCTCCGCGAACGGGAACAGAAGCTCGACCGCTTCAAGAGCCGCCTGCCCTGGCTCGGTCTGGGCGCTGTCGTTCTGGCCCTTGTGCTGATTGTCACGCTTCCCCGCTTCATGGCCAGCAACCCCTCCATCTGCGCTGTCCTCGGGGCCTCCTGGACCACCACAACCACCGGCGTCGATGCCTGTGTGTTCTACCAGCGGTGAATGGCAAGGCGCTGCCTTCGATCTGCCGCTCTGACCTCTTCTTAGCATCTGGGCCGCCGCAGGCGGCCAGGAGGCTCTGCCCCTCTACCCCGAAGGGGCATTCACCACCGGGATATTTGTGGAACAGAGATGCCGTGATAGGATCGCCCCACGGTACAGGCGGGGACGCCGGTGGCCGTGAACGGAGATACCTCCGAGCGCCCTTCCGCCGAAACGTGGAGGGGCGTTTTTGTGTGAGGCTTCGGTGGCCAAGCGGCCAGCGGTTCGGCTCAGGCTGCGAAGCTGGGTGTTAAATATGTGTTAAATATGGTGTTACGCTCCAAATAGGTGCGTCTAACTCACTGAAATAACAGTTGTTTTTTTGGTGCTCGGTGTGTAAAAGCACGAAAGATGGTGGGTGATAGCACGAAAATCGGTGTGTAAAAGCACGAATCTCTTGACCCCGGTGGGTGATAGCACGAAGGTTGGCAGATGGTGGGTGATAACACGAATTCACGGTCTCCGCTTTTGCCGGATCGGATGCAGCAGGCAGACTTCTTTGTCTGCGACATCTTTGATGCTGCGCCCAAGGGCGACATGGCGTCCATGGAGCATCCGATTTTCTCGATTTCAACAAAGCCTGACAGACATATTCGCCGTTACGAAAGCGGGCCAAATTTCGTTGAGATCACCCCGTCGATGAAGGGGCTGGCTACGGTCCATGATCGGGATGTGCTGATCTATTGCATCAGTCAGTGCATTGCAGCGTTGAATGAGGAACGGGAGGTCAGCCCGATCATTCGCTTTCGAGCTTACGACCTGCTGAAGGCCACAAACCGTGGAACGGACGGACGGGGCTATGAACAGCTCAGGGCCGCCCTGGAGCGCCTGCAAGGCACGATGATTACCACCAATCTGATTACCGGGGGCAAAGAAGAGTTTGATGGTTTCGGGCTGATCGACCGGTTCAGGATCGTCCGGGAGACACGCGACGGGCGGATGCACGAAGTGGAGATCAGGCTTTCGGACTGGGTATTCAATGCCATCAGGCATCGTGAAGTTCTGACCCTGCACCGCGACTACTTCCGCCTGCGCAAGCCGTTGGAGCGGCGCATCTACGAGCTTGCTCGCAAGCACTGTGGCGCGAAGAAGGAATGGAAAATCGGGCTGGCGAAACTGCAAGCCAAGTGCGGCTCCAGCTCCACCGAAAAAGAATTTCGCCGCCTTGTCACGAATATCGTGCGGCAGGACAGGCAACATACCCATATGCCCGACTATGCCGTGCGGCTGGAAGACGACATGGTGGTATTCACCAACCGGCGCAGCGATCAAACTGTGACCGCCGCCCCTGCCCTGTCGCATGTCCGGCTCGACCCGGAAGCGTACCACGATGCCCGGCAGGTAGCGCCTGGATGGGACGTGTATGTTCTCGAACAGGAATGGCGGGAATGGATGACGGAACCGCCTCGCAACCCCAACGCCGCCTTCATCGGGTTCTGCAAGAAGGTTTTCGAGAGACGCGGCAGGCCCTAATCGGAACCGCCTCGCTTCTCTGACAGCAGCAACTCAAGGCCTTGCCAAAGCGTGATGTTGCGCTCCTGGCAGAAAGCCCGAAACTCATCGACGACACGCTTAGGGCCAGGGATTGAAACCTTGTCCTGAGCTTCCTTGCGCTTTGGACCCGGCTTTAGCCTAGTGGAACCTTCCCGGCTGACAAATCCCAGAGATTTCCCGGCCTCAACGGCTTTCTCGACCGAATCCGGCTCAACTTTGGGCCGCGCTTTGGAAGCCTTCGAAGGCTGAGGAAGCTCGATGCCTCCTCCAAAGCCATACTTGCTCATGCCGCCCTCTCTTTCGTGAGGGTGTGAATTACGGCCTGGGCATAGTCTCGGGCGTTCTCGATGGCCCCCGCGACCTGTTTCATGGCCTTTTCGGTGGCAGATGCTGCCTTCCCTTCGTGTTCTTTCGCAACGATGCCCGGCAATTCCGCCAGCAACACTCCGTCACGGAAGATGCGGGTGTAGGGCGCGCGTTTTGCAATGCGGATCGGCAATGTCGGGATGTTGTTTATCTCCATCTCTTGCCGCACGTCGCGCTCGTCCGTCGTCTGAAATGCTGCGTTTGTTCGCGTAAAGAGCAGCGAATACCCTATCGGTGAGCGGATCATATTGGATGTGGTCTGCACTAACCGAACGGCCGCTGCTGCCTGTCGGGCCTCCATGGGTGAGCCATCGAGCGGAATGACGCAAAGGTCCGTCCGGGAAAGTGCGAAGGTGACAACCTGATCTTTCGACCCTTCGAGGTCGATGATCAGGTAATCCGCTTCGTCGGCAAGCTGATCAATCAGCTCCACCGTATCCTCGGCCTGCGGACGTGCATGAACTGAGAAAGGCACATCGCGACCTTCCGCCCGCCTGCCTTCAGACCACGCAAGAATGTTGGCGTTCGGATCAAGATCGAGAATGGATACCCGGCCACCCGACAGGGCGATCTGTTCAGCCAGAAGGATGGCGGATGTCGTTTTCCCCGACCCGCCTTTCGGGTTTGCAAAGGTGATTACATGCATGGACACATCAAAGCCAACATTAACGATAAAGTCAACATTAACAACAACAGCAACGTTAGAGTTATTTATAACTCTAACGTTATCGATGCTTTCAGCATCCGTTGGCGGCGGTGCGGTAATGCTTGCGAAATATGCAAGCATATGCTACATAGCCTGATGAACAGCAAGCACCGCAAGACTCTGGCAATTGTCTTCACCGACCCCGTGTCTGGCACTGTCGAATGGTTGGCAATCGAACGCCTGCTTGTCGCTGCCGGTGCGCAGGTGATCGAGGGGCGCGGTTCGCGGGTCAGGTTCGAGAAGGATGGTGAGGTCGAGACGTTCCACCGTCCGCACCCAGCCAAAGAGGCTAAACGCTATCAGGTACGCGCTGCCCGCGCGTTTCTGGAACGGATCGGAGTAAGACCATGACGAATATCATGACCTATAAGGGTTACTCGGCCCGCATCGAGTATGACGACGAAGATGGCATCTTCACCGGGCGTCTTGCCGGTATCCGTGATGGTGTCGGCTTCCATGCAGATACGGTCGAAGCCCTCCGGGATGCCTTCCATGAAGCCGTGGAAGACTACATCGAAACCTGCGCGAAGATCGGCAAGGAACCTCAGAAGGCTTTCTCCGGTCAAGTGATGTTCCGCGTCGATCCTGAAGTGCATCGCAAGGCAGCGCTGGCGGCCGAGCTGTCGGGCAAAAGTCTCAATCAATGGGCCGAAGAAGTTCTGGAGCGCGCAGCGGGGTAGGGGGGGCCAAACTTTTTGGCCCTGGTTCACCTTGCGAGCCGATACCCACGCTTCTGTTTCGCCCGATAGAGCGTGGTCATAGCGTTGGCCGCACGGCCCGCATCTTCGAACAGCTCGATCCGATGCCGTCCCTGGGTGCCGATGCGGCCCCATTCCCGCAGGAGCGAGACGCCGCCGAACAAGTCGGGCATGAGCCGCAGCCGATAGAAGCGATACATATTGGCCTCGTGGTCAATGCGCTCGATACGGATATCCTCGGGAAACAGCTCAAGCTGCTGCATCGGAGGCCTCCCGCATGACGCGGCTGACTGTTGAGCGGTGAACACCAAAGAGGCGCGCCGCCTCTGCCTCCGTCCGCTTGCCGGATCGCACCATGTCGCGGATTTCCCGGCGCTGGTCGTCGGAAAGCTTGGGCTTCCGCCCAGGGTGGCGTCCTTTCTTGCGCGCGCGCTCCAGACCGGCGCGGGTGCGTTCCCGGATCATCTCGCGCTCGAACTCAGCAAACACGCCCACCATCTGCATCATCATCCGCCCGGCGGGGCTGGTCGTGTCGATGGCTTCTGTCAGCGACCGGAATCCGGCACCGGCCGCGTCGATCTTCTCCATGATGGACAGAAGGTCTTTCAGGGAGCGTGACAGCCGGTCGAGCTTCCAGACCACGACCACATCGCCCTGGCGGAGCTGGTCGAGCATGCGGTGCAGTTCTGGCCGATCCCATCGGCCACCGGACGCGCGCTCCTCGAACACACGTCCGCAACCAGCGGCCCGCAACGCATCGAGCTGCGCGGCCGTCGCCTGGTCGTCTGTCGAAACTCTCGCATAGCCCAACTGCATGCCAACAGTGTTGCGCTTTCGTGTTGCTCAATCAAGTTAATTCGCAACATATATTTGCAACAATGCGGGGCAGGGCAGGGTACGCCACTTTTCACGGTAAATGGCACTGTGTTTGTTGGGTCGCAAGCGGGCAGCGGTCTTGGCCACGTCAGTGGGGCAGGGGAGTGTTGCACAACTGACCGTTTTTGACGCATAGGTTCTGACAAGAGGTTTTTGTCCGCAACCCTATGTTTCCGCCAAGTCGCTCCGCGCATCGCGGATAATCATCCACGACGAATGCAGGAACAGCCCTGCAATGGCGAACGCGACAATCAAGTCGGGCCAGGCGCTTCCAAGCCATGCGACCAGCCCGGCGGCGATCACCACGGCGAGGTTGCCGATGGCGTCGTTGCGCGAAAAGAGCCAGACCGCCCGCATGTTCGCGTCCCCCTTGCGGTGTTTCAGGAGCGGCAGGACTGCGAGGATATTCACGATCAGCGCACCTACGGCGAACGCTCCCATCAACCCGGCTTCGGGCGTCGTCTGATTAAGAACGCGCCAAAGCGTGCTGCCGACGACGCCAAGGCCCAAAAGTCCCAGAAACACCCCTTGGATCATTGCCGATCGCGCCCGCCATGTCAGGCTCCAGCCGATGGCGAGCAGACCCAGAAAGGTGATCGCGCCATCACCCAGAAAATCGAGCGCGTCCGCCTTCAACGCCTGCGACCCTGAAAGGAACCCGCCGAACATCTCGACCACGCCGTAGCCGAGATTGAGCAGGACCACGATCCAGAGCGCACGGCGATAGCTCGGGTTCTTGTAGGCCGGATCGGAGGATGTATCGCCGTCCTCGATCTTCTCGAAGCCGTAGCCGGTCGCGTCGAGCGCGGGCCGCACTTTCGGCAAGTCACCCTCCGCGATCCGCAATGTCATGACGTGGGTCGCGGCAGACACCTTCACATCGCCGGTCGCCACGCCCGCAGACCGGGCCGCGCGCTCGATCTCGGCGGCGTCCTTGGCGCAGTCCATGCCCTGCACCCGCATCCGGATCGGTGAGGATGCCGTAGGCAACGTGCTGTTCTCGGCTTGGCTCATGTGCGATCCTCTTCAAGGTGGCGAGCGAAAGGGTTCACCGCTGACGTATCAGTGGACAATGATATGATGACGAACGACGCGCAAGGCGACCTTTTGGCAGCCGACGCTCTGGAACTGCGGGCAAAGCTCTTCCGGGGCCTCGGCGATCCCAGCCGTCTGGCGATCCTTGATGCGCTGGTATCAGGCGAACGCAACGTGCAGGAAATTGTCGGTCATACGGGATTGGGGCAACCCAACGTCTCGAACCATCTGCGCTGCCTGCTCGACTGCGGGCTGGTCAGCCGCCGCAGCGAAGGTCGATTTGTCCGGTATCGCCTGGCGGATGGACGGGTTGCCGATCTTCTCCGTGATGCGGATCGGCTCCTTGCCGCGACGGGGACCGGGATCGACGGCTGCGAGAGCTACACAGAGTAGACGGTCATCCGTGCCGCTCGTCGCCATGCCCCTGCCCGCCGAACTCGGACGGGTCGTCGCAGGCGTGGCGCGCGCATTCCAGCTCAAGCGTCGTGTGCTCGATATCGAACCGGTCAGCCAGTGCAGCTTTGATCCGTTCCTTCACGGCGTCTGCGTCGGACCAACGCCCCTCGGCTATGACGACATGCGCATCCAGTGCCGCGCGGTGTTCGTCCATCTGCCAGAAATGCGCGTGGTGAATGCCCATCACGCCGTCGATTCCACGCACGGTATCAAGAACCGCGTCTGTCTCGATCTCGGGCGGCGATCCAAGCATCAGGATACGGATCACAGGTCCAATTTCGCGGAACGATTGCCACAGGATATAGCCCGCGATCAGCACCGTCACGAGCGGGTCGATCAGCCGCCAGTCGTAGAGCAGGATCAGCGTGCCCGCGACGATCACGGCGACAGAGCCGAGCGCGTCGGCCACGTTGTGCAGGAAGGCCGCACGGATGTTCACGCTGGATTTGGACATGGCGTAGGTCAGCGCCGCCGTCACCGCGTCCACGATCAGCGCGATGCCTGCGATGATGACGATCAGCCAGCCCTCGACCGGCTGCGGATCGGCAAAGCGCATCGCGGCCTCGTAAAGCAGATAGAGGCCGATCACGATCAGCGTGGTGTAGTTGATTAGCGCGGCGACGACCTCGACCCGGCCATAGCCGAACGTCATCTCTGCATCCCTTGGTCGCCGCGCGATCTTTCGAGCGCCGAAAGCGATGATGAGCGAGATCGCGTCGGAAAAGTTGTGCAGCGCGTCCGCGATCAGAGCGAGCGAGCCGGAAACGATACCACCGACGATCTGCGCGACCGTCAGGCCCATATTGACCGCGATGGCGGCGAAGACGCGGCGGTCGCCAGCCTCGAGATCGACGTGATGATGGTGGCCGTGACCCATGACGGCGGCTCCTTTCGATTCGTATCGTTTCAGGATAGATACGATCTACAGCGACTATAGGTTCAAGGGGCAATGATGAAAGAATACTCCATCGGGCATATGTCGCGCCGGACGGGCGTGAAGGTGACAACGATCCGCTACTACGAAAGCCGGGGCCTGATACCGTCACCGGCGCGGACAACAGGTGGGCAGAGGCGCTACGATGAAGCGGCGCTCGAACGGCTGGCCTTCCTGCGCCACGCACGGGAACTGGGCTTCGGTCTCGATGATATCGCCGATCTGATGGCCTTGGCAGAAGCCCCGTCAGAGGATTGCGCACCTGCCCATGAGATCGCACGCAAGCAGCTCGCGGCGGTGGACCGGCGCATGATCATTCTCGCGCAGCTTCGGGAAGAGCTGGTTCGGATGGCTGACGCGGATGATCCCGGCCATGCGGGGAAGTGTCGCGTCATCGAGGTTCTGGGGGATCACCGGCTCTGTATTGGTGCGCACGAAGCGTCGGGTGCCGCCCCAAGTTTTTCCGCTCCCTAAACCGTTATTTTATTTTGATAAATGACAAAACTGAACCACTACCGGCTGGCGCCGGTAGGATCGGCGATGTGCTGCTCCAA
>NZ_AQQP01000033.1 GCF_002210165.1 Phaeobacter sp. 22II1-1F12B | reverse complement strand
ATACAAAATCTCCGATTTTGTTTGCGTCCTCATGCGCCGGAAGCTGGAAGCCTGCGAGAGCGCAGGCTGGACACTCCAAATCCGTTTGGGCTTCCCACTCCGTAGCCGTGGGGGGCATTGCGCGCGCGTTCATGGGGGCGGTCTTCTAGTGGCGGGGTCGCGGCCACGCTTCCAGATCGCATCCCGCAGTGCCGGGAAATCTGCATGTGCGATGGCCGCCTACCGCGCGGGACAGGAGATCGAGGACGAGGCTTACGGCAAGGTGCATGACTACAGCCGCCGGGGTGGTGTCCTGCACAGCGAAATCCTTGCCCCCGATCATGCCCCGCAGTGGACGCGCGACCGGGCCTCCTTGTGGAACGCCGTGGAAGCCTCGGAGCTGACCAAGAGCGGCGATCTCAAGGTGAAAGCCCAGCTCGCCCGCGAGATCGTCGTGCCCCTGCCGCATGAACTCGGTTTTGAGCAAAACCGCGAGATGCTGCGGGAGTGGATCGCCGAGCAGTTTGTCAGCCGGGGCATGGTGGCCGACTACGCCATGCACGCCCCCGACAGGGAGGGCGACAACCGCAACCATCACGCCCATGTCATGCTCACCGTGCGGGAAATCACCTCCGAGGGTTTCCACGAGAAGAAGGCCACCCCGACCGCGCGAAGCTGGAACCAGACCGAGATGCTGGAGCAGGCGGTTGACCGATGGGCGGCCATCCAGAACCGGGAGCTTGAGCGGGCCGGACTGGATGTGCGCGTTGACTTCCGCAGCTTCGAGGCGCGCGGGATCGACCGTGAGCCGGAGCAGCACGAAGGTGTCGCGGTCACGTCCATGAAGCGTAAGGGGCAGCAGACCCGCGTCGGGGAGGCGAACCAGGAGCGCCGCGACCGGAATCGCGAGCGCGCCAGCCGCCACATGAAGGCGTTGCACGAGCTGGCCAGTCTCGAAGAACAGCGCGCAAAGTTCGAGGACTGGAAAGCCCGCCAGATCGAAGCCCAGGAGTCCGAGCGCACCTTTGACATGCTCGACCTGGAGCGGGAACAGACCCGAGAGGCCCTGGAGCATGAGGAACGCTTGCAGGCGTTCTACGGTCCGGCGCTTGCGACCGTACAGGCCGAGCACGACCATCTGAAAACCAAGGTGGACGGACGCGGCTTCACCCTGTCCCTGCGCCGCCTGTGGCGCGGCCAGAAAGACCGCGACGAGTTGGCAAACCTGCGTCAGACCATCGAGGGCACGAAGGCCCGGATTGCCGATGCGCGGCAGAAGGTGGACGCCGCGCACGCGCTCGCCCGCGAGGAGCTGGCCGAGCTGCACCGTCAGCGTGATGAACAATACCGCCGCAAGCTGGACGAAGCCCAGAAGCGCAAGGAGGAAGCCTTGCGCGCGAAGGCAGAAGCCGCCGCCCGCGAAGCCTTTGAAACCCGCCAACGCCAGAAGGCCGAAAGAGAAGAGGCCGAACGCGCGGAATATGAGCAGCACCAAAAGGCCGAGCAGCAGTCCAGAGACCGTCAGGAAACGCGCGAGGAAGACCAGGGCACACGGCGCCACACGGAGCAGCAGGACAACGCTGCGAACGACAATGGCCAAGGCTGGCTGTCCCGCGTCATGGGGAAGGCGCTCGACAATTCAGGTGCTAGCGATAGCGAAAAGCGGCAGATCGCGGATAAACTGGACACTGTGCGGGATGCTCGCCAGCAGTGGCGCGACGAGCGCCGCGCCCGGTTGATGAAGGAGGCGGAGAAACCGCCTGCTCAGGACAAGGCGAAAGACAGGGGGCCCGACTACGAGCCGTAGGACTGGCACTTGCGGACATAAGGTGAACACTCGACCGGGCACACCATCCTTGGTATATGTGCGCCCGTTATCCACCAAATCGAGCCCGCACCATTGTCCGCCCCCACGTCTTTCATCAAGCGTAAGGCCGCCGCCTCGCTCCTGCACAGCGTTCGCACCGCCGAGGCCATTGGCAGGCCCTTCAACACCTTCGTCACCGTCAGCCTGTGGCACCTCGGACTCGGCCCCGAGGATGCCTCCCGTTTCTTCCGGGAGGTGCGCGAGCGGCATTTCCAGCGATGGTCAAGCTACGTACCGCGCGGAGGGACAGCCCCCCGAAATGGCGCGCCCACCTATGCGTGGGTGATCGAAGCGCCGCGCGAGCTCGCTCATGTCCACTGGATGCTGCATGTCCGTCCCGGCCAGGAACGCGCCTTTGCCGCCGTACTGGAGCGATGGATCGCCCGGCGCATGACGCTCGCCACCATTCCCGAAGGGATCATTGAGATCGCTCGCATCGGCAACGCGGAGGGGCTCAAGCTCTACTTTGCCAAGGGGATCGACCCGCACTTGGCAAAGCTCTGGCGCATCCGCCCCGTGGATTCCGGTCTCGTGCATGGTCGCCGCGTGGGGACGAGCCGCAATCTCGGCCCTGCTGAGTGGCAGCCCCGGAAGGCCGCTTACCAGCGTTCCCGCCGCAGGACGGCAGCCTGATCGCCCGGAGGGTTTGGCCGTCCCTACCCGCCTCCTGATCGGCGGTTTTCTCATGTTCGCCTGATCCTGATCGAGCGCGCTCCACCCGCAAGACCCTGCCCGCACCACCCAGGCGAGCTGGCCGTGTTGGGTCTGTGCGCGCGCCAGCTCAGGCCGCTCGATCTTTCGTCTCCGTCGAAGAAAACCTCAACGATAGGAGACAGATATGAAACTTCTGACCAAAACCATCCGCGACAAGATGATCGCCAACGGCAAAGCCCAGGACGCGGTACGCGGCACCGAGGACGAGATCGACTTCGAGCCCGTGGTGAAACTCTTCAACCCATGCGGCGCTGCAACCTGGCTTCTCACGGAGCTGGACATCGAAGACCCCGACATCGCCTTCGGTCTCTGTGACCTTGGCATGGGATGCGCAGAGCTTGGCAGCGTGCGCATTTCCGAGCTGGAGAGCGTGCGCGGGCCATTCGGCATCGGAATCGAGCGCGACATCCACTGGAGGCCGAAGAAGACCCTCTTGGGCTACGCCCGCGAAGCCTGGAAGGCCGGGAGGATCGTCGCATGATGGGCCATCCCGAAGCACACGCCGCGATCTGGGAGGGAATCCCTCTCCAGATCACCTGGAATCCGACTTGGGTTGAGCTTCCCCATCTCGACTTTGCGACCGCCCACCTTGAGGTGCGAAGCGAGACCGGGGAGCCCCTGCCGATCTCCGAAACGGGCTACAGATCGAACTTCCTGCCGCGTGATGCGGTCGAAGAATACGGCGGTCCCGTCGAGTACGTCACGGCATGGCTCGGTCACGAAGCATCTAAGACCGAGTGGCAGAAATACGTTCAGGAGCGGAGACAGCTATCGCTCTTCTAACAAAAAAGCCCCCATGAAGGGGGCTTTTCGGTACCTAGATGAATTAGAAGTTATAGGTAACGCCTACGCGGAAAGTGTTTTCGTCGCCTTCATACGTTTCCGTGCCGACGCCAGCTGTTGTGTAGCTTTGATCGCCATACCATTGGTGCTTGTACTCAAGCCGGAGGGATACTCGATCATTAGCGGCATATTCTCCACCAAAACCAAGGTGGAAGCCATCAAATGTATCATCGCCAGATGCTGTGTTTGCGCCCACTGTATATGTTGAGTCAAACTTTGCCACTTGGTAGCCGCCAATTAGGTAAGCGAGCATATTATCCTTAAATGAATAACCAGGCTTTACAGATAAGTATAGCTCGTTCTTCTTTTCAATCTCAAGCTCATCGCCGGCAAAAACTACGTTGGTAAAGCTACCGTCAGAGTTGCTGAGCAACGCGCCCGCTTCTATGCCAAGCACGAAGTTGTTTTCGAAGTTATGGCGATATCCAGCGTACAAGCCGCCCTCAAAACCGTCGGTATCTTCTTCTGCTGACCCTGTACCAAGCGCTAGAGGCGTTAGATCAAGAGAGCCTTCAATCTGTCCTGAATTGTAGCCCGCAGTAAGGCCAGCATATGGGCCGTTAAATGACTTCGCGTGCGCCACTCCAAAAGATAGCGAAGCCACTGCTGTAAATAAAAGTAAATTCCTCATTTCATTTTCCTATTTTCGTTATTAATAATTTTATTATTATCAATAATGATCAGTAAGAGAAATATAAAAATATAAAACAAAGAATTGAATTGTGATTTATATACAACATGTTTTGCACAGCCAAAAATGGTCGTTTTTGTCCCTATCCCCTGCCCCACGGCAGATCAAGCTGTTGATAAGGACAAAAACCCCCGCCAAAACCTTTGGGGTTTTGGAACGTTTATGGCACACTTCTAGGCATGATCATTGGATACGCCCGCGTCAGCACAGACGACCAGAAGCTCGAAGCCCAGACCGACACCCTTGAGAGTGCCGGTGCCGAGCGTGTGTTCGCGGACAAGATCACCGGTTCGGCCCGGTCACGCCCTCAGCTCGATCAGATGATCGATCAGCTTCGCCAGGGCGATGTCGTGGTCGTCACCAAGTACGATCGGCTTGCACGATCCCTTCGTGATCTTCTCGACATCGTGGAGACGATCCGGGAGCGCGGTGCAGGATTCCGATCCCTGGCCGAGGACATCGACACGACGACCCCGGCAGGCCGTCTTGTCTTCCACGTCTTCGCTTCGATCGCACAGTTCGAGCGCGAGCGGATATCGGAGCGCACCAGGGAGGGACTACAGGCCGCGCGCAAGCGCGGGCGTGTCGGTGGCAGGCCCCCTGCCCTATCGGCAGCACAGCGCGACGAGGTGAAGCGCATGCGGGACGATGAACATCGGCCCTTGGCCGAGATCGCCCGTCTGTTCAAGGTCAGTACGAAGACCGTGCGGCGGGCTTGAGTTTCTTCTAAGGACGGCGGAATGCCTGATAAGACTTAACTACGAGCTAGCTCGTTCATCTTTTCCCGATACTTAATCAACCTCTGATTCACGGTAAGCATATCGGCGACCAGTTCGTCATAAGCGGGAAAATTCTTCTGTACGGATTGCGGGTCGGCGTCAGACTTATCTTCCATTTGCTTTTCGTACCAATGTCTGAATCGCGCTTGCCACTTCGTAAGGTGCGGTCTCAGTCCCTCGTTCAAAACCTCTACGGAAAGACTAATAATTTGGCTAGTGCTGTCACCTCTGACTTTGGATATTGGGATGTCCTTAATCATCTCCCTAGTGACGCCAAAAAACGTATACCAAGAATTGTAAATCTCTTCTATGACGTCATGTTCAGGGTCGATCGGCAGACCGACCTTTCGAGTGCTGAGTTCGACCCATATGGAATATGCAATCTGCCTGTCTGTCGTGTTTGGTCGGAATGAGATCTTTTGATCTCCGATGCCAAATTCGGCGCTATCTATCTCGAATAGCGACAGTCGCTTCCACAAAACGATGCGCGCCACTATAAAAATCAATGCGAGAATAATCGCCAATACAATTAACGGAATTGGTTTGATTGTCAGGCTTAGCGCCCAATCATTACTGATAATCAGCTCAAGAATATTGGAGCTAACGGATATGGGTTCGTTTTCTTCCATCAGCATTGCCGGTTGTAAGACATCCGGTCTCTTGGGTTTACGATAAGATGCCGGTGCGTGTTGCGTCGTTGGTAAGCATTCTCAATTGACTGAACAAGTGAGCTTGTGGTTTCGGGGTACTCACGATGCCGAGCATAACAATCATCTTCCCCTTCGCTCCGTAAGTTTAGGTTGAACCTATTTGGAAACGTCCCTCCGTAGCTTGGAAGCTTTATTCCAAGAAGGCCGTTCGGAACAGTGTACTCTCCTTGCCGCAGCGACGCTTGGATTTCCCAATCAACATAACGTCGCGCCCAGGTACATGCTCCAAGCAACACAATAGTTACCGTTGAGTCCTTCAAAAATCTCTCGCGGATACGACGCATGACATAGCTGGTGTCTGTGCTTTGAATGATGTCTGGTGACATCTCCTCGCCCAGACCGCGCGCTATGAAGCAATCAGCTTCATGATCGAAGTCGCGAATGAACCTGTTTACAGCATCCTGGTCTGCATGATGATAGGATATAAAACATTTACGTCTAACTGTAGCCATTAAGCCTCCACTAAAATTTTCAACTACGACCTACTCTTCACAAACCGCCGGGTCGCGTCAGTCCGCTCGATTTCGCTCGTCACCCATCGCCCGTCTCCGAGATAGTGGACATCGCGCACCAATTTCCGGTCTACCAAGTAGGCGACGGCAGGGTTTATGCGACGGGGCGACCATTCATATCGTTCGGCAATTTCCGACAGCTTCTCCGGAAAATCCGGTGTGTTCATCATATCGGCTGCAATCGTGAGAGCATCAGCCTGTGGATCCGCACCATCAAGAAAATATTTGTCGAACTCCGTCCACAGGCCCTTGTCCGGTAGGACGGCAAAATGATCGTCGCGGAAAAAATCTCTTAACTCGTACAGCGCGTCTTGCGTATCCTCGCGGGACAGGCCCACGGCCGTCGCCAAGTCTTCTTCGCTGATTTGCGGATCAGCCCAAACCGCATTCGTCGTTTCCCGGCAAAAATACTTCGCAACAGCCATTGCTGCCGACGAATATGGTGACGGCGGCTGTTCGATGGCAGACGGTTTCGCTCCCAACTTCGGCTTTCGCGTGAGCTCGTAGATATCACTTACAAGCTGTTCGATCTCTTTGTCCGGTGTTTCGGTGAGCGCCGGAGAATGAAGGGGTCGCAAAAGCGGCGGCAGCTGCTCGGCCGGAAGATTGCTGCGGAGAGGTATGAACTTTGCTTCACCGCTAACCCTACGAACGAACCCGGCGTCGATCTCCGTTTGAACCCATGGCTTGTTGATCGAGTTAGGTGACAGAAGAACTATGAAATGTGTGCATCCGCCAAGGCCTTGGTTGATCTTCTGTACGATGCTATCGCCTGCCCCGATTTCCCAACGGTCCCACCAAGTCTCCACCCCGGCGGCTTGAAGTTCTTCGGCAACGCGCTCCGCCACATCACGATCCTCACTGGCGTAGCTAAGGAAGGCTTTGGGCGACACGACACGTTCAACCTCTGTGAAGTCGATCATTTCAATATCCTCCAACGGCAAGCGATCCTGGATGATTGCAATGAGCTCCGGTGAGGCCTCGACCGCGAGCCGCATATCCTCCAACTGATGGCCACGAACCACGACGACAGGGAACTCTCCCGTCTTAGGGTCGCGGATTGATCCAACCCGTTCCCGCATTTCTGCGGCCACGAGGTCTCGCATTTTCCGCTTCATGTCCTTTTCAAAGTCACCAGCTTTGAAAGGCTTTCCGTTGTAGGTGATCGAAATCATGGCGCCCCTCCGAATCTATCTCGCTGCCACGGCCGCGATGTGGCCCGCAAATTCTGTGACGAAGGTGCGCAGCGATGTCAGATCGCTTATGTGCCGGTATGCCCCATCGGCGGCGGCTTCTCGTGGCGAGGCCAGGAAGGTCGCGCTTGTGTAAAGCCCTTCCTGCACCAGGCGCTTGCACAGTATGTCGTACCGCTGCGCGTAGGATGCACGACGAAACGCCGGATCGACCGGGAAATGCGGCTGTTTATCCGAGACCGGTGCGTTCGACTTCGGGCAATCCTCAAGCAACATGATCCAGCCCAGGAACGGGCGCGGTGCGTCATCCCCGAAGGCCCCTTCCCTGTAGGCCGTCCAAAGGTCGTGGGCGGTGCCGATCGCCTCTTCACAGCGATTGTTGAAGTTGTTGCCGAATGAAGGGCCGACCTGAGACTTGAATTCGAGCGCGGCGACGAGCTGGCCGCGATGCATCACTAGCATGTCCCAAAGCTTTGTCGGCCGGTAGAAGCCCGGCAGGGTCAGAGCGCGTTGCTGCACGCAAATCTGCGCGTCCCTGAGGCCGTTGGCTTCGATGAGGCTCTGGGCGATGACCAGGAAGCCATCCATGTTCTTGCCCGCCGTCACCGCCCCTCGGGTTCCGGCATCAACGTTCCCGGCCTCTACTTGCCGCGCGAGCGCGGCTTCGCGGTTGCCCCAGAAGAGTTTGACCGCTTCGCAGGCCTGGTCTTCGAAGTTCGCAAGATCGAGTGTCATGCCGCTGCACTCCCCTCGACAAGCCGCATATCGCCCGAAGAGAGCCCGTAAAGCTCTGCTACGGCCGCGTTGCGTGCCACCGGATCATCCGTTTCTGACAGCGCCCTGAGCGTCACCCGTAGCTCTTCGCTGACAGTGTCCCAGGATGGCAGACAGATGCGGCGCAAATATTGGGCCTGGAAGCGCAGGAAGCCCCCACGCATTTTGGTTGAGTAGAGCGAGACGAAGAGCCGTGCGATCCCAGATTTCATGACCGTTTGCAGGGCGCGCACGTCCCAGGTGCTCGAGGTGACGAAGTAGAGATTGTGGTGCGGGTACAGCTTGCCAGGCTCGTACACGATGGCCGCATCGCCTTTGATGTCGGGGATCAATAGTTTTTCCCGGCCGGTGATCGCGGGATGAATTCGATCGATCGTTCGATACCAGTTGGCTGGCGCTTTGGTCGCGACGTGCCGACCTGCGATCACGTCGCGCCGCTCTTCGAGATACTGCGCTAGGCGCGGATAGTCCTCGAGGCGCACCAGCTTGCCATCATCATCGAAGGGGTTAATGACCCCCCTGCCCTGCCACTGGACCTCTCCTGTCAGGATGTCCCGCGTCATGACCAATGGCAGCTTGCGGGATGGTTCTACATCGAGCTCTTCGAAGTCTCCGATGAAGGCTTTGTCCGCACCGGTCGCAACGCCGATCCCGACCTTGCACCCCACCGCTTCCAGCCTTGGAAACTTCGCCTCGAGCCGCCGAACCAAGGCCAGCTCGTCAAACCCGCTCAAAACCCAAGGCTCCGCCCCTGCGGCGACATCCCGGATTTCACGGACGATGCTGTTCTTGCTCAGCTCATGCGCCGTCAGGTCGCGGCTCAATGACCGCAGCGCATCCCGGTCAATCTCCGGCTGTGCGAAGACGCGGGTCCGGTTTTCGTTTGACCGTTCGATCACCGTGATCGCCGGATACGCCGTCACTTCGCTATGAAAAGCGGGCGTGTCCACCATATCGACGTAGATGGACAGCGCGTAATCCCGGCTGACCATCTCGCGCAACTTCCGCCCATATCGGTTTTTCATCCAACGATCCGCGCAGATGAAGCTAAGTCGTCCGCCCTGCTCGAGCGCGCTCAGCGATTTTTCGATGAACGGTATGTAGATATCTGCGCGGTCGAAGATCGTCTCATAGCGCAGTCGGTACTCCGTCATGAGGATGTCCGGGATGACCTCTTGCCGGATATACGGCGGATTGCCGACGACATGCGTGAAATCGTGATCAAAATCATAGAGCAGGAAGTCGCCCTGGATCAGCCAGGCCATCACCAGCTCTTCGGCCTCCGCAGCCGACAAACCCACCCCTTGCAGCTTCTCCGCCAGGCTCGCGCGATGCTTCAAGTAGGTCGCACGGTGTAGCTCGACGGCGCGTAGCGCAGGCTTGAGACGTTCGACCGTCAATCCGCCAGGCTCGCGCTGTGCAGCGGCCAGGAGTCGATCAACGATCGGATGGATGAAGTCCCCGTCTCCGAAGGACGGCTCGAGGATGCGATACCGCGTCAGCGGCTTGTCAGCCTCATACCCAACCAGATCGAGGATGAAGTCCACGACCTCGCGCTTCGTGTAGATTGCGCCGCGCTCCTCGAGGCCGGATTCGCTCGCCAATTGCTCGACGGCTTCGGTGACTGGGCAGAACCCCTCAAATCGTGGTTGGATCGAAAGCTGTGTCGTCATGCGGCCTGCATCTTGAGTCGAACAATGAAAGAACATCAAGGCTTTAATAGCACTATTAGAGCATGGGATGCTAGCTAAACGCTAAATGTAGGGTGTAGTTATCCACTACTTCCGTCTGGAAGTTCTCTAATAGAATTATGTTTAACTGGTGCTGGATATAGTCTGCAATCTATACTGCGATTACGTTTTTGTCTAGCCGGTATCACCATTCTCTACGTGGTCATTGGACTGCCACACTATTGCTTTGGAGGCTTCGGTTCCCTCAAAATGTGATCCGCAGTTTGAAAGTTACTTGTCCAAAATATAACGATCTTTTTTCTGCATCATTCATACCGGGTTTAACCGAAAGCTTTCGTCCCGGCTGGGACAAAACGTAATCTCATGCTTTCATTTACAAGACTACAAAACTTGTCTCTTACATCTTACGCATATACAGCCCTTTCTCCGGTTGCAGGGTTGAAGCAAAACAACTCGCCTGTTTGCAACATCTGGTGCATGATGACAGCCAGTTTTCGTGCAACAGCAATTCTTGCCTTTTTCATACCAGAGCGTTTGGCAATCCTCAGCCCCCATGCTTGAAGGGAAGAGGGCTTTTTCACGCGTGTGAGGATGGAATTGGCTGCCTCATAAAGCTGATGCCTGATAACCCTATCACCGCGCTTTGATATTCGGCCATTGTAGTCCATGTCGCCGGATTGCCTGCGTCTTGGCGTTAAACCAAAATACGCACCCACACTTTTTGATTGCTTGAACCTGTCAGCATCATAGACGGCCAGCACAAAGTTTGCGGCCGTCATTGGGCCAACACCTGGAATACTCATCAGGATACGGCATTTTTGGCAAGCGTAAGCGTGATCGAGAACCAGCTCATCCAGATCGTTGATCTTCTCCTTAATCATCCGCAGCATATCAAGCTGGATTTGAAGAGGAGGGGCAATGGCTGTACCTTCATCGATGATTTCCTGAACGCGGTTTTCAAAACTGACGCCCGCAATACCTTTGATTAGAATGCCAAATGTTTTAAGCATGCCGCGGATCTGGTTGACGACATCGGTACGCATACTGACCAAATTGCTGCGTGTTCGAAATAGGGCGCGTGATTCATGGTTCTCAAAACTCTTGATGGTGACTTCTTTATACCAGTTACAGCGCATGATCTGGGCAATGCCGTGGGCGTCGTTTTTATCGGTTTTGTTCATTTGCAGGCGCAAAACACCATGCGCGTGGTACGCATCAATACAAATGGCCGGAAGCCCCATATCGTTTAAACCGTGCCAGTGCCATGTTGAAAGATGACCACTTTCAAGACCAATTTTTACAGCTTCAGGCGCATGTTTCTGCACTGTCTCACCGATACCTTCGGGCGTTGAGGGGCAATGACCTTCCCAAAGTTTGTTACCGTCACGGTCAACAACGCACACATGCGTTTCATCTTGCGATACATCCAGTCCTACATATTGATCCATTTTTTATCTCCATTTAGTCTTTTAATAGGTTGTTTAAATTGACAACATACCATCCCAAAAGGGCGGCGAGTTGTCATACCTCGCACCTATTAAGCTAAATGTGATAACGCCTTCTATGACAAGCGCGTTAGCGCATTGCATGCAAGCATGCTTACATGTTTTGCGCTTTGTACGCTTTCCACATTCTGAGAAAGAGCTGCTTCTTCGCTCCGTGCGTGAAGCCGAACTCCCGTCCCGCCTGCTCACTGAACTCTGCAAAGACTGACTTCGGCACACGCACCTGGAGGGCTTGCATCGGTTCCTTCTCGTCAGCGCGAGGGTTGGCCTCGATCACATCTTCGGACTCTTCCGCAGGCGGCGGAGCCCCCTTCCCACTCTTGAGCTTTGAAAGGTTCGTTGCCATCACGCCACCTGCCTTTCGTGCAGCTCGGCCATGCGGTCGATCACGCTCTGCGCCAGCTTGGAAGCCCGTTCGTTCAGTGTGCGGAAGGATGTCTCAGTGATTGCCTTGCCCTGGTCCGAAGCCGACCCGTAGGCCGTCGAAACGCTGACCTCGCCGTCCAGGATCATATAACCCGCCTGAGAAACGTAATCCCGTGCGGCGGCGTTCTCACGTTCGCTGCCAGTCGTCTTGAACATGGCAAAAGCGATCTTCTCCGCCGCTATCCCCTTCTTGCGAAGACTGTGCGCGAGCACGACGCCCGGATGAAGGTCATCGACTGTCTGCCCGGTTGGGATAACAACCAGATCGGAGGCTTTCGCGATCTCAATCGTCTGGTCGGAAGCGTTCGGCTTGCCGTCCAGGATCAGAGCGTCGAAGCGCTCGGCCTCCTCAACCGCGCTCTTCACGCTTGGGAAGCTCTGCACTTGGATTTCCGGTGTGACCCCGTTCTCGGCACGACGCCCCGCCCAGTTGGTGCAGGTTTGTTGCTGCGTGTCGAGATCAGCGATCTTGGTTGAAAGCCCGCCTGCCACGAACTCTCTCGCCATCATACGGGCCAACGTAGACTTCCCGACGCCTCCCTTCTGGGAGACCATTCCCACGATATATGTCATTGATACTGCTCCAAAGTTTGCCTGGTTTGATTTTTGAATCATGCTAGCACGAAAGCATGACTAGCGCCAAGCATGGATGCAGGCATGCAGCGTTCGCGCCTTGCATGCAAAGCGCTATGCATGCTTGCATGAATGGAGGAAAGGTTGCTTAGCGCTTATAGGGGCCGCGCGTCTTACAGAAGCTCAGGAAGTTGGCGTCCGGATTCTGGACGGCGATCCCCTTGTTGCTGACCCATTCACGCCATTCATCGAGCAGCGCACGCACGTCCCAGCCAGGAGCAAGCCGCCTTGCCTGCTCGAAGGTTTTATCCTCATCAACATGCAATGGTGTAGCGGGGGGCGGGCTCAGAACGTCCTCGCGCTTTGACCGCACGAGGACGTTTTCGTCCTCAAAGCTGAAAGCGTAGTCGGGCATGTGGTCGTTCTTCTCATCGTCATCGATGATCTTGCTGACCAGCCGCCGGAACTCCTTGATTGTCGAGCCAGACCCGCACTTGTCACGCAAGTTTGCAAGTCCGATCCGCCACTCTGATTTTTCTCCGCAGTGTTTCCGCGCGATCTCGTAAAGGCGACGTTCGAGAGGCTTGCGAAGGAAAAAATACTCCCGATTAAGGGTCAGTACGTGCCTGTTTTCGATAGCGTCAAACACCCAATCGGAAAGGGTGATATCAATATCGAGCATCCGTCCGTCGCGGGTTTCCTTGACGATCTCGGCCGAGTCGATGAGGCCAAAGACCTTGAAATATTCCTTCCCACCTTGTCGGATGTTGGTTTCGATCTGTGTGCCTTGAAGGCGGCGCAGCGCGTCTCGGAGAAGCTCGTACCCGCGTCCGGACTTTGAACGATTGGTAGCTACCAAAAGATCGTAAGCTTTAAAGCGAACCGTGCGCCCGACAGGGCGCCCCTGGTTCAAAGCTGCGATGCATTGGCTGATGCAGTAGATCAGCACGTCGCGGTCATGAACTGTCGCGAGCCCGTACCGCGACGGTGAAATCTCGATCCAGTTTTCTCCACGCTCATACCGACGCGGGCGCATGTCAGGCTTAGTCGAAAGCGAAAAGACAGGGTGCTCCATCGAGGCCATGTCGCCCTTGGGCACCGCATCCACGATGTCGCAGACAAACAGGTCCTTCTGTGGGTGGCGGTCGGGCAGAAGGGCAGGGCGCTGCATCGTCACATCACCCACCCGTTTCGCACTATAAGCTTCGTCACTTCAAACACCATAGGACATCTTCGTCACATCACACACTAGAGGTCAAGATTCGTCACATCACACACCGACTTTGCCTGTGGATAACTATCGCTCTTTTCGTCACATCACACACCGATCTTCGTCACTTTACACACCATCTTTCGTCACATCACACACCAGCCGATCCAAAAACGTATTTTGATTCAGTATCTTAAGATCGTCCTACAAGGCCGTAACTCTGACTCTAACTATATTTAACTCTCTCCGAGCGACAGTTCAGTTTCAGGCATCGAGGCGACCGAGCGACCAGTCGAGCTGCTTCGAGAGCGCAGGTTCTCGGCAGGGGGAGTGAGTGTCTGGGTGCAGCGAGTTATGAAAAACGCCCCTCTCCTTGGCAGGTGAAGGGCGCTTCCGGATATCTCCGTTCACGGTCATCGGCGTCCCCGCCTGTACCGTGCTAAGATCATAGCATGGGATATCTTTGTTCTCCAAATATCCCGGAGGTGAATGCCCCGTAGGGGCAGAGGAGGCAGAGCCTCCTCCCTTTCCATTGGCGCCGCCGCAGGCGGCAACGTTGAAGCAGGGCAGGGGGCTGCGATGCACATTCCACTGAGCTACGCTTGGCGCATGGCCGATCCGGCCATGAAACAGCACTATGCCGCCCGGTTGGCGAGAGCGCAGACGGATGCGCCGTTCAGCTCCGGCACCCTGTTCCTGGAGGCGGCGTTTCAGCTCCGTGATGAGCTCGACGCAGGGGAGACCCCATCGCCCCGCATCTGGGGCCCCGCGTGGCAGGCCGAGCGTCTGGCAGAGAAGCGGGGGAGGGCACAGACATGACCGAGAAAGCCCCGCCCCCGTTTACAGCCGCATGGCACATGCAGCGCCCGCCCGAACGGCTGGCGCGAATTGCGCGGCGGTTCGAGCGCAAGGCCGAGGGGATGACCCCAGCCCAGAGGCGTATCATCGAGAAACACGGCCACATGATGCCGCTGGAGGTGGCTGAACAGCTAGACCGCGACCTTGCACGGCTCTTGCCGACCTACGGCACGGCGCAGGTTACGGGGTCGCAATGGCGCTGCCTTGAAGACTTGGCCGAGGAAGCGAAACGGCTGGCCGCCACGCATGAGGGCGAGGAACTGGCCGCAGCTTTGGCCGACAGCGCCGCCCGCTTCCGCCAGAAATGGCACGAGAACCGATGACACCCGCCGAGATCACCGCCGACCTTGCGAAGCTGGCCAACCTTGCCGCCAGAGCGTTCCGCGATCTTGAAACCATCAGGCACACGCGACCAGCCCGTAGAGCGCAGGAGCTTGATATTGCCTTGAATGTTCACCGCCGAAAGCTGCGGCTGTCGTGGCGGGCGAAGAAGGCGGCAGGGTAAGGCATGGCTGGCAAGCGTCCCCCGCCCTATGGCCAAGCGGAGCCGAAGCTTTATTCCCATGAATGGTTTATCTTGCAGCCGCCCTTGAGCATTGCCGAACAGGTGCGGCGGTTCGAGGGACGGAAAGAGCGCCTTACGTGGTATGTGCGCGAACACCTGGAGAAGACCTTGCCCCCGCTGGAGGTGGCCGAGGAGATGGACGACCAGCTCAGGCGGCTCTTGCCGACCTATGGCGAATACGTGCCGCCGGATTGAGAGGGGTTTCGCTTCTGGCTCGCCTCAAGACAGGCACCCCGTGCCAGGTCAATCGGGAGCGCCATCGCTGCGGTGATGCCTGAGCCAGCCGGGAACCCGCATCAAGGGCAAGCAGGCTGCGCCTGTGCTGCGCACCCTTGACGCAGAACCCCGCCCGTCTCTTTCCGGCATCAGCGACGGCGACCCGACGGACAGGCACTAAGGGCCCGGCCAGCGGGACAGCATCGAGATGCTCGACTAGCGCTCATCATCCGACTTGTGCGGCATGCGCGAGGCAGGCGGTGGCTGCTTAGTCTGCAAACGGGAAAGCTTCTTTCTGAGCGCCCATAGAGCCAGCAAAGGAAAAGCCGAGAGAACCCCCCACGTGTAGAGCAGGTCGAGCAGCGTGCCCCCGTTCGGGTTATCCCGTTCAATGTAGGCTGCGAGCACGAAGCATACGATCAGTACCGGGATGGATAACCAGAACGCAATTTCAGCCGTACTGCGGCTTTGTCCGGCCAGTTTAAATATTGCTGCAGTTCCGAACCAGCCCCCGGCACCGCAGACAACAGCCACGGCGTAGATGAACAGGGGCGTCATGCCCCATCCGAAGGACATGCCGCCGATGAAGGCCAAAACGCCGCCCCCCATGACGAGCGCGACCATTTCCTCAAAGTGTCCGCCTGTTGCTTCGTCCGCAAACTGGGCGACCTGGTGGCGGAGTTGCCCCGTCTCGAACGGCGTAGCCTCCCGCGCCTGTGGTTCGTCCCGGTAAGGGTTCGGGTCCGTGGCGTCGATCATGGCTTGATCGGTGAAGAACGGCTTCACAAAGGCACGGATCGGGGGCACGGAGCCGCGTACCAGGATGACCTGCTCCTGCTCGGGCATATTCAGAAGGTCTTGCGCCCGGATAAGCGGTACACCCATCTCGCTGGTGTTCACCGATCCGCCTTGCAGGAAGTTATCAGGCGTCGAGGTACTGCGGCTTTCCGCGGTGAAGGTGCCGACCGTGGCCTCGATCAGCCGTGCCGTTTCAATATCATCGACCCCGAAGAACTGGCGCACCGCGCACAAATTCACGATCTCCTGCATCCCATCACGGCCATACAGGCGTGTGAGCTGGTGCGGGTTCTGGATGACCAGGTGCGCGCGTAGGCCCGCCTCGCGGTATTCAGCCATCGCCCGCGAGATCGTCGGCATGTATCCGAGGTTGGCGAACTCCTCGGCCAGCAGCGTGACAGGCACCGCCTTGCCCGCACGGCCTACAGCTTCGGCACACAGCGCCATGACGAGTGCCAGCCATGCCTTGTTCGCTTCCCGCCGGTTCGATGGGATCACGAGATAGACCGTCACCCGCTCGCTCTTGAGGATCGCCGGATCGAAGTCGCCGCTGGAGACGTGGGCGGCGAGGGGCTTTTGCGGGTTATAGATGGCCGTGGCGTTCTGCATGGCCTGCTCGATGCCCGCCCATTGGCGCGGACTTTCCAGAGGCGAGAGGATTTCGGCGGCGTAGTCGGAGAGGTCGAAGCTTTCGACTTCGAGCATCTTCGCAGCCAGGTCGCGCCAGCCCTGAGCGGTGTCCCGCACCAGCGAATAGAGGCGTGGCAGGGTGGCGGTCTCACCTGGCGCATGGGTCAGGTACAGCAGGCAGGCCGTAAGCACAGACGCGCCGCGCTGCGTCCAGGAAGGATCGTTCACGTTGGGCGGCGTGGGGCAGAGCGCGGTCGCGATCATTTCGGCATTGTCGATCACAGCCGGATCGCCTGCCCGCAAGACAGAGAGCGGGTTAAAGCCTGCATCTCCGAGATCGCGACCAAGCCCTTGCGTCAGCTCCTCGCGCCAGGGGTTCAGGACGATCACCCTTTGGCCCATGGCGCGGCGAGCCTTGGCCGTCTGGGCGGTGAGTGCGCCCTTGGGGTCTGTGACCACCATGGAGGAGGGGTTTTGCAGAAGGTTCGGAACGGCGACCGCTGCCGTCTTGCCGGAACCGGGGGGCGCGACCGTCAGGACGTGTCCGTCACCGTGATAGTAAATTCCCTGGTCAGGATTCTCGTAGGTGCCGCCAAGGTAGACGCCGCCGGGATCGAGCATTCCCGTTTTGCGAAGATCGGAAGTGGACGCCCAGCGGGCGGCCCCGTGGTTCGACATGAGCTGTCCCCCTGCAAGGACGGGAGCCTAGTCACTCCCGTCATCAAGGCCGAGCGTTTTGCGCTGGTCTGGCTTGGTGACAGCCCGGTTAAGAATGTCCCAGAGATCGCGGCCCCATTCGGGATTGCGCTCGGCATGTTCCAGAACGACAGCCCCGACAATGATCTTCTGCCGCGTCCTGATCTTCTCTTCTTCCCGCCGCCGCTTGGCTTCCGTGGCCTTGATCTCCCGTTCCAGCTTGCCGAGCTTATCGTCAAACTGTGCCCGCAAGGCCGCTTTCTTGGCCTTTAGCTCTTCCAGCGATTCGGCGGGGTCTTTCTTGCGGTAGGCCATGGGTTCGCGGGTTTCAGGGTTAAATCTCAATTGTCAGGGTATGTGAATTTTGTCACACTGGCAATGTGCAGTTCGCACGCTTTTTCGAGACCAAGAGTGATGACAGGTGCAACGGGACAATCCCTGAATGTAGATGAAGGGCGCAATTATACAAAATCTCCGATTTTGTTTGCGTCCTCATGCGCCGGAAGCTGGAAGC
>NZ_AQQP01000032.1 GCF_002210165.1 Phaeobacter sp. 22II1-1F12B | reverse complement strand
CCCACCTTGACACAGAGATGCCGTCGGGGGGCGGTCACATCATCAGAGCCGGGTAATACTTTCGGATTTGCAAATCGGCGGCGAGATCGGAGTTTGTGACAGTTGCTCCGATGTGCATGCCCTCGCCGTTGTTGGTAATTCTGTCCAGCTCGAGGCGGGAGATGTCTATGATTTGCTCTGGCGCCATTATTTCAAGCTTCATAAGATCAAGCAGGTTGGTACCGCCGGCAAGGAATGTCGCACCGGCCTGGTTAGCTTTTCGGGCTACCGCGGTATTTTCGGCACGCTGATAATCGAACGGTCTCATTTTTCTGTCTCCGCCAATTGGTTCTCCGCAACCTGAAGGATGGCGGCGTTGATCCCGGGATAGCAGGAGCATCGGCAGATATTGCCGCTCATACGTTCGGCCAACTCCTCATTGGAGAGTTTGAGCGGCCCGATAAGATTTTCGCTGACGTGATTGGGCCAACCTTCCGCAACTTCTCGGAGTACCGCAGTGGCTGAGCAAAGTTGGCCCGGCGTACAATAACCGCATTGCATCCCGTCGTTTTGCACGAAGGCCGACTGCAGTGGCGAATTACCGTCGTCGGAAAGTCCTTCGACAGTTGCAACTTCATCGCCGTCGTGTGCAACAGCGAGGCTAAGGCAGGAATTTATCCTGCGACCGTTCACTATTACCGTGCAGGCCCCACACTGGCCATGGTCACAGCCCTTCTTGCTTCCTGTCAGTTGAAGATAATTCCTTAGTAAGTCGAGCAACGAAACACGTGGATCGACGTCGAGCGCGTGACAAACGAGACCGCTCGCTGTTCCAAATTTCTCGCTTCCTCTACCGAAATTCGGTCTGGCAGGCGTGCTGCAATTCGAAACTTGTTGGTGATTGGGATGAATAGTCACCGGAAATATTGGACTAAGGCTGCTAATCTAAATAGACTTTTCTACATGTTGAAACTTTACCTGCCTTGGCTCGGGCCGTTCCTCGCCGATCCGAGAGTGGCGATCATGTTTGCCCGATGAGATAGCCAACCTTCCTTGGCTGGCAATCAACGCCGCCAAAAAATGTTTGGTCCAACGACCGACATCCGTTGCTTGCACTGCAGCCATACATGAGCGATGACGGGCTATCCGTTCCTCCGCAGGCATATTGAGGGCCGTATCAATTGCTTTTGCTACTTCATCGATATCGTAAGGGTTTACCAGCAGGGCATCTGTCATATCTTCGGCCGCTCCTGCAAAACGCGACAGAATTAAAACGCCTGGATCGTCGGGAATTTGCACCGCAACATATTCTTTCGCGACAAGGTTCATGCCGTCCGCTAAGGAAGTTACGAGGCAAGCTCGCGCTCCTCGGTAAATGCCAGCAAGGCGGTCACGGGCAATGGGTCGATGGATATACCGGATAGGGGTCCAATCGAGTTCAGCGTATCGGCCGTTAATACGGCCAGAGAGTTCCTCAAGTTCTTCGGTAATCTGACGGTATGCTTCGACAACCTCCCGCGTCGGAGGCGCGATCTGGATGAGAGACGGGCGTCGGCCTTCAGCATAATCGTGCAGGTATTCGCCAAAGGCACGGAAGCGATTCGGCAGTCCTTTTGTGTAATCGAGACGGTCGACGCCAATAATGTATTCTTGAGGTTGTTCAGCGCCGAAAGGATTGCCGGTTGAGTAATCTGCGAGGGATTGGAAAGCGTCGACCGCAATGCCAATAGGAAAAGACTTCACTCGGACGAGCCTATCTCGAAACTTTATAGAACCATCTTGGAAAAATTCTGCGCGTTCATCAGCCCGGTACATTTCAAGGCACCGCGCTGTGTCCGCCTGCGTTTGCAAGCCCAGCAGGTCGTAGCTTGCTAACCATTCAGCAAAAATGGAAGGGTCAGGTAAAATGGACAGATCTGCGAGCGCCGGGAAGGGTATATGAAGGAAGAGGCCTATTTTGGCTGCGACGCCTTGTTCCCGGAGGTAGTGAGCCAAGGGTAGTAAGTGATAATCGTGGACCCAGATCAAATCATCAGGTCTAGCGACTTCGGCCACCATGTTTGATAAACGGCGGTTAAGCGAAAGATACTCTTGCAAATACGCGGACTTAAGAACGACAAGATCGCTCCTTCGGTGAAAAAGAGGCCAAAGGACACAGTTGGAGAAGCCCAAATAATAGTTTTCATACTCAGACCTACTTAATTGGAAAGCTAGTCTTTGATAGGGACCATCCCCAATTTCGAATAGACTTTCTTCGGGTCCAACCTCAGGATGTGCGCCTATCCATATGCCACCAGTACCGCTGAGACTATCATGCAGAGCAACAGCCAACCCGCCGGCTGTAGCTCCTTCGGTTGGTATCCGATTGGATACAACGATGAGCCTGCCCGCCATACTTGGATGCCCCTCCTCCGGCGACTGAATGATTTAACACCGGGACAACTTTCCTGCGTTCAGATCGTTCCTTGCGGCATCCTTTTTTCTACAGCTCTGACTCCCAAGAGCGCGACAGGCGCATTGCTCCGTTGATTATCCCGACCATAGAGTAGGTCTGAGGAAAATTGCCCCAACCTATGCCGGTATCGAACGCAGTGTCTTCGGACATCAGTCCTAAGCCGTTGCGAGCCTTTAGTAACTCTTCGAAAAATTCTCGTGCTTCGTCTTTTCGTCCGATGCGAGCCAAAGCATCTACGCGCCAGAATGCGCAGACATTGAACCCAACCTCGGGAACGCCAAAGTCGTCTGCTTCCTCATATCGCAACATGAAGGGGCCGCGCCCTAGGGAGTTTGACAACGCATCCACCGTCAGCTTAAAGCGTTCATCTGAAGGCTGAAGGAAGTTCATTTCGCCCATCAATAGAACGCTGGCGTCCAATGTTTCACCACCAAAGCTTTCGACGAAGGCTTGGCGTTTGTCGGACCAAGCCTCTTTAAGGATTCTCGACTTAATTACGTTGGCCCGATCGCGCCAGAAATCAACTTTAGTTGGAACCGCCAAACAGGCGGCGATTTTGGCAAGGCGATCGCATGCGGCCCAGCACATCAGCGACGAGGAGGTATGAATCCGTGAGCGCGTCCTCAACTCCCATATCCCGGCATCGGGTTGGGCATGAAGTGTCCAAGCTTGCTCGCCGAGTGGCTCCAACATCTCGAAAGCGTGGCCGCCAATATCCATCCTAAGCCGTTTGTCGAAAAAAGCTGGGGCGGCTCCTAAAATTACATTTCCATAGGTGTCATGTTGAAAATGTTCATATGCCTGATTGCCGACTCGAACGGGTCCCATTCCCTGAAACCCTTCCAAATCTTCGGCCTGCCATTCCGTCAAGTTTTTTTCTAAACCGATGCCGAGCACCGGTTGGATGTGGCCCCCTTTGGCATCGGATACGACGTTCATCAGCCAGTGAAAATAGTTCTCTAACGTACGCGTGGCTGCCAGTGAGTTCAGCGCACGTACCGTGAAAAATGCATCACGGACCCAGCAAAAACGGTAATCCCAGTTTCGACCGCTGTAAGGGGCTTCGGGCAAGGATGTCGTCATCGCCGCTACGATGGCGCCTGTCTGTTCATAGTTGCATAGCTTCAGTGTAATGGCGGCACGTATGACTGCGTCCTGCCATTCATATGGCACAGCCAAACGCTGGGACCACGCTTCCCAATAGGCTCGTGTCTCCGATAAGAACCGTTCGCCTATCGTACCCGGTGCCTCTGTGAGTGTCTCGTCAGGGCCAAGGATGAATGTGTACGACCGGTCTAAATGTATCAGCTGTTCGCTTTGCACATGATCCAGCGGGGCGTCCGATGTCAGCCGCAAGACCTCGGAAGCGCCCACAAATCGCAGGTGATTTGAGCCTGTCGTAACGAAAGGCCTTCGCGAGCCGTATTCGAACTTTGGACGGACTTTTATGCGGATGCGCGGCCAGCCTTGGAGGGGCCTAATCTGACGGATAAACATTCGCGGACGAAAGCGTCTGCCGAAAGATTCGAATCTTGGCGAAAAATCCGTGATTTCAACAGCTCCTCCGCCGCCTCGGAGGATAGTGCGAAGGATAGCGGTATTAGGTAGGTAGCCTTGTTCCGCTCGCCGCAGTTCTTCCATTTCAATCTTAAAGGCACCATCGTCGGGATGGCCCTTTCCAGACCCGAGCAAACTGTGGAAGACCGGATCGCCATCAAACCTTGGAAGGCAGAACCAGTTCAAATTACCTTTGTCATCGATCAGTCCGGAAACCGAACAGTTACCAACTAGTCCCAAATCCATCAGTCGATTTCCAGAGTATGCGAGAGCCAAGTCACAAAGTTACGGCGGGTTTTGAACCGATATCGCGCTGCAGTTCGGCCGAGACCAATCTTTATTCCAATTCCGCCAATCGATTGCGCCGCGACGAACATATCCTCATCCGTCGTATCATCGCCAACCGCCACCGGCATTCGCCCCGCAAATTGTGGATGGTTGCTTAGCTGGATTAATGCGGACCCCTTGTTGTACTCATTGGATGCCAATTCGCTGACCATCTTGCCGTGAACTGGTTTCAGCCCGTGGTGACTGCTGGCCAGCCGTTCGACCGTCGCTTTCACATCATTTGCCAGATCTGGGCGCGTCCGGTAGTGCACCGCAATCGCGGCAGTTTTTCTTTCAATCAAAAGGTCGTTGTCCTCAGCAAATGGTTTAAGGCTGTGGAATACAGCTTCGACATCCCAGTCTGCGCCGGGAACGAGAGTTGGGTCGCCGTTGATTTCTATTTGAGCGCCGTGACTTCCGCTTAATATCACGGGAAGCCCTCGCAGAAACGGACGCAGGTTCTCAAGATCGCGACCTGAAAGTATCGCTACCCCGCCCTCGCAGCGTTTGGACAGAGTAGTCAACAGCCGTGACTCGCGCTCGGGGAGCCAAACTTCATCAGGCCTTGGTGCGAGGTCAACCAAAGTGCCATCAAAATCCAAATAGATCGCGCTAGTTTTCCAGTCGACTGGCGCAGGAGTAGTGAGGTCATTCATCATAGCGAACACAGGAGATCATACATGCAAAACAATTAGTCTGGAAATTGGGGGATCAAGTGAGGTCGCGCACGCTGTCGAATCTGGATTGAGTGGTACCGTTGGCGGCGGGCACAAATCTGGTTGATTTCTGGCTTCGCAGCACACCAAATGCATGACCCGAATGTTTCGTTGGACGGCTTTCAGCGGCAAGCCCAGTGTTCCAGCGCTTCAACCGCCTCGGCCCCGATGCCGCGGGCTTTGGCATCTTTCAACGGGCACGGCCGCTTCAAACGCGTCTCCATGTCGCTGACGTGAAATTTGTCGGGACGATCCAAATCCTGCAATTCAGACCAGGTGACAGGCAATGCCACCGCGGCGCCGGGGCGGGCACGGAGGGAATAGGGGGCAATGGCGGTGGCGCCGCGCTCGTTGCGCAGCCAATCGATGAACACGCGCCCCTTGCGCTTGGCCTTGGACATGGTCGCGGTGTAGCGATCCGGATGCCGCTCCGCCAGGATGTTGGCGAAAGTCTTAGCGAAGTATTTCACGGTTTCCCACTCGCTGATGCGGCGCAGGGGCACGATGACGTGCACACCCTTGCCGCCGGTGACCATGGGTGAGCTGTCCAGCCCGCAGGCGTGCAAGCCTTCGCAGACTTCGCCCGCCGCGGCCTTCACCGCTTCAAAACCGAGACCCTCATCAGGATCCAGATCGAACACCATCCGGTCAGGCCGTTCGATCCGGTCGCGGCGCGCGCCCCAGAGATGGAACTCCAGCGTTCCCATCTGTGCTGCACCAAGAATTCCCTTGGGGTCGGAGACATACATGTAGTCCACACTATCGCCGTCCTTTTCCTCGAGCGGCAGAGATTTAACACCCTCGGGAAAGCCCTTGCCCGCGTGTTTCTGGAAGAAGCAGTCGCCCGCGATCCCATCGGGGCAGCGCAACAGCGCCAGTGGGCGATCGGCAACGTCATCGAGCATCCTTTCGGCCACCCGGGCGTAGTGTTCCGCAACCTCGCCCTTGGTCAACCCTGCATCGGGATAGACACTGCGCGAGGTGCTGGAAATGCGGACGCCGCCAATGGTCATCTCGGCGTCGCCGCTGTCGCTCTTAGATTCGGCGCTGGCACTCACGTCCTCGGCATCCTTGTCTTCGCGCAGGCCCTTGTAGACGCCGTGGCGTATCCGGCCTTCGCTGGTGAACTCGGCATATTCCGTCTCGACGACCAGCCTTGGCGTGACCCAGCCGGCGCCCGTTGCCTCTCCTGGCAGGTCTTCGTCAAACGGGGGTGTCTTGCGGGCAAGGGGCTTCATGGCGTCCATCAGTTCCGACATGTCATCGCCGTTGAACCCGGTGCCTATGCGGCCTCGGTAAATCAGCCTGCCCTTTTCGTAACTCCCAAGGATCAGAGAGGAAAACGGCCTGCCCTTCTTGTCCGACGGCGACCATCCGGCGACCACGAATTCGGCCCGGCGGATGCACTTGGCCTTGATCCAGCTACTGCTGCGGCCGCCGCGATAGGGGGCGTCTATGCGCTTGGAGATGAGGCCCTCGCTGCCGGCCTCGCAGAGGGCGGCAAGGGCGGCCGCCCCATCGCCCTCGATGACCGGACTGAGGCGGAGCGGCCCGCGGGGCGGCTGGCCTTCCATGATCCCTTCCAGCGCCTCTCGCCGTTCGGAGAGCGGCTTGGCGGTCAGGTCTTCGCCGTCGAGCGCGAGGATGTCGAAGAGGTAGCAGGTAAGCGGGTCCCCCGCTTTCAGTGCCTTCTGAAGCGCCGAGAAGTCCCCTCCTCCCACTCCGGCGATCACCTCACCGTCGATCAAGGCCGAACCACACGCCAACGCCGCCGCCGGTTCGCAGAGCGCCCCGAACCGGTCCGACCAGTCCTTGCCATTGCGCGAGTAGAGCCGCACACCGCCCTTGCCCACGGCGATCACGCAGCGATAGCCATCGAACTTGGCCTCGTGCTGCCATCCCTCACCATCGGGCGGGGCGTCGCGGAGAGTAGCAAGCTGGACCTCGCGGAAGCGTGGCCGCGGCTTGTCGTGTTTCGCGGGACTGGCGGCGGGTTTGCCCCCGGCAATGGCGCGCATTGCCCGACCGGTCGTTACCGAGGTGCGGTGCCTGTTCGTCAGCGCATCGGCGGTGCGCCGAGCAAAATCGTCGCGTTCCTTGATGAGCAGCCAGTTCTCACGTTTCTCGGCCTTTTTCGCTCGCATCCGCACCAGCGCCCAACCGCCCTTCATCCGGGCGCCGTGCAACCGGAAATGCAGCTTGCCTTGCTTCAGCCCTTCCTCGGGGTCGTGCAGCGGCTCCCACCAGCCAGTATCCCACAGCATCACCGTGCCACCGCCGTATTCGTCCTTTGGGATCGTGCCCTCAAACCCGCCGTAGGACACGGGGTGATCTTCGGTACGCACCGCCAGCCGCTTCTGCGACGGGTCCGCGGAGGGGCCCTTCGTCACCGCCCACGACAGCAGCACCCCGCCCCATTCCAGGCGGAAATCGTAGTGCAGACGGCTGGCGTCGTGTTTCTGGATCACGAAGGACAGACGGTCCCCGCCTGCCTCGACGAGTGCGGCGCGGGGCTCGGGCGTGATGTCGAAGTCCCGTTTCTTCTCGTATGCGTCGAGCGACCTCATGACGTTTTCTTGCGGCGGCTGGTCTTGCCGCCCTTGGCGCCCTTGCTCTGCCCGAGGCTCTTCTTAAGCGCATCCATCAGGTCGACCACGTTCTCCGCCTCGGCCCCGCCGCCATCGTTGGAGGCTTTGGCCCGGGGCGTCTTTTTCGATTTCATCTTGGTAGCGATCAGCTCCTTCAGGGCCGCCGCGTAATGGTCTTCGAAAGCCGCAGCATCGAAGGGCGCAGTCTTCTTGTCGATGAGCTGGGTGGCAACTTCGAGCAGTTCCTCGTCAGAGGCGTCATCCTCGATCCCGGAGAACAGGGGATCGGCGTCGCGGATGTCCGCCTCGTAGTGCAGCGTCTCCATCAGCAGCCCGTCGCCGCAGGGACGGATGGCGCAGAGGTATTCCTTACCGCGCATTGTCAGCTGACCGAGACCCGCCTTCTTTGTCTGCCGCAGCGCGTCGCGAACCACGCGGTAGGCATCTTCCGCAAGCTCGTCGGAGGGAACGACGTAATAGGGCCGGTCGAACCAGATGGGCGCGATTTTCGTGATCTCAACAAACTGAACGAGTTCCAGCGTCTTCTTGGTTTCCAGCTTGATCGCGTCGATCTCTTCCTTGTCGAGTAGGATATAGTCACCGTCGTCCGTCTCGTAGCCCTTCATGATGTCTTCGTTCTCGACGGGTCCGACCCCCTGAACCGTCTTCTGGTAACGGACGGGCTTCCCCGAAGGCTCGTGAATCTGACGGAAGGACACCCGCGAGGAAGAATTGCGGGCGGAATAGACTTCCACCGGTATTGACACCAATGACAGGCGAAGCTGTCCTTTCCAGAGTGCGCGTGATACCATGAGCCGTGCCTTTTCTTGAGGTGGATTGTCCGACGTCAATAAATTAACGCTTGAACCCGCGCAGTGGTTCAAATTCCCTTCTGCATTCAAATTTCCCTTATTCGTGCTGGATCGACCGAGACCAAATTCGTGACATCTTTCGTTTTAGCGGATGCGGTAGACCATTTGTTCGCTGCAAGCTGGAACTCGATCCAGATGTTCGCCTCATTATCGAGCTGCACCCATTAGGGATTAATTTCACCGGCGGCATTCGGAAAGTTTGAGTTCTGGTTTCAAGGTCTGTTCAAACCAAGTGAGGCTGACCATTTCCAGCAGTAATTCCGCCATCAACTGCCAGAGCGACGCCAGTGATGAAGCTGGCATCACCAGACGCCAAAAAGAGGATCGCTGCGGCTACTTCTTCCGGCTCTCCAACACGCCGCAAGGGAATCGCCTTCAGAAAAGCCTCTAGCTTTTCTGGCTGATTTTCAGCCGCGCGACTCATAGCTGTGTGGGTCAGAGTCGGACAAACTGCGTTAACACGGACTCCTTTTGGGGCGAAATCGATAGCAAGTGCGCGTGTCAACTGCACGGCGGCACCCTTTGCGGCGTCGTAGGCCTCCATCGCCCTATCGCCGCCGAGACCGGCAACAGAAGTGGTATTGACGACTGCCCCTCCTTCGGCTTCAAGCCAAGACCGCGCGGCCTCGGTAACATAGTGCAGCCCGTGAACATCAGCCTCGAAGTGCCCGCGCCATTTTGCGTCAGACATATCAGTGTCCAAGTCAGTGACCGGATAGCCGGCGTTGTTGACCAAGACGTCTACACCTCCGAGTACCTCGGCGGCGTAAGAAACCGCCGCCTCCACGGACCTCTGGTCGGCTACATCACAGGTTAAACAAAGCGCGTCTGAATTGCTTGGCTCTGGCCAATTTTTAGGCGATTGTATATTTGACAAACCCATTGCAGAATCGGTAGCCGCTGGTTAGCGTCACCACAAGATGTTGTGGGAGCTATCATGTCGACATACTGTATTACTTTTCGGATCAAAAACATGACCGTCAATGGGAAAACGTACCAGCAGAGGTATGACTCCATTATTGAGAACGCGAACGAAGGATCGGGCCTCTGGACTGAACCTACATCATTTTTGCTGATAGAGTCTCATTTGCAAACTGGTGCATTTTCAGAAAAAGTTGTGCGCGGCCTTAGCCGAGCGCATGATATGGCATTCATCTTCGATCCCAGCGACATGTCTGCCTGTTACTTTGGCGATGTAGACGACGAGCGGGTCTTGTTGAGCTTTTTCCCGAAGGCCAAAAAGCTTTGATCTACTGCGACAGGGACCTGAAGTAGCCTAGCCATCCAAAGCACAAAAATTAGTCTGTTTTGCTGAAATTTCGCCATGAAGTTACGTTATCACATAACATAACTTAAGTGAATCCCTATTCATCAGATTTCTTTTCGTCCGGTTTCTGCTGCACCAGCTTTTTAAGCTTTTGTTCAAATCGCTCTTCGTCCTCGTCAGCTTCTAGCTGGCGGGCGGCTTCTTTGAACTTGTCGAGTTGTTTTTTGCGGGTATCGGGCATGAAGGGTGATCCGGTTTCTTGCGCTTCAGTTCTTTGGCTAGTTCAACGTATTCTACGCCATCCAATCCCTTACACCAATTTTGGAAGCTGATCATAGGAACGGTTTTCCCATCCACTGAGTTGCGAGACTTTCCGTCATCGAATGTGTGAAATTCTAAGTCTTGCACCCCAGCGTACTCTCTCATCCAAATTGCAGTCGCCAGCTGTATGGCGTCGCCGGTTGACAGTTCTCGGCTGCGCTCTGGTGCCTTCGGGCCATCCGTAGAACAAACATACCGGTTGTCCTTCAGTGACCCAGCCAGTGACATAATATCTGGAATCGTATCGATCACCGTTATGAAGGCGCATAATTTGTTCACAATACTAGCTGGCGTCTCACCTGAAGCTTTTACTCTGCTTGGGCGGAGTTCCGCGAGGCCAATAGATGAAATGAATATCTTACTGCGCCCAACCTCAGCGTCAGATACGTGTGCTGAAATGTGATCGACATAGTCGTTTGGCTTCTTGCTTAGCCACCTGTACAGCACACACGTGTCCCAAAAAATATTCTTTACTTCATTCAATTGAAAGGCCCCAATCGCCTTGCTCAAATGGATAAACGGAACCGGACAGGTCTTTAATTGAACCTATAGGGAAGCGGGCCATTCTTCTTATTTCAATACGAGAAGGTAGGCCCGTTTGACCTTCGTAAATCGCTCTTCCTGTCACGGCCACGCGGTTCCCGAGGGCAACTCGAACATCTTCAATATCCATATCGAACAGCACACAATCAATAGACTTACCGCCTGCCGAGAGAACAAGCCGAACTTCTGGCGCATCACCTTTTAGGTCCACCGCTTGAATAACGCCGTCGAAAGTGCCGATTGCATCACCAACGAAAAACTTTGGCGGAACCGATAGAGCTGCGGCTTGGGCCGACTGAATTATGCGTTCCACCTGTCCGTGAAAAAAGCTATCCACTCTAAGCATTTGCTCAAACCCGCTGCGGATCGTCGCGTAATCGTAATTGGAAGACGCGTCTCGGGATAGGCTTTCATAAAGATCGATTATTACGTCGTCTCCCTCGCTCTCCGAGGTTACCGGCTTACCACTGGAAATGGATCGCCCCACAGTAACGAAACGGGCTGTCGGAGACTTCCTGATCGGCTTGGGGGACATGGTCTTTTCCCGAAAATCGATCTGGGCCGATCCGTATTCGAGGCCAGCTACTACATATTCAAACCGTTTCCCGCCGTTTTCAATTTTGTCGACTTTCTTCAGCGCTGATGCGATACGGGATATCTTCTTAGCAAACACCTCTACCGGAACCTCGCCGCCCATATCGTCGAGGCCGTATATCTTGAAAGTAAGATCCTTCGCTCCTGGTGCAGTCATCTTCTCAATCAGACAATTTGTATGTCAGGCGCTTGCCGCTGACTGATGATAGCACGGCAGCGGCGCGCTGAGAATCGTCTATGCCATTTGCCTTTCGATTGTTGTAACGGAACTCAAACTCAGCCGCATAGCGGTGCAGGTGCTTCTTGGCGCAGTGTTGATAAAC
The DNA here is from genome assembly GCF_002210165.1 of Phaeobacter sp. 22II1-1F12B. Classification (GTDB taxonomy): domain Bacteria; phylum Pseudomonadota; class Alphaproteobacteria; order Rhodobacterales; family Rhodobacteraceae; genus Heliomarina. Next base: position 6,442 of record NZ_AQQP01000032.1, on the reverse strand, counting down.
GCCCTTCATGCCGCGCTTGAACACGCTGAAATACCCCTCAACAGTGTTCGTGTGGATATCGCCGCGAACGTACTCACCAGCGCTGTGGCGGGTGAAATCATGCGCTGCGAACTCTCCATCAAGACGCTTATACCAAGCAGCCTCATCGGTGTAGATAACCGCTTCTTTGGCGATGTTTTCGCGCAGGATCGGCCAAATCTCTTTCTTGGAAAGGCTATCGATCACCATGTTCTTTGCGGTGCCAGTGTTGCGATCAACGAGAGTTAGCAGCTTCATCTTGTGAGCCGCGCCGCGAGCGCTCTTAGACTTTTTGAACTCTGTACCGATAAACGTTTCATCAACTTCTACCGTGCCGCCATTGGAGCCGAAATCTACGGAACCGTCATTGCGCATAGCCTCGCGGATGCGGTGCGTCATAAACCACGCGGACTTGTGCGTGATTTCCAGAACGCGGTGAAGCTGGTGGCTGCTAATGCCCTTCTTGCTGGATACCATCAGGTAGATAGCTTGCAGCCACTTGAACATCTCAATGTGGCTTTCCTCGAAGATAGTGCCCTTACGGACAGTGAACTGCTTACGGCATTCACGGCACTTCCAAAGGCCGTGACGCTCTTTGCCCTCCGGATTCTTCTTGCTCGGCTTCGTGCGGACACCCTCAAGACGGTATGCACTGTCTACCACGCCACAGTGCGGACACACCGGGCCATCGGGCCAGATGATGCTTTCAACGTGCGCAAACGCTGCGGCTTCGTCGTGCATGTAGGCTTTGGACAGAACAGACATTTTGAATCCCTCAACTTATTGACTCCAATATAGGAATCTCAGTTGGGTTTGTCAAATATACAATCGCCAATTTTTATCTATCAAGCACACGCTAGCTCCTTCTCGCGCGAAACGGTGGGCTGCAGCGCGCCCAATACCAGAGGCGGCACCGGTAACGATTACTTTCTGCCCTTCGAAACGTTTCATATAGTCCCCCATGGCTGCAGCATCAAAATTTACTATAGGTTGACGGCGATGTACTAGGTGTCATCATTCCCCTTCATCGTTCCCTTGCTATTCACCTATGACCCGGCCAGCTTGTCGGCCTTAACGGCTCCCCTTGCGCCCATAGGCATAGGCGCTCCGGTTGTCGTATCGATACGGGTTTGAGCCTCGGCTTCGGCGTTGATTTCAGCACCGGTCAGGATCAGTACGGCAGAAATCCAAAGCCACATTAGCAAAATGACCACGCCCGCCAGCGCTCCGAAGGTTTCCTGATAACTCCCAAAGTTTTTGACGTAGAGAGCGAAGCTTGCTGACGCCGCTATCCAGAGGATTGTCGCGATAAGCGCACCCGGGATGAGCCAGCGCATACGTGCGGGCTGGCGACATGGCGCGAACCTGTAAAGCAGGCTAATGCCCAATACAGTGAGCACGGTAAGCGTGATCCAGCGGAGAATGCCTATCAGGAATTCAGTTGTGGGACCGAGCGCGAGCAACTGTAGTATAGACGGAAGGACAATCGTCGCGGCGAGACCGCCGATCATTCCAACTATCAGTACCAGCGTCAAAGCCAATCTGGTCACGTAAAGCCGGATCATGCCACGTTTTTCGGTCTCGTCATAGGCAACGTTAATGCCTTCGATCAGGCTTCCGACCCCGGCCGAGGCTGACCATAGCGCAAGCGCAAAGCCAACGACTGCAGCAACTCCAAGCCCGCCATTTTGGCTTCCGGCCACAGCGGATGCTTGGCCAATGATGATATCTGCAGCAGCCTGCGGCACAAAGGCAGTCAGGGTGTCGATCTGATCCGTGACTTGACTCGGTTCAAGTATCAACCCCGCGACAGCCATTACGGCAGTGATCCCGGGGAAAAGCGCAAGAAGCCCGTAAAAGGCGACGCCTGCTGAGATAAGCATAACGTGGTCTTTTGAAATCTGCCCGACGACACGCTTGAGAATGGCAAACCACCCGCGCCAGGAAATCTGGCGCGGGAGAGTGGCCATCTGGCCTAGATCTTGAGATCCGCTCACGAGCTTGGTGTACCGAGCTTTTGTTTCTCGGCTTCCTCGCGGCTTGCGTCCGCAACCTTCGAAACGGCGCTGCGAACTTCATCTGCGATATGTTCGGCCGCAGACTTGTCGCCCGGTGCCTGGTCGTCGATTTTTGCCCGCTCTTCCTCAAGAACCTCCTGAGCAGTTTCAGCAGCGCGATCAGCGACTTTCAGAGCCTTCTGGCGCTCGGTCTCCAGCATCCGCTCGGCCTTGTCATAGTATCTGTCCGACTGCTTGCCGAACCAATCGTCTTCCTGCCTCGTGCGAGGCAGTGTTCCGGCAAGTACGGCACCAACAGCAAGCGCCAGTCCTCCGACAACAAGTGGATTCTCTTCGAAGAAGCGTTGGGCCTGATCGGCTCCCGCCCGAGCACGCCGAGCAGCAGACCTGCGAGCTCTTACGGCCGCCCATCTCGCCGAGATGACGCGCTCCCTCGCTTCTTCGCTGAGGGTATCTGTCCCGTGGGCCAGTCGTCGGCGAATGCGTCTCGCACGCAACGAAACGGCGTCGCGGGCACTGGCCGCACTGTCCGCAGCACTTTGCCCTGCGGAGCGAACACTGTCGCCCGTCTTCTGCGCTGTTTCCCGGGCACTGCCGGCGGCACGAGAGGCGCCGTCAGACACACGGTCATAGAGCCCAGGGCCATCGTCCTGATCGTCCTGATCGTAGTCATCCCAGAAGTCGTCATCGTCGGCGTAGAGCCAATCCTGAGAGACACGTCGGTTGCCGTGAGCGCTGGCAAGGCCGGCTTGACCCAGGGAATGGGTGGCAGGATCGCTGGGGGCGGTTCTATAACCGCCTTGCGCAGCGCGGGGTTCCGTACCTGAGCGGCTGTAATCAAGCCGGGATGGTGCCGGTGTCGCGGGGTCGCTGTGGGAAAAATCCGGAACCAGACGTTCTTTGTCTTTTTCCCATGACCGACCGCTGACCAGCCACGCCAAGCCAATTCCTGTCAAAGCGAGTGCGACAGGATTACGTTTGACTGATTGGGTAATTGCCTCGCCAATGTCCTGACCATGGTCGGACAATCCGCGGCCCACTTCTCGCAGGATGCCCTCGGGTGAAAGCCGATCCTGCAGTTCGTCGACAGTGCGGCCGAGCTGCGATCTTTCACGCTCGATATCACGCTCGATTTCGTCCGGTGTGCGATTGTCAACCATTTGTCCGTCCTCCCTGAATTGTGTTCGCGTCACGCTTGATGTTTTCGGCTGTTCTGGTCGGCGCCAGACTGGACAGCTTCAGATCCTTGCTCCCCTTGGCGATCAACGCGGCAGCGATCAGGCCAAGTGCGACACCAACGATGAGCGCGGCCCATACCGCGTCTACCCCTGCTTCGGTGAGCCCGGAAACAACGGCGGCAGCCATAACATTCAGCGCCACGAGTGCCGCGACTACCGCAGCCACCAGCATGCCGATAGCGGATAGCGCCCGCCGCAAATTCTGGTCGACCTCGGCCCGGGCCAGGTCAACCTCGCTACGGACAAGGGAAGATACGTGTTTGATTGCTTCGCTGAGAAGCGAACCCGTGCTTTCAGTCCGGTCATGATCGGTCGTGGTCATAGTTTTTCTCCTTGAACGGCAGGATTGGTCCCGACAGGGGCCCCTGTCACTCTGAGATCTGCTGTCTCAGCTGGGGTGCCAGGCCGGCGCGTGATTTCTTGCCCCAAGAGGTCGTCGTCATCGTCGCTTCCCAGCATCTCGGAGAGATCGACGGAGCGTTCGCGGTGCCGCTCGGACGCTCGCGCAACTCGCGTGCCCGCAAATCCCAAGAGTGCGGCGCCGCCCAAAAATGCCAGCGGATTGCGGCGGGCGAATTGCGAGAGATCCCCGGCCATTTCGCCAAAGTCCTTGCCACGAACGTTGTCCGACACGTCGGCAAGAGCAGACGCCATCTGCCCGAATGTACGTTCTTGCGGCGATCCATCTCTGAGCTCGTCCGCTGCGCGGCGCAGAGCGTCGCCCATGTTCGAAATTTCATCCGCGACCCCGGTTTTGACCGCATCGCCGCGCTTGGCGGCCTCTTCTGATGCCCGGTTTTTCAAGCTGTCCGCAGCCTCCCGCGCTTCAGCGCCCAGCTCTTTCACTGTATCTCCGGCAGTCTCTGTGCTGTCGCGTGATTGTGTGGGTATCTTTTGTTGTGTCATGGTCGTTCCTTTCTGTGCGTTCGCAGCGGTCGGGCGATGACATTCAGGAGGGCAACGACGATAACCGGAAGCCCAAGCAGATAGATTATGCCGTTCATCTGAATTTCCCCTGCGGCGTTACTTGGGCGCCGCATCACTGTGCTGAAATGACGCATTGGTACAAAAATTGTTCCATCACGTTTTTACGAATCTCGAAATGAAATTGGCGACCCTAAACCTTTGACACCCGACGGGCACGGTAAACGTTCCGATTGAAACGAACCACTTTCAGTCGCCACCTCTTCATTTGCTTTAGCGTCTTGGGTTCAGCATCAGGAGAGAGCCGGATTAGCATAGCGTCCGCAAGCCATATTAGTCAGCTGCAAACAGCCGACGCTCCGATTTTCGAGACGAACAAGGGCGGTGTTGAAGTTCAAAGCATCGCCGACAGTTTGGCCCACTAATAACCCTTACAGAGCACACCCTGAAAAGTGCCAGCGCGCCACTTCAACTTGAAATATCAACGGACAGTCGACAATTGCATAGTGTAATCGACAGATTCCGTCGGCGGGCCCTCACGCGTCGGCACGGGATTTTGCCTCTGCCGTATCTTTCCGGTGCGCGAACATTACATGGCATCCTAGGTGCGCGAACTAATCAAAAAGCTGCTATTCGCCCAGAATAGTGGGACAGCTTTCAGATAGCAGAGTTAGCAGTTTCGGTGACGGAAGCCAGCGCCGCTCTTAAGCTACTCTCCGAAAATGGTTTATCCAACTTGGCACTCACCTCTCCGCCCGCACCCTCGGGGAGATCAGCGTAACCAGTTGCCAAAATGATCGGCAGGTTTTGTCGTCGCACACGAAGGGCCTTAGCAAGTTCCACACCCGTCATTTTAGGCATTGCCTGGTCGGTAATCACTAAATCGATATCAGGCCGCTCGGCAAAGATGTCGAGTGCTTGATCGCCAGAACTGGCCTCCAAGACCTCATGCCCCATGTCCTCGAGCATCCCGACGGTGCCCATTGAAACCAACAGGTCGTCATCCACGGTCAGGATTGTCAACAAGCGTTCCCCTCTTGGCTCGCGCGATTGTCCGTGGCTGCCCCCCTCAATCTCGACACTATCGGGTTCCCCATCGCCCACGGGAAGGTAGAGATGTGCCGTTGTTCCCTTTCCGGCAACGCTCTCCATTCGAAATGCACCACCAGATTGTGCGGCAAGTCCATGCACCATTGATAGCCCTAGACCCGTGCCCTTGCCTACGCCCTTAGTAGTGAAGAACGGCTCGAATGCCCGCTCAAGTGTCTCAGCGTCCATACCGCAACCAGTGTCTGCGACGGAAATTACAACGTATTTCCCAGCCGCCATGTCGGACCCCCCGGCGTCGGAAAACTCACGAGCCGAAAACGAGAGGCGCCCTGAGCCATCCATAGCGTCACGGCTATTTACGGAGAGGTTGAGAATTGCCATCTCGAGCTGGTTGGTATCGACTAGGACGGTCGGCAAGTCCTCGGGGATATCGAAGATCAGGTCAATTTGCGGACCCAATGATCGCTGGAGCAGATCTTTCAGATCCGGAAGCAAACGCTGAACTTCAACCGAATCGAAGTGGAGTTCCTGTTTCCGGGCAAAAGCGAGCATTCGTTGGGTCAACCCGGCTCCGCGATCCGCAGCGGCAACGGCGTTGTTTAGATAGCGGGCCGCGTCGGATTCTGAGGAAAGCCTGCGACGCGCAAGCTCCAGGCTGGACCGAATGGCCGCGAGCAGATTGTTGAAGTCATGCGCAACACCGCCGGTCAGCTGCCCAATCATATCCAGCTTCTGGCTTTGCCTGAGCGCCTCCTGAGCCGTTGCGAGCGCCGCATCCTTTTCGCGGCGTTCCGTGACATCTCGGCCGGTTGCGAAAATTCGGTTCTCATGTCCCGAGGCGGTCCATGCAAACCATCGGTAACTGCCGTCATTGTGCTTGAGACGGAACTCGACTGGATTGGAAACCGGGGTGGACATGACATGACGAAACGCGGACTTCGCCGTAGGTAGATCATCTGGATGGACAAGCCGCGCAAAGCGCCGCCCGCGCAAGTCCTCGACGTCCCACCCCAGCAGGGAGTTCCAGGATTGGTTAAGAAGCTCCATTGAGCCAGATCGTGAGGTTACCGCCATTAAGTCCAGACTGAGGTTCCACGTGTCCGTCGTCATATAAAATGGGACATCAGAGCGACTTAACCATTTGAGGCTCTGGTTCGGTTGCGTGATTGATTATGCTGCTTGTTTTTGATGTTG
>NZ_AQQP01000031.1 GCF_002210165.1 Phaeobacter sp. 22II1-1F12B | reverse complement strand
TTAGCATCGGAGCCAACACAAGTTTAGACGGCCGCCCCCGGAGGTTTACGCGAGGTGTCGCCGACAGCGACATTACCGAAGTCGAAGGAGACAGGCGTTACCTGGATCGAGGAGGCGCCGACCGATGTGGCCACGAAAAACCCAAAAGACCACGTTGGAAACAATAATCTGAGCATAATTACCCCAACATCACTTGCGATGGGCCAGACGCCTCAATCGCCCGACCGACGAAAAAATTGCTGTCTAATTTGGTCGTTGCAGAACCTGCGTATGCATTGAAATGAACATCAAACATGCCCACCCACGGCGATCTCAAAGGACAATACTCTCTGGGGCGCCCGTCATTATCATAGCACGGGCATAAGCGACAAACCAAAAAGATTCTGACTTTCTCCAGGAGTGGTGCTGTCAGAGGAACTTGGACAGTGACAGGGCAGGGGGCTGACTAGCGTTCCTGAATGAGGGGACGCGACCCGTTCTAGTACTTCAAGATCAGTCGGGAGATCAGCCGACTGGCAGTAGTGCTATCCGTTCGTTTCCCACTCTCGTCGAGCGGCGCGATCTCTGCGCGGGGTAAGGAGGAAGTTCATCGACGCTATGGAGACTAATTAGAATCAGTCTGCCAGCACCTTCCATAAAATTTGGTCCCGTCCGCTTCGCTCCCGAAAACCACCTCGATACGCCTTCGGCAAAAACTTCTTTCTATCAGAGTTCCGTAACGAAGCCGTAGGGTTCAGACAAAGAGAAAATCTTGTGCACCGAGATCGACAGGAGCAACGCCGTCAAGCAATATCTCGCCGTCTCCGGTGCTGATTTTTGTTCCCGCCGCAGTCGCAGCAAATGTGAACTGGCTTTCGTCCTTAATACCGAGATCGAACGCCAGCACGTCAATTCCGATCTCGTAATCCCGCACCCGGTCATTGCCATGATTTGCAGTGAACAGGAACTGATCCGAGCCTACCCCACCGGTCAAAAGGTCTTTCCCTGCACCGCCGTCCAGCGTATCCGCCCCCTTTTCCGACCTTCACTATGTCCTTTCCCGCGCCGCCTTCAAGTATGTCATTCCCCGCGCCGCCTTGAATTTTATCGGCTCCCTTTCCACCCTTAACAGTGTCCCTTCCCGTACCGCCCTTAAGTATGTCGTTTCCCGCGCCGCCCTGAATGTCATCGACGCCTTTGCGGCCTTTTAGGATGTCCTTTCCAGCACTGCCGAAAATCACATCGTCCCCGCGCGTCCCCGCCACCTTCAGCCCGTTTGTCGTGTCCAGCAGCAGGCTGTCTTCGACCGTGCCCAGCAACATGCCCGGACCCAAGTCCTTCGTTTTTCCGGTCACTGAATCATAAGCGATGATGTCAGCATTGCCCCCTCCTAGTGAGTCCGCGACATAGGCGGTGTCACCGTCGATAACCACCTGCGCATCAAGATCGACAGTGGCTTTGATCTGACCCAGATACCGGCTACCTGAAGCTCTGCCGTCGAGCGCATAGACATCGACGCCATTGTACCAAGTCGAATGGACCGAGACGAATGCCAATAGATTGTCTCCGACCCAACGAAATTGTTCCTCATCCCAAAGACCAAACGGCGCATCAATGCCAATATCTTGGGCTGTTCCGTCCTTGACCTTGACCGCCACCAGCTTGCGGTCGTCGCTGTCCCAACCCACGATCCGATTGTTCAGGAAACGGTGCTCATCCACCGATCCCATAAATGTGGCGCCTATGACGATGGATGTATCTTCAAGGATTTTCGTTGACCGATTATAATAGACGATCTGCTCGAACGCCGAGCGGACGAAACCGCCTCCATTCGGGGAGACCACCTCGTCAACGTCGAGAACGAAATAGAACCCCTCCTTTCCATCGGCCATTGAGTTGCTGACGCCATCAACCTTTCGATACCCGCTATTCAGGGGGGTGCCGTCATTGGCGCTGAAATCAACCACCATCTTTTCTGAGCGGTTTTTCAGGTTTACAGAGCGGAAGGTGAACACGTGGTCGCCGTTGGCGTCATATCCTTCCTGCACGAAGTAAACACGCCCGCCCGATTTCTCGAATGTACCGACATGTGAGTCGCTGAACGAGACCAAGTGCTGACCAGCCCCATCCAATCGCGTCGTGCCTTCGACGGTACCGTCGCTCAGCCAAATGGAGCGACCTGGGAAGTCAACATCTGCATCGCTTCGCGCTGTGAACAGAAACATGTCGCCAAAAACATTCTCCTCGGAAAAGGTCGCTTCGGCGAGGTTCCACTGCGGGTCACCCGACTGGGAGTACATTTCAAACAAGACGGTTCCACTCGTCGTTCCGTCGGTCAGATAGAGTTTTTCAATGGCGGCGTAGGGGTTTTGCGGATGGGCGGGAAAACCTCGGAACAGGGCGTTTTTGCCCACTTGAATCACATCTCGCGCATAGCGGTCGTCCAGCAGCAACTCTTGCGGACCGACTTCTGGATAAAGATAAATCCCCGTGCCCATCGCCATGACATTCCCATGTTTCGTGACCGCAGCATCGAAATAAGCCGCCCTTATGTCAGTGAATGTTTGTGTACCTGCGGTTGTGCCATCTGTCGTCCAAGCCTGGTGGTCCATTAGGAACAAGACTTTGGCCCCCAGATCCTCTGAATCGTAAAAGCTCCGGGTGAAGAGAGAGTCAAAGGTGAAGATGGGCCGCGTGTTGTGCGGCGCACCACTGGACAACTGAAGCAGTGTTCCGCTCGGCTTGTAAGTTGTGAAAAGAATTGCCATATTTCCTCACTGCTCAATGATTATGGCGGCCTGCTCGGGAACAGCGCGCGTCTGAATAATTCGCTTTGGTCGCCTTCAAATCAGCCTGTTGCGCATCATGATTAAGGTCACGCAACGGAGTGTGCCATTTAGAGACTAGTGATCTCTCCGATTTCGGCGAACACCAATCTGAGCCACTGAGACTAGGTTCCGAGCCGGAAAGCCACCGAGAAGTTTCTTCGGATGGTAAATCTTGCGGTGTAATAGCGCAAAAGGTGCAGGATTCTCAAAGAGGTGTCTACCGGTTTCTTTAGTGAGGCGGGGTGTTCTGGTTTGTGGGTGCTCCAGAACTTTCATCTCCAAAGAAGTGTGATAGTAGGCACAAGCAGAGGGGGATCCAACGGCACAAGTTCTGAAGCGGCCGCACTGATAAACGACGACCGCGTGCAACTCGGTTAGAGGCAGCCGACAGGGTCTTGTCAAAAGGATTTGGGTTGAGCGGTGCGGGATGGTATCGTAGCGTCCGGCCATAACCAAATCCAACCCGTTCAAAGGTATTAAAAGCAGTTCGGAGGTCATTCGCCTGACGGTCATCATGTAGGTCCTCGACGTTCCTGCTCTTGTTCAGGAACGTCGAGGACCTACTGTACGAATGCTGCATCAAGACCAGCCATGAAACCGTTCGTTTCCGGTGGCACCGATTGGCCCGATGTTCGCTGTAGAGGTACGGAAGCGTCGGATCGAAGGCATGAAATCTAGCCGTTGGCAGTGGAATATCGACGAGGTTTTCGTGAAGAACGACGGCGAACGGCACTATCTCTGGAGGGCGGTGTATCACGAGTGCGAACGCTTGAGAGATTCTGTACCAAGGCCCGCGAAAAGAAAGCCTCGTTGAAGTTTCTTAAGAGGCAATGAAAATGTACGGTTGGTGCGCGCGCTATGCAATGGAAAGGTTGCGATCCTACGGTGCAGCCATGCGCGAATTCGGTATCGAGGACCGGCAGGAGACGGGCCGGTGGCTCAACGACCGAGCCGAGAATTCGCACCTGCCATTTCGGCGAGGGGAACGAGCCAAGTTTCGCTTTCGGCGCACGCGTACGTTACAGAAATTCACCGTCATTCTTTTCTTGGTTCACAACCTCTTCAAAACGGAAGGTTCCCCGTTCAGCCGACAGCATTTCGACCCGAAACGCGCCGGCGCTCTCGCCGAGTGGCGCGGGTTCTGCGCCGGAGAAGGAACGGATCCATCGGCCTTGCTGTGACTGTTTGAAAGCTGCCTGACAAACCCTTTGGGTCTCTGACCGTAGAGCATGCCGATCGACGGAAATCGATAAGGCTGGAGACTAGTCGCGGTGAAGCGCGTTAAGGGCTTCGGCATGTAGCTCGGCGCTGGCGGCCGCGATGACGTTTCCCTCGGAAGTGAGACTCAACGGTTGCCCGTCCCAATCGGTGATCACCCCGCCGGCACCTTCGATAATCGGTATTAGTGCCATGTAGTCATATGGGTGAAGGTTCATCTCGAACAGAAGGTCTACATGACCCGATGCCAGCAGACCGTAAGCGTAACAATCCCCGCCAAAGCGACGCATAGTTACTTTTCCAGATAGTTTTTCAAATTGAGCCAGTCCCGCAGCGTCAAAGTTGTCCGGGCTGGTGGTGTAGAGGATCGCTTCTGAAAGGTGTAGCCGACCACTGGTCTGGCAGGGGACGCCGTTCAGGCGTGAGGGTTTGCCGCTCTGGCCGATCCAGCGTTCGCCGCTCGGCGGTATTGAAATGACCCCGATGTCGGGCACACCATTTTCCAGGCAGGCGATCAGCGTGCCGAAACTGGGCATTCCCGACAGAAAGCTCTTTGTGCCGTCGATCGGGTCGATGACCCAGATTCGTTCGGCGTCGAGCCGGGCATCCTCATGTTCTTCTCCGAGGATGCCATGGCTTGGGAAGGCTTCGGCGATCTGGCGTCGCATCTCGGCCTCAATGGCGCGGTCGGCTTGGGTGACAGGCGAATCGTCGGCTTTGGCTTCGATGTCGAGCGGCTTGCGAAAATAGCTCATCGCCATCGCGTCGGTCGTGTCGGCCAAGGTGTTTGCGAACTGCGCCAGCCGGTCCGTGTCGGAATTGGACATATGGGAGTGCATGGAAAATCCTCGGAATACAGAAAGTGACGGTTTGCGGGCGTTCGCTGTGAGAATTATTAGTAGACAAATGCCACAAAAACGCAAGACTACACATATTGCCCCAATGTCCAACCAGATGATGCGTGACGCCGGGCAGATAAACAGAAGGGGTTTTGCAAAGGCCCCCGGACGAGACCGGACACAGGTCCGGACAAGGACGTGAACCAACAAGGAGATAAACATGAAGACCTGGATTCAGACCACCACGCTGTCGCTGGCAACCCTCGCCGCTGCGGTGCCGACGCTTGCCGATGAACTGACTGTCTATACTGCTCTCGAGGAAGAAGAGATTGCGGCCTATATCGAGGCGGCCAAGGCGGCGATGCCCGATACTGAAATCAATGTACTGCGCCTGTCCACCGGCAAACTGGGCGCGCGGTTGCTGGCCGAGGCGGGCAACCCGCAGGCTGATGTGATCTGGGGCTGGGCGGTCAGCGCCATGATGGATCCTCAGATCCTCGAGATGCTGGAACCCTACGCGGCAAAAGGTGTCGATGTGCTGCCGGACACCTTTCGCGATGCAGATGGCAAGTGGTTCGCCCCCATCGGCTATATGGGTGCCTTCTGCGTGAACACCGCCCGGCTTGAAGAAAAGGGCCTGACGATGCCGACGAGTTGGTCCGATCTCGAAGATCCGGCCTTTAAGGGCGAGGTGCTGATGCCTGATCCGAACTCTTCCGGCACCGGCTATCTGCACGTCAACGCCGTGCTACAGAGCATGGGCGAAGAGGCTGGCTGGGCGCAGCTCGAAGCGGTCGATCCGAATATGGCGCAGTATACCTCTTCGGGTTCCAAGCCCTGTAAATCCGCACGGGTGGGCGAATATACTGTAGGGATCTCGCTTGCCTTCACCGCAATGCAATCGATCGAAGAGGGCTATCCTCTCGCAATGGTCTTTCCCGAAGGCGGTGTGGGGTACGAGCTGGAGGCCTCGGGCCTGATGGCCAGCACCGACAACCCCGAGGCAGCCAAGGCTTTCCTTGACTGGACCATGTCGGATGAGGCCATCGATCTTTATCAGCAGTACAAGGCGCTGATCACCGTGCCGGGCGTGGATGCCTCTCAGGCGGCTGAGGCTGCCGGACTCCCCTCGGATATCTCGACCATCCTTGCGGATATCGATTTCGTGAAGGCCGCGACGGATCAGACCGCCGTGAAAGCGACCTGGAAAGAAAAGTTCGGCCGTTAAGGCAAAAGATCGGGGCGGACCGGATCGCCCCGACACCTTGCAGGCTATCGTTGATCGCCTGCGCGCCCAAGGAAAGCAAGACCCCATGTATCTGACCGTCCGCGATGCCACCAAGATCTACGGCAATTTTACGGCGCTCGACCGTGTCTCCCTCGGGATCGAGAAGGGAGAATTTGTCTGCCTTCTTGGGCCTTCGGGCTGCGGTAAGACAACACTGCTGCGGCTGATTGCCGGGCTGGCCGATCTCGACGGCGGAGAGATTATGCTGGAAGACGCCGACCTGTCGCAACTGCCTGCCCGCAAGCGCGGCTTTGGCATCGTCTTCCAGTCTTATTCCCTGTTTCCCAATATGACCGTGGCCGAAAATATCGGCTATGGGCTAAAGATCCGGGGTGCTGCGAAGGGCGAGATCTCCGCGCGGGTCGCAGAATTGCTGGAACTGGTAAAGCTGCCGCAGGTCGCGAACAAGCTGCCCGGCCAGCTGTCGGGCGGGCAGCAGCAGCGGATCGCCTTGGCGCGGGCGATCGCGGTTGATCCGCGTGTTCTGCTGCTGGACGAGCCGCTCTCGGCGCTGGACGCCAAAGTGCGCGCCACGTTGCGCGATGAAATTCGGCAGGTGCAGCGCGCACTCGGTATTCCGACCCTGATGGTAACTCACGATCAGGAAGAGGCACTGGCCCTTGCGGACAAGATCATCTGCATGAACCACGGTGTCGTCGTTCAGGCCGGCACGCCGGAAGATCTGTATCATCGGCCCGCCACCCGGTTCGTGGCCGAGTTCATGGGCATAAGCAATCTGCTGTCCTCCGATGAGGTAGGCCGCCTGTTTCCCGATCTGCTGGCGACCCGGCCCGCCTTGGATATGCCGCAACTTGCCTGCATCCGCCCCGAGCAGATCGAAATTGCGCCGTCGGTCGATGGTGCAGCCACGGTGCGCAGCATCAGCTTTCTCGGCAACCTGCGGCGGCTCGAGGTCGACAGCCTAGTCGGCATGTTGACAGTGGAAACCCATGGCGCGAACCCCTGCCGCACTGGAGACTTGGTAACGCTGCATGTCGCGCCAGAGGCCTGTACATGGGTCGTCGACGATTCGACACAGGCCAAGGCTGTACCGGCATGAGCCTGCAGGAACAGGCCCCGACGCGGGCCGGACGCCCGGCTTTTGATTCCGATCGCCTGTTGACGCTCGTCTGTGTCGGCCTGCCGTTGCTTGGGCTGATCTTATTCTTCGCCTATCCGATGCTGATCGTCTTTTTGCGCTCCATCACGGTGGGCGACGGATTTGGGCTTGGCAACTACGCCGAGGTGCTCAGTTCTTCCGGATTCTGGCGCGCAACGCGGCATTCGTTGATTATGGGCGGCGCGACCACGCTGCTCAGCGTGTTGCTGGGTTTCGTGATCGCGCATGGCCTTTATCGGTGTGCTTTTCCGGGCAAGTGGCTGATCCGGGGCATCATCGTCCTGCCACTGTTGGCGCCCTCGCTGGTGCAGGCGCTTGGGCTGATCTTTCTGCTGGGGCGCAACGGGGTCATCAGTCGCGCCCTTGGGGTCGAGATCGAAATCTACGGGTTCTGGGGCCTGCTGATCGCCAATACACTGTACGCTTTGCCGCAGGCAGTTATGATTATCGGCGCAGCGCTGGTCCTGCTGGATGCACGCACTTATGAGGCGGCGGATGTCATGGGCGCCTCTTCCTGGCGGCAGTTCCGCGACCTGACCATCCCCTCGGCGCGCTTTGGCATTCTGAACGCGGGCTTTGTCTGTTTCACCATTACCATCACGGATTTCGGCAACGCCGCAGTCATTGGCGGTGACTATTCCGTCCTCGCGACCGAGATCTACAGCCAGGTCGTTGGCCAGAGAAACTTCAATATGGGAGCCGTGGTAGGGATCATGCTGCTGCTGCCAACCGTGCTGTCCTATGCCATCGAGCGGCAGGCGATGAAGCGTCAGCAAGCGGGGCAGGCCACGGGGCAGGTGCCGTATCGCCCTGTCTTTGCGCCATTGCGGGATCTGAGCATGGCGGCGCTGTCAATGCTGATCTGTGTCTGTATCGTCGCGGTGATCGGCATCGTAGTCTATGCCAGTTTCGTCATGCTTTGGCCCTACAATATGTCGCTGTCGCCCAAGCACTATGACATCACATTGGCGGGCGGGTATTCTTCGCTCTGGATGACCATCCTGATTTCGCTAGCCGCCGCAGCGGGGGGCACCTTGGCAGTGTTCTTGTTGGGGCTGGGCCTGCGGCGTTTGCCTCAGGCGCTGGCTCAGCCGGTTCAGATCCTTGCCGCCATGCCGGCGGCGGTGCCGGGAATGGTGCTGGGTCTGGCCTATATCCTGACGTTCAATTCTACCGCGACACCGCTCTACCTGCTTTATGGCACCGCCGCGCTGATCGGGATCGTCAATTTTTACCACTATCACACCCAGGCCTTCCTGACTGCGATGACCGGCTTTCGCCAACTGCCCGCCGCACTGGAAGAAGCCGCAGGCAGTCTTGGCGCAGGTCTGGGGCGCACCGCTCGCGACATTGTCGCCCCCTTTATCGCGCCGATGCTGGTTTCGGTATTTTTCTTCCTTTTCATGCGCTCGATGGTCACACTCTCGGCGGTGGTCTTCCTGACTACGCCTGAATTAAGCGTCGCGGCGGTGACGATCATGCGGCTGGATGATGCCGGGCTGACGTCGCAGGCGGCGGCATTTTCCACCTGCGTAATGGCGGTTGTCTGCGTCGCTGTCTTGTCTATGAAACTCACGCTGGCATTGATGGCCCGTCGAGGCCAAAGCGGGGAGACAGTCTGATGTGGGCCAAAGAACGCCACCAGAGAATCCTGGCGATGCTGGCCGCCAACCAGCAGGTGAGCGCCAATGATCTTGCCGGCATGCTGGGCGTGTCGCGAGAAACCGTGCGCCGTGATTTGCTCGATCTGGAAGAGATCGGCAAGGTGGCAAGAGTCCACGGCGGGGCTGTCCTGCCCGAAGCCCGGACGGAAGATCCGTTTCAACAGCGCATGGCGACCCAGATCCGGGCCAAATCCGAAATTGCTAAGAAAGCTGTCGGCCTGATCCAGCCCGGTCAGACGATCATGGTCGATGCCGGATCGACCACCGCTGTCTTTGCCCGCGAGCTTGTAAAGGTTCCCGGCATATCGGTTGTTACCAATTCGCTGGACGTGGCCACGACTCTACAGGCCGGCGGCAGGGATGTGGTTTTGCTGGGCGGCCGGATCGCCGCCGATGTTCCTGCGACAGTGGGCGAACTGACCCTGTCCGAAATCCGTCGTTTCGAGGTTGATCTCTGCTTTTCTGCTCCGGTGGCCCTGCATCCAGAGAAAGGGGCGTTCTTCTATGATCTCCAAGAGGCCGAAATTTCTGTCGCGATGGCCGCACAAGCGGCGAGAACAGTCGTCATGGCCCACCATACAAAGCTGAACGCCACCAGCCGCGTTCGGTCATTGGACGCCGAGGGGATCGGAGCTCTTGTCACTAACAGAGCCGCTCCCCAAGCGCTTCTCGACCAGTTTAGAAGCGCCGCTATCGAGGTCCTTTAATCTCAATTATGAAATCCTGTGTCTGGGTTTGGCCGCTTCCAACGAAGCGATAAAGTCAGTACCGCCAAATAATCCGTCTTGCCCTATTGTCCCAGCGGAAGGATGATCGCTTATCGGCCCGAGGATCGTTTTTTGGGGACGATTAAGGGAAGCCCGCAGTAGCGAAGTTTCTTGTAACGTAGGCAGTTGATTACGGTCCCAGGCAGTGGCGTGCGCATAAAAAATCGAAGCGAGAGAAGGTTCGATGCCGGTGTCGTTTCCTCCGCCACTTGCCTTGATGCAACTATTGTCCACCGCCCAACGCTGCCGGATTTTTCCCTTGTATTAGAGGGCTATAGAAGTGTGGCTGCTGCGTGGTTCGGAGTGAAATTCGGACAAAAGCGTTCTCTGACACCGGAATTCTCTGAAGCTGTTGACTACGCTGTTTTAGGACGCAGTTTGTAAGGTATTGGTACTGCGTATTTTTTGTTCAATCTGAGCTATGTTTTCGATGGCAGAGGTGCTCGGTCGAAATGACGCTGGGATCTAAATTTTTGGCAGGGGTTTTGGGGGTAAAAAGGGCGGAAACCAAACATTCGCTGCCTATGCGATACCGTTTGGAAGTGCACTCCTAACCGGACATCCGGTTCGGTCGACTGTTCCTATAAGACGCCGTCGGTCAATTTGAGGAAGCTGGAGGTAAGACGGCGCTCCTGAGCCGTACGCTGAAGTTCAGTGGCGTGAAATTCCGCCGCTCGTGTGTCTCCGAGACGTTCCTGAAGTCTGCTCGCTACAGCGTGGACCCGTGGCAAATACCAGCTGTCTCCCGTGGCCTCTGCGCAGTCCAGTGCATTGGCAACGGCCTCGGCACAATGAGGCAAACGGTCGGCAAACAGCAGGACTTCGGCGTGCACGCCAAACCAGTTTGCGCGTTGCACACGCGCACCGGTAGAGGCGAACACGGCCATCCCTTCTTCGACAAGTTCGAGGGCGCGGGACACTTGACCACCTTGTGACAGCGCCCACCCGTAAAGAACCAGACCGGTTCCCAGCCAGAACGGATACCGTTGGGCCTTGCTGATCGCGATTGCCTTTTCGGCGAGACCGGCGCAAGCGTCCACGTCTCCTGCACACATGAGGACGTCGGAGCAGAGTGACTGGTAGATCGCAACCGAAAACGGGTTCGCAATGCGTTCGCTGAGCGCGGCGCAATGTGCAACGTGCTCTCGCATCGCTTTCCTGCGTCCCTGCAACGCCGCGACCCACGCGCAGTAGGCGACGCAGGTCACTTCGGCGTTTTGTACCGTGACCGTGTCCGGTGGAGATGCGCCTACCAAAGCGACGCCGGCTTCGAGGTGCTGACGCGCCGCGTCGAGATCTCCGGAATGGAAAAGGACTGATCCGATCCCGCCATGTCCCTGCAGCCGCAGGGCGGGATCGTCCACTTTTTCGGCAAGCTTTAACAGGGCGCGCCCGTGAGAAAGCGACTCAGGTAGGCGGCCTGCCACCCAAGTGTGCACCCAAAGTCCAAGGAGCGAACGCAGTCGCGCTTTCATCGAGCCGGTTTCGGCGCTCAGGTCATGGGCGCGATAATAGGCCTGTCCGACCTCATCCGCGCCATAACCGAGCCGCGTCATGAGAGCCGCAGCCAGCGAAAGCTGCAAGTTCTGCTCCTGCTTGGCACTGTCCGGACGCGTGGGTTCGATCAGGTCGAGCCCCTTTTTCGCAAAGACGATCGCGGCCCGACCGGCCGCGCGGTAGAGTGCCGCGTTGCTGGCTTTTGTCCAGTAATCGATGGCACGGTCTTTCTCTCCGGCCTCCTGCCAGTGCCAGGCCAGCGTTTCCGGTAGCGGAGTTTTTTGGTCGGCTTCCAGCAAGAGAGCCACTTCGCCATGTAGTCGTGCGCGGTCGTCCGGTGAAATCATCGCGTAAGCCGTTTCATGAAGCAGCATGTGGCGGAAAGTGGCACCATCTTCATCGACCGTCAGAAATCCCGCGCTCGTGAGCTGGTTCAAGCTGATTTCTACCGCACTCGGATTGAGGTTCAGAAGCGCCGAGATCAGATGCGTTGGCGCAGGCGGACCAATAACGGCGATTGCGTAGAGCAACGGTCGCACGTCGGATGCGAGGCCAGCGATGCGGGTTTCGATGACGGCCTGTACGGAGCCGGGCACATCCGTCGCGGTGTCACGACCCGACATCGAAGCGAAGGCCAGTTCCTCCAGGAAGAACGGATTTCCCGCCGAACGTTCGACCAGCATCTTCATCGCCTCGTCGTCAAGTTGTCGGGCTTCGGCCAAGCTGCCCAAAAGTGTCATGCAGTCGCGCTGCCCCAAGGGTGGCAGGTTCAGAACAGCATCCGCCACGGGGGCCTGTTCGGTAGGTCGGGTCGTCAGAAGCAGTAGCAGCGGCGCGCCATCAATTGCCTCGATCAGCTTTTCAAAGTAACTGCGCGAGCTTGGATCCATCCAATGGGCGTCTTCGACGACCAGGACCATGGGCTCTGACTGGCAGGAGGCCCTGACTAAATCGATAAAGAGAGATCTGCTACGCTTTCGGATCACGTGCTCGGACAAGGTTTCGAGTTTGGGCGAAGGCGGTGCCGCAGGGTCTGTCAGGCGCACGTACAAAGCTTCGTCAATCTCGTCGGCAAACGCCTCCCCGGGCGGGTGGCCTCCGACCCCGAGCAGGGTCCTCCGGACGAGCGCTAATAGTGTATTGGTCATTCGCGGCAGGCATTGCACAACGCTTGTTCTGGCCTGTTGTCGGTCGATCTGCGCAAGAAACTCCCGCATAAGGCGGGACTTTCCTATTCCGGCTGGCCCAGAAAAGATTGCAACCTGTCCGGTTCCAGAAAATGCGGCTTCGGCGCTGGCAGACAGGAATGCAAGCTCTCGTTCCCGGCCCACAAAGAGGGACCCTGGCGTAGGCTTGGCAGGTCTGGTGCCAGCTCGTTCTTCCGGCGCTGCCAGAAGGACGTGCCCCCCGGGACCTTCTTCGCACAGCAGATCATCGTCGAGCTGCCTATATGCGCTGTCCCCCAGGACGATGGAACCAGTGGGTGCATTATGGGCAAGTTGCACTGCTCGGCGTTCAATTTCGCCTGGAAGCGTCCAAAATTCGGTCTGGGACTCACCAGGCATCATGACCGATCCGGTGTCGACACCCGCAGAAATTGCGCCGCCAAGCGCGGCAGCTTCTTTCGACGATATCAGATCCCAGACGCAGGAGACGGCACGCCGGGCTCCGTCGTCTGCATGCTCGCCCAGGCCGAAGACGGCTGTGAAACCGTCGATCATCATGCGTTGCAGTCGTCCATCGACCACGGCGACGCGGTCTCTCGTTCGCGACAGAAACGCCTCGAGCAGGTCGTCCGGCCCATCGTGCGCCCGAATCTGCAGGGAGATCACCGTAACCAGCCTGAGTTCGCGTAGACAGATAGGATCTGTAGGTCCGATCTGATGTTCTTCCCCGGAGGTCTTTGCAAGGGGCGCGACAAACCGGAACCCGCGCCCATGATAGGTCTTAATGGCCGCTGCGCCGACTTGGTCGCCCAGAGACTTTCGGATCGCTCGAATTGTCGTTTGCAATGCGGCCTCGGACACGTTCGCCGGCCAGAACTTGTCTAAAAGTTCGGATTTCGGCACCAAGCGACTGTTGTTCTGGATCAGATATTCGAGAACTGAGAAAGGTTTCGGCGCCAGGGGCACGGCAACCCCGGCGCGTCGAAGCTCTTGCTGGGCAGTGTCCAATTCGAAATCGAGAAAACTGTAGGTCATAGGGTGCCTGAGTTCCAATGACATGCACGGTCGCAGAGCCGGATAGAGTGGCGCAAGCAATTTGATCCGGCATCCTCATAATTCGGTCAGAAGTTGCTCAGGACTTTATGGGCGGTCTCACCTTACGTTTTTCTTGTACGAAAAATCAAATTTTCACGGAAAGGAATAAGGATGGGAGTAGTCAGGAACGCAGGATTGAGGTCTGACGGTGAACTCGTGCAGGCGGTCTCAGAGAAAGTTGCCGACGCCTTCGATTTCAAGGCTGTTCCGGGCGATGCCGGTACTTCAGATGCAGACCATAAGGGCTGGAGCGAAATCGTCGATATGAGTCCTCCGATATATCCTTTGGCCGACGAGTCCGATGATGACGGGCTACCAGACACGATCATTTGGGATATCGCAGGCAACGGAACCGGTACGTCAGACGGCAGGATCATTGAGGTGGCCTATGACCTCACCGACCGGACATGGTCGATAGATAGCGAAGTGGTCGACTCTGGCGGATTTAGCGGTCTCCTCCTCTTTTGACCAAGGCATGAGATCGTCGGACCGCAGGAGCTTTCTGCGCCTTGAATGGGCACGCGCCGGATCCTGGCAGTTTGTATTTTCATATTTAGGTCAGCATCTTGCCTTGAAATGGCGTCGCTTCGCGCTGTCGAAGCTATCCTCGCGTTCAAGGTCCATTCCAGTCTGAGTAGGACATCCGCCTGCCAAGTCGCGGTCGGAGCCGCGAAGACACCCGGGCCTCGTGTCAAAGACACCGCTGGCAGCTGATCCGGGGGCGATCTGGAGCCGGGCCAGGGCGCCCCCCCCTTGCTCGGCTGTCATGCTGTCCGACCAGAATCTTGGGGCAATTTTCGAAGGAGTATATTTGACATGTTTTTTGCTTTCCGTGCGGTGGCCTTAGGCCTGACGCTTTCCGTTCTGTCGATCCATTCTGCGGCAGCCGATCCGGATGTATCTATCTCTCGCTTTAACGATTTTCTTCACGACCGCCTCGACGGAAGGACCAAGGGCTATGCGTTCGCCCTCGTAAGCCCGGAAGGCAGAATTGCAGAGGGTAGTGGCGGCTACGCACAGGCGCCCGGAGACGGGAATGTCAGGTTTTCGCCGACGACAGTCAGCAACCTCGGTTCGGTCAGTAAGCTGATCTCCAGCGTCGCCCTTCTCAACCTCCTGCGAGAACAGCCGATCGCCGACGGTACGGTGAATGAGCAACTCGATACCGAAGTCATCGACTATCTGCCCAAAGGACTGCAAAACCGGTTTCGGGACAAGCTCGACGGTTTGACCTTCCGACACCTCCTGCTTCACAGGTCCGGTCTGCGTGGTTTCAGTGGCGACGAGGATTTCGATCCGACCGGCGACCGCACGACGCTGGAACACGCCCTTGCCCTCGGCACGTCGAACCCAGGCGGCAGCTACCAGTACAACAACGAGAATATCTCACTGTTGCGGTTCTTCATCCCGCACATCGCCTATCCGACGCAGGTCGAGGCCATTCATGAAAGCCACAAGTCCAAGACCGGGACGGCCTATTTCGACGCGGTCCGCGACGAATACCAGATCCTGCTGACCGGCTACCTGTACAACGTTTTCTTTCCGAAGATTTACAATGGCCAGTTTCCGGTCTGCTCGCCAAAACTCGAATTGCCCGCGAACGGCTACGCCAAGGCATACGATTCACCCGGCGACAGCACGGGCCGTGACTTCGCCCCCGGTTACTGCATTCCACAAGGGGGTATCAACATGAGCGTCAGGCAAATGGCCCGCTTCGCAAGGGTCTACGGCTATTCGACCACGCTTATCCCGAGCGGTATCCGTAAACGCATGGAAGATGTCGGCCATTACACGAATGCCCTCGTCTTCAACGGTCAGCAAAATGGTGACCATTTCCCGGAAGAAGGACGCGAGAATTGGGTGGATCACGGCGGTTCATTCCGGGGTTACAGCGCCGTTTTCATTCGTCTGCCGCACAATCACTACGGGGTGGCCCTGGTCAATAGTCCGCATGTCAGCTCAGACGATCTCGGTCACGCTCTGTACTACGCCTATGTCTACGCAACGGTCGGCCTTCCCGCCAAGTTATCCGCGAATGATCGTCACCACTTCGCCTATCGTGAAGGAACCTACGTGACGCGTGGCTCCAGCCGCAATCACGAGTCTACGAGAAAGTTCCAGCGTGGCTCGATACTGCCCGGTGGCGATTTCGACGATGTATTCGAGATTTCGGCGAATGACCGAATGCACTTCGCGTGGTTCAAGGTGCGAAATCACTTGGGCTACAGGCTCATGGTTTCGGCGGGGCCAAGCAATGACATTGATAGGACACGTCAGCTTTACGCCAGCACCATCGATCCGGACTTCACACTTGATCAGCTCGCTTTTATATCTTCGAACGACGAGATGCACTTCGCATGGTACCGACATGACGATACGCTCTACGTAGGTGCGGGCGCCTCGGACAATCTGGCCTCGCGTCGTCCGAATACCGTGCCAGTGACGTTGAGCCATGGCAAAACGGCGCAGAACGTTGTGGCGATCACGTCAAACGACCGGATGCATTTCGTATTCTACGATGACTGCACATACAGCGCCGGTCGCAGCGACCGGCCGATAACCCAACGCGAGAACGTCAGCTGGGATTGCGAGATCCTGCAACGGTAGCGAACCGTTCCCAATTGGACCTAACATGACAATCTCCAAGTACTGGTCAGGCCTGCCGCACGATGAAAGCGGTGGCCTTGGATGTTTCGATATGGCAAAGCAAGGTCATATCCCACTCGAGGGTCTCGCAAAGACGCTTGCAGAACTGCGCCTGTGTCGGGAGCAGGCCCCCACTGATCAATAGAGCGAGGCGCATTTTGGCGACGTGAGCTGGCACGAACGGCGGATTGTGTTCAACAACTCGGGCAAACTGGTGAAGGCCAGAATTTTAAGAACACCCGTTCTGTCCAGTGGGGATAATACTGCCCCATATGAGGAAGTTTGACCGCCGGTAGAATAATAGTCTGGCCGAAGCCGTGTATTTGCGAATCCAGGGAGTTCTTCAACACAGTCGGCCCTTAGCTGCCGTTCAATCCTTGGCCGATCGCTGCGGTTGAGATTTAGCAGACCGGCCATTCGTCCAGCGCGCAGCATTTGAGGCTGATGAAGGTCGTCAGTGCGAACCTTATTACCGTTCGCCGCGCCGGCGAGGACTAACAGCGCTAATGTCGGTAGTGCTCAGGAAGCGGCGACTTCCGGTATTTCTTTGGCCTCCGTTGAAGCCAAGAAAGTGAGCGATAGGAGAAACAGAAGTGTGCCTTTCCCTGCGATGGAAGTCGCAGAGATCCGGGCAACCGCCGGTTCGGCGCGCGGCAACCTGGGTGTGCCACGTGCCATTTGAGCGAAGTTCCTTTTTCCCGAACGGCGCCGGGTCAGGCCGGAAGCAGACCGACGCTTCTGTAACTTGCGATGATGTCGTCATATCGGCGCACCCCGCCCGAACTGCGCGCCGTCAATTGCGCTCCGGCCACTGCGGCGTAGATCGCATCCGCACGGCGCATGGCGATATCCTCGGGTTCGAACGTGGACAGATGCTCGGAAAGCCATGTCACGTTGATGTCGATGAACCTTCGGATCTCCGGGCGCATGTCTTCCGGTAGATCGTCGATTTGGGCGGACAGGAAGCTGGCGAGACAAATGCGGTTATCTTGCGTCAGTGCCTTGCGGAAGATCCCCGGGTACGCCAGCAGGCAGGCCCGCGGGGCAGCATCGGCCTGTGACACCGCATCAAGAGCCGCCTGCATATCAGCGCAATAGCGTCTGGCCAGGGCCGCGCCCAGAGCCGCCTTGGTCGGGAAGTGGTGATAGAGGCTGGGGGCCTTGATCCCGACCCGTGACGCAAGATCCCTAAAGTTCAGGCCATCGTAGCCATGCGCCTGCACCTGCAAACGGGCTACCGTGAGGATCGTTTCGAGTGTGGTTTCGGACATGGTCAGCCGCTCACAATGGTCTCGCGAAGCGTCAGGATTGACTTTCCGTCGCGTGGTGTCAACTTGTCTACCAAGTGATAGGTAGGAGGCTATGATCAGATGATGAAAATCCACGATTTCTGGCGTGGTCCTTATCCGGCGCGCGTTCGCATTGCGCTGGCGGAACTTGGGTTGCAGGACAAGGTGCAGTTCGTCGAAGTGGACCTGAGAACTGGGACCCATAAGACGCAGGACTTCCTTGAAAAGAACTACTCGGGCACTCTGCCTGTCCTCGAACTCGCCGACGGGACATTCATCGCGGAATGCACCGCGATCACGGAATACCTGGATCATCTTGAAGGCAAACCCCGCCTGACCGGCCTCTCGGCGCGCGAGCGGGGCGTGATCCATATGATGAACAAACGCGCCGAGATCGAAGCCCTCGACCCGATCAGCGTCTACTTTCATCACGCGACCCCAGGTCTTGGCCCGCATGTCGAACTCTACCAGAATCCCGAGTGGGGCGAACGGATGCGCGACAAGGCGCTGCGCGGCGCCGCCTATTTCAACGACGTCCTGTCAGAGCGTCCCTACGTCGCGGGCGAGGCCTTTTCGATGGCCGACATAGCCCTTGTCGCAGCCTTCGTGTTTGCGGACATTGTTCAAGTTACGATCCCGAGCGACCTCAGCCATTTGCACGCGTGGCACGACCGAATGTCGGCCCGCGCGAGCGTGCAAGGGTGGCAGGACATGGGACGGTCGGCTGAGGGCTCCATGGTCACCGAATAGCCTCGGGCGCGAGTGTCGGACCGGCGTTTTTGGGCGCCGCCGCGCTCGCGGTTTGCAAGATTGGCTCCTTTGGCTCGCGGCGTTCAGGCGGCGGCGTGGCAGGACGTCTTGCCGAGATCTCTCGCGGTCATACGGGATTGACATGATCGAGTGTTGTCATGGAGCCGAAGTCTTGGCAGCCATGGTGGAACGGAGAAACCATGATGCCAGCTACAAACTTGCAAGCGATCCGCATCCTCCGTCCCGCTTGGAGTAGCCGACGCATTGACGGTCGGGAACGGCCGTCAGCGGTTATTCGGTCCAGGTGGAGTAGGTGGTCGTTTTCGGCCCTCTGCGGACATTCGAGCCAGGCGCAGCAGATGGTCGGTTCATCCCATTCGCCGTCATTCATGACAGGCGCAGCGGATGACCGGAGCCAGCCCCAGACCGACCGGACATTCGCACGGGATTGTTGCGCTATTCGACTGACATGGCGTGGATCTTCTATCCCCGCTGCCTTCAGGCCACGGCTTCGATCTCGGCCCGTCCGACGGCCGAGTAGCTGTTCATTATGGCGATGCGGGTCTGGATTTCGGCGGTCTGACGGTCGAATAGCGCAACGAGCCCGACCACAATCCTAATTCGCGAGAAGTTCGACAACCTTCTCACGCCCACCCAACCGGTTGAGGCAACGTGGCTCTAGCATAACCGCGGCTTCGATATAGCGGCCTCGGATATCGGATGGATGCTCCTTGTCTGGATTACCTCTGTCCAAGAAAAAGACCGTACCATCCAGCCTTGCGAGAGCATTGGCATTTCTAAAAGAGCCGTCTTCGGGAGCATTAAGTCCAAGCCGTGCATTGAAGGGGAAAAGCGAAATACAAGGGTCGAGTGGCAAGCCCTCTTGTTTAATCGCAGCTTTCGCGCGAGGGTATGTTTCGCTATTGAGTATGATGGGCTGTAACGAAACTTGTAAGCGGAACTGGGCACCTTGGTATGCTATGTCGTGCTCAAAGCCCTCGCCCTGCTTGAGCGGCTCATAGAGTCTGAATGTTGCTTCACCAATGCCGTCAAACATGTTGTCTTTTGTTGTGAGTTCAACGGTAAACCTCCGGGGGCGGCCGTCTAAACTTGTGTTGGCTCCGATGCTAAG
>NZ_AQQP01000030.1 GCF_002210165.1 Phaeobacter sp. 22II1-1F12B | reverse complement strand
AGAGCCAAACAGACCGTTGCAATCAGGCGGGATCCATATACATCCACACAGGACATTTGCCGATGGCACTACCCGCGACTTTGATCTGGTTGTCGGTGCCGACGGTATCCACTCTGTCGTGCGAACCGCCCTTTGGGGCGAGGACGACCCGACCTTTACCGGGCTCGTTTCCTATCGGTCGGTCTTTCCCAAGGAAATGGCCAAGGATCTTGCCGATCTCGACGCTTTCACCAAGTGGTGGGGGCAAACGCCGCAAAAGCAGATCGTCACCTTCCCCCTGACGCGTGGCGAGGAGATCTTTGTTTTCGCCACGACGCCGCAGGAAGGCTGGACCGAAGAGGGCTGGACTCTCGCCGGTGATCCCGACGAGCTGCGCGCGCAATACGACGATTTCCACGAGGACGCCCAGCGTCTTCTGTCGCACTGCAAGGAAGTCACACGCTCGGCCCTTCATGTGCGCGAGCCGATGCAGACATGGTCGCGCGGGCACGCTACGATCCTTGGCGACGCCGCACACCCGATGGTGCCTTTCATGGCGCAGGGGGCCTGCATGGCCATCGAGGACGCGGTTGTTCTGGGGCGCAGCCTGAAAGGCGTTGAAGTTTCCGACGTTCCAGCTTCGCTCGCTGTGTTCGAGGCCGCGCGCAAGCCCCGCACAGCCCGGATTCAGGAGAACTCTCTAGCCAATGAATTCATGAAAGGTCAGGGGAATGCCGATTGGGTCTATGGCTATGATGCCTGGAACGTCGAACTGGCCTGAATAGCCGACCGGCAGCTTCCGGTAGCTGCCGGTCTTAGGTGCCGCATTTGGCGAGGCTCAATCTGTACCAATACGCGCGATCCCGGTGACCTCGATCTTCATACCCGGCGCAACAAGACCGGCAACGATGATCGTGGCCCGGTTGGGATAGGGCGCTCGAAAATACTGGCGATAGACCGCGTCGACTGGGCCGACATCGGCCGGATCGGTCAGGAAAATCTGCAATTGCAGATAGTTATCCATCGTACCGCCCGCCACTTCGACCGTGGTGCGAAAGTGCTGAAAGGTCAGATGCGCCTGCGCCTCGGTCGTGTCCTGTAGTATCCCGCCTTCGGGCGTTACCGGCCCATGGGTGGTGAACAGCATGTCTCCCGATCCGATGGCCCAAGAAAACGGCTGCCCCGGTGTCGGCAAACCCATGTCGATTTCGCGTTTCATGCCGTCCCTTTCCGCATGTCATCCAGAATATCATACCACCCGTGGGCCGGATCGCGCAGCATGAGGTGAGTGCCGAAATGATCCTCGTCCCATGTCCGGAACCAGCATCGCTGCCTGCTGTTCTCAAGTTTCTCACGCGCGTTTTCGTTGCTGCGCCGAACACGCTCGGTATCCTTCTCGCCCCATGTGAGCGCCAGCGGGACCGACAGATCGTCGAGCCAGTTCAATGGCGAAGCCGCGCGATCATCCTCGGCGCGGTCCAGCACGTCGAGGTAAACCCGTTCTTCAAGGCTGCCTGGTGGGGGCGCGGGATGGTGAAGATCCAGTATGCCGCTGACCGGCAGGCAGCCACAGATCGAGGTTTCGTCTATCCCCGCGTCGCTCCACATATCAGGCCGCAGGGCAATCAATGCCGCGATATGCCCCCCGGCAGAATGCCCGGACAGAAACAGGCGTTTGGGGTTGCATCCGTATTCCGCAAGCCGGGCGCTAATTGCACCCACGGCCTTCATCGCATCCTCCAAGAAGACAGGAAAACGGGCATCCGGCGCCAGCCGATAGGTTGGTGCCGCCAGCGCCACGCCGCGCGCGGCCAGCGCCGGGGCCATGAACCCGCACCATTCCTTGTAGCCATTGGTCCAGCCGCCCCCGTGGAAAAAGATCACCACGTCAGCGCCGCCCTCGACCGCAGCCGTCGGCGTGAACAGATCGAACCTTTGCCAGTCGCCCGGTCCGAATGCGATGTCGCGGTGCTCGGCCACCCCCGGCCAGCCGCCGCGCGAGGCGTCCAGAGCGGCCCTAGCGTAATCCTCGGCAGCAGGAACCGGCAACGGCGGCTGCGAGGCGAGATCGAATTTTTCTATCATAACAGATCCTCAGAACCCGAAGACGCCGGGCAGCCAGAGCACGGTGCCGGGGACATAGGTGACAAGCAGCAGCACAAGGATCAGGATGCCGACAAAGGGCCAGATCTCGGTGATTACCTTGCGCAGGGGGACCTCTCCCAGTTTCGAAAGGGTGAACAGCAACATGCCAAAGGGCGGCGTGATCAGTCCGATCATGATGTTGATCGTCATCAGCACACCAAAATGAACCGGCTCGATATCCAGCGCCACGACCGTCGGCAGTAGCATCGGCACAAACACAAGGATCAGCGTGCCCGTGTCGATCAGGCAGCCAAGGGCCAAAAAGACAAGGTTGATCATCAGCAGGAATTCAAGCCGGGAAAAGCCTGCGCCCTGAACATAATCGGCCAGAAGCCGGTCGAGCCGTTCGGATGTGATAGCATAGTTCATGATAAACGCCCCGGCGATCAGCAGCATGACCGAGGAAGAAGTGCGCATGGATTCCACAACCGCGCCCCAGAGGCTTGCGAATGTGATGGCGCGATAGACCAGAACGCCAATCGCCAGCGAGTAGAGAGCGGCAACCGCCGCGGCCTCGGTCGGGGTGAAGACGCCCGTCCATATACCACCCAGCAGGACGACAGGGATCGACAGCGGGATGATCGCGCGCGCAAGCACCGGGCCAAGCTCGCCTTTTGACAGCTTCTCGCCCCTTGGCAGATCGCTTCGCTTGGCGATGATCGCAAGTCCGCCCATCAGCGCGAAACCCATGATGAGCCCCGGAACGATCCCGCCAAGGAATAGCGCACCAACCGAAGCGCCGGAATTCAGCGCATAAAGGATCATCGGAACCGAAGGCGGTATGATCGGTGCGATCACCGCCGCGGCTGCGGCCAGCGCGGTGGCAAAACCGGGCCGGAACCCGCCAATGTCGCGCATCATTTTCAACGCAATCAGGTTCGGTCCGGCGGCATCGGCCAGCGCACTGCCCGACATGGAGGAGAACAGCATCGACGTTGTCACTGTGACATGTCCAAGCCCGCCGGGCAGATGTCCAACCAGCGCATTGGCTGCCCGGAACAGACGGTCTGCGATTGAACTGATCGTCATGATGTTTGCGGCAAAGATAAACATCGGCACGGCCAGCAGCACATAGCTGCCGTAGAGCGAATTCATCACCTGATCGGTCACGATGCCTGGATCCTGACCGGCGACCGCAAGGTACAGGAAACCGGAAACCAGCATCGCCACGGCAATCGGAACGCGGCAAAGCGACAGGCCGGCGAAAGCGGCCAGCAGAACGGCAAGTTCAAGGCTCATCGGGTGGCCTCGCGCGGTGCGAGAAGGATCATGCCCTGTCTTCCGGCCTCAGCAAGCAGCTTCAGTGCAAACGCGCCCTGCATGATGCCAAAGCAGAGGTACAGCCAGTTCAGCGGCAGACGCATCACGGTCGTTCTCTCTCTCCAGAGGAAATTGATGTAATCGATGGTATAGGGCAGGGCGATCAACAGAACGGCACCCGCAATCAGGGCGCCCAGGCCTGCCAGAACGGCCCCGGCCCGGCGGGGCAGAAGGGAAGTCAGCAGGTCGAAAGAAATATGCGCATCCAGCCGCATGGCGAGCGACGCGCCCAGCGTGACGACCCAGAGGTAGACGACGATGGCAAGCTCTTCGCTGGTGGTCGACGGATCGCGCAGCACATAGCGGCAGAACACCGTCCAGATAAAGGCACCCGTCACGACGGCGAAACCCGCCGCCGCTAGGGCCGAAGCGATGCGCTCAATCCATGCGCCGGCCAGACTCAGCCGGCGCAGGACAGGAGATGTTTCCTTCATCTCAGATAGCTCAGTTGCCCATGATCTGGGTCATCAGATCCTGATCCCATTCCTTGGCCAGATCCGATTCCGAATAGACGGCATCGGCTTTTTCACGGAATGGCGTCAGGTCGATCTCGTCGACGCGAAGCCCGCCTGCCGCCAGTGTTTCGGCAACCTTCTGTTCATCCGCGTAGCGCGCTTCGTTGTTTTCGGCTGCGGCTTCGACCGCTGCAGCCTTAACGACTTCCTGCTGCTCTTCGCTCATGGCGTCCCATGCGGGCTTTGCCATCGCGTAGAACACGGGCTGCACAAGATGGCTTGTCATGATTACCTGGGCTGTCACCTCGTCGAACTTGGCGGCCTTCAGGATCGTCAGCGGGTTTTCCTGCCCGTCGACCGTGCCGGTTTGCAAGGCGACATAGGTTTCCGACATGGCCAGCGGCGTGGGCGAAACACCAAGGCTCTCACCCAGCAACAGCCACTCGGGCGAAGCGGGCATACGCATCTGGACGCCTTCAAGATCCTCGGGCCCGGACACTTCCTTCACTTCGCGCAGGTTCAGTTGGCGCGAGCCAAGATAGGCGGTCGAAAGGATCTCGATCCCCATGTCGCTGGCAACCGCATCATGAAGCGTTTCTCCGATGGGGCCTTGCATGACCTCCATCATCTGGTCGTAATTGTCGAACAGGAACGCGCGGTTCAGAAAGCCCATCGAAGGCACCTGCGCAGCGATTTCAAATGTCGACATGGTGCTCATCTCGATGTTGCCACGCTGAAGCGCGGGCACTTCGGCGCCTTGGCGGACGAGCGAGGAACCCGGATAGACTTCGACGGTGACGCCAACATCCGCCGCCGCGACCTTTTCGGCAAAGCTCTCCATCGATTTGGCGAGGAAATCCGCAGCGGGGCCAGCGGTCGAGAAACGCAGGGTGACATCGTCGGCATAGGCCGTAGTGGCGATAAGCATTGCGGTGCCGATACCGGCCAGCCGCGAAAGCAGGAATTCAGGGCGTGTCATAAGAAACTCCTTGTTAGATGCATGCCCGCCGGACGCGCCTGAACAGCGTTCTTCGAACCGGCTTGTGCCCTGATGCTAGAAGCGATTTTGGCGCGGGGTCAACACATTTTCCAACATTATTAGATTTTGGAAAATAACTCGATCTTCGAACGTTGACTTCATAGGCGCGCTGCGGCTTATGTCAGATATGAACAGTTCCGCCTCCACTCCGGCGCAGACGATTCCGCCAAGAACCGTCGCCGAAGCCACCTACGTCGCCTTGAAAGAAGACATCCTGTCCGGGGCGGTTTTGCCGGGACGATCCCTGCTGACGCGTGAGCTAATTGAACGCTACGGATGCGGAATCAGCCCGATCCGCGAAGCTCTTGCAAAGCTGGTGGCCGAGGGTCTGCTTGAGGCGGCCAGCCACAAGGGCGTGCGCGTGCCGCTCCCGACGGTCGAAGACCTGAACGACATCTATCGCATCCGCATCGCGCTTGAACGTGAAGCGCTGGTGCTGGCCATGCAGCACGGCGATGACCATTGGGAGGGGCAGATCCTTTCAGCGGCGCACCGGCTTGCCAATGCACCCTTGCCGGATGATCCGCATGATGGGGCGGCCCTGCGCGATTGGGAAATCCGGCATCGTGCCTTCCATAACAGTCTTATCGCGGCGGCCCCCGCGCCCCGGTTGAAACGGTTGATTGCCCAGATGGTGGACCAGACCGAACGCTACCGGGCGCTGCGTCTGGCCCATTTCGGCCCCAAGGATATCAGCAGTTTCATTCGCGAACATGACCTGCTGCGGGATGCCATCATCGCGCGCGATCCCGGCGCGCCGGATTTGCTCGCCGCGCATTTCGAAAGCAGCCGGGACTTTGTTCAGACGTATCTTGAAAACAGCCAGCCCGAATCCGTCTGAAGCCTATAGAAGATCGGTTATTCTCGCGTCCGGCCTGTCGGTTAAGTCCGAGCAGCCTCAAGGAACCGATTGAAAAGGTCAGGCGTGCCCATCTGTCCGCCTTTCAGGATCAGCCGCATGGCGTTGATCTCAGGCGAGGAATGCAGTGCGCAGTTCAAACCGATCCCCGGCTGGAAATCCGAAAGATAATCGATGGCCGAAAAATCCAGCAAATCGCAAATGCGGCTCGACGTATCGCCGCCCGCGATGCCCAGCCATCCGACCGGCGCAAGGTCTATGATGCGTGCCGTCAGCTTCGCAAAGGCAAGCGCAAGCGCATCGGGCGACATGCCGTAATCGAGCTTAGGGTCGATATGGACAAGGGTTGGAACATTGGCCTTCAACTGTTCCGCAGCCTTTTCAGCAATCTGCGGCGCATTCACCATATCTTCTGGCAAAAGCCGGATCTTGGTAAACCCCTCGGCCTTGGCAACCTGAGCGCTGGTCACCGAGGAACGGCTGCCTGCGACGACGAAAACCCGTGAATTGGGCGGCGCGGCTGGCGGAACGGTGCTGGCCGAACCCGTCGTTCCGTGGGTCAGAATCTGCGCGACAGAACTTGCTCCCACCAGAAGGCGGCGACCGCTCAACCCTGCGAAAGTCTCCGAAATCCGGGAAATGTCGCCACTGTCGTAAACGTCAAACAGGGCGCGCAGGGGGAGTTCGGCGGGCCTATCCCCCCGCACCAGTGTCAGATCGCCAAGCCCCTGTTCCGACAGCAAAAGGCGCAGGTCGGCTTCACCCATAGGGGTGACAGGGTGCTGCGCCATGACCGGATGCCGGTCGATCCGGTGCACGTTTCCGTCACTGGCCTTGGCAAACAGCGTCCCAAATACGCAGTACCGTCCCAGGTTCGGTTGGCCGCCAATCACGGCAAGATGCTCGGGCGCAAACCGGCGCGCAAGATCATTGGTAACGTCCCCGATGGATCCGATCCGGGGCGAGGAGTCGAAGGTCGAGCAGATTTTGAAATGCAGCGTTTCCGGATCAAGCGCCGCGATAGCGGGCCAGATTTCCTCGATGACAGTCTGTGCCGCCTCAGGCGTCAGTGCCCGCAAGGCGGTGGCGATGCCGATGGCGTCGAACCCCTCGCATTCCGAGGGCTGTGGCGGGCGCAGGAACAACCGCGTGCGCCATCCCGCCCGCGCAAAGGTGGCGAGCGTATCCGACGCGCCGGTGAAATCGTCGCCGATGAAGACGGCGCGCACCATCAGCGTTTGCCGAAAAAGTCGAGAGCGGCTGCAAGTGCCGGATGGGTGGCCGAAGCAGCCTCCAGCGTTTCACCGGCGGTCAGTGCCTCGTAAGCCTCGCGCAGCGAGGCGATCCCGGCTTCTGGCCCTTGCGGGTGGGCAAGGATGCCGCCGCCGCACATGAACATCAGGTCAGGCCCCTGCGCAGCTTCCAGAGTACGCGGCAGGGTGCCCGCCCACTGGCCCGAGGAAAACGCGGGCATGACCCGGTCGTCCGGCCCGCCCTGCGACAGTGGCGCAAGACAGGCACGCGCGGCCTCGGTAACCTCTTCCGCACTGTCGACGAACTTGCCACCGATACCATGCACATGCATGTGGTCGATCCCGGCCAGACGATACAGCGCATGATAGGCTTGAAATCCCATGCCAAGGCGGGGATGACGGCTCATCGCGCCGAAACCGTTGCGATGGGCATGAATGGCCAGCGGCGTATGGGCGCGCAGGGTTTCCATCCCCGACAAGCCGCACCAGTTCAGGCTTGCCATCACGCAGGAACCGCCCTCAGACGCGACAAGATCGGCATGGCGACGCATGGCATCGGTCTCATCGGTGATGTTAAAGGCCATCATGACCTGACGCCCGGTCTTTTCCTGCCACTTGCGGATCACTGCCATCACGGCGGGCACCCGCTCGGCTATCGGGGCGATATCCGGATTGGCGCAGACCTCGTCATCCTTGATGAAATCCACGCCCGCCGCGCAAAGCCGGTCGACCAGCGCGGCAATATCCTTGGGCTTCATGCCCACATTCGGCTTGATGATCGTGCCAAAAACTGGCCGCCCCTCAACCCCCATCGTTTTCCGCGAGCCCGCGATACCCTGCGCGGGCAGCGCATAACGAAGTCGATATTCGGCAGGAATATTCAGCGACATCAGCTTCAGCCCGGTGACCTCGCCAAGATCGTAAAGATTGCCCGAAACGGTCGAGGCGAGCGTCGCAACGTTCTTGCCGATGTTGCCGGTCGGATAGGCAATCCGAACCCGCGCCAGATGATAGGGCCCGCCGATCTGCTTGCGCTCCAGATAGGCAGAAGCAAGCGTCGGTTCGTTCTTTTCGCCCAAAGCTTCGACCGAAAGCACCTCGGCCGAAGACCGTGCGCGCAACTCATCCGTTTCGCCCGCGACGCGGACGAAGGTGCCGCTTGATTGCTCGCCCGCCATCGTTGCGGCGACCTCTTCGGGCGGAAACGGGGTTTCCAGCAGGTATTCGGCGGTGACGCGTGACATCAGAGCGCGCTCAGGTCGGGGAAGGGGCGCACCGGGTCGGATCCGTCCCAGCCTTCCGAGGCGTCGCGGATCATGTCGAACATCTTGCCTTTCGGCCCCATCACTTCGGACAGTTCGATCACGGTGCCGGGGTGATGCTCTTCGGCGAAATAGGCGAACCGCCCGTTCACCCCGACGCAGCCCGACATTTTCAGCGTAAAGCCCCGATCCAGCATCATCGCCAGATCCTCGTCGTATTTCGTGGTCCAGAAGGCGACGTGCTGAAGCCCGCGCAATCCCTTTTCCTTGAAATCGCGATACATAGAGGGCACGTCATTGCGCGTCTGGATCAGTTCGACCTGCATCGGGCCGGAATTGGCCAGCGCGACGGAGTTATGCGGCTGGTAGCTTTTCCCGTCGTAAAGGTAGTCTTCGATCGGCACTTGCGGGTTATAGAACCACGGGCCAACCCCCATGACTTCGGACCAGTGTTTCATGCCGGCTTCGATGTCGTCCACGACATAGCCGAGTTGGCGGATAGGGCCGAGAAAGGTGCTCATGCGAGGCTCACTTCATTAGGAGGTTGGGCAGCCAGGTCGAAATCGCCGGAACGGCAGAGACAACCAGCAGCGACAGGAACAGCGGAATAAAGAAGGGCATCACCCCGGCGATCACGCGGGTGATCGGCATCTTGGTGATGATCGACACCATATAAAGGCTCATGCCCACCGGCGGCGTCAGCAACCCGATCATCAGGTTCAGCACGAAGACGATGCCAAGCTGCAGCGGATCGACACCGGCAGCCGTCAGGGCTGGGGCGATGATCGGCGCGATGATCAGGATGGCGGCAATGCTTTCCAGCACCATGCCGACGACCAGCAGCAGGATATTGACCAGCAACAGCAGAACCAGCGGGTTGTCCGACAGCGACAGCAGGAACCCGGTCGCCTTCATCGGTACCTGATCCAGCGTCAGCACCCATGCGAACAAAGCAGCAGCCGACACGATAAACAGGATGTTGGCGGTCGCCTCGACGGTTTCACGCAGCGCGCTTAGCGTCGCGCGAAAGGACAGGCTGCGATAGATAAAGATGCCAATCACCAGCGCATAGGCGACAGTCATCCCCGCCACTTCGGTCGGGCCGAACCAGCCCGACATCAGCCCACCGATCAGCAGGATGGGCGCCATCAATGCCGGAAAGGAGATAACGAATTTCTTGGCCACGTCGCTTGCCTGGGGTCGGATGTCATCACGCGGCAGGTTCGAGACACGGGCGATGATTGCGACCTGGATCATCAAAAGCGCGGTGATCACCAGCGCCGGTACGATACCCGCCAAAAGCAGCTGAACGGTCGAGACATTGGCAACCGAGGCATAGATGATGATCGGAATCGACGGTGGAAAGATCGGCCCGATAGTGGCGGCGGCAATCGTCAGGCCCGACGCGAATTCCTTGCGATAGCCTTGCGCCGTCATCTGGTTGATCTGCACGGCACCAAGCGCACCGATATCTGCCAGCGCGGCGCCGGAAATCCCGGAAAAGATCAGGGAAACAAAGATACTGACCTGCGCGACGGCCCCGCGGATACGGCCAAAGATCATGCGAACAAGGTCAAAAAGATGGGTGGTGACGCCGATGGCGTTTAGCAGGCTGGCGGCCAGAATAAACAGCGGCACGGCCAGCAGAGGAGAGCTGTCGAGCGCGTTCAGGCTGCGCTGGGCCAGCACCGAAACCGGAAGCCCCTGCGTCACGATCACGACTGCCGAGGACAGGCCGAGGCAAACGGCAATCGGCACACCGCAGACCAGCAGCGCGATAAAGATAAGAAGGAGGAGGGCGGTCATTCGATGGGTCCGATCTGGTCTGCGGCGTCGGGGAACCCGTCAGAGGCGGCGCGGCCCCGCAGGACATTCGCAACCCGGTAAAGCGTGACAAGGCACAGAAAGGCCGAGCCGAGCAGGGCGAGCGAATAATAGAAATAGTTGGGCAGTTGCAGCGCAGGAGTCATGAACTTACCCGCGCGCGGCAGGAACTCGGCAAAGCCCCAAAGCAGCAGGATGCTGAACCCCAGCGTGGCGAGGTCGGAAACCAGCGTCAGCCCCTTGCGCCCGCGCGCGCCCAGCATGTCGGGCAGGATCGAAACCGATACCAGTGCCTGACGCCCGGCCAGCGCCGGGATGCCGATAAAGACAAGCCCGATGGAGCAGAACCGCGCAAGCTCATCGGCCCATGGCAGGCCAAGGTCAGCCAAGTTGCGCGCGCCGACCTGCAGCACCACCAGCCCGGCCATGAGCGCAAGCATCGCCATGCCCAGCCAAATACCGACAAGGGAAAGCCGCGCGAGAACCGCGCGACCTTTGCTTTCAGATGTCATCAGGAAATAGCCGCGATCTTTTCGTAGAGATCGCCGTACTTGTCGCCAAAGCGTTCCTGAACCAGCTTGTCCACGCCTTCGCGGAAGGCCGCGAGGTCCAGCCCGTCCTCTTCACCGATCACGGTCATGCCTGCATCGCGCAACGCCTGAGTTTCGGCCTCTTCATTGTCGAGAATGGCCTTGGTTGCCTTTTCGCGGGTCTCGTTTGCGGCCTGTTCGACGGCAGCTTTCTGTTCGTCGCTCATGCCCTGCCACACGTCTTCGTTCATCACGACGACTTCGGCGTTGGACATGTGGCCGGTCAGCATCAGGTGCGACTGGACCTCGAAAAGCTTGACCTTGAGCACCACGTTGACCGGGTTCTCCTGACCCTGCACGACGCCGGTGGCAAGGGCGGTCGGCACTTCGGACCAGTCGACCGGAACCGCGACAGCGCCCATGCCTTCGACAGCGGTGGTGTAAATCGGGAAGGGCACCGCGCGAATTTTCACGCCGGCCAGATCCTCGGGCGACATCACCGCCTTGTTGCAGGTCAGGTTACGGCGGCCAAAGTAATGCGCATAGATCACCCGCACGTTGGCGGCGGCGATCAGGCCCTCGTTCAGCTCTTGCATGACCGGAGAATTCACATCCGTCACCGCCATCAGGTGATCGATGTCGCGATACAGATACGGCGTGTCGAGCGCGGCGAAGGGTTCGTAAAGCGAGCCAAGCGCGCCTGCAGTGTTGTGCGAAAAGGCGATGGTGCCCAGCGAAACGGCTTCGGCCAGTTCCTGCAGTTTGCCCAGTTGGCTGGCGGGGTAGACATCGACCTGGATGTCGCCGTTCGACGATGCGCCAAGCGCTTCGGCAAACCAGTCGGCCTGAGCGCCTGCAACAGAGGCGGGCTCGTTGTTGTGGCCGTAACGCAGAACGGTCTGCGCGCGGGCGCGCATCGGTAGCGCGGCGCTGACAGCGGCGGCGCCGCCAAGCGCCAGAACCGAACGGCGGCCCAGACGGGTCAGGGTATTTGTCATGTGAATTCCTCCCTCAGAATTCTGATGTGTTTTGATGGCTCTTCGCCATCCCCTCCCGGTGTTCTAGTTCGAAATCACAACAAAACACCGCAATTCTTGACCAAATTAGGTTTCCGCTGCATGCTGTGTCAAAGCAAAACACATGAGGTGTTTTGAGGTGTTCTGATGTGTAGTGACAAAACTTCCCTTCCCGGTCGGGTGCAGATGGTAGACGTTGCAGCGCGGGCAGGTGTCTCGCTCGCGACGGTGGATCGCGTGATCAACCGCCGCAAAGGTGTCAAGGAACGCACCCGGCAGCAGGTGCTCGACGCGGCGGTTGCGCTGGGCTTTCTCGGCTCTGCGGACCTGCGCGCGTTGACCACAAGCCAGCAGGCCAAGATCGTTTTTCTGCTGCCCGCCGGTACAAATCCATACCTCCGCGACCTCGGCGAGCACCTGCGCGAAAGGGTGGCGGCGCAGGAGGAAAGCAGCCCCCGCATCCGGTGTTTCTTTATCGAGGGCTTCAACGCCGCCGCGCTGGCCGAGGCGATCCGGCGCAATGCGACCTGGGCCGATGGAATCGCCTTTTTCGCCATTGACCACCCCGAAGTGCGCGAGGCCGTGGCCGAGGTCGCCCTGAAAGGCGTCAAGCTTGTGACTATCGTTTCCGACCTCGGTCATGCGGATTGTGACGCTTACGTGGGGCACGAAAACCGCTCGGTCGGACGCACGGCGGGCCTGCTGATCGGTCGTTTCGTGAACGGGCGCGAAGGCTCCGTCGCGCTGGTGGCCGGGTCGCGCCACTACCGGGCGCATAGCGAAAGAGAGGCCGGGTTTCTCTCGATCCAAGAGGAACTTTTTCCGCACCTACGCCTAGTTGGCATGCGGGAAGGGCATGACGACAGCGGTCAGAACTACCGCCATACCATCGCGCTGCTCGATCAAAACCCCGACCTCCTGGGCATCTATAATGTGGGCGGCTCATCCGGCGGGATCGCCCGTGCGCTGACCGAACGGGCGCGGCAGGACATCGTCTTTGTCGGTCACGGATTGACGCGCGACACACGCAATGCCCTTGTCGAGGGCGCGATGGATGCGGTGTTCAACACCGACCCCGACACCCTGATCGACCGCGCAATCGACGCGATTCAAAAACCCGGTCGTTCCCTTGCGCCGATGAAGCTGGAAATCATCTTTCGTGAGAACCTGCCGTAAGCTGAAACGGATTTGGTTCGTCGTCACTTAAAGGTCCAGCTTGAGACGGCCCGACGCGTAGCGTCCAGTAATGAGGTAACCGGGATCTTTGATCTCCGGATGCTGGTCCGACCAGTCCCGAAACTGGTCATTTGTCAGGATTCTCGCGCCATGGTCGCGGGCCGCCGCAAGGATCGTCGGGTCTGCCGGTGTCCCCTTGGGCACCACCATCACGCGCTCTTCCGGCAGGCCCAGCCGTTTGGCGAAAGCCCGGTGGTGAAGGTATTTGTCAAAAAGCAGGTACCCGGCATTTGCATCGAATACGACACCGGGCGTAAATCCCGAGGCTTCAAGTTGGGCGACGGCCTCTTTCACGGTCTCAAGTCGCGGTTTCCCGTCACGCCAGTGCATGACGTTCGACCCGTCCACCACGACCCATTGCTTGCGCCGCACCCTGCGAATCCCGCTTCGGATCAGCAGGATGCTCGCGGCAAGGAAACAGGGCGCCGAGAGCGTAAGGAAATCGGACCAGCCCGGGATCAACACGGTCGTTAGCAGTGCAGCGGCGGATACCAGGAAGAGGATCAAGCTGGACGTCATGAAGGGGCTGGCTCTCTTCTGTTCAATCCGGCGTTTCGCGGCCGAGGTTTCGATCTAAGCGGCTTTAGACAAAAAAGAAAAGCCCGTGCGGCTTGGCGGTCGTGTCGGAGTTTTCATGGTTGCATGACCAGCGCCCCTCGCGGAATTTCGTCGCGGGGCATATGAGCGCAAGGCCGTCGGTCGTTTTTCTCGTTCATGGAGGCTCAGGAGACCGCCCATGAAGCGCGTTTGCCTTTTGGGTCGCGGCTGGGCGTAGTCGGTCTCGAGAGGTTAAGCATAAACATTGATCCAGCAGAATTCTTCAAGCGTACCTTTGGTAAGAGCCAGTTATTGTTGCTGTTGGCGCGGCTGTAGGGGGTTGAAACAAAGGGGAGTTTTCAAAGCGCGCCGATGGAAGGGGAACACAAGCGGGAGGGGTCATGAATAGGGACAAGAACAAGGAGCAACCAGTATCTCCGGAGGAACGGTTGATCGAATACGCAAAGGCGGAAGTTGACAGCTTGGGCGACCATCCGGCGCTGACCGAGGTGACCGGGTTGCTATATGCGGCCCAAGTCCTACTCGAACAATGGAACGAGGCCGGAAGACCCGGAGAATTCGAGAAAGTCAGACGCTTGAAACGGTAGCCTCACCGCAGCACCTTCTTACCGAGGTAGTCCTTGCTGAATCCTTTACCTGTCGGACTCTCCTCAAAGCTCCGACCGCCGTTGGAGCCAAAGGCGCACTAAACGGCGGCATTCCGGCAAAACTGTTGCCCGGATCCCCATGGAGCATTCTCAGGAAGAGTACTGGCTGGGGTGGTAGGAAGCCTTGCGCTCCGATGACTGGTATCGGCTTTTCTCAGTCGGTGGACGATCTGGGGCGGTTACTGGGGCAAAACGAGACCGAAGGACGAGTGAGGCTGGGGCGGTCTGTGGATGTGACTCGGTCTTTAAGAAGAGATCCAAGCACATCGTTCCACTCCAACCTCCCAGCACCACAGAAAGAAAAAAGCAAAGCGCAAGCTCCCCGGCGAGCCCGCTAAGAGCCCGCCGATGATGGCCGCCCACTAGACCGCTGGAAGTCGTATCTGGTCCACTATGGCCCGCTTCTGCTCGTCGGATATGCCTGCGGAGTAGATCCCGCAGGTAATCCCGTTCTCTGACCGAGCGGACCGATGCCCAACTAGAGACGCCGTGAAGTGCTCCGGGACACTCGTCCTCTCACACTGGGTAACGAACCACTTTCTGGTTGAGAGGAAAACAATCAGCGATCCGCGCTGGATCCTCATCAGCCGCGCAGCCACGGTGCCTAGTGGGGTACTGCGCTAGGCCCGTTAGATTTGGGTTTGCCGTTCTTCGATCCACAGGAGCATCAACGAGGAGAGTGTTCACTTTGACAAAGATCAAGGCGGAAAGAAAGCTTTTGGCACATCATGGACAGTGGCCACATTCTACGAGGTCGAATTCTTAGGACATCACAGGAGGGGGTGACATGTTCTCTGAAGGCTCGGAAATCAGTGCTGGTGCTCCAAAAGGCAGCTTCAACAAGAACGTTTTGCTAATCGCTGTTGACGACTTGTTCGACTATAAAAGGTTCGCAAGTTTTTTTGGCCTCGACTTGCAAATGCCAAACCTTGAACGTCTGGCGGCGCAAGGTATCACCTTCTCTGCGAACTCAACGACGTCGCCGCAGTGTAATCCGGCTCGCACTGCTATGTTGACCGGTGAAAGCGCTTTCACAACTGGAGTTTATCAGAACAAATCCCTCTTTGCGACGGATGTTGCTTCGAACAACGAATATCTACCTTTGCATTTTTCGGATACCGGCTACACGACTGGTCTTGCAGGCAAGGTCTTTCACGGTATTTTTGGGCAGGTAGCTGATGATTTCGACACTGCTGTCGCAATTACGGACGATGCAAAGCACCGGCCCGTGACTTCAGAGGATCACCCCGATTACAAGATTGCTGAGTTCGCAAGGACTTTCCTGTCAGAAGCTTCGTCGGATCAGCCATTCTTTCTATCCATCGGATTTCACAAGCCCCATAAACCTTGGGTTGTGCCAGAAGAGTAATTTGAAAGCTTCGATGTTGCCGACATCAAAAGCGACGGGTTTGATCCCAACGATCTTGAGGATGTTCCGCAGTTTTTTCTCGATTTCATACAGTTCGCTGCGGGACCGTCGAAGGCGATTGGCACCACCCATTGGAAAGAAAACGTACTGAGTTACTTCGCCTCTGCCAGTTTCGTGGACGATATGATCGGTAGAGTTCTCGACGAAATGGATCGCAGCGAACTTTGGGAGACAACCACGGTTGTTCTGTTTTCAGATCATGGGTTTCATCTCGGCGACAAGGGTGTAGATGGTAAGTATTCACTCTACGAAACATCGCTTTCGAGCCCGCTCATCATCGCTGATCCAGACGCTGGCACACCCGGAACAGTCACCACACGGCCAACGAACTTTCTTGATGTCTTTCCAACGCTAGCAGAGTTGACTGGCGTCCCCGTCCCGAACCGACTGGAAGGAACCAGCTTGGTTCCGTTAATGCAAAACGTGGACACGGACCTCGGCAGGATTGGGATCCTGTCAACAATCGGATGCGCGATTTCACTACGCACCAGTGAATTCCGATACAATTTGTACAATGATGGATCTGAAGAAGTCTTTGATGCAAAGAATGATCCTCTGAATCAAAGCAACTTGGCGCTTGATCCCGCATACAACGAAACAACGCTATTCCTATCTAACGCTCTTCGACAGGAACTGAGCAAGTTCTCAATGCGCGTCGTAGAAACCAATGAGACGGTCGTTGGAGGCTCGGAAGACGAAACTTTTTTTTGTCTTGCCAAATGGCACTGCCAAAGGTGGCGACGGGAATGATACCTATTTTCTCACCGAGGGATCTGAATTTGTAGAACTTGACGGTGGTGGATACGACAGCGTTTTTGTGTCCGTCTTAGGCACCTACGAGATTCCTGAGCAGATCGAGCGGGTCGAATTAAGTATGCATGCACCAACCAAAATCTTGGGAAACGCGCTTGCAAACGAGATCTGGGGTTCTTGGCATGACGACCAGATATTTGGTGGTGCGGGGGACGATTACATCGAGGGAAAACAGGGAAATGACTGGTTGCGGGGAGGTGCAGGTAATGATCTGTTATTCGGCTTCTGGCAGAATGACCACATATTTGGTGGCACTGGCGATGACTACGTAGAGGGGCATGACGGGCAGGACACCTTAGTAGGAGGCGACGGTCAAGACTTCATAAGCGGAGGAAACGGAAGCGATGTTCTAAAGGGTCAACGAGGCAAAGATTTGATGAGCGGAGGCTTCGGCGACGACACGGTCAAGGGAGGTGCCGGGCGAGATGTTCTGTTCGGCGACGTCGGCAACGATTTGCTGCAAGGTGGGAAACAGAATGACCGCCTAGTCGGTGGGGCAGGTAAAGATCGATTAGTAGGGTCTGATGGAAATGACGACCTGAGAGGTAACCAAAAATCGGATTCGCTATTTGGCGGAGCAGGGTCCGATGATCTATTTGGTGGGATGGGCGACGACAGGCTTCGCGGAGGTGGCGGCGACGATACTATGACGGGTGGGGCTGGCGTTGATGTCTTCGTGTTTAACTGGTCAAAAGACTCCGGGACTGATCGAATTCTAGACTTCGAGGCTGGTCTGGACGCGGTTTGGTTTCTCGGAGGCGTGGCGGCGGAGGTTTCGATTACTCAATCCCAAAGTAATGCAGTAGTCACTTGGGAAACCGGTGAGATTATCATCGAAGAGGCAGCGGGAGAGCTCAGCGTCTCCGATTTCATTTTTTTATGACTATGGTCATGCAAGTTGTTTGCGCATCCGTCAGCCGCGTCAAGCATTTGCTTTAGGGCGAAGCGCTTGCACGGCGGAACTTAGGCCCCACCAAAACAGAGAAAACCTCCGTATCTAATTTGATAGCAACTACGGAGGTTTATCACGCTGTCTCAAGTGCTTAAGGCGCTCCACTGGCTCTTAACGCCGGACAAGCCAAAAAGGGGCAAGCCCCGGTTTACCGCTGGCGACTACGTCTTCTTCTACCTGATCATCATCGTTCTGCTTTCATGGCTTCAGTGACCATGGAACTCAGGGCTGGAAGCGTCGTGGTCATCGCGGCCTTTGATGACGTCCCCGAACACCTGTTCCGGGTCGATACTGTCTATGACGACTGTGTGGGCGGACACGCCCTCACCGGACCCTTCGCTGGCGAATACGGCGAACCAGATCTCGACCAGATCCTCCGGATCGAGAGCGAGTAACCCCAATCCCAAAAACAAAACAGAAAGGAGGAGGCATCATGTCTGCTCAAATTCGCTATGCCTATCTGAAAGGGCGTACGTGGCTTTACCGCCGTAACTACCCCAAGGACGTGTCCGTCGTTCTCGGTCAGCAGGCCCTCAAGCAGTCGCTCAAGACTGGTGATACAGCCACCGCTCGGGTTCGGGCTGCGGAGATCAATGCCCGCTACGAGACATTGGTGGCGGGAGTTCGGTCGAAGGCGGAAGAAGCCCTCAGCGACACGGAGAGCGCCCAAAACTCTCCTGCATGGGCCGAGGATACGGAATCTGCACTCGATCACCTACGGACCACTCTGGAGGCCTCTGGAGCTGTTCTGGAACGTCCGAGGTTCAACCGTCTGGTATCCCGGCAGAAAGTGCTGATCCGAGATGCTAGCCGGGTCTACCTGAACCGAAGAAGCGACGAGTTGCGTCCGGGCGGGTTCAAGTCCGTCCGGTACTCTGTGGGTCTGTTCGTCAGCCGCTACAGGGACCGGTCTATTTGCAGCCTGTCCCGAACCGAAGGACGGGAGTTCCTGACAGCGATAAGCCAACTGTCTCCGCTCATCGGGAAGTCCGAGAGAACG
This sequence comes from Phaeobacter sp. 22II1-1F12B, assembly GCF_002210165.1. Lineage (GTDB taxonomy): Bacteria > Pseudomonadota > Alphaproteobacteria > Rhodobacterales > Rhodobacteraceae > Heliomarina. The sequence goes on along the minus strand of NZ_AQQP01000030.1, from coordinate 1,764 downwards.
AGAGGAATGGGGCTGGACCAACTACTCGTCTACAGCAGCCGCAGTCCGGTCAAGATCACGGTGCGAACACAGCGTCGCATCTGGTCTCAGGTCAATCACTGGCTCGACTGGTGCGCCTACGAGGGGCATCTGGAGGCCAACCCCTTCAAGTCTGTCCTGTTCGATCAGAAAATCAAGCCACGTCCCTATGCTGTGCCCACGGATGAAGAGGTGGTTCGGTTGCTGGGGGCTCGGGACCCGGAGTTGCATGGGGTACTGCTGACCTGCTTGTTGACGGGCAGGCGGGCCGGAGAGGCTGCTGGGCTGCTCAGAGAGGATCTGGTCGCCAAGGGGAACCTCGGTTGCTTCGTTCATGTCCGACCGAATGAGCTACGACTGCTGAAGACCGAAGCTGCGGAACGGCTGGTGCCGCTTCATCCCGTGCTGGAGGACCTGTTCCAGTTGCTTCCCGGCCACGGCCCCTTGTTCCCGGAGTTATCGGTGAATCGGATTACCAAGGGGTTCGCTGTACTGAGGAAGCAACTGGAGTTGGAGCGTCCAGGGCTGGTGTTCCACTCCACCAGAAAGTGGTTCGTTACGCAGTGTGAGAGGACGGGTGTCCCGGAGCACTTCACCGCGTCTCTGGTGGGGCACCGATCCGCTCGGTCAGAGAACGGGATCACCTACGGGATCTACTCCGCAGGCATCTCCGACGAGCAGAAGCGGGCCATAGTGGATCAGATAAGGTTGCCCGCATGATACCCGACATCGACGCGTTCGAGGAGAGGGCCACTATCGCTGAATACAGCGGCGATCTATCTCGTAGGGCTGCTGAAGATCTGGCGGCACGTTCTCTGGGCTTTGCTGGTGCTAAAGACTAGTGGCGCTGGCAAGCAGACTACGTGCTGATCCGAATTATTCCTTAGAGACACCCCGACTGGCTTCGCGCTGGCCGGGGATTCACTTTGCTTTTTTTTAGTTCAAAAGGATCCAACGATCCGATACCCTGTGGTTGGACCATTTGCCTCCGTCAAAGTTCCAGTTACTGGAGCACAGCTAGAACTTAAGCCCTTACCCCTGTCTCACAATGTTTTGCCCAAGGGGATGTACAATGCCGGTCACGCCAAGAAAATTTTTCAAACCAAAGGCCAAAGATGACGACAGGGATAGGCTAAACTTTGACGAGATCGTCGAACACTGCCCTGACTTGGGCAACAGGGTCATTGTAATTAGATCGAGGGTCAAAGACCTGCGGCAAAAGTTCCAAGCTGACTGCAAATGGGCGCTAAAAGGATTTAACACTGTTACGACCGCTACTATCGCCATAGCTATTTTTGGCATCTTTGTCGGTGTCGTGATTGCTCTTGTTAAGCCGGACGCAGGACTGGCCGCTACGGTTAGTGTGGCATTTGGAGCGATCGTTGGTATTGCTGGCGCGGGATCCAAGGCCTTTGGCTGGCATAAACGCTACCACGCTATGTTTCGCGCGAGATGGGCAATGGCCTCACTGGAAGTGTACATAGATGATCTGATTTATGACTTAGCAGTCGGTGTTCAGAAGGGGGCAGAATTGTCGGTCGCAGATAGGGAAACGCTTAGAAAAGCTGCTAACTCATGGTTGGAACAAATTGATACCACCTTGAAAACATTTGGTGATAGCTACCCCACCGCGATTTCGCCAGTTGAAATTCGGAGCAAGAAGTAGGTTGCCATTCCAGAAGCGGGAATTGGATCTAGCAGGTTGCTGAAAAAGTCAGCCCTCGACGCGGTTTCGAGAACATGATT
>NZ_AQQP01000003.1 GCF_002210165.1 Phaeobacter sp. 22II1-1F12B | reverse complement strand
TCGGTCGGCAGGCAGGTAGGGCGTGTGTCCTACAAGTCGGAATGGCTCCACTCACAGTGGCGCGCTTTTCGTTTTTAGGAAGGCGATGCCTCAGGCCGAGGCTTTGGCCAGCGCCTGATCCAGATCCGCGATCAGATCGTCCGCATCCTCGATCCCGATGGAAATCCGCACCATGTTCGGCCCGGCGCCCGCCGCTTCCTGCTGCTCCGCCGTAAGCTGACGGTGCGTGGTCGAGGCGGAATGGATCACCAGCGAGCGCGTATCGCCAAGGTTCGCCACATGGGAAAAGATATCGAGCGCGTTGACGAACTTCACGCAGGCCTCGTACCCGCCCTTGAGCGCAAAGGTGAAAAGCCCGCCCGCGCCCTTGGGGCAGATGCGCGACACACGTTCGTAATAAGGCGAGGATTCCAGACCCGCATAGGTCACGAAATCGACCCGCTCGTCCTGTTCCAGCCATTTCGCGACTTTCACCGCGTTGGCCACGTGACGCTCCATCCGCAGCGACAGGGTCTCGATCCCCATCAGCGTGTAGTGCGCGCCCTGTGGGTTCATCGTCATGCCCAGATCGCGCAGACCAACAGCGATCCCGTGAAAGGTAAAGGCCAGCGGACCAAAGGTTTCCGCGAATTTCAGCCCGTGATAGGCGGGTTCCGGTTCCGACAGAGACGGGAACTTGCCCGAGGCCGCCCAGTCGAACTTGCCCGAATCCACGATGCAGCCACCGGTCACCGTGCCATTGCCGGTGAGGTACTTCGTGGTCGAATGCACCACCAGCGTCGCGCCATGTTCGATGGGTCGGCACAGATAAGGCGTGGCCGAAGTGTTATCCACGATCAGCGGCAGCCCCGCCTTGTCGGCCACTGCCGAAACCGCGTCCAGATCGGTGATATAGCCGCCGGGGTTCGCGACGCTTTCACAGAAGACCGCGCGGGTGTCCTCGTCAATCGCCGCCTCCAGCGCACCCAGATCGTCGAAATCCACGAATTTCGCGCTCCAGCCGAACCGTTTGATGGTCTGCGACATCTGCGTGACCGTGCCGCCATAAAGACGGGTGGACACCACCACGTTGCGCCCGGGCGCCATCAGGGGGAACAACGCCATGATCTGCGCCGCGTGGCCCGAGGAACAGCAGACCGCGCCGACCCCGCCCTCAAGCGTGGCAATACGTTCCTGCAGCACGGCCACCGTCGGATTGGTCAGGCGCGAATAGATATAGCCGACCTCTTGCAGGTTGAACAAAGCCGCCGCGTGATCGGCATCGCGAAAGACATAGGCGGTGGTCTGGTAGATCGGCGTCTGCCGCGCGCCGGTGGCCGGATCGGGCCGCGCGCCGGCATGGATCTGCAAGGTGTCGAAACCATAACTGGGGGCGTCGCTCATCTGTCTCTCTCCCGTGTTCAGATGTGTCGCATATGCCTAGGTCATCGCGTCGATCAGGGCAACAACCATGGCGCTGCACGGCAATGTCACCCGCCGGTCATGATCGGAACATACTCTGCGGTTATGTTGACTTTTGAGGTCAAAAAACATAGTTTGAAACTATGTTGAGAACGGAGGCTGAAATGCCAGCAACACTAGAGACACTTGAAAAACCGAATAAAAAGCGTGCCGGCAAGGCCAAAACAGGCGCTCGTGCCGACGCTGCGACATCCGCCGAAACCGGCGAAAAACCGACCCTCGCCCAAAAGCGCGCGCTGAAACGCAAGCGGATGGTCGAACAGAACACCGTCACTTTCCTGCTCGATACCGAGGTGCGCAAGTTCGTCGGCGCGGCTGCAAAAGCCGCCGGTATGGATATCGCCCCCTTCATGCAGAAGATGGCCGAAACCTACGTGATCCAAAACGCCCCTGCCGAGGATCCGATGGCCCGGCGCATCGCGGCCAAACGTGCCGTGCTCGACCGTGCGGTCGAACTCGCCCGAGAAGTAGATGCCGAGGGCGGTTTCGACGAAAACTTCATCCTGACCGTGGTCCGTAAAGCGTCGAGCGAAATCGAATTCGTCGACAATTACGAAATCGCTGTCGATGCCAAAACCGCCGATGATCGCGCCCTTGCCCGGGCGCAGGCGCCGATCAACCAGCAGATGGGCCGCCTCATCAAGCGGGCTGCGGGTGCGAAAAGCAAACGCGACGCGAATGGCAAGATCATGCGCGGCCAGACCCAGAACGAGCTGATAACCACCTACACGCTGCTCGAAAAAGCCTGATCCCAACTAATCCGCCCGGCGCTGGCCTCGGCCCGCGCCGGGCATTTCATTCGATCTGCTGGCGGATGGCATCCTTGTCGATCACCGACCAGACCCGCCAGATCCGGCCCTCTTCGATCTCGTAGAACACGTTCTCGCCAAATCGCACGCGCCGCCAGTTTACCGGCAGGCCAAACAGCGGCCCGACAGGCGTGCAGTCGAAATGGATGCGGCTGGCAATGACCGGTCCGTCGTACAGAATCATCCGCACATCGAAGAACAGGTCGGGAATGGCCGCCACATCGCCCTCCAGCATCTCCCGATAGCCGGATAGCCCGATCCGGGTGCCATTATGCGCCACCTCCGCGTGCACAAAACCGCCCAGTGCCGCCCAGTTTCGTCGGTTCAGGCAGTCGATATAACCCAGATAGAACCCTCGCAGGTCTTCTGCCGCATATCTTCCACAACCGGCACCTCATGCGAATTCCAAAGGCGACAATCGACCTTCCTTCAGCAGATGCTGCATCGCATAGGCCACCGAAAGCGCATCATCCAGCGCGTCATGCCCCCGCAGCGGCGGGTGGTCGATACCGAAATAAGCCGAAAGCGTGTTGCTCCGCGTCATCTTGAGTTCCTCATAGGGCATGCCCGCTTTCAGCAGCAACTGACAGGCATTTCCAAACTGCGTGACAGGAATCGGCGGCACAATCCCCGCGACATAACAGCTGATCGCCAGCATGTTGAATTCGTCCTTGCCCCAGGACCAGAGCTTCGCCCCACCACAAAACGCCTCGACCTCGGCCAGTGCCTGTTCCAGCGCCAGCCCCTCGCTATCGATCACCTCCTCATCGATCCCGGTCAGCCGCGTGAAAAGCGGATCTAGCGCCTGCCGACCGCCCGCCCGATCCGGCGGCACAACGTAAAGCCGCTTGGTCTCGGCAATCGGAAAATCTCCCTCCAGCCCCAGCCGGACGATCCCGATCTGCGCCACCACCGGGTCAGGGTCAAACGGCCCGCACCAGAACCGCGAGGGCGCGCCATCGGCCGTCAGAAATTCGCAGTCAAAAATGAATGCATCCGACATCTGCTTCCCTCTCCCGGCTCACCCTCTGCCACAGGCAGGACCGCTCATCATTACCGTACCGCCCCTGCTTCTTTGGGTCATAAAATATCCCCGCCGGAGGCTCCCATCCTCACCGCGGGCGCGCCCGACACGTTCAGCGCATCCAGAAGCCATGCGCCTTGATGCGGTTGCGGATCGCCTGTTCGCGCCGGGGCAGGGCCGACCTGTCGAAGAGCGCGCGCACCTTCTGGCCACGACCCTGGTAGATCATGCGCTTGATCGGTTCATGTTGCTTCAGGATCTTCTTGATCCGGTTCGGCGCGGCGCAGGCTTCGACCATCTCGATCACCGCATCGCTTTCGCGCGCATAGAGCAGTGGGAACATCCGGTAATGACAGCTGATGCGCCCATCCAGCAGACCGCCGGGCAGGGCATCCCGACCGCCCCCAAGCCCGTGAACGACCAGCGGCAGCGCGATCTGGTCAAGCCAGGGATCAAGGCTCTGGCAGGTCAGTTCGACAGGGGGATCGTCTCTGATGGACCGGGCGTAGTCGAGGTATCTCTCGCCAAACTCTTTCGGGCAGCGGTAAAAGAAATAGCCTGCGTTGAAATACAGGTAGCGTTCCCAGTATTCCTCGGGATGCTCCGTCGCGAGGCTCGACGCAAAATCGAGTCCGAAGCGGTCATAAAGCGACTTCCAGATACCGTGATAGCCGGGGCCGTAAAGCGTGGGCGTGGGCCAGCTGCCTTCCCGGCGCAGCGAAGCACCGGGATAAGAGAAGTCAAACGGCACCTCGGTCAGGTCGCCGGTGATCAGGGTGTCACTGTCGAAAAAGACAAAAGGTTGCCCCTCGGGCAGGGCCACCAGCGCCTCGATCTTGTTGCCCTGCGGGTAGGACTGGCCAAAGACCTGATTTTCAAAGGGCAGGATTTCCGCGCCAAGCTCGCCCAGCATGTCAAGCACGGCGCTATCGCGGATCGACGGGTCCCGATCCCAGAGCGGGCCGGCATTGGGCACCGCCACAAAAAGACGTCCCTCAAAATCCGGATTGGTATGGCGCAGTGTCGCCGCGAAGAGCAGGCATTCATATTGCAACCGGCCCGATTGCCCGATGATCAGGATATTGAAGGCTTGGCGAGGGTGCTGTTTCTTTGCCATACTCGATTCAGCCGCTTGATTTGGTCTGCGGCATTTGCCGGTGCCGCCGACTATAGGCATGAATTCTGAAACAAAAAACCTGAAATTCGGGAAGGGCAGGCTGCCCGGAGAATGGCAGCCCCGCAGGAAAAGAGAAAGGCCAGGGCCATGCTGGAAGTGTTCTTGTTGATGTTCTCTGCCTCGGTGCATTCCCTTGCCGCCGTTGACAATGTGGCGGCCGAAACGGCGGCACCGGCGCTCGTCGCGGCCCCGTTGGACGTCGCTCAGGCCCCGGATGAAGCGGAAACGCCCGAAAACGCCGTTGCCACCAGCCCGGAGACAGGGAGCGAAGATGCGGTCGCAGCCGTCCCGGAGGGGAGCACGGGGACTGCCGCCGTCGAACAAGAGACCGATACCGCGAAGGAAATCGCCGTCCTGCCTGAAAGCACGGATGAACCAGCCGCGCCGTTATCCGAGACGCCCGCGCCGGATACCGACGCAGAGCAATCAACCGGCTTTGCGGCAGAACCGCAGATCGCCTCGGGCCGGTTCCTGACGGCGCTGGAAGTGCGCCCGATCCTGAACGCCACCCGTGGCAACTGGATTTCGGTGCGCGAATTCGGCGGGCAGGATCTTTTGTACATCAGCCATCTCTGGGCATGGCGCTGCGGGCTGCATGAAATCCGGGTCGGCGTGAATGGTGCGGCGCCGGAGGTCTGGCAGATGCCGGAGTGCCGCCCGGACCAGCCCGCCCCGGCGGCGGTTCTGGACGGCGACGGGCTGCCATACCGCAGCTTTCCCCGGCGCAGTGTGCAACTGATCGAGGTGCATCTTCTCTATGATGACATGACGACTGCCCAGCTGCGATTCAATCGGGCGGGGATTGTCATTCCCTGAGGCGCGGTTGCGTGACGTGACGGGCGGCGCGACTGCTGATGGGGCAGGAGCCTCCGGCGGGGATATTTTTGACCCAAAGAAGCGGGGGGTGTCGTATCCTTCAGGGCGTTCAGCTTGCGGCGGGCGTCTCGTAGCGGTTGTTTTCCAGCCAGAGGCGGCGCAGCGCATTGCCTTCGCCGCTGAAATAGCTGTTGAGTGCGCTACAGGTCCAGATCCGGTCGACCCTGAAGTGGCGGAATGACTGGCGCAACTCGCACCAGCCGGCAAGCAAGGCGCAATCGAGGTGATAGACGACGCCCACCGGGCGCACGGTTCTTTCCGTCTCACGGTCATCGGCATCCCGGTAGGTGATCCGCAGCTTGCGCTCGTCGCGCACCGCTTCGCGCATCAAGGCGATGGAGACGCAGCCCTTGAGCGGGTCGTCCTTTTTTGCCCCCCAAGGGGCGACCTGCAGCCAGTCGGCGGCACAATGTAGTGCGTCGATCTTGGCGCAGATGCGGCTGGCGGCGGCCTGCAGGGCGCTGTCACCGGTGCGTGCGAGGAGGGCGAGACCGACGTGCAGCGCTTCGATCTCCTCGGAGTCGAAGTTCAGCGGCGGGAGGTCGTAGCCGCGCCGCATGACATAGCCAATGCCCGCTTCGCCTTCGATCGGGGTGCGCATCGCCTGAAGCGCGGCGATGTCGCGATAGATCGTGCGTTCGGAGACTTCGAGTTGTTCGGCCAGTGCGCGGGCGGTCATCGGGTGGGAGGTGGCCCGCAGCAGCTGGATGATTTCGAACAGGCGGTTGGAACGGTTCATGGGGCGTGCCTTTGGATATTCTGCTGACACAGTAGCAGGGGCTGCTGACAGCAGGATGTCAGGAGAGACGTGATTGATTGGAATTGCAATCACGGAGTTTCCCATGCCCTACCATGAACACGCGACCGCCATGGCCTTGCAGTTGGGGCGCTGGGCGCCACCGACCCGGCGCCTGCGCGCCCATGAGCGCGAGATTGAAGCTGCGCGGGAGCAACAGGCACCGCGCCCTGAGGAGGACCGGACAGCGGTACGGTTCCGACTGTTCCGCTGGCGGACCGCCTAGTCGTCGCGCAGGCGGAAGCGCTGGATCTTGCCGGTGGCGGTTTTCGGCAGGGCATCGGTAAAGATCACCGAGCGCGGGTATTTATAAGGCGCGATCTTTGCCTTTACGAAATCCTGCAAGAGTTTCACCTGCAGGGGGCCGGGTTCGACACCTTCACGCAGCACCACATGGGCCTGCACGATTTCACCGCGTGCCTCGTCCGGCACCCCGATCACAGTGCATTCCGACACGTCCTCATGGGCCAGCAACGCGGCTTCGACCTCGGGGCCGGCGATGTTGTAACCCGATGAGATGATCATGTCGTCGGACCGGGCAGCGAAATGCAGATAGCCATCGGCATCCATCGAGAAACTGTCGCCGGTGAGGTTCCAGCCGTCCTGCACATATTCGCCCTGTCGCTTGTCGTTCAGGTAGCGACAGCCCGTAGGGCCGCGCACCGCCAGCCTTCCGACCTTGCCCGGCTCGACATCCAAGCCATCCTCGCCCACGATCCGCGCCTCGTAGCCGGTCACCGGTTTGCCCGTGCAGGCGGGGCGGTGATCGTCGAAACGGTTCGAGATGAAAATATGCAGCATCTCGGTTGACCCGATCCCGTCCAGCATCGGCTTGCCTGTCTTTTCGATCCAGTCGTGATAAACAGGGGCGGGCAGGGTCTCACCTGCGGAAACGGCGGCGCGCAGGCTGGAGAGGTCTGCGCCTTCCTCCATTGCGGCGAGCATCACGCGATAGGCGGTGGGCGCGGTGAAACTCACGGTCGCCCGGTATGTCTCGATGATCTCGATCATGTTCGGGGGGGAGGCATTCTCCAACAGCACTGCGCAGGCGCCAAAGCGCAAGGGGAACACCGCCAGCCCGCCAAGGCCAAAGGTAAAGGCAAGCGGCGGCGAGCCGACGAAAATATCCTCGGGGGTGACGCCCAGCACCTCACGCGCATAGCCATCGGCGATGATCAGCAGATCGCGATGAAAATGCATCGTCGCCTTCGGCTCACCCGTGGTGCCCGAGGTAAAGCCCAAGAGCGCCACGTCATCGCGACCGGTCTGCACCGCGTCAAAACTCACGGGTTTGTCCAGCGCGGCGCGGTCCAGTTCCGCGTCGTGATTGGCCGTGCCGTCAAAGCCGATCACCGTCTTGAGCGTGGCGCTGGATTTCGCGCAGGTGATCATCTCGTCCATCAGCCTTGTGTCGCAAAGCGCATGGGTGATCTCGGCCTTGTCGACGATCTTGGCCAATTCTCCGGCGCGCAGCATCGGCATGGTGTTCACAACCACGGCCCCCGCCTTGGTCGCGGCCAGCCAGCAGGCCACCATCGCCGGGTTGTTCGCGCTGCGGATCAAGATGCGATTGCCCGGCTTGACGCCGTAATCCTCGACCAGCGTGCGCGCGATGCGGTTGGTCCAGTCGGTCAGTTCCTTGTAGCTGCGCCGCCGCCCGTTGCCGATCAGCGCGGTGCGATCGCCGTGCCCCTGCGCCACCAGCTTGTCGGTCAGTTCCACGCCGATGTTGATATATTCCGGATAGCTATGCGCCCCGAGGTCGATCTCGGGCCACATCTCCGGCGCGGGCAGATTGTCCCGCGTAAACGTGTCGCTATGCGCGCTTGGTCCCAGCATGGTCATGCTCCCATCACCTGTCTTGCAATCACCACCTTCTGCACATCCGAGGCACCCTCGTAGATGCGCAACGCCCGGATTTCACGGTATAGGCTCTCGACGATGTGTCCGCTGCGCACCCCGTCGCCGCCATGCAGCTGCACCGCCGCATCAATCACCTTTTGCGCGGTCTCGGTGGCGTGCAGCTTCGCCATCGCCGCCTCGCGGCTGACCCGGGGCGCGCCCATGTCCTTGGTCCAGGCCGCGCGGTAAACCAGCAGGGCCGAAGCATCGACCCCCAGTGCCATATCGGCCAGATGCCCCTGTACCATCTGCAGATCATTCAGCGGCGCGCCAAACAACTGTCGCGATCCGGTGCGGGCAAGGCTTTCTTCAAGCGCGCGCCGCGCAAACCCCAGCGCCGCCGCGCCCACTGTCGAGCGGAACACGTCCAGCACCGACATGGCAATCCGGAACCCGCTGCCCCCAGTGCCAATCAGAGCCGAGGCAGGCAGGCGCATATCGTTGAACCGAAGCCGCGCCAGCGGATGTGGCGCGATCACCTCCAGCCGCTCGGCTATATCGAGCCCCGGCGTATCCGCCGGTACAAGGAAGGCCGACAACCCCTTGGCGCCCGGCGCTTCGCCGGTCCGCGCGAACACAGTGTAGACATCCGCGATCCCGCCGTTCGAAATCCAGGTCTTCTCCCCGTTCAGGACATAGCCGTCGCCATCCGCCACGGCAGTCGTCGAAAGCTGCGCCACGTCCGAGCCGCTGGCAGGTTCGCTTAGCGCAAAGGCGGAGATCGCCTCTCCGGCGCGGGTCTGTCTCAGCCACTCCCGTTGCTCCTCCGAACCAAAGAGCGATACCGCCCCCATGCCCAGCCCCTGCATGGCAAAGGCGAAATCCGCCAGCCCGTCATGGCGCGCCAGAGTTTCGCGGATCAGGCACAGCGAGCGCACATCAAGCGCCTCGCCGCCGGAATGCTGCAGGAACCCGGCTGCCCCCAGCGCCGCGACCAGCCCGCGACAGGCCCCGTCCACATCGTCGTGATCCACCGGCAGGTTCGCCGCGCACCACTCCTCCAGCGCCGCCGCCAGCGCGCGATGCCGATCCTCGAAAAACGGCCAGTCCAGAAATGTCCGGTCCACCATGATGCGCAACTTCCCCTTCTTCTCGTTCCAAATACGGAAAACCCCGGCCCCTCGGCCCGTCCTGCGCTCAGTTGCCTTCGAACACCGGTTTTTCCTTGGCGACAAAAGCGCGATAGGCGCGTTCGAAATCGCCGGTCTGCATGCAGATCGCCTGCGCCTGCGCCTCGGCTTCGATCGCCTGGTCAAGGCTCATGTCCCATTCCATGTTCAGCTGGTTCTTGGTCATCGCGTTGGCGAATGTCGGCCCCGCCACGATCCGGCGTGCCATCTCCATCGCCGCCTCTTCCAGCGCATCCGCGTCATGCAGCGCGTTCCAATAACCCCAGGCGAGACCTTCCTCGGCCTTCATCGCTCTCCCTGTGTAAAGCAGCTCCGCCGCACGGCCCTGACCGATGATCCTCGGCAGGATCGCGCAGGCACCCATGTCGCAGCCCGCAAGGCCGACGCGGTTGAAAAGAAAGGCGCATTTAGCCTCTGGTGTCGCCAGACGCAGGTCCGAGGCCATGGTGATGATCGCCCCGGCGCCAGCGGCGATCCCGTCCACGGCGGCGATGATCGGCTTGCCACAATGCAGCATCGCCTTGACCAGATCGCCGGTCATCCGGGTGAATTGCAGCAATTCCGGCATCTCCATCGCCACCAGCGGCCCAATGATGTCATGTACATCCCCGCCCGAGCTGAAATTGCCGCCGTTCGAGGTGAAGACCACCGCGTGAATATCGCTTGCATAGGCCAGCGCGCGGAACATGTCGCGCAGCTCGGCATAGCTCTCGAAGGTCAGCGGGTTCTTGCGCTCGGGCCGGTTCAGGCAAATCTTGGCGATGCCATCCGCCGCTTCGAATTTGAAATGTTCCGCGACGTATCCGCTCATCTCGCTCATGCGTTTTCTCCTCCCATCCGCTCCAGCAGACGGATCAATTGTTCCAGCTCATCGCTGTCGAATGCCGACAGCTGCTCGTCAATCCAGCCCTCGTGGGCCGTTGCCATCTCGGCAAAGCGCTCGGCGCCCGTAGGCGTCAGCCGCACCTGCATCGCGCGCCGGTCGCCATCCACGGCCACGCGTTCGACCAGCCCTTCGCCCGCCAGCCGCTCGACGATGCCGGTCACGTTCCCGTTCGACACCTTCAGCTTGGCCGATAGTTCGCTCATCCGCAGCCCGTCACGATAGCGATCCAGCGCCGACATCACGTCGAACCGGGGCAGGGTGCTGTCGAATTTCACCCGCAAAGCCTCGCGCAAGCCGGTTTCGATCTCGCGCTGGGCCGACAGCATCCGCAACCAGACCCGCAGCCGCTGCTTCGGCAGCGACCGGCTCAAACCTCGCCTCCCGAGATCGAAATCGCCTGTCCCGTGACCCCTTCGGAGCCCGTGCCGCAAAGCCAGAACGCCGCCGCGCTGACCTCTTCGGGCTTGATCAGTCGGTTCTGCGGCGACATGCGCGCAAGGCTGGCATGGGCATCCTCGGCGCTCATCCCGGTCTTGACCATGATGTTGTCGATGCTGCGCACGGTCATCTCCGTATCGAGGAACCCGGGGCAGAGCGCATTGACCGTCACCCCCGATTTCGCCGTTTCCAGAGCGAGCGATTTCACCAGCCCGATCACCCCGTGTTTCGCCGCCGCGTAGGGCGCGACATAAGGATAGCCTTTAAGCCCGGCGGTCGAGGCCACGGCGATCAACCGCCCCCAATGGCTGCCCTTCATCCTGCGCAGACCTTCGCGGAAAGTCAGGAAAACACCGGTCAGATTCACGGAAAGCATCGATTCCCATTCGGCCAGTTCGGTGCGCACCATGGGCCCACTCGACGAGGCCCCGGCATTGGCGATCACGATATCGGGCGTGTCGATGAAATCGAACATCGCCGCGACCGAGGTCTCGTCGGTCACATCCGCTTCGACCATGTGGATGTCGCCATGCTGGCCCGCCACCTGTTCCAGCGTCGCCGCCGTCCGGCCAGAGACCCAGACCCGCGCGCCCCCGGCGGCAAAGCGTGCCGCCATATCCGCGCCCAGCCCGGTGCCGCCGCCGGTAATCAGAACCGTCTTGCCCTTGATGCCGCTCATACCTTGATCCCCATGCCTTCGCCGCGCTCGGCCAGACGTTGCATCTGGTCGCGGCCGGGCAGGTAGGGCAGGGGCCATTGTGTCGCTGTATCGCCAAGCGCCGCCGCCGCGTGCAGCGTCCAGTAGGGATCGGCCAGATGCGGACGGGCAAGGCAGACCAGATCGGCACGGCCCGCCATCAGGATCGAATTGACGTGATCGGGCTCATAGATATTGCCGACGGTCATCGTCGACATCTCCAGCTCGTTTCGGATGCGGTCCGAAAACGGCGTCTGGAACATGCGCCCGTAAACCGGTTGCGCCTCGGTGCTGGTCTGCCCGGCAGAGACATCGACGATATCGACACCTGCATCGCGGAACATGGCCGCGATCTCGACCGCTTCCTCGGCGCCGACGCCGCCTTCGGCCCAGTCCGTCGCGGAAATCCGTACCGACATCGGCTTTTCCTCGGGCCAGACCGCGCGCATCGCGGCAAAGACCTCCAGCGGATAGCGCATCCGGTTTTCCAGCGACCCGCCGTACTCATCCGAGCGCCGGTTCGACAGCGGCGAGATGAACGACGAAATCAGGTACCCGTGCGCCGCGTGCAGTTCGACCATGTCGAACCCGGCACGATTTGCCATTTCCGTCGACGCGACGAACTGGTCCCGGATTTCATCCATATCGGCGCGCGTCATCTCGCGCGGCGCGGCGTTGTTATCGGACCACGGCACCGAGGAGGCCGAAAGCAGTTCCCAGTTGCCATCCTTCAGCGGTGCGTCCATCACCTCCCAGCCCAGCTGGGTCGAGCCCTTGCGCCCGGAATGACCGATCTGCATGCACAGCTTCGCCTCGGTCTCGGCATGCACAAAGTCACAAAGCCGCTTCCACGCCGCCTCGTGTTCGGGCGCGTAAAGCCCCGGACAGCCCGGCGTGATCCGCCCCTCGGGCGACACACAGGTCATCTCGGTATAGACCAGCCCCGCGCCGCCCTTGGCCCGTTCCGCATAGTGGGAGAAATGCCAGTCGGTCGGGCAGCCATCGACTGCTTTGTACTGCGCCATGGGCGAAACCACGACGCGGTTGACCAACCGCATGTCGCGCAACTGGTAAGGTACGAACATCGGCGCACGATGCACCCCGTTCGCCCCGGCCTGCGCCTGAAACCATTCCTCGGCCGAACGCAGCCATTCCGGGTCGCGCAGGCGCAGGTTTTCGTGGCTGATCCGCTGCGAGCGCGTCAGCAGCGAGTAATTGAACTGCACCGGGTCCAGATCCAGATAGCGCTCGACTTCCTCGAACCATTCGGTCGAGTTGCGCGCCGCCGATTGCAGGCGCAGCACGTCCAGCCGCCGGTCTTCTTGATAGCGGGTAAAGGCGTCTTCCAGCGTCGGCTGGCTCTCGATCAGATCCGCCAGCGCAATCGCCGATTCCAGTGCCAATTTCGACCCCGACCCGATCGAGAAATGCGCCGTGGCGGAACTGTCGCCCAGCAGCACGACGTTCTCGTGATGCCATTTCTCGCAGAGCACCCGGTTGAAATTGATCCATGCCGAACCGCGAATATGTTTCGCATTGGTCATCAGCGCATGGCCGTCCAGATGGTCGCGGAAGATTTCTTCGCAGGCCGCGATGCTTTCCTCCTGGGTCATGTTGCCAAAGCCCCAGGCATCGAACGTCTCTTCCGAACACTCGACGATGAACGTCGCCGTGTCGCTGTCGAACTGGTAGGCATGGGCCCAGACCCAGCCATGCTTCGTCTTTTCAAAGATGAAAGTGAACGCGTTGTCGAACTTGGCATGAGTACCCAGCCAGACGAATTTGCAGGCGCGGGTATCGATCTCGGGTTTGAAATGTTCCGCGTAATGGCTTCGCACCCGCGAATTGATCCCGTCGGCGGCGACCACAAGGTCGTATTCCTTGCAGAGCGCGTCGATGTCGGTCACGTCGGTTTCAAACTGCAGATCGACACCAAGCTCACGCGCCCGTTCCTGCAACAAGAGCAGCAGCCGCATCCGTCCGATGCCACAGAACCCATGCCCGGTGGAAACGGTGTTCACCCCCTTGTGGATGACCGAGATGTCATCCCAATAGGCAAAATGCGCATGGATCGCATCGGCGCTCTTGGGGTCGTTCTCACGCAGGTTGGTCAGAGTTTCATCCGACAACACCACGCCCCAGCCAAAGGTATCGTCAGGGCGATTCCGTTCAAGCAGGGTGATTTCGTGCTCGGGATTGCGCAGTTTCATACTGATCGCGAAATACAGTCCCGCAGGACCGCCACCCAGACAAACAACTTTCATGATACGCTCCGCTTTCGGGCTTCCTCCGGGAAAGAGTGGCAGTCTCCAGAATTTATTTCAAGTATAAAATATCTGCACATGAAATATCTCTTTTTACCGGGCTAAGGCGGCTTTCCTGCTCAACGGAAAGGCATTTCGAGCGCTCAGATGAATATTTTGACCTTTCGGTAAAAAAATTATTGCCAAGTCGCAAAGCTGTGGCAGGGTGGATGTAACAATAAAGCGAAACGATCATCAGGGAGATGATGATGGGCAATAGCCAGACGACCCCGGGCATCGTGGCCGGGCGCCTTCCAGCCGACCGAATACAAGAGAATTTCGACGATCTGCATCCAGCCTACGCACCGCACGAAGCGGCGGTGGCGGCGGACCGGTGCTATTTCTGTCACGACGCGCCCTGTATGACGGCGTGCCCGACCAGCATCGACATCCCGCTCTTTATCCGCCAGATCGCCACCGGCACGCCCGAGGCGGCGGCAAAGACGATCCTTGATCAGAACATCCTTGGCGGCATGTGCGCCCGCGTCTGCCCGACGGAAACGCTCTGCGAAGAGGTCTGCGTGCGCGAAGTGGCCGAGGGCAAACCGGTCGAGATCGGGCGTTTGCAACGCTACGCCACCGACACGCTGATGGATGCGGGCAAGCACCCGTTCACCCGCGCTGCACCGACGGGCAAAAGCGTCGCGGTCGTCGGGGCAGGGCCTGCGGGTCTTTCCTGTGCGCACCGGCTCGCGATGCTCGGCCATGACGTGGTGATCTACGAAGCGCGCCCCAAGGCGGGCGGGCTCAACGAATTCGGCATTGCCGCTTACAAGGCACCCAACGGTTTTGCCACGGCCGAGGTCGACTGGCTGATGCAGATCGGCGGCATTACCCTCAAGGAAGGGCAGGCGCTGGGCGACCAGATCACCCTGCCGGGCCTGAAAGACTCCCATGACGCGGTGTTCCTTTCCATCGGTCTCAGCGGCGTCAACGCCCTGCGGGCCGAGGGCGAAGACCGCGAAGGCGTCGAAGACGCGGTCTCCTTCATTGCCGAGCTGCGTCAGACCAGCGACTTGACCACCTTGCCGGTGGGCCGCAACGTGGTCGTGATCGGCGGCGGCATGACAGCCGTGGACGCGGCGGTTCAGTCGAAACTGCTGGGCGCGGAAAACGTGACCATCGCCTATCGGCGCGGGCAGGAAGCCATGCCCGCCAGCAAGTACGAACAGGATCTCGCCGCCCAGAACGGGGTACGGCTGATGTTCAATGTCCAGCCCGTCGCCGTCCACGGCAATGGCCGCGCGGTCGAGATCGAGCTGGAATATACCACCGATACCGGCAGCGGGCTGACCGGCACCGGCGAAACCGTCCGACTGGCGGCGGACCAGGTGTTCAAAGCCATCGGTCAGACGCTCGGCGACACACCCGAGGGCATCACGCTCGAGGGTCGCAAGATCGCCGTGAATGACACGGGCCGCACCTCGCTCGACGGTGTCTGGGCCGGGGGCGACTGCGCCAGCGGCGGCGATGACCTCACCGTGACCGCCGTGGCCGAAGGCCGCGACGCCGCGATGGACATTCACGCCACACTGGTGGGCTGACCCATGCTAGACACAAATAAGACCAGCAAAGCCAATCCAAGTTTCCGTTTCAGGGGAGATACGCCAAATGGCTGATCTGACAACAGAATTCCTCGGCATCAAAAGCCCCAACCCGTTCTGGCTGGCCTCGGCGCCGCCCACCGACAAGGAATACAACGTTCGCCGCGCCTTTGAGGCCGGCTGGGGCGGGGTCGTGTGGAAGACCCTCGGCTCCGAAGGGCCGCCGGTGGTGAACGTGAACGGCCCGCGCTATGGTGCGATCTACGGCGCCGACCGCCGCCTGCTCGGGCTCAACAATATCGAGCTGATCACCGACCGGCCGCTGCAGACCAATCTTGATGAGATCACCCGCGTCAAAAAGGACTACCCCGACCGCGCGATCATCGTCTCGATCATGGTGCCCTGCGAGGAAGAGGCGTGGAAAGACATCCTGCCCCGGGTCGAAGCCACGGGCGCGGACGGGATCGAGCTGAACTTTGGCTGCCCGCACGGCATGGCCGAACGCGGCATGGGCTCGGCCGTGGGGCAGGTGCCGGAATACATCACGATGGTCACGGAATGGTGCAAGAAATACTACTCCAAGCCGGTGATCGTTAAGCTGACGCCGAACATCACCGATATTCGCAAACCGGCGCAGGCCGCGTTCAAGGGTAATGCCGATGCGGTCTCGCTGATCAACACGATCAACTCGATCACCTCGGTTGACCTCGACCTGCTGGCACCGCAGCCGACCATCGACGGCAAGGGCACCCACGGCGGCTATTGCGGTCCGGCAGTCAAGCCCATCGCGCTGAACATGGTGGCCGAGATCGCTCGCGATCCCGAAACCCACGGCAAACCGATCAGCGCGATCGGTGGCATCACCACATGGCGCGACGCCGCCGAATTCATGGTGATGGGGGCGGGCAACGTGCAGGTCTGCACGGCGGCGATGACCTATGGCTTCAAGATCGTGCAGGAAATGATCTCGGGCCTGAGCCAGTGGATGGATGAAAAGGGCTATGCCTCCACATCCGAATTCATCGGTCAGGGCGTGCCGAACGTGACGGACTGGCAGTATCTCAATCTGAACTACATCACCAAGGCGCGCATCGATCAGGATGCCTGCATCAAATGCGGTCGCTGCTATGCTGCCTGCGAGGATACTTCGCACCAGGCGATTTCCATGTCGGCGGACCGGGTGTTCGAAGTGCAGGATGACGAATGCGTGGCCTGCAACCTCTGCGTCGATGTCTGCCCGGTCGAGAACTGCATCACGATGATCGAGCTGCAACCCGGCGAGATCGACAAGCGGACGCAGAAGGTGGTGGAGCCGGAATACGCGAACTGGACGACCCACCCGAACAATCCCGCAGCACAAGCGGCGGAGTGATCCCTCCCGACCGCGCCCAAGAAAATTGCATTTTCTTGTGAAATTTCTTGAAAGAAATTTGGGCGCGGTCTCATAAGGGCGGGACATGAGACAGTTTATCCCCATCAGCGCCCTTCTTTTCGGTTCCGCCCTCCTGATCTTTGCGGGCGGAATCAATGCCTTGATCCTGCCGATCCGGGGCTCCGCCGAAGGTTTCAGCGCCGCATCTCTCGGCCTTCTCGGTACTGGCTGGGCGGTCGGCTACGTGCTCGGCTGCATCTTCTGCCCAAGGCTCGTGGGCAAGGTCGGCCATATCCGCTCCTTTGGCGTGATGGCCGCGTTTGCCGCCATCTCTGTCCTCTTCTCGCTGCTCTACATGAAGACCTGGGTCTGGGTGCCGCTGCGCGGGCTGTCGGGGTTCTGTTTCGCCGGGGCCGCGATGATCGTCGAAAGCTGGCTCAGCGAGAGGGCCGAGCCCGAATCGCGCGGTCGGATCTTTGGCATCTACACGATGGTGAACCTGCTGGCCTCCACTGGCGGCCAGATGTCGCTGGCGCTGGGAGACACGGGCGGTTTTGCCTTCTTCGTTTTTGCCGCGATCTTTTACTGTCTGGCGCTGGTGCCGCTTTCGATCTCGTCCAGTGCCACGCCCAAACCGCTGGTCAGCGTCAGGCTCGATCCCGGCGCGCTCTGGCGCAATTCGCCGGTCGCGGTGGTTGCGGTGTTCTGCGTCGGCATCTCCAACAGCGCTTTTGGCACGCTCTCGGCCGTCTATGCTGACAGGGTCGGGCTTGCGCTTGGCTCCATCGCGCTTTTTGCCAGCCTGCCGGTGCTGGCAGGGGCCATTTCGCAAGTGCCTATCGGCATGGCCTCGGACCGGCTGGACCGGCGCAAGGTGCTGGTCGCCGTGGCCATGGCGGCGCTGCTGGCCGATCTCGCCTTTATCCTGCTGCAGCCCGAGGCGCTGACCATCAACCTCCTGCTGGCGGCGGCTTTCGGTGCGACGGTCTTTGCCATGTACCCGATCATCGTCGCCCATGCGAATGACCACGCCCCGCCGGGCACCGGTATTCAGGTCAGTGGCGGCTTGCTGATGATCTTCGGGTTCGGCTCGATCATCGGGCCTACGGTTGCAGGTTTCGGCATGGCGCAGTTCGGCTCCTTCGGACTTTTCCTTACGACTCTCGTGGCGCATGTCCTTCTGATCTGCTTCACGATCCTGCGCATCCGGACCCGCGCGCCCGTGGCCGAGGCTGAAAAGGGCAGCTTCGTGGTGACCCCCACCGGGCGCGGCTCGACCCCGGAAACCGCCGCATTGGCCTATGGTGAGGGTGAAAACGCGCCCGTTGAGCCAGCGCCTGTGCAATCTGGGGGAGAACCGCAGGACCAGAACCTGTCAGACAGTGCAGAGCCGGAAACAAAACCGGCGGAGGAGCCGAAAACCTGAGCGTCCCGCCGCGCGCACAGCAAAGAAAATTGCGCGAGCGCCAGTGTCGGTGCCTGCAAATTATGCAGAAACAACCCGTTCCCTGCAGTCAGCCGCCCTGCAGCGCCGCGCGGCCAAGCCGTTCAGCGGGCGAATCTCTCGATCAGGACGGGGTCAGCATGCGGGTGAAAAGGGTGGTCAGGTAGACCTGTGCCTCGGGGAAGGGGTCGTCCACGCCTTCGCCAAGGACCGCGCGTACCTGCACGTCGAAATCGGCGTAATGCTGGGTCAGGGACCAGATCGAAAAGAACAGGTGATGCGGGTTCACCCGGGCAATCCGGCCCTCATCCGCCCATTGGTTTATGATCTCTGCCTTCTCGTCGACAAGGTCGCGCAGGGCGCCGCTCAGCTCGTTTTCGATAAGCGGTGCGCCCTGTATGATCTCATTGGCAAACAGCCGGCTTTCGCGCGGGAAATCCCGGCTCATTTCCAGCTTTCGCTGCACGTAGGCAAGGATTTCCGGCAGCGGTTCGCCGCTTGATTTCATGGCCCGAAGCGGGTCGAGCCATGTATCCAGCAGCCCGCCAAGCAGCGCCTCGTAGATCGCCTCCTTGGTCGGGAAATAGTAGAGCAGGTTGGGCTTGCTCAGCCCCGCCGTCGCCGCGATCTGGTCCACCGTTGCGCCGCCGAATCCCCGCTGCGAAAAAACATCAAGCGCCGCATCAAGAATGGTGGCGCGGTTTTTCTGCTGGATACGGGTCACGGGGCGGGTTTCGTTCATCGGGGCTCCTTCGTCTGCCTAAATTCGCGTCGTTCCCAACGCCCAACGCAAGAGGGTTTCGTGTCAACTTCTTGACGTCTCACCCTGTCGTGATAGCGTCGCTTTGACCAGATGGTCAAAAAGATAATAGCCAAGGGGATCCAGCCATGCGCGCTGCCGCCAAAGC
Source organism: Phaeobacter sp. 22II1-1F12B (assembly GCF_002210165.1). GTDB lineage: Bacteria > Pseudomonadota > Alphaproteobacteria > Rhodobacterales > Rhodobacteraceae > Heliomarina. Next base: position 415,940 of record NZ_AQQP01000003.1, on the reverse strand, counting down.
CACGCAAATGATCGATGATGACCGCGTCCGCGTCACCCGTTTCGATTTCGAACCCGGTGCGGAAACCGGCTGGCATCAGCATGGCATGGATTATGTTGTCACGACGCTGACGGACTGTACCATGGAACTCGAAGATCCCGATGGCAGCTCGCGCGTGGTCGAAATGGCGGCGGGCACCAGCTATCGTCGCTCCTCCGGCGTGCATCACAACGTGATCAATGGCGGGGACCGGCCCATGGCCTTTGTCGAAGTAGAATTGAAATAGGAGAGCCACCCATGGCCGCACCGGGCGAAAACCTCAAGATCAATGGTGAAAGGCTGTGGGACAGCCTGATGGAAATGGCCAAGATCGGCCCCGGGATCGCGGGCGGCAACAACCGCCAGACCCTGACCGACGAAGATGCCGAAGGCCGCGCCCTGTTCCAGAAATGGTGCGAAGAGGCGGGCTGCACCATGGGGCTCGACCAGATGGGCAATATGTTCGCCCGTCGCGAAGGCACTGACCCGGATGCGCTGCCGGTCTATGTCGGCAGCCACCTCGATACGCAGCCCACGGGCGGCAAATATGACGGTGTTCTCGGCGTGCTCGGCGCGCTCGAGGTGATCCGCTCGATGAACGATCTGGGGATCAAGACGAAACACCCGGTTGTCGCCACCAACTGGACGAACGAGGAAGGCACGCGCTTTGCCCCCGCCATGCTGTCGTCTGGCGTTTTCGCAGGCGTTCACACGCAGGACTGGGCCTATGAGCGCGAGGACGCCAAGGGCAAGACATTCGGCGACGAGCTGAAACGCATCGGCTGGCGCGGCGAGGAGGAGGTCGGCGCGCGCAAGATGCATGCCTTCTTCGAACTCCATATCGAGCAGGGCCCGATCCTCGAAGCCGAGGGCAAGGACATCGGCGTCGTAACCCACGGTCAGGGCCTCAGCTGGACGCAGGTGACGATCACCGGCAAGGACGCGCATACCGGGTCGACCCCGATGCCCATGCGCAAGAACGCCGGTCTCGCGATGGCCCGCGTGCTGGAAAAGGTCGAAGAGATCGCGCTGTCGCATGCGCCCGACGCGGTCGGGGCGGCGGGGCATATCGATGTCTATCCGAATTCGCGCAACGTGATCCCCGGCAAGGTGGTGTTCACCGTCGATTTCCGCTCGCCCGAACTCTCGGTGATCGAGGATATGGTCGCGCGGCTCAAGACTGACGCGCAGGCGATCTGCGATGAAATGGGCATGGAAATCGAATTCGAAAACGTGGGCGGTTTCGACCCCGTCGCCTTTGACGAAACCTGCGTGGGCGCGATCCGCTCGGCCGCCGAACGGCTGGGCTATTCCCATCGCAACATCATCTCGGGCGCCGGGCACGATGCCTGCTGGATCAATCAGGTGGCGCCGACCGCAATGGTGATGTGCCCCTGTGTCGACGGTCTCAGCCATAACGAGGCCGAGGAGATCAGCAAGGACTGGGCCGCCGCCGGTGCGGATGTGCTTCTCCATGCCGTGGTCGAAACGGCCGAGATCGTGGAGTGAAACAGTGACCCCCGCCAGGACAAGGCTGGACGGACTTCAGGCGGGCCGTGCCGTGGCCGCCGTGATGGTCGTCCTGTACCACCTGACGGTCTATTTCCTGCCGGAACATTACTATGGCGGGGAAAAAGTCGGGCCGGGCCTCTTCAAGATGGGCTACGCGGGGGTCGAATTCTTCTTTGTGCTGTCGGGGTTCATCATGGTTTTCGTGCATCTGCGCGACTTTGGTGTCCCCGAACGCGCACCGCGCTTTCTCGAAAAGCGGATCGTGCGGATCTACCCGATCTACTGGGTCATCTACGGTCTGCTGACGCTGGCCTATTTCGCCGTCCCCAGCGCGGGGCCAGAAAACGCCCGCGATCCGATTGCGATCCTGACATCGGCGCTGCTCTGGCCCATGCCTGAACTACCTGTGCTCGGGGTGGCATGGTCGCTGCAATATGAAATGCTCTTTTACCTCGTATTCACTCTACTGGTGTTGAATCTGCGATTTGGTGCGGTGGTTTTCGTGCTCTGGACGCTAGCCTGCGTCTGGGCCTCTCTGGCCCGGTTCGAAAGCTATCCGTTCAACTTCCTGCTGTCCTTCTACAACCCGCTCTTTGCCTTTGGCATCCTTGCGGCCCTTTGCTTCCGACGGCTCGACCTGCCGAGTGCGCGTTGGGTGCTGCTCATCGGGGCTGTGGCGTTTTTTGGCGTGGGCATCAGCGAACAGCTGGCCCTTGTCGACTGGAGCAAGGCAGTGCGGACCTGGTGCTACGGAATCGGGGCCTGCCTCGCGGTGATGGGGCTTGCCGCCGGTGCCATTCAGCCACCAAGATGGCTGTCCTTCCTCGGCGACGCCTCCTATTCGATCTACCTCGTCCACATCCCCGCGATCAGCTTCGCCGGTATCGTTCTGGTCAAGCTCGGCGCGCCTTGGGGTCTGCCGCCGCTGGGCATGATGGCGGTTATGACGATCTATGCCGTGGCGGCAGGTGCTATCGTGCACCTGTTTGTCGAAAAGCCACTGTTTTCAATGCTGTCGCGCCGCCGCGCCCCGGTTCCAGGCGGGGCGTGATGACGAATATACCAATCATACGAACAGCGGTGACGGCATGAACGACACCGCAACACCGGAACGGATCAAGGCGCTCATCCAAGCCGAGATCGAGGATTACGACATGTCCGCGCGCGAAGCGGCTCCGACGCTGGAAGCCTTTCGCGCCGCGCTGCGCGAGCCGCGCGAGGTGACGGTGAATTTTTCGGGCGGGATCACCCAGAAATGCTGGTCGGTCACCCGCCCCAACGGACCCTACCGGGTCATATATCTGCCGACGGCAGGGTACTTTTCGCTTTGCGTCGAAAGCGATTTCGGACCTCTGGACATCGGCGTGCATGGAAAGGCGATCGGGTGTTATGCCTCGGTCTGACAACAGGAGAGAGACATGAGTACAGTCATCAAGAACGGGACCATCGTCACGGCGGATCTCAGCTATGAAGCGGATGTGCTGATCGAGAACGGCCAGATCATCGAGATCGGCAAGGGGCTGCGTGGCGACGAAGAACTTGATGCAAGCGGCTGTTACGTGATGCCGGGCGGGATCGATCCGCATACCCATCTCGAAATGCCCTTCATGGGCACCTACAGTTCCGACGATTTCGAAAGCGGCACCCGCGCGGCGCTGGCGGGCGGCACCACGATGGTGGTCGATTTCGCGCTGCCCGATCCCGGTCAGGGGCTGCTCGACGCGCTGAAGCGCTGGGATAACAAATCCACCCGCGCGCATTGCGACTATTCCTTCCACATGGCTGTCACATGGTGGGGCGAGCAGGTTTTCAACGAGATGGAGACCGTCGTCAAGGAACGCGGCATCAACACCTTCAAGCACTTCATGGCCTACAAGGGCGCGCTGATGGTGCAGGATGACGAAATGTATGCCTCGTTCCAGCGCCTGTCCGAACTGGGCGCCATCGCGATGGTCCATGCGGAAAACGGCGACGTGGTTGCGGATCTCTCGGCGCGTCTGCTGGCCGAGGGCAATAACGGTCCCGAAGGCCATGCCTATTCCCGGCCCACGCAGGTCGAAGGCGAGGCCACCAACCGGGCGATCATGATCGCCGACATGGCTGGTGTGCCGCTTTACGTGGTGCATACCTCCTGCGAGGAAAGCCACGAGGCGATCCGCCGCGCGCGCCAGCAGGGCAAGCGCGTCTGGGGCGAGCCGCTGATCCAGCACCTGACGCTGGATGAAAGCGAGTATTTCAACCAGGACTGGGATCATGCCGCACGTCGCGTGATGAGCCCGCCGTTCCGCAACAAGAAGCACCAGGAAAGCCTCTGGCACGGGCTGATGTCCGGTTCGCTCTCGGTCGTCGCGACGGACCACTGCGCCTTTACCACCGAACAGAAACGCTATGGCGTCGGCGATTTCACCAAGATCCCGAACGGCACCGGCGGTCTGGAAGATCGCCTGCCGATGCTCTGGACCCACGGCGTCGCAACCGGGCGGCTCACGCCGAACGAATTCGTCGCCGTGACCTCGACCAATATCGCCAAGATCCTGAACTGCTACCCCAAGAAGGGCGCGATCCTTGTGGGCGCGGATGCGGATATCGTCGTGCTCGACCCGAAAAAAGGCAAGACGATCTCGGCCGCCACGCAGCAATCCTCGATCGACTACAACGTGTTCGAGGGGCAAGAGGTGACGGGCCTGCCGCGCTTTACCCTGACCCGTGGGCAGGTCGCGGTATATGACGGCGAATTGCGTGCCGAACCGGGCCACGGCAAGTTCGTGGAACGCGCGCCGAACACGCCGGTCAACAAGGCGCTGTCGCAGTGGAAAGAGCTGACCTCGCCGCGTCCGGTGCAGCGCACGGGCATCCCGGCAACCGGTGTCTGACCGTCTTGGGCACCTTTGCGATGTACAGGGGGTGTACGGTTTGTGCACCGCTTGTGCATCGTCGGAAACCGGGTGCCTTAAGTTTTTATGAACAAGAAGAGAGCCTTAATGCCGGTCATTGAAGCCAGAAATCTCGAGCTGACCTTTCAGACCAATGACGGTCCGGTTCATGCGCTCAAGGACGTGAACCTTTCCATCGAAAAGGGAGACTTTGTCAGCTTTATCGGCCCGTCGGGCTGTGGCAAGACGACCTTTCTGCGTTGCATGGCGGCGCTTGAACACCCGACCGGGGGCGAGATCACCGTGAACGGGGTGTCACCCGAACAGGCCCGGCAGGCGCGGGCCTATGGCTATGTGTTCCAGGCGGCGGGGCTTTACCCGTGGCGGACCATCGCAGGCAATATCAAGCTGCCGCTCGAGATCATGGGGTTTTCCAAGGAAGAGCAGGAAAAGCGCGTCAAGGACGTGTTGCAACTGGTTGATCTGGAAGGGTTTGGCGGTAAATACCCTTGGCAGCTTTCGGGCGGGATGCAGCAGCGCGCCAGCATCGCGCGGGCGCTTGGGTTCGATGCCGATATACTCTTGATGGACGAACCTTTCGGGGCGCTGGACGAGATCGTGCGCGATCACCTGAACGAACAGCTGCTCGCGCTCTGGGCGCGGACCGAGAAGACGATCGGTTTCGTAACCCATTCGATACCCGAAGCGGTGTATCTGTCGACGCGGATCGTGGTGATGAGCCCGCGGCCGGGCCGGATCACCGATGTGATCGAAAGCCCGCTGCCGAAAGAGCGGCCACTTGAAATCCGCGATACGCCGGAGTTCATCGAGATCGCGCACCGGGTGCGGGAAGGTCTGCGGGCGGGGCATCTTGATGAATGATGTCATGTGCTTGCAAGCCGACCTTGATGTGAGGGCGGCATGATGCGGACGTTCTGGGCCGTACTGGTGGTGGTCGCCGCGATCGTACTGTTCTGGTACGCGGCGGCGGTGCCAATGAATATCAAGACCGCGCTGACACAGGCCGAACGTGAGGGCGCGGTGATCTCTCCCGAAGGCGCGGCGGCGCGGCGCGACATGAGCGCGATTGCGCTGTCACTGGCGAACCCTGCCCAATGGGGCGATACACTGGTGCAGGACAAGCCGAGGCTGCCGACGCCTGATCAGGTGGCGGTGGAACTCTGGCAGACAAGCGGGGCGATGGTGCTCAAGGGCCGTGCCTTTTCCAAGCGCAGCCTGCTGTTTCACGGCTGGGTGACGCTGAGCGCGACGCTGCTCGGGTTCGGGATCGGTACGGTGCTGGGCATTCTGCTTGCGGTCGGGATCGTACATAGCCGGGTGATGGACATGAGCGTGATGCCCTGGGCCATCGTCAGCCAGACCATCCCGATCATCGCGCTGGCGCCGATGATCATCGTGGTGCTGTATTCGGTCGGGGTTCAGGGGATCATCCCCAAGGCGATCATCTCGGCGTATCTGAGTTTCTTCCCGGTGGTGGTCGGCATGGTGAAAGGGTTGCGCAGTCCGGATTCCATGCAGCTCGACCTGCTGCGGACCTATAATGCGAGCACGTCGCAGGGCTTCTGGAAGCTGCGGCTGCCATCGTCGCTGCCCTATCTCTTTGCCTCGCTGAAAGTGGCCATCGCGGCCTCGCTGGTGGGGGCCATCGTGGGCGAGCTGCCGACGGGTGCGGTGTCGGGCCTTGGTGCGCGGCTCTTAGCGGGGAGCTATTACGGGCAGACGATTCAGATCTGGTCGGCGCTGTTTGCGGCCGCCATCCTCGCGGCCTTGCTGGTTGGGATACTGGGCATGATCGAGCGGCTGTTGCTGCGCCGCATGGGGGTGGTCGCATGAGGTTGTGTCGGAGGGGCTCTGCCCCGGTCGCGCAGGCGCGACCTCCCCGGGATATTTTTGACCCAAAGAAGCAGGGGGAGACAGCATGATGGAACTGGTGCTGGCACTCCTGATCTGGGCTGCGGGATGGGGGCTGAACGCGTGGCTGGCCCGGAGCGCGGTTTCAGAGACGCGGGCTGTGCAATTCCTCGTGCCGTTCATCTTTGGCGCGACGCTTGTGCTGGTTTGGGAAATGGTGGTGCGGGGGCTGAATGTGCCGATGGTGATCCTGCCGGCGCCTTCCGTCATCGCGATGCGCTTTGCCTCGAGCCTGCCGATTCTCTGGGTCGATTTCGTGCAGACCTTTCTGAAAGGCGCGCTGGGTGGCTATGTCATCGGCTGCGCGGCGGCCTTTCTGGTGGCGATCCTTGTCGACCGGTACGATTTCCTGCGGCGTGGGCTGCTGCCGGTCGGGAATTTCGTGGCGGCCCTGCCGATTGTGGGGACCGCGCCGATTCTTGTGATGTGGTTCGGTTTCGACTGGCAGTCGAAGGCCGCGGTGGTCGTGGTCATGGTGTTTTTTCCGATGCTGGTGAACACGGTGGCCGGTTTGCGCGAGGCGAGCGCGATGCAGCGCGACCTGATGCAGACCTATGCCGCAAGCTATGGTCAGGCGTTTTTCAAGCTGCGCCTGCCAGCGGCGATGCCGTTCATTTTCAACGGTTTGAAGATATCGACGACACTGGCCCTGATCGGGGCGATTGTTGCCGAATTTTTCGGCTCGCCGACGCTGGGGATGGGGTTTCGTATCTCGACCTCGGTGGGGCAGCTTGCGCTGGACATGGTCTGGGCCGAGATTGTGGTGGCGGCGCTTGCCGGGTCGGCGTTTTACGGGGTTGTGGCGCTGGTGGAGAAGGCGGTGACCTTCTGGCACCCGTCGCAGCGGGCCTGAGGCCCATAACGACAGAAGAATTCCGGATAAACCGGGGTGAAGTTTAAACAAGGAGTGTAGAATATGAAGAAACTGATGACGGGGATGGCGCTGGGGCTGGCAATGGCCGGTGGCTCGGCGATGGCGGAGACCGATCCGAACAGCGTGAAACTGCAGCTGCAGTGGGTCACGCAGGCGCAGTTCGCGGGCTATTACGTGGCGCTCGACAAGGGCTATTACGAGGAAGAGAACCTCGAGGTCGAAATCCTGCCCGGTGGTCCGGATATCGCACCGCCTCAGGTGCTTGCCGGTGGTGGCGCCGACGTGATGCTGAACTGGATGCCGTCGGCGCTGGCGGCCCGGGAAAAGGGTCTGCCGGTGGTGAATATCGCGCAGCCGTTCAAGTCTTCGGGTCTGATGCTGACCTGCTGGAAGGACACCGGCATCACCAGCCCGCAGGATTTCAAGGGCAAGACCATCGGCGTCTGGTTCTTTGGCAATGAATACCCGTTCCTGAGCTGGATGAGCCAGGAAGGCATCTCGACCGATGGCGGCGAGGATGGCGTGACCGTGCTCAAGCAGGGCTTTAACGTCGATCCGCTGATCCAGCGTCAGGCAGACTGCATTTCCACCATGACCTATAACGAATATGGTCAGGTGCTGGATGCGGGCGTTTCCGAAGATGAGCTGGTGACCTTCAAATACGAAGATCAGGGCGTTGCCACGCTGGAAGACGGGATCTGGGCGCTTGAAGAAAACCTCGAGGATCCGGTGTTCGTCGACAAGATGGTGCGTTTTGTCCGGGCGTCGATGAAGGGCTGGAAATACGCCGAGGAGAACCCGGATGAGGCGGCGATGATCGTGCTTGATAACGATGCGACCGGCGCGCAGACCGAAGCGCACCAGGTGCGGATGATGGGTGAGATCGCCAAGCTGACCGCCGGTTCCGACGGGTCGCTGGACGAGGCCGATTACCAGCGCACAGTCGATACCCTGCTGGCGGGCGGTTCCGACCCGGTGATCTCCAAGGCGCCGGAAGGGGCCTGGACCCATGCGATCACCGACGAAGCGCTTAAGTAAACTAACGCTTTTACGATGAAAAAGACGCGGCTCCCGGGATCGGGGGCCGCGTTTTTCGTTCAGATCTCGGCGTAGATTTCCAGCAGGTTGCCGTCGGGATCACGGAAGAACAGGGTGCGATGGCCAAAGCTCTGGTTGGTTGGGGGCGCGACGGGCGCTATGCCATGACGCTCAAGCGCCTCGGCGCAGAGATCCACGTGGCCGGGCGGGACACGGAAAGCGAGTTGCAGAGCGGCGCTGCCTTGGGGCAGCGGGTCATCTTTTGCGGTAAGGCCGGGCTTTGAGAGCGCGAGGATGTTCGAGCCCACGCGGTATTCGATCCAGCCGGCGGATAATTCCCGTTCCAGCGCAAAGCCCAGAACGCCCTCGTAAAAGCGGCGCATCGCGGCCATGTCGCGGGTGAGGATGACCGTATAGTCGATGGCGCGGATCGCGGCAAAGGGCGAGGGCTGGTCGCTCATGGCAGGGGGCTCCGGGATGACAGTGTCACAAGAGCAGGAGCGAGCCGGGGGCGTCAAGAAGCTTGCACGATTTCAGGGTGACCTTTGGTCAGTCTTATGCAATATACTGTAACTGATACGAAATTGAGGAGAGTTTCGTAAAAATTGCAGAATTTTGCAGAAGAACTCCGCCATGCGATGGTGTTGATCCTGTCGGGCGACAGGGATCTGTGGGAAATTGTCCTGCTTTCCCTGCGAGTGTCGGTCTTTGCGGTTCTGATCGCAGCACTTCTGGGGATGCCGCTTGGCGCGGCCTTGGCGGTCGGCCGTTTTCCGGGACGGCGCGGGGTTATCATTCTTGTGAATGCGCTGATGGGGCTGCCGCCGGTTGTGGTCGGGCTGCTGGTCTACCTGTGCCTGTCGCGCTCGGGGCCGCTTGGGGTGCTGCAACTGCTTTATACGCCCAGTGCGATGATCATCGCGCAGGTGGTTCTGGTGACGCCGATCATTACGGCGCTGACCCGGCAGACCGTCGAGACGCTGAACGCGGAATATGCCGAACAGCTGCGTTCGCTGGGGGTATCGCGGCTGGCCTCGGTGCCGACCCTGCTCTGGGACGGGCGGCTCGCGCTTTTGACGGCGCTTCTGGCCGGGTTCGGGCGCGCGATCGCCGAGGTCGGGGCGGTGATCATGGTGGGCGGCAATATCAACCATGTGACGCGCGTCATGACGACGACGATCGCGCTCGAGACCTCCAAGGGCAACCTCGCGCTGGCGCTGGCGCTTGGCGTGATCCTGATCGCGCTGGCGGTCAGCATGACGGCCTGTGTGAGTTTGCTGATCCAGCGCAGCGACGTGGAGGGGCTTCACCATGCGTGACTTTGCCGAGCAGCGGCATCCCGAGATCGAGGTTTCCGGTCTGCGGATCAAACGGGATGGCAAACGGTTGCTGGATATCGACCGGCTGGTGCTGAACGGACCGGGGCCTTTGATGATCCTTGGGCCGAACGGGGCGGGCAAGAGCCTGCTGCTGCGGTGTCTGCACGGGCTGATCCAGCCCGATGGCGGGGTGGTGCGGCAGGACGGGCAAGAAATGGGCCTCGCCGACCGGCTGCAGCAGGCGATGGTGTTTCAACGCCCCGTCTTATTGCGGCGCTCGGTGGCGGGGAACCTGAATTTCGTGCTGCGGCGACAGGGGTTTGACCGGCATCTGCGGGGCGCGCGGGTGGCCGAGCTATTGGCTGAAGGCGGGCTTGAGGGAAAGGCGCGGCAACCGGCGCGATCGCTGTCGGGTGGTGAAGCGCAGCGGCTGGCGATCCTGCGGGCGCTGGCCACCGATCCGGAGGTGCTGTTTCTCGACGAGCCGACCAGCGCGCTAGATCCGCAGGCCACGCAGGCAATCGAAGCGCTGATCGCGGCGGCGGCACGGCGCGGGGTGCGTATCATCATGGTGACCCATGACATCGGGCAGGCCCGGCGGCTGGGGCAGGATATCCTGCTGATGCAGGGGGGGAGGGTGGCCGAACAAGCCGAGGCCACCGCATTTTTCACCAAGCCGGAAAGTCAGGCGGCGCGACGCTTCCTGTCGGGCGGGCTGGTGATCTGAAATTTGACTACAAGGAAATGGAGTAAGAAGATGACTGTAGATATGAACCGCGGCCTCTGGCTGGCGGGTGCGCTGGCGGCTGGATTGCAGATGGGTTTTGCCGGGGGCGCGCTCGCGGCGGATGAGTTCATCGTGGTGCAGTCGACCACCTCGACCGCGAATTCGGGCCTGCTCGACGCGATCCTGCCGGAATTCACCGAAGGTTCGGGCATCGAGGTGCGGGTTGTTGCCGTCGGCACCGGTCAGGCGATCAAGAATGCGATCAATGGCGACGGGGATGTGCTGCTTGTCCATGCCAAGCCCGCCGAGGAAAAATTCGTCGCCGATGGCTGGGGCGTGCAGCGGTTCGACGTGATGTATAATGATTTCGTGCTGGTGGGGCCGGAGGACGATCCGGCGGGCATCAAGGGCGGGTCGGACATTGTCGCGGCGCTGCAGGGCGTGGCCGAAGCGGGGGCGGTCTTTGCCTCGCGCGGGGATGACAGCGGGACCCACAAGGCCGAGCTGCGCCATTGGCAGGCGGCGGACGTGGATGTGGCTGCGGTGTCGGGGGACTGGTATCGCGAAACCGGCAGCGGCATGGGCGCGACCCTGAACGCCGCGCAGGGCATGGGCGCCTATGTGCTGACCGACCGTGCGACCTGGATTTCCTTTGGCAACAAGGACGGTATGGAGATCATGGTTGAAGGCGATGAGCGGCTGTTGAACCAGTATGGCGTGATCCTTGTTAACCCCGAGAAACATCCGGGCGTCAAGGGCGATGCGGGACAAGCGTTTATCGACTGGCTGATCGGTGACGAGGGGCAGACCGCGATTGCCGGGTATCAGGTCGACGGGCAGCAGTTGTTTTTCCCGAACGCCGAGTAGGGGAATGCCCTGCCGGGCATGCCTCCGGCGGGGATATTTTTTGACCCAAAGAAGCAGGGGCGTGGCTTAGAGGCCGCGCCCTTAACCTGTATGGTTGAGGGTAGTCAGGCGCGGGCGCCGTTGTGATGTACGGTGCCCAGGCCGGAAAGGTCGTAGCCGCCGAGTTCGCGGGCGCGGTCCGCGCAGGCGGGGCTGGCGAGGAAGGTCATCAGTTTCTGAAGCGGCGGTTCGAACCATGCGCGACGCCAAAAGGCAAGGTCGAAGCGTTCTTCGGTAAGTGATGTGAAGGTGAGACCATAGAGGCCCGAGAGGGCGCCGAGGCCAAAGCCGGCCTCGGCCTTGCCGTCATGCAGGGCAATGGCGAGTTCTTCTTCGGTGCGGGCGCGGGTATCGAGCGGCGCGATGTCGGAGGAGGTGAGACCTGCCTCTGTAAGGCGGGTATCGAATTCGCGCTGGGAGGCGGCATTGTCCTGCCGCAACACGACGCGGCGGCCTTTCAGATCGGCGAAACTCTCGATGCCGGTGACACCGGGGGCGAGCAGGAGGCCGCGCTGACGGCGGGCGATTTCGACCAACACGAGCGGTGCTTCGCCGAGCTTTGCCCTGAGTGCGCCGCGGTTCCAGCCATCGCCTTCGCGGATATGCAGCCCGGCGGCCTGTGCCTCGCGCTTGGCAAGCCTTTCGATACCGTCAAAGGAACCATCGTAGTAGCTGGCAAGGCCGGATCCGCTTTCGCGCAGCGCCCAGTCGAGCAGCGGGTCGTGGCTGCCGGCAAGGATCGGGGGCAGGGGTTGGTCGGCGGTTTCGGGGCCGCTGCGCGAGGCGGCGAGCCATGCGGTGATCTCGGCCTGCGGGAAGAGCAATTTGCCGACGGCGCGGACGCAGGGCACCTCGCCATTGGCGGCGAGGTCATAGACCTTGCGCTCGCCGATGCGCAGCAGGTCGGCCAGTTCGCGGGTGGTCAGGTAGTCGGGCAAACCTAGTCGAGCCGCACGTCGGGGCTGCTGGTGGCCTGTGCCGAACTAAAACCGATTTCATGCAGCCCGTACCAGGCGGCTATTGAGATCACGGCGATGGCGGCAAAGGCGAGGATCGCGGCTTTCATTCTGTCGGGTTCCCTCTGGTGTTACGGGGTGGTGGCGCGGCGCAGGTAATCGATCAGGTCGGCCCGGTCATCGGGGTCGGCGATCCGCTGCATCGGCATTTTCGAGCCGGGGATGTAATGGTCGGGGCCGAGGTCGAACAGGGCGTCTATGCTCTTGTCATTCCAGACGATATCCGATCCGTCAAGCCTCTCGGAATAGCTGTAGCCGGCCACCGTTCCGGCCTGCCGTCCGAAAAGCGCATGTAGCGTCGGGCCGGCGCGGCGGTTGCTGCCGGGGGTCAGGGTGTGGCAGATCGAACATTTCCGGGCGAACTGGCGCTCGCCGTTTTCCATATCTTCCGGGGCGCGCTGAAAGCTGTGTTCGGCGGCGGCGATGGGAGAACCTTCGCCGGCCTGTGCGACCGGCCAGCTGTAGAACGTGCTGTCGAGACCGCCCGCGTAAAGCCGGGTGCCATCATCCGAGAAGGCAAGCGTCCAGACCGGGCCCTTGCTGGCGGCGCGGCGGTCGCTTTCAATCTGCCAATGGTCCGTCTCTACCACGGTGATGAACCCCATGCCGTCGCCAATGGCGAGCCGGGTTCCGTCGGCGCTTTGGGCGAGGGCTAGGATCGGGCGGCGTTCGAGTGTGAAATCGGCGATTTGTTCCCCAGTGCCGATGTCGATCACCTTGGTCGATCCATCGACCGTGCCATAAGCCAGCCAGCCAGCATCTTCGTTCAACGCCAGCCTGTTGATGCCGAACCCGTGCTGGAGGATCTGCCGGACCTCGCTTTTCGCGCCGATGTCCCAAGCCCGGATCGTGCCGTCGCTTGCGGCCGAATATAGCGTTGCGCCATCGGCACTGGCGGCCAGCGCGTTGACACCGCCGTCATGGCCGGTCAGGCGGGTCGGAGCGGCTCCATCCAGTGGCCAGAGCCCGATGGACCCGTCCCAGCTTGCCGAGGCCATCAGACCGGGGAAGGTGGCGAGCGCGGTGATCTTGCCTTCGTGGCGGCCAATGACTTCGCCCGTGGGCCAGCGGCGCAGGGTGAAATCGTCGCCACCGGACCAGAGGGTGCCATCCGCATAAAGCACCGTGTTCACTGCGGCTTCGTGCCCGTCGAGCCAGACCGGGGCCGCGTTTTCCCAAAGGCCGACCGCGTTGTCGAAGCTTGCGGTCGCCAAACGTCCATCGGGCAGGGTTTCGATGGCCATGACCGGTCCGCCATGGCCGGACAGCGCCTGCACCTCTTGCGCGTGCGCGCAAAGCGGTGCGAGGCATAAGGCAAGAGACAGGCGCATCGCGCGGAGGGGCATGTTACTCGGCCGGGGTTGCAGCACCTTTTCTGGTCTCGCGGGATTTGACCTCATCCACCCAGAGACTGTGGTGCTCGCGCGCCCATTGTTCCTCCACACGGCCGGTGCCCATCGCGTCAAACGCGCCCTCCATGCCCAGCGTGCCAAGGTAGATATGGGCAAAAATGATGGCGATGAAGACGAAGGCGACAATCGAGTGCCAGAGCTGCGAATATTGCATCTCTTCATGCGGGGCCATCTGGTCGGGCAGCGGGCCAAGGCCGACAAGCTGCGGCAGGCCCCAGTCGTTCAGATGCGCAAAGGTCGAGGCGAACATGGGCAGCTGGAAGGGAAACAGCAGCGACAGGCCCGAGGCGCTGATCGACAGACCCAGAACGATGCAGGCCCAGAAGATAAGCTTTTGACCTGCATTGAATTTCTTGGCGGGCGGGTGCGTGTGCTTGGAGAACAACCCGCCGCCCTGCGCCAGCCATTTCAGATCGGTCTTGTCGGGCAGGTTATGCCAGATCCAGTTCACCGTGACGATGACAAGCCCCAGCATAAAGGCCCAGGCGACGTTGTTATGCACCCATTTCGAGGCGATCGCGAGGGTCGAAAACGCCTGATGGCCAAAGGCAGGGATCAGCACCATGCGGCCAAAGAGCGATATCAGACCGGTCAGCGCCAACAGCAGGAAGGACCCTGCGAAAAGCCAGTGACCGAAGCGTTCAAAGCCGGTGAAACGCAGCAGCTTGCGCCCGGTTTTCCGGCCCTCGATACGGATGCGGCCCCGGATCAGGTAGAACAGCGCCAACACGACAAGCGTGCCGCCAAGCAGCCAAGCGCCATAAGTCGCCAGCGGGCCACGGCGGAATTCCAGCCACCACATGCCGCCGTCCTGTATCAGCACGTTCGAGGCGGGACCGTTATTCGAAACTGTCACATCCGCGCTGCCGTAGCGGATCGCCCGGTACATCTCGGAATCCGATGCGCCACCAAGCGTCCCAAGCTGGTTAGCGATGCCCGCCGCGTTATCGGCGCTGCCGGTTGCATCGCGGCGGAAACTATCGTCGATTTCCTGACCACGCTGACGGGCGAGGATATCCTCGAGCGTCTGGGCACCGCCGGTTGCGCTGCGGTCAACGGGGGGAGCGGTGGTCTCCTGCGCCTGCGAGATCATCGGCCAGGGTGTCAGCACCATTGCAAGGATGACAAGAAAACAGCGCAGATAGGACATTGAAACCTCCCCGTAATCAATTGCTTCAAACCTAGCTCTTTCCGGGGGATTTGCAAAGAAAATGCGGATGAAAGTCAGGTTTATCGCGGGATGCCGGGTAAGGTTTTCAATCTGGAAATCTTAACATTTACAGTCTCATGTTAAGGAAGGTTAATGTGCTGGTGGAAGGTAGGTGCTGGACCGGGCAGCTACAGTTTCCTGACAGAACCGTGCAAGCCCTACCGCATTCCAAGTCTTGGGGTGCCCGGGCCGGTCGGGAAACCGGCCCGGTGGCGTCGCTTAGTAGTAATAGTCGTAGCGCACAGTATCCACGGCGCTTTCCACCTCGGCCAGCACGGCGTCGAGAACAGTGACCATATTGTTGTTATAAGTGATGACGACATCATTGCCGTCCTGGGTGAATTCCAGCTCCATGTTGCGGCGGAATTCGGTGAAAAGCAGCGTGTCTCCCTCTTCGAAATCCATGATCGTGTGCGCGATCGTCAGGTCGTCCTCGCCGAATTTCTTGAAGATGAAAGTATCGTTGCCACTGCCGCCGGTCAGGGTATTGCTGGCGTTGCCCGAAATCAGGGTGTCGTTCTTGGCGCCGCCATCCATGATGTTGTCACCACGCCCGCCGACGATCCAGTCGCGCCCGGCACCGCCGGACATATGGTCGTCACCGCCGCCGCCATAAAGGTTGTCGCGCCCGGCATTTCCGAACATCCGGTCGCTGCCCTTGCCGCCGTAAAGATAGTCGCCACCATCGCCGCCGCGTATCCGGTCATTGTTGTCGCCCCCGTACAGGCTGTCATATCCCGCCATGCCAAACAGCTTGTCCCGCCCGTCGTAGCCTTGAAAGTAGTCGGATTCATCGGTGCCGTTGAACGTGTCGTTTCCGCTGAAGACTTCGACCTGGTATCCTGAACCGCCGTTCAGCAAGGCCCAGATCCGGCTTGCGTCGCCAATGATACCGGTGATCTCCATCAGGTCTTCGCCATCAACGCTTACCGTGATCGAAGAAATCGTGCCCGAAACGGTCGCAAGATCGCCATAGGTAAAGCTGCCCTCGATGGTGACATCCGCGATCTCGTCACCGCCATAGGGCGGATAGGGGTAGTAGGGGTCATAGAACTGGTAGGCGTAGAGAGTCGTCACGCCGACAATCGTCGTCGCATCGGCGCTGACCGCGCCATCGACTCGCAGGGCATCCAGCAGGTTGTAATAGGTCGAATTGCCCGACCCGACAGGAAAAAAGGTAACAATAGCCATGAGGATTACCTCGTGAATGGGTATGAAGGAAAATAGAAATCAGGAAATCGGATAACGGGAATTTTACCCTAACCCCGCCGTCCCGGACAATGCGCCATTTCGATGCGCGCGCGGCTGAGTTGTGACAGGCGGATGCGGATCAGATGCAAAAAGCCCCGGCACAGGGCCGGGGCTTTTTTGTTTTCGTCTTTGATCAGAAAGGCTTAGTTGCCCTTTTGGTCATAGGCTGTGCCCCAGCCCCATGCGCCCGAGCCAAAGCCGCGCGCCACGACGCGTTCGCGGTAGATCGCCGAAACCGTGTCGCCATCGCCTGCGAGCAGTGCCTTGGTCGAACACATCTCGGCGCAGATCGGCAGTTTGCCCTCGGCGATCCGGTTGCGCCCGTATTTGGCGAATTCGGCTGCCGAGTTGTTTTCCTCGGGGCCGCCGGCGCAGAAGGTGCATTTGTCCATCTTGCCGCGCGATCCGAAATTGCCCGCCTGCGGGTATTGCGGCGCGCCAAAGGGGCAGGCGTAAAAGCAATAGCCGCAGCCGATGCAGAGATCCTTGGAATGCAGGACGATGCCTTCCTCGTTCTGGTAGAAACAGTCCACCGGGCAGACCGCCATGCAGGGCGCATCCGAGCAATGCATGCAGGCAACCGAGATCGAGCGTTCGCCCGGATCGCCGTCATTGATCGTCACCACCCGGCGGCGGTTGATACCCCAGGGCACTTCGTGTTCGTTCTTGCATGCGGTAACGCAGGCATTGCACTCGATGCAGCGTTCGGCATCGCAGAGAAATTTTGCTCTAGCCATATCGTTCTCCTCCTTACGCTGCCCAGATCTTGCAGAGAGTCGCCTTGGTCTCCTGCATCTGGGTCACCGAGTCATAGCCATAGGTCTGCGCGACGTTGGTACTTTCGCCCAGAACATAAGGGTCCGCGCCATCCGGGTACTTGTCCCGCAGGTCGACACCCTCGAAATGGCCGCCAAAGTGGAAGGGCATAAAGGCTACGCCCGCGCCCACCCGGTTGGTGACCATCGCCATCACCTTGACCTTGCCGCCTTCCGGGCCTTCGACCCAGACCTGCGTGCCGTCCCGGACCCCAAGGTTGTTGGCGTCGCGGGTATTGATCTCGACAAACATGTCCTGCTGCAATTCCGCCAGCCACGGGTTGGACCGTGTCTCGTCCCCGCCGCCTTCGTATTCGACCAGACGACCCGAGGTAAGGATGATCGGATATTCTTCGGAAAAGTCGTTCTTCTGGATCGACTCGTACATGGTCGGCAGACGGTAGAACTTGCGGTCTTCGTAGGTCGGGTAATCCGCTACCAGATCGCGCCGGTTCGAATAAAGCGGCTCGCGGTGGACAGGCACCGGATCGGGGAAGGTCCAGACCACGGCGCGGGCCTTGGCATTGCCAAAGGGCGCGCAGCCATGGGCAATCGCAACCCGCTGGATACCGCCCGAGAGGTCGGTCTTCCAGTTGATCGCGGCGACCTTCTCGTCGTAGTCGGACGGGAAGGGGGACATCGACTGTTCACCGACCTCCTCGTTCGAGGCCTGATCGCCGCTGGGCGAGGTCGTGCCATCGTCGCCGTCATCGCTTTCGCCGACCGTGGCATCAAGCCCTTCGAACCCGACGATGCCGCCCATGACGATCTTTTCCTCGCGGGTCAGATCGTCGTCCCAGCCGAGATCCATCAGCATCTGGTAGGTAAACTCGGGATAGCCGTCCTGGATTTCCGATCCGACCGAATAAACACCTTCGGCCAGCAGGTTTTCACCATCGCGTTCCACCCCGAAACGGGCGCGGAAGGTCAGGCCGCCTTCGGCCACCGGTTTCGACATGTCGTACAGGTTTGGCGTGCCGGGGTGGTTGATCTCGGCCGTGCCCCAGCAGGGCCATGGCAGACCGTAATAGTCGCCATCTGCAGGACCGCCGACCGCCTGAAGCGTGGTGCGGTCAAAGGTCTGCTGGTTCGCCATGTGCAACTTGAGGCGTTCGGGCGTCTGCCCGGTATAGCCGATGGTCCACATGCCCTTGTTGATCTCGCGCAGCGTGCTTTCGACGTT
Source organism: Phaeobacter sp. 22II1-1F12B (assembly GCF_002210165.1). Classification (GTDB taxonomy): domain Bacteria; phylum Pseudomonadota; class Alphaproteobacteria; order Rhodobacterales; family Rhodobacteraceae; genus Heliomarina. Next base: position 397,854 of record NZ_AQQP01000003.1, on the reverse strand, counting down.
GGGCGTGTTCGCATCGTCCATCTCGATGTTGCGGAACAGGCGGTCGGCAAAGCCGAACTTATTCGCGAACAGGCCGATGATCTCGTGATCGGGCTTGGATTCGAACAGGGGCTGTACCACCTGCTCGCGCCACTGGAGCGACCGGTTCGACGCGGTCACCGAGCCATACGTTTCGAACTGCGTCGCGGCCGGCAGCAGGTAAACGCCATCGGTGCGGTCGTTCATCACGGCGGAAACGGTCGGGTAGGGATCGATCACGACAAGCATGTCGAGCTTTTCCATCGCCGTCTTCATTTCCTTCATCCGCGTCTGCGAGTTCGGCGCGTGACCCCAAAGAACCATCGCCCGGACCGGGTTCGGCTGGTCGGTATTGGCCGGGTCCTCGAGAACGCCGTCGATCCAGCGGCTGACCGGGATACCGGTCAGGGTGCACAGGTTCTGGTCCTCGCCATCCTCGCCCTTGACGGTGGCAAACTGGCCTTTCAGCCAGTCCAGGTCCTCGCCCCAGACGCGCGCCCAGTGGGCCCAGGCGCCATCGGACAACCCGTAATAGCCCGGCAGGGTGTGCGACAGCACGCCAAGGTCGGTTGCGCCCTGCACGTTGTCATGGCCGCGGAAGATATTGGTGCCGCCGCCCGAGGTGCCCATGTTCCCCAGCGCCAGCTGCAGAATGCAATACGCGCGGGTGTTGTTGTTGCCGGTGGTGTGCTGGGTGCCGCCCATGCACCAGATCACCGTACCGGGGCGGTTGTTCGCCAGCGTCCGCGCCACCCGCTTGAGCTGGCTGCCCGGTACGCCGGTCACTCGCTCGGTTTCCTCGGGGGTCCACTTTTTCACCTCGTCGCGGATCTGGTCCATGCCCCAGACACGGGTTCGGATGAATTCCTTGTCCTCCCAGCCGTTCTCGAACAGGTGCCAGAGGATGCCCCAGACCAGCGCCACGTCGCTGCCCGGACGCAGCCGGACGAATTCGTCCGCATGGGCCGCCGTGCGCGTGAAACGCGGGTCGCAGACGATAAGCGGCGCGTTGTTCTGCTCTTTCGCCTTCAGCAGATGCTGGAGCGAGACCGGATGCGCCTCGGCAGGGTTGCCACCGATGATGAAGATCGCCTTGGAGTTATGGATGTCGTTGTAGCTGTTGGTCATGGCGCCGTAGCCCCATGTGTTCGCAACACCCGCAACGGTGGTCGAGTGGCAGATACGTGCCTGGTGATCGACGTTATTCGTGCCCCAGTAGGCCGCGAACTTGCGGAACAGGTAGGCCTGTTCGTTGGAATGCTTGGCAGAACCCAGCCAGTAGACGCTGTCAGGGCCGCTTTCTTCGCGGATCACGTTCATCTGGTCGCCGATCTCGTTGATCGCGTCTTCCCAGCTGATCCGGGTCCATTCGCCGCCGACTTTCTTCATCGGGTACTTGAGCCGCCGCTCCCCATGGGCGTGCTCGCGCACCGATGCGCCTTTCGCGCAATGAGCGCCAAGGTTGAACGGGCTGTCCCAGCCGGGCTCTTGTCCTGTCCAGACGCCGTTTTCGACCTCGGCGACGACCGTACAGCCAACCGAGCAATGGGTGCAGACCGATTTGATGGTTTCAACCGCCGTCTGCGCCGCAGACTGCGCCGTGGCGCGGGTTACGGTGCCGCCGGTCGCGCCGACTGCCGCAAGGCCCCCGATGGCCAGCCCCGAGCCGCGCAGAAAGGCGCGGCGGTCCACGGTGTTTTCCCCGACACGGGAAAGGATACTTGTCCGCTGCGGGCGTCGCGCCACCCCGTTGGTCTTTTTCCTCAGCATCTTCTTGTCCTCCAAAGCTCGCCGTTTCACTCGGCTGGCATGGTTCCTGTTCTCCTCCTCCCGCGTGATGGCCAAACCATGCAACTGCGGGAGCGATCTCCGTCACCGATCATCCGCGACACCTGTCGCGGGCGCTTCGGTGCCCCTCGTGAAACTAGAAGCGGGCGCTTTCGTAATAGGCCCGGGTATGTTCGGTATCCTGTAGCCGCGTCTCGTTGACGGGGGCCTCGGCGGCCTGCGCCTCGGTTCCGCTTATCGCGGCGGCGGCCACGGCGGCGGGGGCCGCAGTTCCGGCAAGTTTCAGAAAATCGCGTCGGCTTGCACCGTCTTCGTTTTTCTTGGTCATCGGGTTCTCCTCCCTTCCTCTTCTTCTTCCTTCATCCCGCCCCGTTGATCGCGGGCAGGCACCGCGCCGGTCAGGCTGCGGCCATGCGGAAACCTTCTTTCTCGATTTCCATGTAATTGCGTCCGATTGCCCCGACCGAGGCGTAAAACACCGAATTCTTCGCCGCTTCGAGATCGGCAAAGAAATGTGCGGCCCAAGGGCCGATATGCCGGTTCCAGAATTCCTGCTGCGTCGCCAGGCCTGCGGGCTGGCCAAAGCGACCGGCGATCATGCCGCCCATCATCTCCATCAGCGAGGCGATGTTGTCTTCGGGTTCATAGACGTTCGGGGCGCGGGTGATTCCGCGCGCCGCCATGTCTGACCGCAACTGGGCCAAGGGTTTTTCGTTCAGGAACCCGGTCAGGTAATAACTAGCGTACGGGAGCAGTTCGCCGCGCCCAAGCCCAATGAAAAGCGCGTTGAACTCCCGTTCTGCAGCGGCGGGCTTGGTCACATGTGCCACCCGCGCCAGCCCGCTGATGGACTGGCCAAGCGCGGTGTCATCGCCGGAAAGCGTTGCGGTCTGCGTCAGAACCGTCTGCGATGGCGGCCGCGCCAGCAGCAGGCCGAGAAAATCGTAGAGATCGGCGCGCATCCGGTCTTCATCTGCGATTTCAACCATTTCCGACGTGTCGTTCATGCGCTTTCCACCCAGGTTTCTTGCTGCGTCGCCTCGGTAAAGCGGAACCGCATGCGCCGCGGCCGCCGGTCTTCGATGACCTCTGTCGGCCGATCCGTGCCCTCGGCTTCCACCGTTGGCGTTGGTTCGGGCTCGATCTCGGTTTCGGCCACGATTTCCTCGGGCGCCTCTTCGATCTCTTCCACGTCAGTTTCGCGCGCCATCGCATTGATATGCGACAACATTCCCTTGCCGACCTGATAGGTCGTCTGGAGGTTTTCGACCACCGTGGCGCTGTCAGTGAAATCCTCGCCATATTCGACAAGGCCATCCACATTTGCCAGCACCGGATTAACCTTCCACAACCGGCGCAGGGCCATGCGCCGCAGATGCTCCGGCACAGCCTTGGCCATGAAGGCGCGTATATCGTCGCCAGCTTCCAGGGTTTCCGGGTCTGGCAGGCCCAGTTCCGCCAGCAGGGTGGCATCGTCCTTTTCGGCAACCGCATCCTCGCGGATCTGCGCCTCGGCCATTCCCTGCGCGGCGTCTTCCTCGGCCCGCACGGCTGCCTTGCGACGGCTCCAGAAATCTTCCCGCGCGGTCATGGCATCATCCTTCGCGGCGCGCGGTACACATCGGAAACCTGCCGAATGCGCGCATCGCCCTTTCCGTCTTCGGTCAGGTCCACACGTTTCTTATCGCGCCGACGCTTAACAAAAGCTTCATCCTCGTGATGCTCCTGCGCAAAGCGGCGCACCCATGCGGCCAGCCCGTCGGGCATCGCGACCTTTTCAACGATATCCTCGCCGTTATCCGCATAGTCCTGCCCCTCATAGGGCGAGGCAGTCACCAGAAGGACCTCCAGCGGCTTGTTGCGGTCAGAGCTTTCGCGCAGAACCACGTAGATCGACGGCACCTTGTCCGCGAGGTTGGTAAGGTATGCTTCGGTATCCGTGGCCCAGAGAGTCAGCGCCTTTGTTGCCGCGTGATACTCGACCGTTTCGCCATCGCGGCGCAGTTCTGCCCAGTCGGCCGGACGCGCGCCCGGCAGCACGGCGACCGCGCGCCAGTGCCATTTCGCCCAGCGGGTTACACCGGGCATTCTGCGAATGACGATGCCCAGCGGCATCTCCGCGCGAATGGTCGTCGTTTCGATCAAGGCTATGCTTTCGTTGGCTTATGATCTGGGCAACTGGCCCGACTATGTAACTTTTCACTCCTTGCGCCAAGCCTCATTCTGGGAAAGTGATCAGATTTTCTGACCAGTTCGGGGTGGCAGCGGCGGCCCGGATCGCGCTAGGGTCATCCAGAAGCGGCGTGGCAGAGAAAATGACCGCATAGCGGTACACTGTTCCGCGCTGACCTGAGGGGAGAGCAGGGAATGACAGGGAAGATAATTCTGTGCGATTGCGCGGGCAGTCAGCGCCTTGATGCGGATGCGATCGAGGCAGGCGGGTTCACCTGTTCCCGCGTCCATACGGCGCTTTGTACCCGCGAAATCACCAAGGCGGCGCGCTTTCTGACTGAACCTGACGTGACCATCGCCTGCGGGCAGGAACAGGCAGTATTCGAGGATCTCGCCGCAGAGCTGGGCGTCGAGGCGCCCGGTTTTGTTGATCTGCGCGACCGCGCGGGCTGGTCAGAGGAGGGCGCAAAGGCCGGGCCGAAAATGGCAGCTCTCGTCGCCGAATCCCAGCTGCCCTCGGCCCGGTCGCAAAGTTTCGATGTGATCAGCGAAGGTGTCTGCCTTGTCACCGGCCCGGCCCGCGCCGCGCTCCCCATGGCCGAGATGTTGGCGGAGTCGCTTGCCGTGACCGTAGTGCTGACCGACGAGGCCGAACCACCGATGGACCGGCGTTTTGACTGCGTTCGTGGCAGTATCCGGCGTCTGAGCGGCGCTCTGGGCGGGTTCAGTGTGGAAATCGATGGTTTTCAAGAACTTGAACCGGGCGGGCGTGGCGAATTCGCCTTTGCGCCGCCGCGAGACGGGGCAGAATCGGAATGCGATATCGTCATCGACGTGACCGGCGATACGTCCCTCGTGCCCGCGCCGCAGAAACGTGACGGTTACCTGCGGGCCGATCCGCGCGATCCGCTGGCGCTGTCGCGTCTGGCTTTCAATGCGGTGCAGCTTGTCGGGACCTTTGAAAAACCGCTTTACGTGCGGCTCGACCAATCGCTTTGCGCCCATTCCCGCGCCGGGCAGACCGGCTGCTCCAACTGCCTTGATATCTGCCCGACCGGGGCAATCCTGCCCGATGGCGACCACGTGGCGATTGATCCGGCAATCTGCGCGGGTTGTGGCGCCTGCGCGGCGCTGTGCCCTTCGACCGCGATCACCTATGACGACCCGCCGCTGTCGCATCTTGTCTCGCGTCTTCAGGTGCTTGCGGGCACCTATTCATCTGCGGCAGGCAGCGCGCCCCGGCTCTTGGTCCATGAAAAACACGGGGCTGAGATGATCCGCTTGTCGGCACGGTTCGGGCGCGGGCTTCCGGCGGATGTCATCCCGTTTGAGCTCGAGGTGATCTCTGGCTTTGGCCATGCCGAGATGCTCGCGGCATTGGCGCTGGGTTTCAGCGATGTCACAATCCTGCTAGCCCCGACGACCGAGCGCGACGCCCTGATCCGTGAAAGCGCGCTTTGCGAGGCCATCGCCGGTTCGAGCCGCGTGATCCTACTTGATGAAAGCGACCCTGACCGGATGAGCGACGCGCTCTACGCCGCTGAAACACAGGCAAATATCGGCAAGCCCATCCTGCCGCTTGGCAATCGTCGCCAGATCGCCCGGCTCTCGGCGCAGGCGCTGAACCGAAGCGCCGAGGCGCCGCTGCCTCTGCCGGAAAACGCGCCCTATGGCGCGGTGGTGGTCGATACGGATGCCTGCACGCTCTGCCTCAGCTGCGTGTCGCTGTGTCCGTCGGGGGCGTTGATGGATAACCCCGACATGCCGCAGCTCCGGTTTCAGGAGGATGCCTGCCTGCAATGCGGTCTCTGCCGCAACATCTGCCCCGAGGATGCGATCACCCTCGAACCGCGTCTGGACCTGAGCGAGGCGGCGCTGACCCAGCGCATCCTGAACGAGGAAGAACCATTCGCCTGCATCGAGTGCGGATCGCTCTTTGGCGTGAAATCCACCATCGAGCGGGTGATGGAAAAGCTTTCGGGCACCCATCCGATGTTTGCCACGACGGCGCAGGCGCGGATGATCCTGATGTGCGACAATTGCCGGGTGAACGCGCAGTTCCAGAGCGATGACAATCCGTTCAAGGGCAAGGAGCGGCCTCGGCCACGCACCACGGACGATTATCTGAACGCGCGCCGGGATCACTAAAGCAACTGGGGGCTGGCGGAGGCTGCGCCTCTCAGGCAGAACGTACCTGATCACGATAAAGGAGAACGGGTGATGAGCGACGATTTCAACATGTCGATGCGCAAGTTCCTGAAACAGGTTGGCGTGACCAGCCAGCAGGCCATCGAAGAAGGGCTGCGCAACAAGGATGCCAAGCCAGGCGACAGTTTCACGGCCAAGGTGGTGCTGACGGTTGACGGGCTGGATGTCCATCACGAGGTCACCGGGACGATCAAAGGGAACGAATAAGACATGGCAAGCCGGGACGCGGTTCTCGCGGAACTGAAGAATATCAAGGATCCGGTCAGCGGCAGTGACATCGTCGCTGCCGGTATCGTGCGGGCGCTCAATGTCGAGGGCGGGCAGGTGCGTTTCGTGCTGGAAATCGACCCGGCCCGGGCCGAGGCAATGGAACCGGTGCGCGCCGAGGCCGAAGCCCGCGTCAAGGCGCTGCCCGGAGTCGAAAAGGCCTCAGTGATGATGACGGCCCATAGCCAGAAGGCACCGCCCGAGTTGAAACCCAAGCCCAAGCCCTCGGCGACACCGCCGCAGCGGGTGGCCGGGGTGGATCACATCATCGCCATCGCCAGCGGCAAGGGCGGGGTGGGCAAATCCACCGTCGCCGCGAACCTCGCCGTGGCGCTGGCCGCCGAAGGCCGCCGCGTCGGGCTGCTCGATGCGGATGTCTACGGTCCGTCCCAGCCCCGCATGCTGGGCGTCAGCGGTCGTCCCGCATCGCCCGATGGCAAGATCATCCTGCCGCTGCGCAACCACGGCGTGACCATGATGTCGATGGGCCTCATGACGAACGAGGATCAGGCGGTGGTCTGGCGTGGCCCGATGCTGATGGGCGCGTTGCAGCAGATGATGAACCAGGTGCAATGGGGCGCGCTTGATATCCTGATCATCGACCTGCCGCCCGGCACCGGCGACGTGCAACTGACCCTCAGCCAGAAGTTCGAAATCGACGGCGCGATTGTTGTCTCGACCCCGCAGGACGTCGCGTTGCTCGACGCGCGCAAGGGCATCGACATGTTCCGCCAGCTCAAGACGCCGATCCTCGGCATGATCGAGAACATGAGCACGCATATCTGCTCGAACTGCGGCCATGAGGAACACGTCTTTGGACATGGCGGCGTCAAGGCCGAGGCCGAGAAGCTGGGCGTGCCGCTGCTTGCGGAAATCCCGTTGCATCTTGATATCCGGACTGCTGCCGACAGTGGCGCACCGATCGTGGCGACCAGCCCCGACAGCGCGCAGGCCGCGGCATTCCGGGGCGTGGCGCGTGATCTGGTGGCGCGGGGCCTCGCGTGAACCAAGGGCTCAGCCTGCCGCCGCTGCTGGTGGGCGAGCCCGTTTCGGGCATCGACCCGATGGCGCATGCCCGTGCGCTGGCAACGACGGGCTGCGATGGCGGCACGCTGGTTCATGACATCCAGCCCGACCGGCTGCGCGCGGCGCTCATCGTCGCGCCAGAGGTGCCGCTTGCCGATGCCATGGCGATGCTGCCGATCTGCGCTGTCGGGTTCCAGAATGCGCTTGGCGCGCTGGCCCCGCCCGAAGTGGCGGTGCATCTGACATGGGCGGGCGACATTCTGGTCAATGGCGCGCGTTGCGGCGCGTTCCGGGTCGCGGGGTCGACGCAGGACCCAAAGGCCGTGCCCGACTGGCTGATCGTCGCGCTCGATCTGACCATCCAACTGGGCGCCGATGATCCCGGCCTGTCCCCCGACAAGACTGCGCTTTACGAAGAAGGCTGCGCCGATATCGATCCGGTCCTCCTTTGCGAGGCCTGGGCCCGTCATACGCTGGTCTGGATCAACCGCTGGACAGACGAAGGCAACGCGCCAGTCCATGCCGACTGGGTGCCGCTGCTGGATGGTGTCGGTAAACCGGTCACACAGGACGGCTATCAGGGGGAATTCCTTGGCGTGGACGAAAAATTCGGCATGCTGATCCGCGATGATGAAACCACGCAACTGCTGGCGCTGACGACACTGCTGGAGACAGATACATGAAACTGGCCCGTGCCATTCATTTCGACGAAAGCGACATGAACGTTTTTCACGCCCCGGCTCGGACAGGGGAATGGTGCATCTCGGGCGGTTTCGAGTTTTCCAACTGGGGCGAGGCCGATCTGACCGGCAAGGCGCGTCAGGCCTTTGCGAATGGCTGGCTCGGGCTTGAAACCTTTGGCCGGGTCACCTTCGTCGCCGTCACCCAGATCCAGCCCGAGGAGATGGCAAAGCTCGAAGAGGCGCTTGCCCGCCATTTCGTCGACCTCTATGGCGCGCCCTCTATCGATGCGGCCCGGGATGTCGCGCGCGAGGAACTGGCGCATATGGCCGATCTTTGCGCTGAACACGATCCGAATACATTGCTGACCGTCGCGCGCGAATTGGACGAAGATGGCGTGCGCGAGGCCTATCGCACGATCACCGCAAGAGGGGCCGAGATCGACTTGCTTGCGGTGCATGGCTCGCTCGACGATTAATCTTCGCGCAGGAATCCGCCGTATTTGCCGCGCTTGTAAAGCAGGCCCAGCCCCGGGCGGTGCCACGCCCGTTCGACCTGACCGACGACGATGGAATGATCGCCCCCGTCATGCACGTCACGCCGGAGACAGTCGAACCGCGCAAGGCAACCCGACAGGATCGGCAGGTCGTTTTCGCCTTGGCGCCAGTCCACGTCTGAGAAATCGTCGCCGGTGCGGGCAAAATGCGTCGCGATCTCTTTCTGGTCCTCGGCGATGATATGGATCACGTAACGATCTGCCGCGGCAAAGACCGCATGGCGCTTGGACGATTTAGCAGGACACCAGAGCACCAAAGGCGGATCGAGCGATACCGAGGCAAAGGAATTGGCCGTCATCGCCACAGGCCCGCTTTCTGTCATGGTGGTGACCACGGTCACACCCGTGCCAAAGGCGCTCAGCGCCTCGCGATAGGCAGCCTCGGTCTCGGGGCCGGGAACAAAGTCGGGTTGGGCCATGACGGCGGGCTGCCTGCATTGCAAAAGTACCGCCCGGAGGTGCCATGCCTGCGCGCCATTGTCCACCTCCCGCGCGCGCTTTTCAACAACCTTGGAACCAGACCGACCATTCCGAGTTGATTGGGACAGGAAGCCAGCGGGGCATGTGATCCCGCAGGCCCATCTGGCAAAAGTGAAAGGTAAGAATATGTTCAACAAGGTACTTATCCCCGCTCTTGGTCTTTCGGCTGCTCTGTTCGCAGGCACATCTGCGCTGGCTCAAGACAACAACCACACGGAAATCGGTTCGCTGAGCTGCGACGTAAGCGACGGCACCGGCTATGTGTTCGGGTCTTCGAAAGAACTCGACTGCACCTTTAACCCGGTTGAAGAAGGCGCCGAAGATGAACATTACACCGGCACGATCAACCGCTATGGCATCGACATCGGTAAAACCCAGAACGGCGTTATGAGCTGGCTGGTGCTGGCCCCGACCGAAGATTACGGTAAAGGCGCCCTGAACGGTTCCTACGGCGGCGTCTCGGCTGAAGCGACCGTTGGCGTTGGCGCTGGTGCAAACGTCCTGATTGGTGGCTCGGATGAAACCATCGCCCTCCAGCCGGTCAGCGTGAATGCCCAGAACGGCCTGAACCTGGCTGTCGGTATCGCCGATCTGACGCTGGAAAATTCCTAAAGCGAAATTCGGGTTCATAAGTCTAGGCTAATGAATCGATGAACGACCGGTCCCCTCGGGCCGGTCGTTTTCGTTCGTACCGTCGCGACTGCTCATTTCAGCGTCGATCGTGCTGATTTTAGTAAATTTCGCGGTTTAATCTGTCGCGGACAGGCAAGCGGTGACGCAACCGGCAAAGAGCCGTGTCAACGGTCTTCGAATAGTTCCGGGCATGACAGATCAATTGCACAACGCCCCGAACTGGACCTACCTTTTGCGCGAATTCGACGCGCTCTACCGTTATGGCTCGGCGGGCGGCAGCCGACCTGTCCGAAGCCATCGCAAGCGTGTCCGCGAAAAAATCGCGCTCCTTCTTGATCGTGACCCGCCGTTTTGCCACCGCGAACCCGAAACAAAGCCGGTGGTGGAACATCTTGGCCGGGCCTTCGACCTTGGAGAAAATACGGTCATGCGGGGACTCAGCCGGGCGCTGTCGCGGGTCTCGCACCAGCTGACATGGGAATACGGCTATGAACGCCTGCCCAAGGCACTGGAAAAGAAATTCGCTTATTGCGAAGTGGTCGGGCCCAAGGGGCCAATCATCAGTGATACGCTGATCCTCGGCTTTGTGCTCTTTGCGCCGAAAACCACCTATCCGCAGCACAGCCACCAGGAGATCGAGGAAAGTTACATTTCCATCGCGGGCGCGTGGTCGGAAAACGATACAGCCGTCTATGCGCCGGGGTCGTTGATCCTGAACAGAACGGATGAAAAGCACCGGATCACCACGGGGGATCACGACCCCTGCCTGCTGGCCTATGCCTGGGTCGGCCCGGCAGAGCGTCTTTCCGCGCCGGGTATGAAATTCTCGGCAACCCGAAAGATTGCCGGGAAATAGTTGTTCTTCAGGGAAAAGCCGCGCCACATAGGGCGCGGCCAGTTGTTCAGGAAATCACGTCGGCCGTCAGCGACTGCACTGTTCCGGCGACTTCCTTGATCGGCTTCATCGCATCGACTTCCTGCAATACGCCACGGTCGCGGTAGTATCCGATTAGCGGCGCGGTCTGGGCGTGATAGGCCTCAAGCCGGCTCGCCACGGTTTCCGCCTTGTCATCCGCGCGGCGCTTCATCTCGGTGCCGCCGCATTCATCGCAGACGCCATCGACCTTGGGAGTCTTGAAGCTGTCGTGATAGCCTTCACCGCATTTCGCGCAGGTGTAGCGGCCTGAAATCCGCTCGACCATCGCCGCATCGTCCACCTCAAGGCTGATCGCCGCGTCGATCTGCTGCCCGGTTTCCGCCAGCAGGTGATCCAGCGCTTCGGCTTGAACCGTGGTGCGCGGAAACCCGTCAAGGATCACCCCGCGCGACACATCCGGCGCTTTCAGCCGGTCGCGCAGGATGTTGATGACGATCTCGTCCGACACAAGCTCACCGGCTTCCATCACGGCCTTGGCGGCCTTGCCCGCTTCGGTCCCTTGGGCCACGGCTTCCCGCAAAAGGTCACCGGTCGATAGCTGCACAAGGCCGAAACGGTCTTCCAGCATGCGGGCCTGCGTGCCCTTGCCGGCGCCCGGAGGCCCCAGCAGGATCAGAACGGCGGGGCGGGTCAGGGTTGCTGTATCCATCCGGCCTATCCCTTGTTCGGTCGGTTTTCGATCAGGTCATCGACCACCGCCGGATCGGCCAGTGTCGAGGTATCCCCAAGCGAGCCGAAATCGTTTTCCGCGATTTTGCGCAGGATGCGCCGCATGATCTTGCCCGAGCGTGTCTTGGGCAGGCCCGGCGCCCATTGCAGCACATCGGGGCTCGCGATCGGGCCGATCTCCTGTCGGACCCAGTTGCGCAGTTCCACGCGCAGCTCGTCCGAAGGTTCGACCCCGTTCATCAGCGTCACGTAGCAGTAGATGCCCTGACCCTTGATGTCATGCGGGTATCCGACAACCGCCGCCTCGGCGACCTTGGAATGCGCGACAAGCGCGGATTCGACCTCGGCCGTGCCCATCCGGTGACCCGAAACGTTGATCACGTCATCGACCCGGCCGGTGATCCAGTAATCGCCGTCCTCGTCGCGTTTGCAGCCATCGCCCGAGAAGTAATACCCTTTGTAGTCAGCGAAATAAGTCTTTTCGAACCGGGCATGATCGCCCCAGACCGTGCGCATCTGACCGGGCCAGCTGTCGCGGATCGCAAGAACGCCCTCGACGCCATTACCTTCGATGATCTCGCCACTGGTCGGGTCCAGCACCACGGGCTGCACGCCAAAGAAGGGCCGCTGCGCCGCGCCCGGTTTCAGCGCATGCGCGCCGGGCAGGGGGGTCATCATGTGGCCGCCGGTTTCGGTCTGCCACCACGTATCGACAATCGGGCAGCGCCCGTCGCCGACCACGTTGTAATACCAGTTCCATGCTTCGGGGTTGATCGGTTCACCCACCGTGCCAAGGATGCGTAGCGAGGACCGGTCGCATTTCGTTACATAGTCATTGCCCTGACCCATCAGCGCCCGTAGCGCCGTAGGGGCGGTGTAGAACTGGTTGATCTTGTGCTTTTCGATCACCTGCCAGAACCGCGAGGCATCCGGGTAGGTCGGCACCCCTTCGAACATCACCGTGGTCGCGCCATTGGCGAGCGGGCCGTAGACGATATAGGTATGGCCGGTGACCCAGCCCACGTCGGCCCCGCACCAGTAGATCTCCCCGTCATGGTAATCGAATGTCGTCTCATGGGTCAGCGAGGCGTAAACAAGGTAACCGCCCGTCGTGTGGACCACGCCCTTGGGCTGCCCGGTCGAGCCGGAGGTGTATAGGATGAACAGCGGATCTTCGGCATTCATCTCTTCCGGCGGGCAATCGGACGAGACCTTTTCGATCTCTTCGTGGTACCAGAAATCCAGATCTGAGCGGAAGGCGATCTGCTGTCCGGTGCGGCGCACCACAAGACATTTCACATCGTCGAAATCGTTGCGCAGCGCCTGGTTCACATTGTCCTTGAGGTTTGTCACGCGACCGCCACGCGGCGCGCCATCCGAGGTGATGACCAGCTTGGCGTCGCAGCCATTCACCCGCGCGCCAAGCGCATCCGGCGAAAAACCTGCGAAAACGATAGAATGGATCGCGCCGATCCGCGCGCAGGCCAGCATCGCATAGGCGGCCTCGGGGATCATCGGCAGGTAGAGAACAACCCGGTCGCCCTTGCCGACACCCAGCGATTTCAGCACGTTGGCCATTTTGCCGACATGCTCGTGCAGCTCTCGGTAAGAGATATGCAGCGCGTCGTCCTTTGGATCGTCGGGTTCCCAGATGATCGCGGTCTGATCGCCGCGCGTCTCAAGATGCCGGTCGACGCAATTGGCCGATACGTTCAGCGCCCCATCGGCGAACCAGTTGATCTTGACCTGACCCAGCGTGAAATCGATGTCCTTGACCGTGCTGAATGGCTTGATCCAGTCGATCCGCTGTGCCTGCTCGCGCCAGAAGCCATCCGGATCCTCGACCGAGGCCTTGTACATGGCGTCATATTTATCCGCATCCACATGAGCTTTGGCGACGATATCGTCGGAAGGTGGATAGGTCGTGGACTTCGTTTGTTCGGCTTGGATTGTATCGCTCATTCAAAGCTCCTCCCTTTGGCTGTCGCGTTTTCCGGCCAGCAATCTTCATGTGATCCTGCGCGCCCGCGCGGGTCGCGCCGTCTCCCCTCGCGGCGATCATAAGCCTGCTTGAAAAAGAATGGAATAAGCGGCGGTTCTGAAACGATTTGTCAGTAAAGGATTTTTTTCTGCAGCGCAGTATTTGTAAAGTTTTTGCAAAAATCTTGTTCAATTCCCAATTTTAACAGGGTGAAGGCTGTAAATGAATTCTCTGCCTTCCGCGTAAATCCACGGTGCGGCAGGGGGCAGGACCGATCCGCAGGGGTGCGGCATTTCGTGCCCCAGCGTCAGTTAGCCGGAATTTCGCACGCCGCGACGTCAACGCAGCGTCTCGGCGCAAGACATTCATCCCACAAAACCCGGTGCTTCGGGCTTGGCAACCGGAGATGTGCAAGCTAGTTTTGCTCGCAAGCGGCACGGGAGATATCTCAGGACCGCGAAAAAGGGAGAAAAATCAATGAACAAGTTCATGACAAGCGCCGTAATGGCGGCGCTGGGTATGGGAATTGCAACCGAAGCGGCAGCGACCGAATGGAATGTGTCGGTCTGGGGCAAGCGTCGCGCCTTTACCGAGCATATCGAAAAGCTCGCGGAACTGGTCAGCGAAAAGACCGATGGCGAATTCACCATGAACATCAGCTATGGCGGTCTCTCCAAGAACCGCGAAAACCTTGACGGCATCTCGATCGGTGCTTTCGAGATGGCGCAGTTCTGTGCCGGTTACCACCCGGACAAGAACCGCCTGATCACCGTGCTCGAACTGCCCTTCCTCGGGGTCGAGAACCTTGAGCAGGAAGTCGCGGTTTCCAACGCGGTCTACGCCAATGAGGCGGTGCAGGACGAAATGGCCCAGTGGAATGCCAAGCTGCTGATGACCTCGCCCATGCCGCAGTACAACATCGTCGGTACCGGCGATCCGCGCACTACGCTGTCCGAATTCGAAGGCATGCGCATCCGTGCGACCGGCGGCCTTGGTGAAGCCTTTGAAAAAGTCGGCGCTGTGCCGACCTCGGTGACCTCTTCCGAAGCCTATCAGGCGATGGAATCCGGTGTCGTCGACACGGTCGCCTTCGCTCAGCACGCGCATCTGTCCTTTGGCACGATCAACCAGGCTGACTGGTGGACCGCGAACCTCAACCCCGGCACGGTGAACTGCCCGGTGGTGGTAAATATCGACGCCTATGAAATGCTGTCGGACGAAGAGCGCACCGCGCTGGACGAAAGCGTGCCAGAGGCCATCGATTACTACCTCGAGAACTACGGTGAGCTGCTCAAGCGCTGGGACAGCGTTCTCGAAGAGAAGGGCGTTGAAAAGGTCATGATCAGCGAAGACGAGCTTTCCGCCTTCCGCGCGCAGGCCGCCGATCCGATCGCAGCCGCATGGGTCGAGGACATCGAAGCGCAGGGCCTGCCGGGTCAGGAGCTTCTCGATCTGGTCAAAGCCGAACTGGCGAAAGCCAAAGGCACCAACTAAACCCGGTCCCCCCGCTCTTGCGAACGGGGGGCAGTGCCTTTAACAGGGCGATCCCAACGCCAGTACCCGAGTGGTGATGACCTCTCGGGTACATGGCTTTCAACACAGATAGTATAAGGGGGCAGCGATATGGCCGGTGGCGCCGCCGTACTTGAAGACTCCAGCCTTTTGAGCCGTCTGGACAGGGCCTTGCTGCCCATCGAACGGTTCTGCGCCTTGCTGAGCGGACTTGCGATCTTTTCGCTGATGTTCCTTGCGGCCTATTCGGTGATCAGCCGCAAGTTCTTCGGCGCTCCGATGATGGGCTATATCGACTATATCGAAGCGGCGATGCCGATCATCGCGATCATGGGCATTTCCTACGTTCAACGCGACGGCACCCATATCCGCATGGACATGCTGGTAGGTAACCTCAGTGGCCGCGTGCTCTGGCTGTTCGAACTGATCTCGGTGATCCTGATCCTCGTGCTGATCGTCGCGCTGACATGGGGCGCATGGGACCACTTCGCGCGCTCCTTCGATTGCTCGCGCCCGTTTTGCAGCCGTGACAGTTCTATCGACATTGGCCTGCCCACATGGCCCTCGAAACTGGTCGTGCCAATCGCTTTCGCGGTGCTGGTGCTGCGGCTTCTGTTGCAGATCGTCGGCTATGGCCGGGCGTTTATCTATAACATCGACCGCCCCGTCGCGGTGCCCCTCAATCTCAGCGTGGCGGAACAGGCCATGCACGAAGCGGAACTTATGGAAGGGCACGACTGATGGAGCCTATCGATATCGGTCTCTGGACCACTGGCGGGCTGCTGGTCATGGTCCTTCTGGGTATGCGGGTGGCGTTCGCCGCCGGTATGGCCGGGTTCGTCGGCCTTGTCTGGCTGCGCTGGAACGGGATGGATTACGATCCGGCCCGGTTTGGCAAGGCGCTTGAAATCTCGGTCCGCATCGCCGGTCTGACACCGCATTCCAAGGTATCGGCGCAGGTGCTCAGCCTTATCCCGGTCTTTATCCTGATCGGCTACCTTGCCTATTACGCGCGTCTCACAACCGCCCTGTTCGAGGCGGCCAAGCGCTGGATCGCATGGGTGCCGGGCGGGCTGGCGGTGTCGACCGTCTTTGCCACGGCTGGCTTCGCTGCCGTTTCCGGCGCCTCCGTCGCCACGGCTGCGGTCTTTGCCCGTATCGCGATCCCGGAAATGCTCAAGGTCGGGTATGACAAGAAATTCGCGGCCGGTGTCGTCGCGGCCGGCGGTACGCTTGCCTCGCTGATCCCGCCCTCGGCGATCCTCGTGATCTATGCGATCATCGTAGAGCAGGACGTGGGCAAGCTGCTGCTGGCAGGCTTTCTGCCCGGTGTTTTCTCGGCCATCGTCTATGCCGTCCTGATCATTGGCATCGCAGTCGCTTTCAAAACCGTCGGCCCGCCGGTGCGTGGGTTCACTTGGGGGCAGAGGTTTGCCTCACTGCCACCGGCACTGCCAATCGTCGCCGTGGTCGTGATCATCATCTTCTTTGTCTACAACCCGTTTGGCGATGCCTGGGGGACCCCGACCGAGGGCGGTGCCGTCGGCGCGTTCATCGTCTTCCTCATGGCGCTTTATCGCGGCATGCGCTGGGGTGAGCTCAAAGCGGCGCTGCTGGAAACGGCCAAGCTGACAGTGATGATCTTTACCATCATCTGGGGCGTGCTGATCTACGTGCGCTTCCTCGGCTTTGCTGAACTTCCTGCCGCCTTTGCCGATTGGATCACCTCGCTTGAAATGTCGCCGATGCTGATCCTGATCTGCATCCTGCTGGCCTATGCCGTGCTGGGGATGTTCATGGACGCCATCGGCATGCTGCTGCTGACCCTGCCGGTGGTCTACCCGGCTGTCATGGCCCTGAACGGTGGCGAGATGGTTTCGGCGGCTGACAGTGCTTTCGGCATGAACGGCACCATGTGCGCGATCTGGTTCGGGATCCTCGTAGTGAAAATGGCCGAGTTCTGCCTGATCACACCACCCATCGGTCTGAACTGTTTCGTGGTGGCCGGAGTCCGCGACGACCTGAGCGTTCAGGATGTGTTCAAAGGCGTTATGCCGTTCTTCCTTGCGGATGCGGTTACCATCGGCCTGCTGGTCGCCTTCCCGGCGATCGTTCTCTACCTGCCCGGCCTCGCCAGTTAATCTGGCGGGTCCGCACCGGAGCAGGGGCAGGGGCGCGAAGCCTTGGCGTCTGCTCAATAAGCGCCAGACATGAAAAAGGCGTGGGGTGCGATGCAGCCCACGCCTTTTTCGATTCAGGTGCTTTTCAATTCAATGGATGCGCGCGCCCGCAGCCATCTCCATCGAATGGAACGGGTCATCCGGTTCCGTCGTCAGCCCTTCAAAGGCGGCGATCCGCATCAGAGCAAGGCCCAGCGATTCCGCCAGCCCGGTCAGCGACGGTGCCATATCGGCCCGCACGATCAGCGTTGCGATGAGCATCGCATCTTCGCGGTCGCCGCGCCCGGCAGCCGCGATGAAATTGGCAAAACAGGCTTCATCCGCGCCAAGGCAGGAACATTTCAGATCGTGCCGGACAATCGGGCGTCGCGCGTGATGGGCGCAAAGCCGCATGATGTTCTCAAGCGCCTTGAGGGCCTGCCGCCCCTGAACCGCACCCAGCGTCCGGGCGAATTCATTCCAGACCCGGGCCTGCGCATCGGGGCCGCTGTTCCACAGCCGCAGGTAAAGCACCGCGCCGGCTTCGACCGGATCGAGGTCACCGACATGTCCCACCGCCACGCCGCCCCGGTTACGGGCGCGCGTTTCGGCGGCGCTGCCGGTCAGGCTTTCGGATGTCATTTCGTCAGGATCAGCTTGCCCGCGCGGGTGATCCGCAGCGTGTAAAGCTGGTCGTCCAGCCGGATATGGGCCAGCGATCCGCCATCGGTCAGTTCGGCCGCATCATGAACGGGAAGAGGGGCAACACCGTATTGCGTGTCGCGCGTCTGGGTCTGCGTATGCATCGTTTCATGCTCCTGCTTTTGCGGTATCGGGCTGACCCAGGAGCAAGCCCGGGATGGCTGGACATGTTTCAAATCTGACTTTTTTAGTCGGGTTAGTCAAGCCACTCTTTTCGCAGAGAATCGAGAAATCCCGTGAAATGCGAAACCTTGCCGAGGACAGGCTCAATCGCGCGACCGGTGGAGGCGTCAGGGCCGATCAAAAGCGCGCGTTGCACAAAGCTCGGGCGAAAATCGCGATTGACCGCTTCTGCGCTGGAACTCGGCAGGGATATTCTTGCAGGTAAAATTATTTTCCCATATGTCCGAGTCGACCGCGCTGCTGCGCGACAGAATGGAGAACACCATGTGTGGGATTGTCGGGCTCTTCCTGAAACAGGAAAATCTGCGCCCCCGGCTTGGCGATATGCTGACCGATATGCTGATAACGATGACCGATCGCGGCCCCGACTCTGCCGGTATCGCGATCTATGGCGATGAAATGGACGGTCTCAAGGTGACCGTGCAATCGGATGACGCAACCTCCGCCTTTGACGGGTTGCAGGACGAACTGACCGAACGGCTCGGCACATCGGTTCCGGTAAGGGTGCTCGATACCCACGCGATCATCACCCTGTCGCGCGACAAGCGGGACGAAGGCCTTGCCTGTCTCGAAGAACGCGGCCTGCGGATCATGGGCGTCGGCGATGCGATGGAGATTTTCAAGGAGGTCGGCCTGCCCAAAGACGTGGCCGACCGTTTCGGCATCCGCGCCATGCAGGGCAGCCACGGCATCGGCCACACCCGCATGGCGACCGAATCCGCCGTGACGACACTTGGTGCGCACCCGTTTTCCACGGCAGATGACCAGTGCCTTGTGCATAACGGCTCGCTTTCCAACCACAACCAGATGCGCCGCCGTTTGGCCCGCGACGGGTTCGTTACCAAGACCGAGAACGATACCGAGGTTGGCGCCGCCTATATCTCCTCGCGCATCGCCAAGGGCGATACGCTGGGCGAGGCTCTGGAAGGCACGCTGAAAGATCTCGACGGGTTTTTTACCTTCGTCATGGGCACCAAGAACGGGTTCGGCGTGGTCCGCGACCCGATTGCCTGCAAACCTGCCGTGATGGCAGAAACCGACGATTACGTGGCGTTTGCCAGCGAATACCGTGCTTTCGCCGATCTGCCCGGGATCGACACCGCCCGCATCTGGGAACCCGAACCCGCCACCGTCTATTTCTGGGAGCGTTGAATGCAGACCCTCGACATGAACGACATCGACCTGCGCGCGGTCAACGCGACCCTTCAGGGCGCGACCGGCAATGATACAGAATTCGAGGTGCTGAACCTGCGCGGCTCTCACGCCGTTGCCGTTGGCCTTGATGCGCCCATCGACGTCACGCTGCACGGCTCTGCCGGCTATTACTGCGCCGGTATGAACAAGCAGGCCAAGATCACCGTCAAAGGCTCGGTCGGGCCGGGGGCCGCCGAAAACATGATGTCCGGCGAGGTCATCGTTAATGGCGACGCCTCGCAATATGCCGGGGCCACCGGACATGGCGGTCTGCTCGTGATCAAAGGCAATGCCTCGTCGCGCTGCGGCATCTCCATGAAGGGCATCGATATCGTCGTCGGCGGCAACATCGGTCATATGAGCGCTTTCATGGCGCAAAAGGGCAACCTCGTGGTGCTGGGTGACGCGGGCGATGCCCTCGGCGACAGCCTTTACGAGGCGCGGCTTTTCGTGCGCGGTTCCGTGAAATCGCTTGGCGCGGATTGCGTCGAAAAGGAAATGCGCCCCGAACATCTTGACCTGCTGGCCGATCTGCTGAGCCGCGCCGGGATGGATGCCAAACCCAAAGAGTTCCGCCGCTATGGTTCGGCCCGCGAACTCTATCATTTCAAAGTCGACAATGCGGGGGCCTATTGATGAGCGACCAGAACACACCCCGGACCATGCCCCGGCAGTCCTGGACCTTTTCGAACGAGATTAACTCGGAAATCCGCCGAGCGGCGGCCACCGGAATCTATGACATTCGCGGCGGCGGGGCCAAACGGCGCGTGCCGCATTTCGACGACCTGCTGTTCCTTGGTGCTTCGGTCTCGCGCTACCCGCTCGAAGGCTACCGTGAGAAATGCGAAACCTCGGTCACGTTGGGCACGCGCTTTGCCAAGAAACCCATCGAGCTGAAAATACCGATCACCATTGCGGGCATGTCTTTTGGCGCGCTCTCGGCCAATGCCAAAGAGGCGCTGGGCCGGGGCGCGACCCTTGCGGGCACCTCGACCACCACGGGCGACGGTGGCATGACCGATGAGGAACGCGGCCATTCCGAGATGCTGGTCTATCAATACCTGCCCAGCCGTTACGGCATGAACCCCGACGACCTGCGCCGCGCCGATGCGATTGAAATCGTCGTGGGGCAGGGCGCCAAGCCCGGCGGCGGCGGCATGCTGCTCGGCCAGAAAATCACCGAGCGGGTGGCCGGAATGCGCGGCCTGCCGGTTGGCATCGACCAGCGGTCCTCCTGCCGCCACCCGGACTGGACCGGGCCGGACGATCTGGAAATCAAGATCCTCGAGTTGCGTGAAATCACCGGTTGGGAAAAACCGATCTATGTAAAGGTCGGTGGCTCGCGCCCCTATTACGACACGGCGTTGGCGGTAAAGGCGGGCGCGGATGTGGTCGTGCTCGATGGGATGCAGGGCGGCACCGCGGCCACGCAGGACGTGTTCATCGAACATGTGGGCCAGCCGATCCTTGCCTGTATCCGGCCCGCCGTGCAGGCGCTTCAGGATCTGGGGATGCACCGCGAGGTGCAGCTTGTCGTCTCTGGCGGTATCCGCACCGGGGCCGATGTGGCCAAGGCGCTTGCGCTTGGGGCGGATGCGGTTTCGATCGGCACGGCCGCGCTGATCGCGATTGGTGACAATGATCCGAAATGGGAGGCCGAGTATCAGGAACTCGGCTCGACCACCGGCGCTTATGACGACTGGCACGAAGGCCGCGACCCGGCAGGCATCACCACGCAGGACCCGGAATTGATGGCCCGTTTGGACCCTGTCGAGGCAGGTCGCCGTCTGCGCAACTATCTCAACGTGATGACGCTTGAATGCCAGACCATCGCGCGCGCCTGCGGCAAGAACCATGTGCACAACCTCGAACCCGAGGATCTTTGCGCCCTCACCATGGAAGCCGCCGCCATGGCGCAGATCCCGCTCGCCGGGACGGACTGGTATCCGGGTAAAAAGGGTTTCTGAAACATTATGACGGGCGGCGTCAGACCACCCGCAGCCACCAACAGGGAAAAGGACCGCAAATGAAGGATCTCGCCAAATTCGCCAAGGACAAAGGCGTCAAGTATTTCATGATCTCCTATACCGATCTGTTCGGGGGGCAGCGGGCCAAGCTGGTCCCGGCGCAGGCCATCAAGGAGATGCAGACAGATGGCGCGGGGTTTGCGGGCTTTGCCACATGGCTCGACATGACCCCGGCCTATCCCGACATGCTGGCGGTCCCTGATCCTGAAACCGTGATCCAGCTGCCGTGGAAGCCCGAGGTCGCATGGGTGGCGGCGAATTGCGTGATGGAGGGCGAAGAGGTCGCGCAGGCCCCACGCAACGTGTTGCGCAGACTGGTGGCCGAGGCCGCCTCCGAGGGGCTGCATGTCAAGACGGGCATCGAGGCCGAATTCTTTCTGCTGACGCCCGAGGGGACCGAAATCTCGGATCCTGCCGATACGGCGGAAAAACCCTGCTACGACCAGCAGGCGGTGATGCGGCGCTATGACGTGATCTCGGAAATCTGCGACTACATGCTCGATCTCGGCTGGGGCCCGTATCAGAACGACCACGAGGACGCGAATGGCCAGTTCGAGATGAACTGGGAATTCGCCGACGCACTGGTGACGGCGGACCGGCACTCCTTTTTCAAGTTCATGGTGAAATCCGTGGCCGAGAAACACGGGCTGCGCGCCACCTTCATGCCCAAGCCGATTGAAGGGCTGACCGGCAATGGTTGCCACGCCCATATCTCGGTCTGGGATGCCAAGGGGAAGACCAACGTCTTTGCCACGGAAAAAGGTAGCGGCCCGACCGGCGAACTTGGCCTGTCCGAGCAGGGCGCCCAGTTCCTTGGCGGGATCATGAAACACGCCACCGCCATGGCCGCGATCACCAACCCGACGGTCAACAGCTATAAACGCATCAACGCGCCGCGCACCACCTCCGGTGCGACATGGGCGCCCAACAGCGTGACATGGACGGGCAACAATCGGACCCACATGGTGCGCGTCCCCGGCCCGGGCCGGTTCGAGCTGCGCCTGCCCGACGGGGCGACCAACCCCTACCTGCTGCAGGCGGTCATCATCGCCGCCGGTCTCTCCGGTATCCGCACCAAGGCTGATCCCGGCAAGCGGCATGACATAGACATGTATGCCGAGGGCCACACCGTGACGGACGCGCCGAAACTGCCGCTGAACCTGCTGGATGCGATCCGCGCCTTGGATGAGGACGCAGGTCTGAAAGAGATGCTCGGAGCTGAGTTCTCGGCCTCCTTCATCAAGATGAAACATCAGGAATGGCATTCCTATGTCTCTCACTTCTCAAGCTGGGAGCGGGACAATACGCTTGATATCTGAGCGTCGGGCATCTCAGCCGGTGTACGCGGGGGGTGTACAGGGGGTGTACAGCTTGTGCACCGATATCACCCCCTGTTTTTCGGCCTCTCGCGCCTGCTGGCGAGGCGCAGAAAAATGAGCGAAGTGGACGACAGAGAGGGTCCGAAACCGCTGCGTCAGGACCCCCACGCGGTCGGGGAGACGCGCGAGAAAAACCTCGAACTGGCCATAGGTCGCCAGATCCGCGAACTGCGCAAACGCCAGCGCATGACCGGCACCGATCTGGCCGCCAAGGCCGGTATTTCCGTCGGCGCGCTTTCCAAGATCGAAAACGGGCTGATCTCCCCCTCTCTGAATACGTTGCAGGCATTTTCCCACGCGCTGGGCGTGCCCATCGTGAACCTTTTCTCGGGCTATGACCAGCCGCGCGGTGCAATGCATGTCAAAGCCGGGCAGGGGGTCGAGATTGAACGGCAAGGCAGCCGGGCAGGCCACCAGTATAACCTGCTGGGACATATCGGTGCGACGGACTCCGGCGTGGTGGTCGAACCCTATCTGCTGACCCTCACCAGCAAGAGCGACGTCTTCCCGGTGTTCCAGCATGAAGGCATCGAATTCATCTACATGCTCGAAGGCCAGCTCGACTACCGGCACGGGGATCAGCTCTACCGGCTTGAGCCGGGAGATACGCTGCTTTTCGATGCGGACGCGCCGCACGGGCCGGAAATGCTGCTGGAATTTCCCATCCGCTATCTGTCGGTCATATGCTATCCGCAGTGACCGCCCCCCGCGCGAGTCACCTGGCGGTCTAAAAACCGCTCCCGAAAACGCCTGAAAGCCTGCTCTAGGCGCCTTATAGCGATGCTTTTTCGGTCAAGCCCGCTTGGCTTTCGCGTCGTTCTCGCGCGATAGGGTGACGCTTTTGCCGAAGCGTGTAAAATAAGCACTAAACGGGTGTTTTACAGCGTTTTCTTTTCCTTGACCGATGCCTTTCTTCGCGCCAACACATGCGCCAGCCATCGGTTTGAACCCTCCCGCAAAGCCCGTCAGGGCCGGATCCAAGGAATAACAGAATGAACGACTACATCCTGACCGTCCACTGCCCCACCCGGCGCGGCATCGTCGCCGAGATCTCGACCTATCTTGCGGAGAAGGGATGCAATATCCGGGACCTGCATCAGTTCGATGACACCGAGACCGGTCATTTCTTTTCGCGCATCAGCTTTGACAGCGAAACCGGCACCTCGATCGACGAGCTGCGCGAAGGGTTCGGCCCGATCGCCGAGACATTCGGGATGACCTGGGATTTCCACGACCCCTCCAAAAAGATGAAGGTCGTGCTGATGGTCTCGCGCTTTGGCCACTGCCTGAACGACTTGCTGTACCGCTGGCGCATCGGCGCGCTGCCGGTCGAGATCGTTGCGGTGATTTCAAACCACCTCGATTACCAGAAGGTCGTGGTGAACCACGATATCCCCTTCCACCACATCAAGGTGACCAAGGAGAACAAGGCCGAGGCCGAAGCACGTCTGCTGGGAGTGGTCGAAGATACTGACGCCGATCTCGTGGTACTTGCCCGCTACATGCAGATCCTGTCGGATTCCCTGTGCCAGAAGATGTCCGGAAGGATCATCAACATCCACCATTCCTTCCTGCCCAGCTTCAAGGGCGCGAACCCCTATAAGCAGGCCTTCGAACGCGGTGTTAAGCTTATCGGCGCAACCTCGCATTATGTTACGGCGGACCTCGACGAAGGCCCGATCATCGAACAGGACACCGTACGGGTCACGCATGCACAATCGGCCGATGATTACGTCAGCCTTGGCCGCGACGTGGAAAGCCAGGTGCTGGCGCGGGCAATCCACGCCCATATCCACCACCGCGTCTTCCTGAACGGCACCAAGACGATTGTCTTCCCGGCAAGCCCCGGTTCCTACGCGTCGGAACGCATGGGCTGATCACAAGGTTTGCCAGCGATCACAGGTATTTCTCTGTGGTCGTTGGGTTGCCGTCCCGAATGGATTGCGGCGCCAGTCATCTGGCGCCGCAATCATTTCCACGGGCCAAGTTTCAATAAGACGATTAGGCGCGCCGCCACGACCTGAGAGATGCCGATATTTCGGGGGTAGAAGGGTAAGGATTTGATATTGCTTGGGAAACTAAAGAAGCATCCCGTCGCCCGATCCGTTTCGGCTCTTCCAGCGAGACGCTGACGCCATCTCCGACAGTTCTTCCAAAGACAAATGAATTGATTTTAGGGACAACGTTTATTAACAAAGAAAGCACTTACTTTTTATGAATAGAATTTTGACGACCTTTGACTTCCTGAACGTCTTTAATGAATGGAATATTGCTGAATTCTCTAAATCAACATGGATTTGGCTCTGACAAGACAGGTCACTCGCCTTTTTTGGCCCGGTTCCGACGACGTCGAGCACCGGACCCAGCGGGAAGATCCGTTCTCAGATGAGCCAAAACATGTTAGATTGCATAATAAATGGACAAACATGCCCGGTTACTTCGAATTTTGGGGGCACCCGAGGCTTGTTCATGCTGCATGTCGCAATTCTGACGCTAAGAGAACGGATAAGGGCAGTTGAGGGGCTTCAATTGTGAGGCAAGTAATGATCGACATTACCGCAGACCCGGCCAGACTTGACGCACACCGCGTCCTCGATACGCGCACCTCCCTTAATCGAAACGGGCTTTCGCGCCTGCAGAACGGCCTCGACAAGGTCATGGGCCTTGGACGAAACCATTTCTGCCTCGATGTGAACGGTAAGAAGATCGGGTACTGCTACATCCGGAAAAACGGCTGTTCGAGTTTCAAACAGATGTTTCTGGACCAGTCGCCGCATGGCTATGACCCGGCGGGCCAGACGCGCCCGATTGATTTCATCCGCATGAACCATGTGATGAAGGACAGTGATTTCGCGGCATGCGATCATGTGGTTCTGGTCTATCGCGATCCGGTCAAACGAATGCTTTCGCTGTTCCGCAACAAGTTCATCCTGTGCAGCGGTGCCGACGATCTCCTTGCCAATTACGAACAGGTGACCGGGACCGTGCCTCTGGATGCGAGTTTCCGCAGCTTTGTCATGGACTACCTGCAGCAGCCCTGGGCGGCGCTGGACAGGCATACGCTGCCGCAGCGCTATCATCTGAGGCGGGCGGTTTATACCGACGTCATGCCGGTCGAAAAGATCTACGACCGGATGATCGGAGTGGTCGGTCAGTCGATGGCTGACAGGTATTTCCGCAAGCCGGTGAACCGTACCTCCGATGTCGAACACGTGGAAATAAACGGCGCCGACCTCATGCCGGTAGAGGCGCTGCGCGAGCACTATGCGCAAAGACGAGTTTTGCCGGATGACGCCAGCCTGTTGGGGCAGGATCTTACCGAGGCTCTCAAGGACCGGTACCAGATGGATTTCGAGTTTATTGCCCGGTTTGAGCCGCAATCGGTACAGTAGGGATGGGCGTGCGCGGTGACTGATACAGGGAACAGTGTCGGGCAGATCAGCGGTGAGACGTCCGACCGCCCGACCGTTTCGGTTGTCATCGCTGCTTACAATGCCTCTGCGTGGCTCGAACATTCGGTCGAAAGCGCATTGTCGCAACAGGGTGTCGAGGTCGACGTTTTGATCGCTGACGATCTATCGACGGACGATACATTCGACGTGGCTACCAAGCTTGCCGAAGGTGACCCGCGGGTGACCGCCATAAGATGCGTGCAGAACGGCGGCCCCGGGGCGGCGCGCAACGCTGCTTTGGACATGGCCAAGGGGCAATGGGTGGCCGTACTGGATTCCGATGACCGTTATGCGCCGGACCGGCTTGCCATGCTTTGCGAGGAAGCCGAAAAGCAGGCTGTCGATTTCATTCTGGATGATTTCATCGCGCAGGACGAAAACGGTGTGGCACTGGATGAGCGGAGCCTCAACGATATTCGGGGGGCTGGTGAACTGACCGTCGCGGACTGGATCGGGTTGAACCGGGTCGGTCATGGAGAAGTCAGCTTTGGCTATGCTAAGCCGGTTATCAGGCGAGACTTCATCAAGGCGCATTCACTGCGGTACGATGAGAGCCTGAGGAACGGTGAGGATTTTCACCTTGTCCTTGCGGCCATGGTCTCGGGCGCAAAGGTGTGGTTTTCGGCGACACCCGGCTATTTTTACACGCGCCGCACGGAATCGGTTTCGCGCCGGGCGCATGACGATCATCTGCGCGCGCTTCTGGTCGCGGACCGGGCCGCCGAGGCCCGCTTGAATGCCATGGACGAAAAACAAGCGCTCGCCTTCATGCGCGAGCGACGTCGCAATCTTGAAAGCCTGGTGACAAGCGAGCGAGTCATTGGCGCGATCAAGGCGGCAAATGCGGCCACCGTGTTCAGCGAATTAATGCGAAATCCGCGTGCCACGCCCCGGATATTCAGCCACGCTCGGGAGGCAGTCACCAAACGCTTGCCGCGATGGCTGTAAGCGATGGATGGCACCATTCAGAACTTGGCGACAGAAGGCCGTGGCGTGCTTATCGTGGCGCGTCGTCTGGATACGATGCAATCGGGAAGCAGCCAGTATATCTATGGCTACCTAAAGCTTTGCCGCGATGCCGGCCTGTCGACGACGCTTGTCTTTGCACCGAGGCGTTCCTTCGGAAATCTCGCATGGGCGCGGGTCCATCCTGATTTTGAAGAGGTCGTGGACGATATCGTCTGGCCGCAATCGGCGCGGTTTGGCGATCTGTTCGTTTCGACCTCGCCCAAAGTATGGGGCAGGTTCCTGCGCCGCGCACTTGTCGAGATGCGCCGTCGATTGTCCAAGGGTGAGAGCGAGAGGGTACCCAGCCTGCTGGGAAAAGAGCTGAGCGAGGGGGAAGCGCAAGAGGTCATGGATCTGCTTGCGCCATTGCGGGCGAATATCGTGACCGCCGAATACAGCAGTCTCGGCCCGCTTTTGTCCGGTGTAGGAGATGCTTTTCGTGTCGTGTTCCTCCACGATCTGTTTTCCCTGAGAGCCGAGAGTTTTCTGTCGAGCGGCGGCCAGCCCGATCATCACGTCATTACGATGGAAGAAGAAGTTGACCGCTGTCGCGCGGCCAATCTTCTGATCCATGCGAGTTGCAGTGAATATACGGCGATGAAGGCCGTATTTCCTCAGGTCGATCACGTGTGGATGCGGCCGACCGTGAATGTCCGCGACTTTGACGTCAGCGGTGGGGGAGAGCCACATGCGGTATTCATGGGATCGCTTCATCAGGGCAATATCGCGGCGCTCGATTTCCTGCGCCGGAAAGTCTGGCCGCTGGTGCGTGCAGAGAAACCAGAAGCCAGAATGCACATCGTAGGCACGATTACCTCTCTCGTTGATCCCGAAGAGGCGGAAAGCGAAGGTCTGGTATTGATCGGGCCGGTCGATGACCTGTCGGAAATCGGTGGAGAGAATGCCATCGGTCTGGCACCTATGGATCTGGGCAGTGGCATTCCGATCAAGATCGTCGATTACCTTGCGCTCAAGATGCCGGTTGTAGCCACTTCGGGCGCATTGGCGTCCTTTGGCGGCGCGCTGGATGGACTGCTGCTTGAGCCCGAAGATCTGCAGGGATGCGCGGCGGCAATCCTTGAATTGCTCGACAACGAAAATCTTCGGAAACGGCTGTCCCAAGGGGCATCGGAGGTTCGTGCGCGCCTGTCGAACGAACCGCTGATCGAGTCGCTTAGCCCGGCGTTGACGCTGGTTAGCGACAGGTAAATCCCCGTTTCCATGCCCTGAGCCTCACTTACAACGAGTTGATTCGGCAATTCATGCCCGGTGAGGGCTGAGTCCCCCTGGTTGCCCCTGGGGCACCTAGCGAATTCTCAGCAGAAGGTTGCGATTTTGGATTCAATTTAAGTCAAATTTCCGCCGATTACCGTGGGTCAGTTTTTAAATATTGTGCAGTCAAGCGGATTGTTGCTCGTCAGGCAGCATCTAAATAGCTGATCATTTTTTACATCTCGAAAAATTGCCGATCCGTGCTTGAGCGAAATTCCGTTACCTCAATTTTTTCAATTCGAAAGTTTTTAGATGGCTTTGACTAATTAATTGAAAATTAATGATAAATTTGACAAGATTATTTTTGCTTGATCGGCAGTGAGCCGCCACTTTCAAATGGAAAATTAATAGACCATTAATTGCCAGAATTGCAGCTACTTTTGATCTGAAATTTGCCCATTTTTTGCCCTGTTTCACTAATAGGCACAAAGATGGTTAACGGTAGCATTAGTAACTTATTCATCAGTCGAACCCAGTTTCAGCGCGAGTCGAGGCAAATGACCTACGGCCAATTGGGTACGTCATCGGGACAGAGAAAGAGAGTTAGATGAACATGGATGAGACTATGGATTCTGGCGGTGCTATGGCCGGGAACATGACATCGCATATGGGAAATGGCGAGAGCATGACGCTATTCCTATTCGATCCAGCAGAGGCAACGCATGTAGCGGTTGCGTCGGGGAGCTGGACAGATCCGTCCACATGGAAAGACGGCAAGGTGCCCGGAACCGATGCCAAGGTTTATGTCCCGGAAGGCATCGAGGTCGAATACAATTCCACCTCCAACGCGCGGCTTGAAATGGTACGCGTTGACGGTGCTCTGGATTTCGCGACGTCGATCGATACGCATATGCGCGTCGAGACCCTGCTGACGGGTGTAAATTCCCGTCTGACAATTGGCACCAACGACAATCCGGTCGATGCCAATGTCACGACAAAGATCTTTTTCGCGGATGGGCCGATCGATCTTAATGTCGATCCCGGCCAATTGAGCCACGGTCTTATCGCCGAAGGCCAAGTCGAAATCGTCGGCGCTGAAAAAGCACCCTATTCCGCCATGATCGGCGAAGCGCAGGCAGGCGCCAAATCCATCGTGGTTGCAGATGGTGACGGTTGGGCCGTTGGCGACGACGTCGTCGTGATGGGCACGACGCTGGGCAAGTTCCAGGATGAAGAGCGCAAGGTCGTCGCGGTCGAACAGACCTCGGCGGGTCTCAAGCTGACATTCGACAAGGCACTGACCTACGATCACACCGTGCCGGACGGGCACGATCTTTCGGTCTATGTGGGCAACTCGAGCCGCAACGTCGTTCTGACCTCGGAAAATCCCGAAGGCGTGCGCGGCCACGTGATGATGATGCACACCCCGGATGTTGAAGTCCGGTACGCGGAATTCGATGAACTTGGCCGTACCGACAAGTCTCTTCCGCTGGACGAAAACGGTAATGTCGCCTCGCGCTATTCGCTGCACCTGCACGAGACAGGGACCGAAGCCGGCGCCGACATGGCTATACTCTACGGTAACTCAGTGCATGGATCGCCGGGCTGGGGGATCGTTCAGCACTCGAGCGCCGCAGCGGTCGATTTCAATTTTGTTTACGACATCCAGGGCGCGGGGATCGTGTCTGAAGATGGGGACGAAACCGGTCAGTGGATCGGTAACTTTGTCACCGGTGTCTATGGCGACGGGAGCAAGTTCTCGATCCAGCGCGACGAACTGGAAGCTGATTTCGGCCATGCCGGGGTTGCCTATGAAAATCAGGCCCGCCAGATCACGCAGCAGGACAATATCGCGGCGAACTCGAACTTTGGCTGGACCTTCCGCGGCGCGGAGACAAGTGTCGACAACCCTGACCGCGATGCGCTGGCCTATGATCCGGCGCCGCTCAAAGGCGTTCTGAACAACGAAGAACCCGCAATCATCGATTTCAACGACAACACGGCGATTGCCGTCGGCACGGTCATCGATACGGGCCATCGTCAGGAAATCTCGATCACGACGGATTTGCGGAGCAACATTAACGGTCTGACGGCCTGGGAAGTTGACCGGGTGTTCGACATCTTCAGCTATACGGGCGAATACGTCATCAAGGACGGCCTGTTCATTGGCGCGGCAGCAGGCGCAGGCCGTGCGATCCGGATGCCGACCAAACACGAATCCACGTCGATCATCGACACTCATTTCGAGAACTTCCGGGTCGCGATCTCGGATGTCGGCCTGAACCACGAAGGCGTCTATGTTGGCAATACGTTCACCAATATCGGCGACAAGGTAGAGTCGACGTTTTATGGCGAAGAACGCCTATGGTCGCACAGCGATATCAATCCGGTCAGCCGGGTGAAGCTTGACATCGACGCGAGCTCGGACCTGACGATGGGCCCACGGGATCATGAGGTGACCATTACAGGTACGATCACGGATAGCGCGGGTCAGTTGCGCCTCGGGTCGAACAAATGGGGTGACAAGGACGCGCATGAGCGCGAGGGCATCACCACCGATGACAACATGATGGGACATCCGACGCCCGAAGATCTGCTGGCCGTTCACGGCGCGCTGCAGGTTGACGGCGGCTGGGTCATGCCGATTGCGATCTGGATTACCGACCGTGTGACCGGCGAGCATTTTGCCTTCCGGATCGATATCGACCTTGTCGGGTACACGAACGAGTTCCTGTCGCAGTACGAAATCTCTGAATTCGTGATGCCCGATGGCGATCTGAACATCATCGATTCCTCGATCGGTTCGGGTTCCGGGCAGTCGGGTGGCGGCAGTGGCACGGGAACCGGCGGCGGAACCGGCGTTGTGGATCCTGGTGAGGGTGGAACCGATACTGGTGAAGTGGTCGATCCTGATACCGGCGGCACCGATCCTGATGACGGTGGTACCGACCCCGACAATGGCGGCACGGATCCGGGAACGGGGGGCACAGACCCTGATACCGGTGAAACCGAACCGGAAGAGGGCGGCACCGACCCAGAAGAGGGCAATGGCGGGTCTGAGCCTGTCGATCCTCCGGTAACGCCTCCGAGCGGCTCGGAATACGGCTCTTCGCTGTTCTTCGACACCAAAGGCGTGGATGTGGGCCCGGTCAAACTCGATGGCGATTTCACCATCGAATCCTGGGTCAAGCTGGCCGAAGGCAAGAACATCAACGCCGCGGATGCAATCGTAGGCGGGCCGAACTTCGACATCAGCTTCCATAACGGCACCTTGTCGGTGATGTCTGGTTCGATTGAAATTGCCTCGGCAAGCGTTCCGGCGGTCGATGGTGTCTGGGCCCATTACGCCGTGGTGCGCGAAGCGGGCGATGTCAAAATCTACGTGGATGGCCAGCTTTCCGGTCAGTCGAGCGGCAAGTGGACCGATTCAATCTCTGTCGATACGCTTGGTGACGGTCTCAGCATGTCTCGCGGCCTGATGGGCGCGCTGGACGAGGTGCGGATGTGGGACGAGGCGCGCAGCCCGTCCGAAATCACCAGCAACATGTATCATAGCATGGACGCGAGCGAGGTTGATGGCCTGTCCTCGGCGTTCAGCTTTGATGATGGTCAGAGCATGGGCAACGATACCACGTCGGTCAGCGACAGTATCGTGTTTGTCGGAGACCCCGTCGAAGAGACGGGACCCTTCCTTGAAGTCGGTTCGGTTACAACGGCGCAAACGACGGCAGACGGCTGGATGCATGTCTCGTTCAGTTCGCAGATCGAGAACGCGACCGTGGTCATGGGGCCTGTCTCATTCGGGTTTGAAAAGCCGGCGTTCGCAGCGGTTCGCAATGTGACCTCTGAGGGCTTTGAATTCCAGATCGAGGAATGGGCCTATCAGGATGGTACTCACGGTGAGGAAACCATCTCGTGGATGGCGATGAGCGAAGGCACCTATACACTTGGCGATGGTCGTCAGATCACCGCAGGAACCATGGATACGGATCTTCAGGGGCAAACAAGCCTCAACCTCAGCGGCATGGGTAACGATGTTTCGGTGTTCTCGCAGGTTCTGACCCAGAATTCTGGCACGCCTGTCGTGGCTCGGATGGATGACAAGGGCAACGGGGTTTACGACATTGCCCTGCAGTCCGAGGAAGCCGTGTCGGCCAACTGGTCGCCTGAACAGCTCTCGTACATCGCGATCCAGGAAGGCGGGGATGCGGCGTCTGGTCTGATCGCCGGTTCGACGAGCGGTATCGGTAGCAAGGTTACCTCTGTCTACGGTGACACTGAGCTTGATGCCGAGGCGTTCTTTGCCACCATGGCGTCAACCAATGGCAACGACACCTCGACAATGCGTCTGAGCAGCTTGGGCAACGGCGTCGCCGACATCTTTGTTCAGGAAGAGCAGTCGCGGGATTCAGAAGTCCGCCATGTCGGCGAAGATGTCGACTGGATGTTCGCTGACACCGGGACGTTCGATCTGTTCTAAGGCCTGCAATGGCTCACTCCCTTTCCGTTCTCAGGAAGGGGAATTCAAAACTGAAGACCGCGACGGGTGACCTGTCGCGGTCTTTTTGGTGAACGGCTGGAAAAGTTCAGCGCTACCTGCGTCTTTGCCTGTGGCGTGCCGGGTACTTCGATGCGTAAATCGCGCCGATCCAGATCAGGATGTTGGCGAGCAGCAGCGGTTTCATCATTTCGCTTTCGACCATCGCGCGAATGGTCTCGACGACGACCACGGTTAGGAAAAAGATAAAGGGCATGCCTCCATGCCTGAAGACCAGCGTAATGATCCGGACGATTGACCAAAGCGCCACTGGCAGGGCGATCGCCAGCCCGATCAGCCCCTGATGCACAGCGATTTCATAGAAGGAATTGTGAAACGAAAAAATCTGGTTCGGGTTCTTGTGAAACTCGGCAAAAATCTCGCGTACCAGATCATTGTCGGAATAGCGCCAGAAGCCCCGTTCGCCAAAGCCGATGTAGGGGCGCTGCCGAATGACATCCTCGGCGTAGCTCCATAACTGCGTTCGACCCGTCAGGGTGCTGCTCTTCCCGAGGCTTTCGAGCAATAGGGCAAAAGGTGAGCCGGGCAGACTGCTCAGGATCACGGGTGCCGCAGCACCCAGCACGCCGGCAAACAGAAAGACAAAGGCGATACGGTCCGGGGGCGTGCGCGCGCCCTGACCGGCAACGAAATTCGCGCCAAGCGTGACGCAGAAGATCCCGAGCGCAAGGACAAGTGCGGTTGCCGAGTGACTGGCTAGGATCAGCATGAAGGCCAATCCCAACAGTGCGGCCGCAAAGATCCTTAATCCTCGTCGGATATGCCTGTCGAGCATCGTGCAGACCGAAGCGCTGACGAGCAAAAGCATTTTGGCGCCCAGCATGTTCTTATGTGCGAATATCCCTGTCATGGCGCCATCATGATAGGACGTGATGAACAGGCTGAGGATGGCGCAGACCCCGGATGCGGCCAGAACGGCAAGCACGATCTGGCGCGGCGTGAACCGCGCCGCGAGGAGTACGGCGAGCGTCACCGTCAAGAGCAGCAGGATGGCGCTGCGTAACGCCTCGGCGGGAACTTCCACGAAGGGCACCGTGACGATCTGCCAGAGAGGAAACAAGAGCAGGGGCCAGCACTTGACCATCAGTGGGAAAGTGACCTGACGATCAAGCAGAAAGGAGAGAAAAAAGTACCCGGCGAGAGGGTAGAGCAGAAGTTCATCGCGCGGAAATGTCGTGAAGGTCACCAGAAACCAAAGAACGATCAGCAGGTTCTGTATGGCGTTCGCACGTTTGAGCGTGTGCGGCGGCCGACCGATGGGGGGGCTGAATGTTTCTGCGCTCGCGTAGGCCATGGTCAATCTTTTCCGCGAACAGTTGTCAGATGCTTTGCCAGCCTCAGGGCAAAGGCCACGATCGACAATGTCGGGGGGACGGCGGCAGAGCTGCGGAAAATGCTCGAACTCGCGATATAGAGGCCCTGCAAGCCATGAACGCGGCAATTGGGGTCTACGACACTATCCGAGGCGCATTTGCCCATGCGTGTTGTCCCGATCTGATGGTAGCCGTCCATGGCGCTGCGGCGGATTTCCTGAGCCATATTGCTTTGCTTGGTAGTGTAAGCGATTTTTGCGATGTTTGAAGCCTCAAGGTCACTTGCAAGCTGGCGGTGGCCTTCGAGGACGGATTCGATATCGGCATCAGAAAATTCAAAATCGATGTGGATCGCGGGCAGCCTGTCGGGCTGAACCGATTCCGAAAGGGATATCCGGTTGCTCCGGATCAGCGCATGTTCGGAATGGTAGCAGAGCCGGTAGGTGTTGGTCCGGTTCGGCACAAGGTAGTCCATCCGAGGGCGGCTGGTTGAGCGGCGTGCTTTCAGCATCTTGTTCGTCACGCCGATCGCCGAAGGTCCGTCGAGCAGGAGGTTCATTACATGACCGGTCATTGGTGTCGCCTTACGCTTGTTTACGATGCGCGGTGCATCCGGATCGTCCGTTTCCTTTCTGTATGTGCGCAGTTTCGAAACGATATGCTTGGCTGAGAGAATTGCCGATCCGTGCGATGCATCCCCCAGCGGTTTATTCTTTGCCCAGAAGATCATGCCCGCGCCGCAATTTCGCGCGCGGGAATAATGAAACACCCTACGGCGAAAAGATCCGTCCGGTCGGACGCTCCAGCCGAATTCGCCAATGTCCCGTGTCGGCGGAAATTCAATGGAAGCGATACTGCCCGTGAGGTGGCCACAATAATATGCGCCAAGTTCGCTTAAATGGCCTAGATGCTCCGGGTCTCTTGCCTGCGCTGCCAGCATTAACCTTGTGGTGGAAATGCCGCCCGCGGCCAGAACGATCGTCCGGGCCTGAATTGCAATCGGTTTGTCTTGGCCAAGCACGCGCGCTTTTACCCCGACACAACGCGGCCTACCGGTTTGGTCGTCGTTTCTGATTTCAAGCCCGGTCACTTCGATGGAGAGGGCGATGTCCGGCCCGGTTTCGTCCTTGAGTTCGTCCTGATAGGCCTGCGATACCGACGTGAACGCCGTCATCTTCTCGACGGCATCAAGGTCCGCAGGCACATCTTGGAAATAGGAATCTACTGTCGCGTTGTCTTTCGGCCCTTTGAGGAAACATGCCGCTTCTTCAAGGAAATCCGTGTATTCCTCGTAGGCTAGCGGCCATTCGTAATCCCTGAAATCCGCTGAGGCGATGGGCATGATGCGTCCGCCCCATTTCCAGGATGTGCCGCCGAGAGCATTGGCTGAAACTTCCTTGAGGGGCGCATGAGTCTGACCGAAAGGGCCCGTGGCGTCAAAGCTGCAACTGGTCGGGTCCTCTGTGCCGCATTCCACGACAAGCACGGAAATACCACTCCGTTTAAGGGAGAATGCGACTGCCAGCCCTGCAGGCCCAGCCCCGACGACGCAAACTTCATAGTGCTTTTGCGAAGCTATATCGCAGCTTACGAAGGGCATTAAAAATTCACCTTCTACAATAGTCTAAAAAGATTGCGTCTATACGTTGAAACTAACTTTTCAGATACCGGTCGGACAAATTCTTAGAATAGATTTATTCGGGTGGTGCGGAAAAATGACTTAATCAATTTCGTCGGTGGCATTGGTTTAATAGGAGTACAGTAGCAAATCGGACCACGGGACCCGTTCGATACGGCTGTCGTCGAGTATGTCAAGCCATTCCCGTTTTGCAAAGCCATTCCAGCAGTTTTCCTCATCTGCCCACAGCCGGACCGGCAAAAAGCTCTTTTGGAAGTCAGTATCCGCTATCAAACCTTTGAGAGGGCCCTCTGCCGCGTTCGGTTCTATCCAGTCCGTTTTCTGGCAGATCCCGCTGGTATAGTTCGCGATCAGGTCCGGTGTCTCATCCCAGAAGACGCCCTTGTCGAAACTTGCGTGGTTCCTGTAGCCAACTTTCACCGGATTGGCATGGGCCATCCTTGTCCAGTTCAGCCCCATAAGGTCGAGAAGCCAGCCTTCGTAGCTTAGCGCGATGCCGCCGGCGGCAACCACACCGAGACGTGGAAGAGGTGTGACGGTGTTCAGGTACTCTCCGAATTCTTCGCCCTGGTATGTGAGGATGTATTCGACCTGAACTTCGAAGCGGGCTTGGTAGAAGGGGAGCCAGCTGCATCCGAGCAGCATAAGAAACGAGGCCGAGAGCGCGGCAAAGATTGCGAAGGAACTTGCCAGGTAGGGACGGATCAGGTCAAAGCCCAATAGAACGAGAAGGGCCGGTCCGATCGCAAAAAGCGGAAGCAGCGGCTGATAGAATCGCCATTGTGCGAAGTGGTCCCCGCCAAGCACGGCATAGATCGACAGCATCCCAAAGACCGTGGCGGCGACAACCAGAAGGCTAGCGGTATTGGTTCTGCTTCTGCGGACGAGATTGGCGATGGCAAGCACGACAAGGCCGGCCCAGCACAGAACGTAAAAATCCGCGAAGGGTTGCTGGTTGAGAAAGCTGACCAGGTACTTGAGGCCATCGACGATATCCTGAACCCGGTCCGAGGACACCTTGGCGTAATAGGTGTTCGGAAATGGATACCCGAAGTAGCTGAGCCGAAACAGGACAAGCGCTGCGAGCGATGCCAGGGCCGCGCCGATGGCGATCAGGGGCGGCAGGGGACGGCGCGGCGCGAGGATCAGCGCCAAGGCGAGCAACCCGACCGCAATCGCGACACCTTCGGGCCGGATCAGTGGAAGGACCAAACCGCCGAAAAGAAGCCCGCCGTCGAGCCATCGGGCAGGGGGCGTCGCGTCGAGATGCCGGACAATCCGCCAGACGAGAAACGAGATGGCGGCGGACCAGATCGCTATTTCCATCATCGACACGACCGACCACATGAAATAGCCCGGCATGGAAATGTAGATTGCGATAAGTAAGCCCGTTAAAACTTTGCGCGAAATGGAAAAATGCCGCGCAATGCTCGCGCCGGTCCAGAGCGAGAACGTGACTGCGAAGACCGTTATGACATAGTTTATCGCGATAATCGTGAGTTCGACCTTGAAGGGCAGGAGATAGGCGAGACTCACGATCAGCGTCCAAAGAAACGAGGTCGCTCCTTCGACTCTTTCACCGCCTATATTATAGACGAACCCATGCCCGTTCGCGATATTTTCGGAATAGGATCGCGTGATCGCTGCATCATCGATCCCGACAAGGGGTGGCTGCCCGGAAAGAAACCAAGCAATGACGGACATCACAGCGGTCAGAATTATCGATATGGGAAAAATAGTTAAATGGAATCGGGACATAAAATACTTGGTCCTTGAATGCTCACGTCTTTAAATGTGAGAAGCGTACTGTCGGTAACCCGCGCGACGCAAGCCTTCTGAGTGAGTTAAAGATGTCATTCGGACTCGGCTTTTCATTTTGGAAACGCCCCGCTTTCAAGGACTTGCACACGCAAGAGTTGATCAAGGTTTCGTTGACTCGGTTGCGGGTGTTGTATAGCCTTCCACTACGTAATGTGGCTGTATTGGCAGCCTTGGTGGGACTACGCTCATCTTTGCTCCGTTTTCAGGGAGCTCTTGGGTGAGACGAATTGAAGAAAAATTTGATATCGGCGTTGAACGGTTTTTCGGGCCATTGTTCAACGTATAATTACTTGCGGCATTTTTGGTGGCGGATGTTAAATGAATTATGTTTTGGAAACCGATAATGTCGGTGTAAATATTCAAGATATTGCGCTTAGCGGCGACTTCACAATCGAATTCAACGTGTACTTCGAGCCGGGCTCGGAGATTGCCAAGAACGACGGGATCGTTTCATCGAACGTCGATGGCGGCAATGACATCAACTTTTTCGGCGGCATTCCACGGCTTTATGACGCCAATTGGGGGGATGTCGTCGTTGGGACAAGCGCGCTCAACACGGGCGAGTGGAACCACATTGCTTTTGTGCGCGAAGGCGGCGTCGTGCGTCTTTACGTCAATGGCGTGAATGACGCGAATTCGACCACCGCGAATTACACGGATGTCTTCAATATCTCGACCCTGGCCACCAGCGTGGCCGGAGCGCTTGAAGGTCGGCTGGACGAGGTCCGGATATGGTCGCTCGCCCGACCAGGCGCCGAAGTTCTGGCCAATGCCGACGGGGCGCTGAACCTATCCGGCGGAGTGCCTGTCGGTCTTGAGCGCTATTATCGCTTTGACGACGATATCGGACATATCGTCGACGCGACCGGAAACGCCGAAACCGGCCACGATCTGCATCCGCCGACCGGCACATCGATCATTCAGGACGATACCGTCTTTGACACGCCCGTCGGCGATGTTGGTGGCTTCATTGACACCAAGGTCGTGACTGGGCTGGTGCTGCCAACTGACCTTGCCTTCCTGCCGGATGGGCGCGCCCTTGTCATCCAGAAGAGCGGCGAAGTGCTGTTGATCGAGGACCCGAGCGTCGCGAACAGCACCAAGACGCTTTACATGGACCTCAGCGCCCAGGTCGAAAATTCGCGCGAGGCAGGTCTGCTGAACGTCGTGGTCGATCCGAACTTTGACGATAACGGCTATTTCTACCTGCTCTACACCAACCTGGATGAGCAGCGGACCACGGTTTCGCGGTTCCAGCATCAGGAAAATGCGGGCGGATCGACAAGCACGGGCGATATCTCCTCGGAAACCGTGCTTTGGCGGGAATTCGATACCTATTCTGAAAAGGACCATCAGGGCGGTGGCCTTGCCGTGGCCTATGAACCCATCGATGCGAATGACCCCAGCCCCTACAAACTCTACATTACCGTTGGCGAGGAATTCGAGGGCGAGAATGCGGCCGATCTGACCCATGATGACGGCAAGGTTCACCGGATCAACCTGACAGACGGGTCGATCCCGACCGACAACCCTTATTACGATCCGGCCGTCGCGGCGACCTACACGCCCTGGATCAATACACAGACCGCCATTTCGACCAGCGCGGCGAACACGGCGATCGACCCCGAAGGCGTTCTGACAACCGTATACAGCTATGGTCTGCGCAACCCGTTCCGGGCGGAATACGATCAGGTCAGCGGCACGCTTTGGATCGGCGAAGTTGGCGGCAACGGCCGTTATGCCAGCGAGGATGTGCACATCGCTTATCCCGGCGCGAATATGGGCTGGCCAAGCGAGGAGGGGTATCTGTCGGACCCCAATGATCCGGGCAACCCGATCCACAGCTACATTCACGCCTCGGCACCGGGCCAGGACCAGTTGCCCAGCTACGGTGACTCTGGCTCGTCCATCTCGGGCGGTGTCGTCTATCGCGGCACGGACTTCCCCGAAGAATTCCAAGGCGCTTATTTCTATGGCGACTGGGTGCGGAACTGGATCCGTTACCTTGAGGTCGATTATTCCTCAGGCGAACCGGTTGTCGTTTCCGACAATCACTTCAAGAACGCGACCGGTCAGGTTCTGACTTTTGCCGAAGCGCCGGACGGGACGCTCTACTACATCACCACGTTCCAGACCGGTAACATCTTTAACTTTGAAGGTGCCGTGAACCGGCTGGAATACAGTTCGACCAATACCGCGCCCGCTGGCACGGGGATCATTCTCGATCCCGGCGAGGAAGCCAGCCTGACCGCGCCGCATACGGTTACCTTCGAAACCGATGCTTTCGATCCGGACGGCGATGCGATCACCTATGAATGGTCGTTTGGTGACGGGCCGGATATTGACGGTGACGGGATCGGAGACGGGGCGACATCGACCGAGATGAACCCCACCTACACCTACACCTCCGAAGGTCAGTACACCGTCGAACTGATCGTTACGGACGCGAATGGTGCACAGACAGTTTACAACCCCAAGGTCATCACTGTTGGCGAAGCGCCGGTTGTAACCATCAATACGCCCACCCAGGGACAGACGTTCCGCGCTGGCGAAACAGTCATCTTCACCGGGTCGGCTTTTGATGCAAACGATGGCGTGCTGACCGGCGAGGACGTGTTCTGGTCTGTGAACCTTGCCCATAACGAGCATTATCACCCCGAAGTTTCAGCTGTCGAAAATACGCCGGGCGGCTTCAGTTTCGTGGTGCCGACAGACGGGCATGACTATTATGAAAATGTCGGCTATCAGGTATCGCTGACCGCCATCGACAGCAGCGGCCTGCGCACCACGCAATCCGTGACGATCTTCCCGGAAGAATCCATCACGACCTATGACATGCCCGATGTCTCTGGTTTCAACTTCTTTATCGACGGGATCGGGTATTCGGGCGATCAGGTTCGCGACAACATCATCGGTTTCGAGCATACGGTTTCGGTTCAGGCATCCTATATAGACGCCGGTTTTCTCTGGGAATTCTCCCATTGGGAGGATGATCCGTCACTGACCAGCACATCGCGGCAGTTCATCGTGCCCGAGACGGATAGCGTGCTGCGGCCCGTTTACGCACAGACGGATGTGGTCGGGCCGGTCAATGCCGAAGACGATGTGTTCGCGCGCGATCTTGCGTCCCTGAACGGCAACCAGATCCAGACCATTGGCAATGTGCTGCTGAACGATGACAACCCGACCGGTGATCCGTTCAGCGTCGTTGGCCTGAACGGGTACAAGGTGACCGGTGCTCCGAAAACCGACGACACGATAGATTCCAACAATAAATATGGCTGGATCTGGGGCGATCAGGGCGGACAGTTCCGCGTCAATGCCAATGGTACGGTCGAATTCCGCGACCGCGATCTGCAATTTGCCGGTCTGACCGCTGGTCAGAGTATCACGACAACCATCAACTATCTGATCGCCGATGGCGATGACACGGATGAGGCGTCTCTGTCTCTGACGATCAACGGGGCAGGTACGGCGAATACCGCACCTACCGGCGCGGGCATTCTGCTCGACCCGGGCGAGGACAGCTCGGCCAGCGCACCGCATACGGTGACCTTCGACTCGGATGTGACCGATGCCGAGGGCCATACGCTCAGCTATCTCTGGGACTTCGGGGACGGTACAACCTCGACGCTTGCGGCACCCGAACACACTTATAGCGTCGTCGGTTTTTACACGGTGTCGCTGACGGTGACCGACGAGCTGGGCGC
This sequence comes from Phaeobacter sp. 22II1-1F12B, assembly GCF_002210165.1. GTDB lineage: Bacteria > Pseudomonadota > Alphaproteobacteria > Rhodobacterales > Rhodobacteraceae > Heliomarina. Next base: position 356,569 of record NZ_AQQP01000003.1, on the reverse strand, counting down.
TGAGACGGTGTTCGACGAGGTTTCCATCGACGTGGGCAACGCGCCGCCGGTGGCAGTCGCCGATAGCTTTACGCTGCCCGTCGGCTTTGATCCAATGGCGAACCAGTTGAACATCCTCGACAACGATTACGATCCGGATGGATCGCTGAACATGCAGATCGTCGAGATCGTCAGCGGTCCGAGTTTCGGCACGGTTGAGATTTTGGATGCCGCGCAGGAATTGTCTGACCGTGGACTGCCCGCCGGGCAATATGGTCAGGCCGAATACACCGCGTTCGATCCGAATTTCGAGGGAACAGACAGCTTCACCTATCGCGTTCAGGACAATGAAGGCATGTGGTCCAACATCGTGACCGCTGAGATCGTTGTTCAGAATGCGCCTGTTCTGACGCTGGACGCGGTTGATGACGGCTACGCAGTTTTGGTGGCGGATATTGCCAGCGGCAGCTGGGTCCAGATTCAAGGCAACATCTTTGACAACGATACCAGCGACGGTGCCCTGAACCTCTTGCAACTGGACGGCTTCAAACCCTTCGACGTGCCGGACAGCACCACGAGTTTCGATTCTCAGGGGCGGTTAAAGATACGGGCCGACAACGGTGGTTTCTTCCGGATCGGATCGGATGGCAGCATCGAGTTCAAGGACAGGGATTTCGACTTTACCGGCCTTAGTTCCAGCGAGAGCGCGGTCACGACCATCAGTTACACCATCGGAGATGGTACCGATACGGATGCGGCCTTTATCTCTCTGACGATCAACGGCTCGGGCAATGTGAACACTGCACCAACCGGCGCGGGCATCCTGCTCGATCCGGGCGAGGACAGCGCGACCAGCGCACCGCATACGGTGACCTTCGACTCGGATGTGACCGATGCCGAGGGCCATACGCTCAGCTATCTCTGGGACTTCGGCGACGGTACAACCTCGACGCTTGCGGCACCCGAGCACACATATAATTCCATCGGGTTCTACAATGTGTCGCTCACCGTGACCGACGAGCTTGGCGCCGCGACAGTTTTCAACGAGGTCTCCATCGATGTGGGTAACGCGCCGCCGGTTGCGGTCGCCGACAGCTTTACGCTGCCGGTCGGCTTTGATCCGGTGGCAAACCACCTGCATATCCTTGACAACGACTACGATCCGGATGGATCGCTGAACATGCAGGTCGTAGAGATTGTCAGCGGGCCGAGCTTTGGCACGGTCGAGATGATGGATACGGCGCAGGAACTGGCGGACCGCGGCCTGCCTGCCGGGCACTACGGCCATGCGGAATACGCGACATTCGATCCGAATTTCGAAGGCACGGACAGCTTTACCTATCGCGTTCAGGACAATGAGGGCACTTGGTCGAACATCGTGACCGCTGAGATCAACGTGCAAAGTGCGCCGTCGACGCCCGGCGGAGCGCTGGCTTCGGTCAACAGCGGATCTGGACTGGATATTCAGGATATTTCCGTCGCGGGCGACTTTACGGTCGAGTTCTGGATCGCCTTCAATCCGGGTACCAACACCAACAAGTATGACTCGGCCTTTGCTGGCGGGGTCTATGACGACACGCCGGGTGATGATCCCTCGACGGACGGTGTATTTGGCAATGACTTCAACTTCCACGCCGGTCTCGCGCGTCTGTATTCTACCGAGATCCCCAGTGGCGGTGATGCCATCGTGGCCAATACGGCGCTGACCTCGAACGGTGTCGCAAACCACGTGGCGCTCGTGCGAGAGGGCAACAATTTCAGCATCTACATGAACGGGGTTCTCGACAGCACGTCCACACTTGCATTGGACGGAGATCTTCTGATCGAGCGGTTGGCCACGAATGTGCGCGCGACAAAGGCTCTCTCTGGCACTCTGGACGAATTCCGGGTCTGGGATGATGCGCGAAGCGCCTCAGAAATCGCGACCTACATGAACCAAGAGGTTGCCTCGAATGCCGATGATCTGCTCCGCTACTACCAGTTCGACGACGACACATTCGTCATCGACTCGACCGGCAATGCGGAAGCTGCAGGTGACTTGTCCTATGCTTCGATCAGCGGCGTCGACTGGTTCGAGTTCTCGGATTGGCTGGGGGCGTGACAAAGCCTCATGACATGCCCTCTGGTCTCGTGAGCGATGGCTCGCGAGGCCGTATGATACCGTCTTCCCTCAGGTTGAGCGAGGAAGGTGCTGCCTATGTGATCGCCGGCTTTGGCACCTTGATTGCGGTGGTCAATATCTGGCGCAATCACCTGTTTCTTCACGACGACGCCTTCATCTCGCTGCGATATGCGAAGCATTTTGTCGAGCATGGCGACCTGTCGTGGAACCTTGGCGACCGCGTCGAAGGTTATACGAATTTCCTCTACGTGATCATGACGTCTTTCATGCTGGAAATGGGCGTTACGCCCATATTGGCAATCCAGCTGATTAACGTCTTGTCCGCTATCGCTTTGGTCGCCGCGGTGGTCTTTACCGCGCGGCGGATTATGCCCGAGGAACCGCATCTACAGGCCTTGGCCTATGCGGCTGTCGTCTGCAATGTGTCCCTGTCCGTCTGGGTTTTCGGGGGGCTCGAGGCACCTGTCGTCGCGGCGTTTCTGGCTTGGGGCATGGCCCTGTCGGTTTGCTATTTTCAGCGCCAGAACCGTCCGCAGACAAATGGCCTGGCGGCTCTTACCGGGGTCTTCTTCGCAGCCGCGGCTTTGGTGCGACCGGACGCGGTGATCGTCATCGCGGCTTTTTCGCTGGCGCTTTTCTTCTTTGGGGCAGGGATGGCGTCGAAACGTTTTGCCCGGATGATCGTTGCGGGCGGTATTCCCCTGCTGGCCGTGCTTGTCCACATGATCTGGCGTGTGGACTATTATGGGGACTTCTTACCAAACACGTTCCACGCCAAGGTCGGGCTTGAGCTTGGGCATCGGCTTCAGAAGGTGACTGATTATCTGCTTGAGGCGGGCGCGCTGTATCTGCCGGTGCTCAGCCTTGCAGGACTGGCCTTTATTGTCGCCGCGTTCCACCGGCAGACCTCCAGACTGGCCTCCGGGCTTGTGTTCACCATTCTCGGGTTCCTGCTCTATGTCACATGGTCGGGCGGAGATCACATGGCGGCGTCGCGGGTCATCCTGCCAATCGTCGGGTTCGCTGCAGTCTTGCTGGCCGTTTCGATCCGGGCCTTACCCGAGAGATTGCAGACCTATGCCGTCATCGGCAGCCTGTGCCTGTTCGCCCTATCAGCGATCAACGCGAGGTCTTTCAAGATGGACTGGGCCGCGTTCAATGGTGCCATCGTCGGCAAGTACATCGCGACCGCGTGGCCTGCCGGATCGCTGGTTGGATTGAACACTGCCGGTTCGACGCCGTTTTACGCGGAAAATCATGTGTATATCGACATGTTGGGTCTGAACGACCGGACGATTGCAAAGCGCGAGGATGTGCCCGTTCTGGCAAGGCGCCAGCGGATGCCCGGCCATGCCAAGGGGGACGGCGCATATGTGCTGTCCCGCAAACCCGATTACATCATCTTCGGTGGGTCCGAAGGGATCGACATCGTCGATGCGGAAAAGTGGTTCCTGACCGGGGTCGAGCTTCGCGGCGATCCCGAGTTTCAGACCTGCTACGAGAAAGCGACCCAGCAACTGCCGGTCCCCGAAGATATGCGCAGATCAGGACGTCCAGGAGATCCGATTGTTTTTACCTATTATCGCCGCACTTGCCCAACCTGATCCCGGGCAGGCGGTTTTCCAAAGTCACAAGGAACATCAGGCCTTTCGACAAATGCCGATCACGGATCACAGCCAGCTTGAAGGAAGAGACCGGTCTTGAAAGCCTACCGACCTGATATTGACGGGTTGCGTACCATCGCGGTGATGCCCGTCGTGCTATTCCACGCCGATGTCCCGGGCGTGTCGGGCGGCTATGTCGGTGTCGACGTCTTTTTTGTCATTTCCGGTTTTCTGATCACTTCCATCATTCACCGCGAGGTCGAAAGAGGCGATTTCTCGATCCTCCGGTTTTACGAGCGACGCGCCCGACGTATTCTCCCCGCTCTTATAGCTGTCGTCGTTGCGACCTTGATCGCGGCGTTCTTCCTGTTCATGCCGCGCGAGTTCGAGCAGACTGCAAAGTCGGCCGCATCCGCGATGCTTTTTGTTTCGAACCTGCTGTTCTATTCAGACACCGGATATTTCAGCCCGGGCATTTACGAAAGGCCGCTTCTCCATACTTGGTCGCTGGCGATCGAAGAGCAGTTTTACATCTTTTTCCCGCCGCTGATGATGCTGCTGGCGGCTTTGGGGCGGCGCCCCGGCGTCATTATCGCGGTTCTGACGCTGGTATCCGCGGCGCTGAGCGCGCTCACCACCGCCAGCAAACCGGATATGGCCTATTACCTGTTGCCCTGGCGTGCCTGGGAACTGGGTATCGGCGCGCTTATCGCGCTCTGGATGCCGCGAGTGTCCGCCAGCCGACCGTTGCGGGAGGTACTTGGCCTCGGCGGGCTGGGCATGATCCTGCTGGCCGTCGTGACTTTCGATGAAGCGACCGTGTTCCCGGGCTATGCGGCGTTGCTTCCCTGTCTTGGGGCGGGGCTTGTCATTGCCTTTGGCGGGCATGGTGACACCGTGTTCGAAAGGTTCCTGTCGCTGCCGGTCATGGTGTTTATCGGTCTCATCTCTTACTCCCTGTACCTCTGGCATTGGCCGGTTATTGTTTTTTATCAGCAATTTACGCTGGATCGGCCCGATGCGCTGGGCTGCGTGCTTGTTGTTGGGGTGTCGATCTTTCTGGCCTGGCTTTCCTGGGCCTATGTCGAGGCCCCATTCCGGGGCAGCCGTGTTCCGGGCGCCCACCAACACCGGCATATCCCGCGTCGCGCCATTTTTGCGGGATCGGCTGCGGGGATGGTCGCGGTCTCACTCGTGGCTGCGATGATTGTCGTCGGACACGGGTGGGAATGGCGCTTGCCGAAGGAAACTGTCCGCCTTGCAGCTTTCGAACTTGATAAACACCCCAAGCTGCGTGAATGTACGGGGCGGTTTGACGAATGGCGCGCGCCCGACGATCCCTGTGTGTTCGGAACACCGGGGCAGATCCCGACAGTCATGATCTGGGGCGACAGCCATGCAGCGGCGCTCATGCCGGAATTCGAAGACGCCGCAAGTCGAACGGGTAGCAACATCGGCTATCTATCGCGAGCTGGATGTCTGCCCGTGACCGGCACGGAACGCGCGGATGGGCGCAACGGCGGCTGTGCGGAATATGGCGATGGCGCGATGGCGTTTTTGCTGAACACGCCAGAGGTCGATACGGTGTTCATTGTCGCGCGCTACGCCCTCGCCACAACAGGGTATCTTTCGGATTACGGTCTGGCAGAGCGGGACTGGCCTCCGACCACATATTCCGACACGCAAACAGGTGCTTGGCCGGAATCAGACCGTCTTCCAAAGCTGCTGCACAAGATCGAGGAAACGGTGTCAGCCTTGCGCTCCGACGGTAAGCGCGTTGCGCTGATCTATCCGATCCCTGAAATGGGGTATCGCGTGCCGGAAACGCTGGCAAAGCTGGCGTTGCAGCATCGGGACCACGCAGATTTCGGCGTTGACCGAGCGTTGTATGACCACCGCAATGATCAGATCATCAAGGGGCTCGATGATATTGTCGAGCGTTACGGTGCCATTCCTATCCGGTCAGATGAAATCCTTTGCGACGCGGCGCTTTGCCGGGCCAGCCGGAATGGCGAGCCGCTTTATCACGACGACGATCACCTGAGTTCGGTCGGCGCAAGGCTGTTCGGCGACAGTATCGACAAGGTCATCGAAACCGGAAAGACTGCGTTAGCGGCTCCGGCAACGAGGAATGCGATACCATGATGCTTGATGTTCTTTGTGTCATGGACCCAAGGTTTGCTGGCGGCACCGCATCGGCCGTGGCAACGGATATCGGTGCGATGCTTGATGCCGGGCTGTCGGTCGGCCTGTGCGAAGTTCAAAGCCCCTACCTCGCCAAGGATCCGGGGCCGCGCAGCAAGGTGATGGAAAGGCTCGTTCAGGACCGGCGGCTGCAGGTCTTTCCGGCGGGATCACAGGAGGAAATAGAGGCGAATACGGTCTTTCTTCATCATCCGATGACCTTCTTCTACGGGCTTGAGGCCAAGGCTCGCATCAAATCGGACCGCGCGTTCCTTGTTGCCCATCATATGCCGTTCCGGGGGGACGGTTCCCTGCAATACGAACCGGTGACGACGTCGCATCGCGTATTGCGTGACACCGGCCTAGCCCCGGTCTGGCTGCCTGTCTCTGGCCTGTGCCGCAAACATTTGCAGTCGTTTCATCCCTTTATACGACTGTTTCCAACCGACTGGCCGAACCTTTTTGACGTCACCGAATGGGTGCCTGAACGTGAGATTTTCGACAGTAAAACCGTAACGATTGGCCGTCACGGCAGGGCTGATCCGTTGAAATGGCCGGAAAGCGCCGCGAAAATCAACGCGAGCCTGCCTGTTCTTCAGGGCGTTCAGATCGCCGTGATGGGCTACCCCAAGGACCGATTGCGTGCCATGGGCTTAGAGCTTTCCGACTGGACGCTCCTCGATTTCGACCAGGAACCGGTGCCCGCTTTCCTCAATCGTCTGGACGTTTTTGTCTACCATTTCCATCCGGACTGGAGCGAAACCTTTGGCAGAACGGTGGCCGAAGCAATGCTGTGCGGGGCTGTCTGTGTTTTGGATCCGCGTATCAAGGCCACTTTCGGCGATCTGGCCATTTATTGTGAGCCAGAGGAAACTGCCGCTGCCATCGAAAATCTGCGTCGCAATCCGCAAGAGGCGCGGGCGTTGGCCCGACGAGCCCGCGAGGCCATCGCGAAACGCCATGACATTCGTTCGATAACGGATCGTCTGGCCGCTTTGACGTCCGGCAGAGGGGAAGCGGCCCGCGCCTCCAAGGCCTTTGCCTCACCAGCGACTGTCTTGCGAAAAACCATCGGCATGATGCGCCGACGAGAGTACCTGCGGTCGGATCTTGGAGTAGGGCGGTGAGGACTAAAGTGAAAGATCTTTGCAAAATGCTTCGGAGCTTTGATCTCTGGTGTTGCCGGAGTCTGGACCAGTCATGAAACACGTCATTCGATCTGCACTGATCTCTTCCAGCTTCAAGATGCGGGGTTTCAAACCGGAAGACGCCATCGTGCTTTCCTGTGACCCGCGCAGCGGTTCGACATGGCTAAGCGAGTTGCTCGTCTCGACCACGCCAAGTGCCGTGATCTGGGAGCCGTTCCACCTCGACAAGGTGCCTCGCGCCAGAGAGATCGGATTTTCCTGGCGTCAGTATATACCGGCGGATGCGGACTGGCCCGAGGCTGAGCGTTTCATCCGCGATGTGCTTACGGGGCAGGTTGTCAATGAATGGACGGGCTGGGCCAACCCGGTCCGAGAGTTCATTTCTGCGCAGCAGTTGATTGTCAAATGCTGTCGCGCAAATGCGTTTCTGCCCTGGATGGTGCGAAGAATTCAGTTTCGCCGCCGGCCCATTCATTTTCTTCGACATCCCTTTGCAATTGCAGCTTCGCAGATAAAGATGGGGAATTTTGGGACTGAGAAGATGCTGGAGACATTGAAATCAGACAGGTACTCTCAGGATCTCGTTGAAAGTACGAATTACATCAAGGGGCTGGAAACAGACGAAGAGCGTATCGTCGCAATGTGGTGCAGAACGCAAAAGCCTTGTCTCGACGATCCTGACTATGAAACGAACTACGTCAGAATGTATTACGAAAGTTTATCGCTGGATCCGGCCACCGAAGTTGCGCGTCTCTTTGGTTCCTGGGGGGAAACTGTACCCGAAATCGCCAGAGATCAGGTTCAGAAAGCCAGCCGTATGACGCAGGGCGAAAGCCTCAGCCACAGTCCGGAGCGTCAGGTTCGCAAGTGGCAGGAAGTTTTCACTGACAAGCAGGCTCAGCGCATGTCACGAATCATCTCGGACTTCGGGATAACAATTTATGATGAGCATCCAATGCCGCATGAGCAAAAAAGTGATCAATCCGCTGTTTATCCGGCACTATTCTTACGGCGATACCCCTAAAATACGGAAATGTGGCAAAATTTGGCTTGGTTGGAGGTATTTGGTGGCGTAGGTTAATGAAGGATTAAGAGATTCTAGAAGGCGTCTGTATTTCAGGGCGCGCCGTCGTTAATGAATATGTTACCTACCGTGTGCGGGAGGTAGCAACCTGATTTTTTATAATGTTGTTGGGGGTATTGCAATGAAGGACGAGTTCGCACGCGTGCCAGATGGAGAGTATTTCTTCTCCGAAACTACCCAGGATTTTAGCAATTGGACTACAGGCGCATTTCACAAGCGTCTATTTGATTTGCTTTTTTCATTTTCCATGATGGTTGCTTTCGCACCTTTATTTTTCACCATCGTTATCTTGCTTAAATTCACCGACAATGGACCGGTCATTTTCGCGCATAAGCGAATTGGCAAGAACGGGCGTGAGTTCAAGTGCTATAAATTCCGTACCATGGTTATGGACGCAGACAAGGTGCTTGAGGCAGTCCTCAAGGACTCGCCGGAAATGCGCCTTGAATGGCTCGCTACCCGTAAATTGAAAGATGATCCGCGGATTGTTCCCGGCATCGGGCATATTCTGCGCTCGAGCAGCCTTGATGAGCTGCCGCAGATTTTCAATGTTATGTTCGGAGACATGAGCGTCGTTGGGCCCAGACCCATCGTCAAGGACGAGCTGAAGTACTATGGCGCTCAGCGCGTCGCTTATCTCTCGGTACGTCCGGGCTTGACGGGTCCCTGGCAAGCGGGAGCGCGGTCGGACACCTCGTATGACGAACGTGTCGCGCTCGATCTTGATTATATCCGCACCGGTTCGCTTCGGCGGGATCTGTCGATTGTCGCAAAGACGATTTGGAAACTTCTGAGCTTCAACCAGCGTGGCGCTTACTAACGGCCTCGGCAGTATTTTCTTCGAGGTCGTGTTCGCTGCCGTGTTGCGTTCCGAATTTTCTACGGAGTACCGCATCGATCAAAACAACAGGTCCGGATGCAATCCAGCCCGCAAGGGTCCACAGAATGACGTGGTTGGAATCCATGGAGAAGGCAGTGACTGCCGCCACCGCCACAAACAGAAGTACTATCGCAAATGGGCGTAAAATCCACATCGTTTGTATCTGCCTGTCGGCCTCCCGGAGATCAACGCAGTGCAAGCATTATTTCATCTGCTGTTCTCATGTTGGGCGTTAAGATAGGCGCAAAGTTGCACATTTCCACCGGGGAAGGCGGAAAGGTGCCATGAGACCTGTTCGGGTGTGGTTTTCCAATCGCAAATCGGGGGCGTCCAAGGACGCAACTTCAGGCTTTTTCGCGAGTACCCGCTTTCTTATTGCGGCGCGTGGGGCCTCTGTGTTCCTGCAATTCCTGAGCCTGCCCATTCTTGCCCGGCTGCTGAATTTTGATGATTTCGCCATCATGGCATTGGGCATGGTGGTCGTGGTTTTTGCAAATATCGTCAGCGATGCGGGTATCGGGAGATCGCTTGTACGGGTTGGCAAAATCGACCCGGACGAATGGAGCACCGTGTTCTGGTTTCTCACTTTTGTCGGGATCCTGATTTCCGGCTGCCTCGCTTTCGTCGCGCCGCTCTATGCCGGTTTCATGGATGAGCCACGGCTTACCGGTGTCATCGTCTGCCTTGCGCTTCTGCCGTTCCTGCAAGCGCTGACATCGGTGCCGCAGGCTTCGATCGAATGGGGCAACCGCTTTGGTCTGATATCCATACTGATCGTACTCTCTGGTCTGGTCAGCGCGATTGTGGCGGTCGTCATGGCATTCATGGGGGCAGGGTACTGGGCGCTGGTGGCGCAGCAGGTTGCCTTGCTTGGTACAAAGGCCATTGGAAGCTGGTACCTGTCGGGCTTCGTGCCCCGAATGGTGTTCAGGACTTCGCTTCTCAAGCCTCATGTTCGGTTCGGTCGAGATACGCTTCTTTTTTCCTTCGTGATGACCTTGGACAAACAGATCCCCGTGGTCGCCTTTGGGCAGATGTTCGGTAACACAGCCGTGTCGCTTTGGGCGATGACCGAAAGGGTGGCCCGGCTGCCACGGCTGGCCATTGCTGGTCCCTTGTCGCAGGTTGCCATGGTTCTGATGTCCAGACAGTACCACAACGGCGCAGGCGACACGGATGTCGGACGGTCCTATATTGCGTCGACCCGGCTGCTCGCGACCCTGATCATACCGCCCTTTGCGATTTTGGCTGCTGCCGGTCTTCCGGTTTTTGTCGTTCTGCTGTCCGAAGACTGGGCACCGGTCTCTGTCATTTTCGGGCTGGCCGTTCCGGCCCTGATCGTCGAGGCGCTGATTTCACCGGGCGGGCGGGTCTTCATGGTCATGAACCGGACGGGCATGCGGCTTCGCATGTCTGTCGAGCGCTTCGCTATCGGCACCGTGCTGTTTCTCGCCGCGCTTCCATTTGGTCTCGAGGCGGCGATCATCGTCAGGAGCCTTTTCGCGGTTGCCTATCTTCTCCGCTACTGGACCTTCATCAACCGCTGCGTTCCCGTCCGTTTGATGCAGGAAGTGCGCACGTTGATCATCCCGACCCTCGTCGGGGTTGCCGTGTGCCTGATACACCTCATCTGGATCGCTCCGGAAATCCAAAGCCAGGTTCTGCTGGCCGCAATCGTCATCGCCGAAATGCTCACCGCTGTGCTGATCACCGCAGCGCTGACCAGTCGGGCGCTGAAATTCGATGTCGCCTGGTTGCAGCGCCCGGTACCGACCGTCGCCTGATAATATGATCGTATCGCATGAACATAAGCTGATCTTCATCAAGACGCTCAAGACCGCAGGTACGAGCGTCGAAGCGATGCTGGCCAAGACCTGTGGCCCGAACGCCATCGTGACGCCGATCTTTCCCGAGCTTCAGGGGCATCAGCCAAGGAACTTTCGCGGATGGTTCCCTCCGTGGCGCGAGGTTCGCTCGCGAGAGGACTTGCGGAAAAACCTCGTCGAGTTCCGGCGCCGTGAGAAATTTTACAATCACATTCCCGCCCGTTTTGCCCGGGCCCGGCTGCCAAGGGAAATCTGGGATAGCTATCTGAAGATCTGCGTCGAAAGAAACCCTTGGGACAAGACGCTTTCCCATTTCCACATGTTCAAGCACGCCGACTGGCATCAGCGCTATGACCCGGCGCTGACACTCGACAAATACCTCGAACGCGGAATTTTCTGTCACAACGCCCGGTTCTATTGCGATGCCCAAGGCAAGGTGATTGTCGATCGCGTGTTGCGATACGACCAACTGGACGCTGATCTTAGCGCCTTGTACGATGAACTCGGGATGAAATACGAAGGACTACCCAACGCAAAGGCAGGCATCCGCACCGACAAGCGGTCCTACAGGGAAGTCTTCAGCGACGCTCAGCGCGAAAGAATTCAAAAGGAATTTTCGCACGAAATTGCTCTGTTCAATTGGGAGTTCTGACCAATGACGTTTCAAGTACCCTTGTTCCGTGCGCTTGTTCTGACCACCGCGATTGTTGCGACTGGGCAGGTGTCTTCGGCGCAGAACCGCCAGAAACGCATGGGAGAACCTTTCCTGAGCGTGTTTCCTGTGGTCGGCCTGAATGACGACTGGTGGGTCGCCGAATACGACCATCCCGCAGACCTTTTCCAGACGGGCTGGCGCAAGGAGGGGACGGTGGTCGGACGGGACGGCGTGACGCTTCAGCTCAAGCCTACGGACAGCGAAAACATCGTCAGCCGCGAAGAGATGGACGCGGATGACGGGACGCTTCTGACGGCGGGCAAGACCTTCAAACCCTATGTCAGCGGCCAGATGCAGCGGCGCGGGTGGTTCGGCTACGGCAGGTATGAGGTCGTCATGCGGGCAGGCGCGGGGTACGGGATGATTTCGTCATTCTACGTCTATACCGGCCCCTACTTTGGCCACACGCATGAAGAAATCGATTTCGAATTTCTGGGCCGCGATACCGAAAAAGTCTTTCTCAACCGGTTTGTCGAAGGTGAACCTTTTGAGGATCTCGTCTGGGCCGACCTCGGTTTCGACGCGGCGGCGGAGGTTCACCTCTACGCATTCGAATGGACGCCCGATGCCATCGTCTGGTATGTCGACGGTAAGGAAATTCACCGTGCGGATGGTGCAGAGAATGTGCCGCGCCCGCCTGCAAAAATTTATTTCGATCTATGGGCTGGCGGTCCTCGTCAGGCGGATTGGTCTGGCGCAGTTTCCGAAGAACAAGATGAGAGCAATGCGCTTTACCAGTGCGTTTCCTACGCAGAACTCGGCGCCGATACGCCGCAATGCAGTGACTTGTCCGGCTGGAATGTCAGTGTGCGGTAGCGTTCCGGCTATTGGCTTATCGGAGCGAGATCCATGCTGAATTCGATCATGTCACCGGGATAGATCGCGTCATCCGGGCCAACTTCCAGCACAACGACCTCTCCGTCCTTTTCGCGGCGCACTTTCGATGTGACACCAACGCGAAGTTCGGGCGACATCGCCCCGCTGGTCGCCGCGAGCGTCATCAACATGGACTCTCTTTTGGTCGATAGCTCGATGGATCTGCGGGTTTCCTGTAACTGGTTCACGATGTCCCGCTGTCGGTTATCGGCAAGCTGAAGCTGCGCTCTTTCGGTCTCTCCGATCCTTTGGCGTGCCCGGTAGATGGCTGTGTTCAGGTCCAGCTCTTCGGCGCTTTGCGACAGCAGGCTGCTTTCGATGCTGTCCAGTCGGGTGAGGGGAACCGTGCCGCGTTCGGCCAGTTGCCTGATCCGGTCGGCCTGTTCCTCCAGAAGATCCATTTGCGTGTGATGTCCCTCTTGCTTTGCCTCAAGCCCTTCAAGCTCGGTATGATAAAGCGCGAGCAGGGATTTGTTGGATTCTGTCTCACGCTCGAAGGATTCAGCGCGAATTTCCAGGATCGCGCGCTCTTCGTCGAATATCCTCTCAAGGGAGGCGCTTCCATCCGGGTGGGACACATCCGTTCTGAAGTCGATCGAGTTCCTGCCCGCAAGTTCGGCCTCCAGCCGTGCTTCTCGTGCGAGAAAGCGGGCAAGTTCGACCTGCACGCTGCGCAGCGAGGCGATGTCGCGCACCGTGTCCATGTCCGATCCGTCACTCAGCCGCATCGTACCGCCAGCCAGGGCAAGCGCCTTGCTTGATGTGAGACCGGGCCGCCAGATGAATTCGCCGGGACGCACCACGTCGCCGCCCACGTAGAACGGACGATATTGCGATATTTGCAGCGACACGGTCGGCGGCTGGTACAAGCCTGCCGTTTCCTTGAGTGACGTTGCCAATTCGGCGCTCAGCTCATCCGGAGAGCGATCTTCAACCGGAACGATACCCAGAACGGGCAGGGAAATGGTTCCCTCGGGGGAAACCCGGTACTCGCCGTTCAATGCTTCCATCGGCATGTAGGTCGACGCGTTTTCATCCCAGAGCACGACACGCAGCGACAGCACGTCCAGCGGCCCCAACAGGTACTCTTCCGCTGTGACCGATGTTGCGGTCAGCAGGGTGAGTGCCAATGCTTTTATGGAATTTCTCAGGCCGCGTCCGGTCATGTGCGTGCTACTTGTGTGTTCTTGAAACCGCGGTACTCATACTGGGCTTCCTTGCGGCGGTTAACCATGGTCAGGACCATGTACATGTTCTTGGTTCCCAAATCGCGCAGCCGCTCGACGCAGGACTCGACCGTCTGTTCCGCAGTGGCATTCCATTTCGTAGCCAGAACGACAGCGTCGGATTCCTTGACGAAACCCAGCCCGCCGCCCGATGACAGGACCGGTGGTGCCGCGATGATGATGTAGTTGTACGTCGACGATAGGTCTTCGAGGAACTCGTTGATCTTGCGCCGCAGATGGCCGCCCTCAGACGAATTCAACTGGTCGGGAAACTCAAGATAATCATACCCCGCCTTGGTCTTTACCGGCATACTGAACGCGGTGGTCTCGCCGTCCGATGTGCCAACGCTGCCAAATGTTGCTTCATCCGAACCGGACTTGATCAAAAGGACACTCTCTCCGTCCATGGCGAGTGCGGTCGCAATAGCGATAGACACGGCGGTCCGGCCTTCGCCTTCTACGGCCGAGGTCACCAGTATGGTTCCTGAATCGCGGTCCAGCGAACTGGTGAGGAACAAGGCGGTCTTTCGCGCCTCGCTCAACAGGTGACGACCACCGGCGGCGTGATACACGTCCGACTTCTTGTGACGGGCGAACGGGTTGAGGCCGCTGATCCGCGAAAAACTCCCGATGACGGGCAGGCCTGAAACCCGGCGCAGTTGCCCGACGGTCTGAATGCGGTTGTTCAGGATTTCCAACAGGATCGCGATGCTGACGCCGATAACCAGACCGGCCAACCCGGCAACCGCGATGGTCATGAGCGAGCGGGGCGAACTTGGGCTTTCCGGAACTTCCGCATAGGACAGGACCCGGATGGTCGGCTGCTGAAGCGCCCGGTACTGAGCGGATTCCGTTGCGAGGTTCAGAAACTGTTCATAAGCGATGCGGTTTGCGTCAGCGATCCGCCGCAGGTTGCCCAGTTCGACCATGCTGCGCGACCGGCTGATGACCGTCTGTTCCAGCGCATCGATTTCCTGTTCTATAAGGCGCGCGGTCGCGTGACCGACTTCGGCCTCGGTCGCGAGTTCCGCCACGATCCGCTGGGTCTCGATCTCGATTTCTTCTTCGATCCGTTCGCTATTGGCCAGAATGGCCGAGACCTGTCCGCTGTTCGGTCCGAACTGCTCGCTTGCGCGGCTCAGCTCGATGCGTCGGCTCGACAGTTGCGAGCGAAGTTGAATGAGGATTGGCGAGTTCTGGAATTCCGATGCCTTCAGCGCCCCTGACTCCTGAATGATTTCCTCGATCAGGTCGTGGCGGGCTTCGGCGCGCAGAATTTCCGAGCGCACTTCGACAAGACGGCGGAACAGGTCCTGCAATTGCTGGTTCAGCAGGTTGACGCTGTCGTTATCCGCGCCCACGGATTGTTCCTGGAAGTCGACAACCGAATTCTCGGCGCGCGCCAGATCACGCCCAAGATCTTCGACCCGCGCGCTGAGCAGTTGAACCTGATCTTCGATGGATTGCCCCCGGATATCGAGGCTGAAGCGCGCGTATTCGGTGGCCGTGACGTTTGCGATCTGCGCGGCGGTATTCGGATCGTCCGAAGTCGACGAGACCGCAATAACGTAGCCGTTGCCGCGCTGGGCAATGTTGAGCTTGCTGGCAAGCTTGTCCGCAGCCGACCCGTACAGCCGGATGTCCTCGGCGAGTCCGCGGAACGCTTCGGCCTGCGAAGGTGTCATTTCGTCGGCTCCGACCACCGTGTCATCCTCGGTGGCCTGCTCTTCATTCTCAACAATCGGTTCAGGTGCGGAAGGCGCGAGGATTGATCCGACAAAACCTTTGATGCGTGAAATCACCCGGCGGGGCAGGGACGGAGCCGCGTCGGAATTGATGATGGGTGAGCTTTCGTCGATCCCCAGTGTCTTGACGACGTTGATCATGAAAGCCTTGGAATTCATCGTGGTGATTTCCTGCTCCACAAGCTGGCGGCTTAGCGGAACACCGGACAAGAGATCGGTAATTGGGGTCGTCTGCTGACGCTGGTCGATCAGAGTTAGTTCGGCAGTGGCCGTGTAACGGGGCGTCACGCTCGACAGCAACATCGCCGCCAGAATGACGGTCAGGGTCGCAACTGCACAGATCAGCAGCCAGCGACGCCGGAAAAATCGGTAGAGTTCGTTGAATCCGAGAGGAGCAGCAACCGGCGTTGCATCGATCGGATCGTCGACCATCAGGGAAAATGCGTTAGACTGGCGGTTCAAACTTGTCCTGCTCCCATTCGTTCTCTCGCACCCCTCCAGATGATTTAGGCACGAGCCGGATTTTTAAGCAATTCACACTACAGTAACAAAAAACAACCTTAGGGTGTATTTTCTTGTCGCAGGCAATAGGTTCAGCATGTCATATCTTTCCACACGTCCGACAGGTCACGGCCCAGCAGCTCTGAAAGCCCGGCATTTCTTGTCGACAGATGCTGCACGAGAAAGGCGCGGGTGTCCTCCCGCATCGGGAGCGGTTTGTCGGCTCTGAGGAGGCGCGGATTGACATGAGCAAACCACCAGTAATGCAGCTTGTCCTCGACGCGTCGCTGCAATCCGCGCTCGCCGCCCATGTGGCGGTGATAGCGGCCTTTCACCAAATGTCTGCCAATCCGGTTCGCCTGACGCTGCAGTCCGATGTTCGACGGGTACATCGTGCGATTGAACCATGATCGTTTGGGATCCACCGTCATTCTGGGGGCACCGATGAAATCTGTCACGGAATCCACGCAGCCCTGCATATCGGTGCGAAAGTCTTCGAAAAGGCATACTTTGACCCGCTCTTCCCCCAGAACCTGCTGGAACCGCCGAATACCCGAGCAAAAGCTGGACCCGAGTAAGATATGCGGATGTTTTGTCAGGGCCGTCTCGAAGGTATCCGTCGCGCGCGACGTTTTCATGAGGTGCCAGTACTGGGAATAGGCGCGTTCTACCGGATGCCGCAGCATGAAAATGACTTTGGCTTCGGGCAGCAATGCGTTGATCCGCGCGGCGGCCACTTCGGACATCAGGTAGGTCGTTGAATCCTCACCCAGAAATTGCGGGTTTCCGAGCGCCGCAAACCGGTCTGCATACCAGTTCAGATTATCCCGCGCAGGCGGTCTTGGATCCCACCATTTCAGCGAACCCTTTTCCTCGTAAAGGAAATCCGGATGGGTGATGGGATCGTCCGCATCAAAATAATGCACCTCTTCGTCGGGAATGCCGATATCCGGGTGCTGATCCAGAATGAAATGAAGCGAGGTCGTTCCGCACTTGGGCGCACCGCCGATAATGAAGTCGGGCAACCTTTGCTGCGACGCCGTATCGCGCAGTTCGGATTCAGGATGAAGCGCAGCCAATTGAGCCAAAGAATTATACTCTACAGGGTCCGGACGCTGCAAATCGCTGAATCCGAACTAAGTTTTTAATCAATAACAAATTTTCAATATGATAGGCGCTGATGACTTTGCAGGCAACGAACAATTCGTTCGTGCCCCGTTGGCCCTACAAAGACAGGCCAGAAACGCCCCAAATCGCTCATCTGTGACTTTGTTGCCCGAATTTCTTGCCATCAGGGGGCTGATTGGCTTCTAACATCATGGCCTGTTGTCAAAATTCGCGAATCGTCTGATTCTGTTAATATATTGTTTTAGATTTTTAAGGTGGGGTTAGTTTTGTCGACCATTGCCGCTATTGTTCCAACGTATAACAGGAAAGATTATCTTGTTGCTACGTTGCAGTCGCTGTTTGGCCAGACTCGACCCGTGGAACAGATCATCGTCTGGGATGACGGTTCCGTCGATGGCACAGAAGATGCTGTAAAACCTCTCGTTCGCGACAATCTCACTTACCACCGCGCGCCGAATGCGGGGAAATCCTCGGCACTCAATCAGGCAATGAAATTCGTCAAGGGCGATTACGTCTGGATCTGCGACGATGACGATCTTCTTTTGCCCCATGCAGCTGACACGCTGGCCGGTATTCTCGATTCCGATCCTTCAATTGGCGTCGCCGGTGGGAGTTATGCGCGGTTTTCCGAAGGACCCTCGGGCCGTGTTGTGACCGATGCAGGATATTGGCCGGACTTGGCTCAGGGAACGCCAGCAAGAAGCATTCTTGAGGATATATTTCTTTTCCAGCCCGCGATGATGGTGCGCCGCGAATGTTACGAGAAAGTGGGGCCTTTCAATGAAAACCTGCACCGGTCGATCGACTACGACATGATCGCCCGGCTGGTTGTCAGCACGCCCATCCGCATGACCGAAGACATCCTGTTCCAGCAGAGAAAGCACGACGGGGACAGGGGATCTTCGAAACATCGGCATGCGGCCAGCGACTCCGAAAAGGTATGGAGCGCGCAGGACAGGAAGGTGTTCCAGAACCTGCGCGAGAAAATCCCGCTTTCCTTCTATGTCGCGATGTATTGCGACGACAGGCCGGAACTGGCCGAACGGGCGGGCTTGATGCAGCGCGGTTGTGTCTATGGGCGGCGCAATGACTGGAACAACGCGCTGGATGATTTCGAAGCGGCAGCATCCATCGCGACGGACGTGCCTCTGGGCGCGACCGAGATGACGATTTGCAGGCGCGCCATGTCGGGCAAGCATGGGGTGTGGCCCGCACCCGAAGAAATACAGCGTCTTGGGGAGCTTAAGGAACGCTCGGATATCGGGCGTCAGATATCGCAAGCGCTTGGGCGGGGTCTCACGTGGCGAATTCGCGTCGCGGCAAGCGAAGCTCAGCCGGGAGAGGTCATTCGGCTAATCGGTCTGCTCAAGAAAACGGGACTGTCGCTAAAACCCGACCCCGAAGGTTCCAAGGTGCAGGAAAGGCGCGAACTGCCAGCCGAGGCTTACCTGTGCTAGATGCCACTGTCGGCCAGGGTTCAAAAGTTCTGGTTCTCATCCCCGCCCTGAACGAAGAAGCGCATATCGAGCTTTGCCTCCGGTCGATCCTCAAGCATGACGAACTGGCCAGAACGGCCACGGTCTGCGTCGCCGATGGCGGCAGTACGGATACGACTCGGGAAATCGTCACTAAACTGAGCGCCGAATTCCCGAATATCCAGTTGCTGGATAATCCCAAACGCCTCCAGTCGGCAGCCATGAACCTGGCCCTCGATCCCGTGTGGTCCGATCGCGAGATACTGGTGCGCTGCGATTGCCACGCGGTTTATCCCGCAGGCTATGTCTCGCGGTTGGTCGCCGTTCTGGATGCCAAGGATGCTGCATCGGTCGTCGTGCCGCTGGATTCCGAACCTGCAAGCCCGGCGGCTTTTGCTATATCAGTCGCATGGGTGTCCAACACCCCCTATGGCACCGGAGGCTCCGCGCACCGAGCAGGGCGGATTTCAGGTTATGTCGACCACGGCCACCACGCCGCCTTCCGGCTTGACGCTTTTCGCGCGGTTGGAGGCTATGACGAAACCATGGTCGCCAATGAAGATGCCGAGTTGGATCAACGGATTACCGGCAACGGCGGCCGGATCTGGTTGGATTGCGATAACCGCGTCACGTATTTCCCGCGCGACAAACCGCACCGTCTCTGGCAGCAATATTTTCGCTACGGCTATGGGCGTGCGACGACATGCCTGCGTCACGGTCAAAGGCCAAAGCTACGACAGCTCGCGCCGGTTCTGATCGTGCTGGCCCTTCTGATCGGCCTGCTGGGGGCGATAATCGGTCAGCCGTGGTTGCTGCTGCCCTCTGTCATCTATCTGCTTGGCCTGGCTTTCGTGAGCGCCCGCGTCGCTTATTCTCATGACTCCCCCAAGGGGCTACTGGCTGGTGTCGCCGCCGGTATCATGCATGTTTCCTGGGGCCTGGGCTTTCTCTCGCGACTTGTTCGGGGCAGGGAGCGATGACACGGATCGCCTTCTTCGGCCACAACCTGAATGAACCAGCCGTTCGAAAACGGGCAGGGGCCTTTATGCAGGCCGGATGCGAGGTTATCGGAATCATGCCCCACCGGGGCGCCGCAAAAGAAGCGGAATTTCAATGGATCTCCCTCGGTGAAACGCGCGACAATGACTATGCGGGACGCCTTCGGCCATTGCTGAAAAGCTTTGCCCTGTCGCACCAAAGCCATCCCGAATTGGGTGCGGTCGACCTTATCTATGCCCGCAATCTCGATATGCTCGCCTGCGCCCATGCCTTTGCCAGACGCAACCGGCTTGAGGTGCCGATCATCTACGAATGCCTCGACATTCACACCAAGCTGATCGGCGATGGCAAAGCCTCGCGCCTTTTGCGCCGTGTTGAGGGCGCGCTGATCAACCGCAGCGATATGCTCGTCTATTCGTCGCCGCGTTTTGAAAGCGCGTATTTCGCGCAGCGTCACCCGGGTCTCTATCGCGGCCGTCTGCTCGAAAACCGATTGCTGGCAGAGGATGCGCAGCCTCGTCCGGACCAAGCCAAGCAACCGCACGCGCCCTTGCGTATCGGCTGGGTAGGGAATCTGCGCTGCCGCCGCTCCTTTGATTTGCTGGCCATGGTTGGCAAGACTTTCGGAGATCGCGTCGACATCCGGCTCCACGGCTATCCGGCCCCCGGTGTCTTTCCGAATTTCGAGGCCGACATCGTCGGTGCGGAACGCACGACCTATTTTGGGCGCTACGACGGGGCGCAGGACCTGCCACGCATTTACGAGGATCTCGATGTCGTCTGGGCCGCCGACTGGTACGAAGCCGGGCATAACTCGGTCTGGCTGCTGCCGAACCGAATCTACGAAGGGGGATATTACGCAACACCGGCGCTGGCACCCTCGGGAACCGAAACCGGCGCATGGGTCAAAAGAAATCAGGCGGGGTGGTGTTTTGACGACCCGCCCGAAGCCACGGTGCCAGAGTTGGTTCAGCACCTTCTCGACCATCCCGAAGCGATCACGCGCAAAAGCGAAGCTCTGCTTGCGCTGCCCGATTCAATCTACCTTGAAACCGTCGCCGACACGCAGGCTTTCGTGGCCGAAATGTTGGCGGCCCGCAAACCCTAGGTCTCGCCGGTCAAGCGCCGCCGCCCGCGCAACCAGACCTGTTCAAGCAGCTTTCCCATGACTGAAAGCGAAACCGCCGGCGGTTCGACGGCCAGAGAGGCAATATCGGCAAGGTCCCGCGCCTTGACCGCGTCTATCGTCCGGCGCCATGCCCATTCCTTGCGTACATCTGTCAGGTGCCGCCGCAGCGCAGCCTTATCCCGTTCTGAAAGGCCGGAGCGGGTCAGAAGCGCGCGGTCGACCGCGACAATGGCTCCAAGGTCTGCCGTCGTATGGTTCGAACTCAGTGAATCGTCGCGATGCATGGCAAAGTAGCCTTTTGGGCCAACCAGCTGAAAGTTGCAGCCTGCTGCCAGCGCTTCGGCATATAAAAGGTAGTCCTCTGCAAGCCGCATCCCCTCCGCATAGCGCAGCCCGTTGCGCTCCATGAAACTTCTGTTCATCAGCGGTTTTACGAAGCCAAGCTCGCCCCGGTTTCCGTGGCGATTGCGGCGGTTTCCATCCACGAATTTCTCGAACGTGATCCGCTCTGGGGTCGTGCCGTTCACCTGCCACAACGGGTTCCGCGTCGAATTCAGATCGCTGTTGGTGACACGATAGATATCGTCCGCCAAGAAATCCGCACCGCAAGCCGTGGCCTCGGCCAAAAGCAATTCCAGACGGTCGGGTGCCATGAAGTCATCTGAATCGAGCACCGCCAGCCATGGTGCCTTACTGGCCTCGATACCATGGTTGCGCGTCGACCCGGCGCCCATGTTCCTTGACTGGGAAATGACCGTAAGCCTCGAATCTTCCACAGATTTGGCAACCGCGACCGTATCATCCTGCGAGCAATCATCGACGACGATCACTTCGACCTTCGCCGTCTGCGCCAGCGCCGAATGTATCGCCCGAAGAATGGTCTCGCTTGCGTTATAGGCCGCGATAATAACGGCGATTTCCGCATTTGGGGCCACGTTTGCCTCCACTTCGCATAAAAGCCGGTCTTCCGGCTTCGGAAAATTAAGTAAGTAAAAAAATTCGATTGATGTGATCGTAAGGCACTTGTCAGCAAGCACAAAGCCAAATCGGCTGGTTTTGCTTGTTCCCCGGTTCAGGTGCCTCGAACCCGGTAGTTTCACCGACACTGGCCGCGAGGTTGGCCGGTCACGGGCTTGGGAACTCAAACCGGTTGCGTTTTGGCCGCGTTTTTGAGAGATGATCCCGCTTCAAACGCCAGTATCCGTCGCCTTGAAGCCATGGGCAAACGGGGCAAGGCAAAACCGGAGTCCGATGCCGCAATGAGTAAAGACGCCAGATCAGCTTCCCGCCTTTCCGTCGCACCGATGATGGACTGGACCGATCGGCATTGCCGGTTCCTCCATCGCCAGTACAGCCAGCATACGTTGCTCTATACCGAAATGGTGACATCGCCGGCGCTGGTGCGGGGACAGGCGCTGCATCTGCTGGCGCATCACCCGTCCGAACATCCAGTGGCATTGCAACTTGGTGGCTCTGATCCGGTCGAACTGGCCGAAGCAGCCGCAATAGGGGCCGAAGCAGGATATGATGAGATCAACCTGAACTGCGGCTGCCCGTCGGATCGCGTCCAGTCGGGTAGTTTCGGCGCGGTTCTGATGGAAAACCCCGATCTGGTCGCCAGATGCGTGACTGCCATGAAAGACGCGGTGAATGTCGATGTGACGGTCAAATGCCGCATTGGTGTTGACGATCAGAACCCTGAAACCGTGCTCCCGGATTTCCTGTCCCGGATTGAGGCGGCAGGATGCAAGAGGGTTACCATACACGCACGCAAGGCCTGGCTTCAGGGGCTTAGCCCAAAGGAAAACCGGGATATTCCACCCTTGGACTATCCGCTTGTCCTGCGCATGGCCGAGCGGTTTCCCGACCTGCACATTTCGATCAATGGCGGTATCAAGACCCTGCAAGAGGCGATCGGTTTCCTCGACGCGGGCCTAGATGGCGTGATGATCGGGCGCGCGGCCTATCACGATCCGACGACGGTGCTAAGCACCGCCGATGCGGAAATCTACGGTGACGGCCCTGCGCGTTCACCCGAGGACGTCGTGCGCGCCATGCTTTCTTACATCGCCGCCCATCTGGCCGACGGCGGTAAGCTCCATCAGGTGACGCGGCACATGCTCGGCATGTTTGCAGGGCGGCCCGGTGCGCGGGCATGGCGGCGGACTCTTTCAGAGGGCGCGCATAGGCCCGGCGCAAATGGCGATCTGGTCATCGCGGCGCTCGCGCAGGTCGAAGAAGCCGTCGAACTCGCAAACGCCGGATGATCCGGCCGGGCACGTATCCGATCCCTGATAGTTCACGGGGGCATAAACTTTGACCAAGTCGCAAGAACTCGCGGAACTGGGTTGGTGCCTGTTTGACCATGATACGAAGTTGATCGACTGGGTTTCGGCGGCGCTGCCAGCAGCGCGTGCTGCCGTACGCGATCCGGCTCTTGCTCATCTGCTCCAGTGCGAAGGCACATGGTTCGTCGGTCTCGACGCCTTGCCCAATGATTCCGAGGGGCGCATCAACGGGCCCGATCCGCTGCAGGGAACTGCCGTAGACTTCCTGCGCAGCGCCGGTGTCTGGTCAGACCTTCACCCTGCGCAAATCTCGATCACTTACCCCGGGTATCCGAAACCGCGAGATGGTGAAACGCCAGCTGCCTTCCGCTATCGCCTCAATCGCGATGCGGCACATATCGACGGGATCATTGCCACGGGACCAGAGCGGCGTCGCTTTATCAGCGAACCTCACGCGTGGATCCTGGGCATTGCGCTGACCGAGGCCGATGCGACTGCCGCGCCCCTTGTGGTCTGGTCGGGTAGCCCTGCGATTATCAGGCGTGGATTGCTTGAGGCGCTCTCGCCTTATCCGCCGGCGCAATGGGAGAGCATCGACGTGACCGAAGCCTACCAATCCGCCCGGCGCGAGGTTTTCGAGACTTGTCCACGTGTCGAACTGCCCATGAAACCGGGGCAGGCGGTTCTGCTGCACCGCCTTGCGTTGCACGGGGTGGCCCCGTGGCAGCCAGACGCCCAAGCCTCGGCAGATGGTCGTATGATCGCCTATTTCCGCCCGCCAAAGCCGGGCGGCGTCGCCGAGTGGCTAAAGAACGACTAGCGTTTCAGTCGGGCAGCCCGTCCGCCGCGCCGTTTTGCAAGCTTTGGCGCGCGTGACGGCAATTCCTGCATGATCGTCCGGCGCTCTTCCGGCTCCATCCGCGACCAGCGGGCGATTTCTTCAATCGTGCGATAGCAGCCGGTGCAAATCCGCTCTGCCGGATGGATGACGCAGATCTGCACGCAGGGGCTTTCGATCTCGTTGCGTGTCCAGACCGGCGGTTTCACGATGCATTCTCCCGCTTGAGATGCCCGATCCGGTCCAGCGCGCCCTGCAGGATATAGCTGGCGGCGACGTGATCGATGACCTCGGCTCGGCGCTTGCGAGACGTATCCGCCTCGAGCAGCGCGCGCTCGGCGGCCACCGTGCTCAGACGCTCGTCCCAAAAGCCGATGGGCATCTCGATCAAGCGAACGAGGTTGCGGGCAAAGGCGCGGGTCGACTGACAGCGCGGCCCCTCGGTGCCGTCCATGTTGCGGGGCAGGCCAAGCACGATGGCGCCGATCTGCCGGGCCTCGACGAGTTCGACAAGCCGGGCGGCGTCCAGCGTGAACTTGCGCCGTTTCACCGTCTCAAGCGGCGTCGCGACGGAACCGAACAGATCGGACACCGCGACACCGATGGTCTTGTCGCCAAGGTCCAGCCCCATCAGCCCGCGCATCTGGGGGCAGGCGGCAGCGAATTCCTCGAACTCGTCATAGATCATTCGGCAATCCCCGCTCTGTCTGCCGCCGCTTCGATCTGCGCAAGCGCCGCGTCCTCTCCGGCAAAGGCCGACCGGGCATTGTCATAGATCGCCCGCGCCTGATCGAGGTCGCCCAGAACGCCAAGGGCTGAAATCAAGCGCGCCCATTCTTCGGGCGGTCCGCCCTCATCGGCAAGCCGCGCGGCCAGCCCCTGCACCATGCCTTCGATCATCGCCTGACGGTCCTCGGGGGTCATATCCCGTGTCGCCTCGACATCTTCCGCGCTGGGGCCGCGCAGCTGGGTGCCGCCTGTCTGCGGTTCGGGCGGCATTGTAAAGTTTACACCTGCCTCGCGTGCGACGCGGGTGATCTGCTCGCGGATCGGCGGGACCCAGGGCGCGTCTGCCGGGCTCTGCCTCAGCAGGCTGTTCCAGATCCGGAATGCCTGATCGGGGCGGCCGGTCTGCACCATCATCAGACCCCAGTAATACTGGGCCGCGCCATTGCGCGGGGCAAGCGAGAGCGCTTTTTCCAGCGCGTCCTCTGCCTCGGGCGAGACATAACCGCCCGCCGCAAGGATCAGCATATCGGCAAGATAGGTAAAATCTTCCGACCCGGCATCTTCGCCTTTCAGCGCGATGACACGTTTTTGCGCCGCATAGGCCGCCTCAAAGTTTCCGCTGGCGGCCTCGTGACGCGCCAAAAGCGATTGTCCGGTCAGGTCGTCGGGGCGGCTTGCCACGGTCTCGCGCAGCTCTGCCACAAGGTTCTTGTATTCCTCGGTCAGGTTGGCGGGCGCGGGCTGGTCGGGCACGCTCGCTTCGGCGGTGGCCTGATCGGGTCGCGACGCGCGCAGTTCCTCCGCCATCGCAACCCGGCGCTCAAGGCTCAGGTCGCCATATCCCGGCGCGCCCAGATCGCGGTAAAGGAAAAAACTGCCCGCCACGATAACCGCCACCAGCACCGCAGCCATGGCCCAGGACAGGGTCGGCGCAGCCTCGCTTGCCGTGCGCGCACCGCGTTTTTCGGCATCGGCGGCAAGAATGCGCCGGGACACTTCGGTTCGGACGCGCTCTGCATCCTCGGCGCCGATCACGCCACGGGCAAGGTCGCGTTCCACCTCGGCCAGCTGATCGCGATAGACCTGTACGTCATAGCCTTCGCTGTCCGAGGCCGATCGCATCCGCGATCCGCGCAGCAAGGCCAAAGCCAATAAAAGCGAGACGCTCAGCGCCAGCAACAAGGTGATGATCCAGAATGACATGCGTTCTCCTGCTCTGACGCCTATCTAGACCCCTGACGACCGGCGAAAAAGGGACAAAGCGGCACATGTTCCAATTGATCACGCCGAATTATGCTTGGCAAAGTGTCGCTCCGGCAAATTTGCGTGACCTCGGGTCTTTCGTTCCCGGCCCGCAGACGCAAGAATGGAACGACCAGCATTCGAATCCAGTCCGGGAGCTTCTGAATGAAACGTTACTCTGCTTTTGCCATCGCCCGCGAAGCTCTTCGATTTCATTCCGGTTGGGAACGCGCCTGGAAAAGCCCGGAACCGCGACGCCGTTACGACGTGGTGATCATCGGGGCGGGCGGGCACGGGCTGGCAACTGCCTATTACCTTGGTAAAAATTTTGGCATCACCAATGTCGCGGTTATCGAAAAGGGCTGGCTGGGCGGCGGTAATACGGGCCGCAACACGACGATCATCCGCTCGAACTACCTGCAGGACCCTTCGGCGGCGATCTACGAAAAGTCACGCAGCCTCTACGAAACGCTCAGCCAGGATCTGAACTACAATGTCATGTTCAGCCCGCGCGGCGTGATGATGCTGGCGCAGACACAGCACGAGATACGCGGATATCAAAGAACTGCCCACGCAAACGCGCTGCAAGGCGTCGATACGCGGTTTATCTCCGCGCGCGAGGTTAAAGAGCTCTGCCCGATCATGAATATCGACGGGCCGCGCTATCCCGTTCTGGGCGCGCTCTGGCAGCCGCGCGGGGGGACCGCGCGCCACGATGCGGTCGCCTGGGGATATGCCCGCGCCTGTTCCGACATGGGCATGGACATCATCCAGAAATGCGAAGTGACCGGAATCCGTCAGGAAGAAGGGCAGGTGCGCGGCGTCGAGACAACGAAAGGCCCCATCGACTGTTCCAAGCTGGGTATCGTCGTCGCGGGCCATTCCGGTCGTCTTGCGGATATGGCCGGTTTCAGGCTGCCACTGGAATCCGTCGCCCTTCAGGCGCTGGTCTCCGAACCGATCAAGCCCTGCATGGACGTGGTTGTCATGGCCAACACCGTGCACGGCTATATGAGCCAATCCGACAAGGGCGAAATGGTGATTGGCGGCGGTACCGACAGTTTCAACAACTACACGCAGCGCGGCAGTTTCCACCATATCGAGGAAACCGTCCGGGCCCTCGTCGAAACCTTCCCCATGATCTCCCGGCTCAAGATGCTCCGCCAGTGGGGCGGGATCGTCGATGTGACGGGTGATCGCTCTCCGATCATATCCAAAACCCCGCTTCAGGGATGTTTCATCAATTGCGGCTGGGGCACAGGTGGCTTCAAGGCCATTCCGGGCTCAGGCTGGGCCATGGCCGAACTGATGGCCGCAGGGCAGTCCGCGCTCGCCGAAGAATTCTCGCTGGACAGGTTTCGTATAGGAAAATTTATAGACGAAAGCGTGGCCGCCGGGGTTGCACATTGACCGGCCGAGAGGCATATGCCGCCCACCGAACTATCGGTAGTGGCGTGCTCCATTGGAACTTCGCAATCGAAGATTGCGTTAAGCATCCGGGGGGGCACTTGAAGGCAATAAGATGTTCGGACCGATCCTGCTTAACAAAGTTGACCCGCACCGTCGCGGACCCCGGCGTCAGGCGCGACGCTTCAGTCTTGCAGCGGCCAAAAAGGGTATCTGGATTCTCCTGTCGCAACTCGTCTGCGTGGCAGCGCTCGCGGTCTATTTCCTTCTGTGCTGACAGTCCTGAAACGCCTTCGAAAAAAGGCCGAAACGCATTTCCGCGTGCCCCGGTAACGCAGCGGAAGACTCGGAAATCGCGCGTCTTTTTCCGTCGTGCCGGGAACCGAAAGTATTCAGGCTTTGTTATATCTCCAGTAACAGACACAGGAGAGCAGGCATGGCTTACTCAACAGAAAGCGGACGGTCGTCCAACGGCGCGCTCGCATTCATTCTTGGCGGCGTCGTCGTGGCGCTGGGTGTTCTCGGCTGGATCGTTTTCGGCGGCGGTATTCCCACCGCGGATCAGCCTGATGTCCGGATCGAACTGCCGAACGGGCAGGCGATCGAAGGAGAGGTCTCAGGAAACTGAGTACAGCCGCTCTGATGCGGCTCTGGTAACATTAAAGAGTTTAAGATGGGCTTGCCTCGTGCCCATCTTTTTTCATGTCAGGGGTGCAGAGCCGAATGGCCTGCGCAACTCAAGGCAGCATTCCGCCGGATTTTTGCGGTTGTGGATAAAATTTTGCCGCCTCGTTAACTTCCCGGTTCAACCGGTTGACAAATCAATTGAAACCAAAATTTCCGGCGTTTCCATTTTGAAACGTCCGGCCTTTTTCGGCCCGTTTTCCCATTCCTACCCGAACAAGATACCCGGTGATCGCTGCTGGTTCTTCAGACCGGCATTAAGCCGCGTTGCCGGATCTCTTGTCCGCGTCCATTACCGTCAGGAGATACGCTGATGCTGACCCTTCAATGTCCCTATTGCGGTGTGCAGGCCGATGAAACGGAACTGAGTGCTGGCGGCGAGGCGCATATCGAACGGCACGGCCCCGGCTCCTCGGACGAGGCGTTTCAGGAATATCTGTTTTCGCGGGAAAACCCCTTTGGCGTTCACTTCGAACGCTGGCGGCATTCCCACGGTTGCGGCAAGTGGTTCCATGCCGCGCGCAACACCGTGACACTCGAAGTCTACGGCACCTATCCCGCGCAGACGACCGAACCCCCGGCGGACATCCGCAAGCGGATTTCCGGGGTTGCGCCGGGCTGGACATGGAGGTTCCTGGGATGAACCAGACCGTCGCAAATTCCGTTCCGGAAAGGATCTCGTCATGAGTCACCGCCATTCCAAATCTGGCCGCCTGACCGACGGAAACAAGGAAATATCCTTTACTTTCAATGGCAAGCCCCTGCGCGGCTTTGAGGGCGATACACTTGCCTCGGCCCTCCTTGCCAATGACCAGATGCTGGTCGGGCGGTCATTCAAGTATCACCGCCCGCGCGGCATCGTGGCCAGCGGAACCGAGGAGCCCAACGCGCTTATCAACATGGGCGAGGGTGCCCGGTTTGAACCGAACCAGCGCGCCACCACGACCGAACTTTTTGACGGGTTGGTGGCGCGATCTCAGAACCACTGGCCATCGCTCGACTTTGACGTTGGCGGGATCAATGCCAGCCTGTCGCGGCTGCTCCCGGCAGGGTTCTACTACAAGATGTTCATGTATCCCCGGGCCTTCTGGAAACACGTCTATGAACCCTTTATCCGCCAGTCTGCCGGTCTGGGGCAGGCCCCCAAAGAGGGCGACGCGGATACTTACGAGCATTTCCATGCCTTCACCGATGTACTGGTGATCGGCGGCGGCGTGGCGGGCCTTGTCGCGGCCCGCGCAGCTGCCGAAACCGGCGCCCGGGTGTTGGTTCTGGAACAATCCGCGCATTGGGGGGGCAGGGGCCCGGTGGACGGAGGCCGTATCGACGACCGCCCTGTGGATAACTTCGTGGAAACTTTGGTTAGCGATCTAAGCGCGCGCGCCAATGTCACGCTGCGCAAGCGTTGCATGGGCGCGGGCGTCTACGATCACGGCTATGCACTGGGATATGAGCGGCTCAGCGATCACGCGCCCGACAGCAACGGCCCGCGTCACCGGCTTTGGCGGATCCGCGCCAAGCAGATCATCACCGCAACCGGGGCCATCGAACGCCCCCTTGCCTTTGCGGGAAATGACGTGCCCGGCGTGATGCTCGCCTCAGCGATGCGCGACTATCTCGTTAACTACGGCGTCGCCCCCGGCCAGCGCATCATCGTCGCCACCAATAACGACGATGCGTATCGCACAGCCATCGAACTGAAAAAGGCCGGGCTGGATGTGCTGCGTATCCTCGATGCACGCGAAACAGGCGGCGGCGCCCTTATGAATCAGGCCCGTCAGCTTGGTATCCGCATCGATTGCGGACGCGCGATTGCCAAGGTGTCCGGTGGTAAACGTGTCCGCAAGGTGCAGATATGCGCCCAGATCGGCGCGGGCGGCGCGCTCGAAGAGGTTGGCTGCGATGCGGTTGCCATGTCAGGTGGCTGGTCTCCTGCGGTTCATCTCTGGTCCCATTGCGGTGGCAAGCTGCTCTGGGATGATACCCATGCCCATTTCCGCCCCGATCCCGAGCGTCCGCCGACCGGCGCGGATGGCAAGGGGTTCGTCCTGCCCGCTGGCAGTGCCAATGGCATCCTGTCACTCGACGGTATCGTGCCGGACGCCATCCAGACCGGGCGCGACGCGGCCAAGGCGGCCGGGTTCCGGCTCCGCAAAGCGCCCGAGTTTTCCGTTGTTCAAAACTCCGAAGCTCCGCTTGAACCGGTCTGGCTCATGCCGCAAGAGGCCCGCGTCGGCCTGCGCGCCAAGGCGTGGCTCGATTACCAGAACGACGTCAAAGTCAGCGACGTGCAACTGGCCGCGCAGGAAGGCTATGAAAGCGTCGAACATACCAAGCGTTATACCACCCTTGGCATGGCGACCGATCAGGGCAAGCTGAGCAATATCAACGGTCTTGCCACACTGGCTAATGCGCTCGGTGCGCCGATCCCCGCCGTGGGCACGACCACCTTCCGTCCGCCTTATTCGCCGATCTCCATGGGCGCCATTGCGGGCGAGGCGCGTGGTTCGGTCTTCCAGCCCCTGCGTCGCACGCCGATGCATGAATGGCACCGGCAGCATAACGCCGAATGGGAACCGGTCGGTCATTGGCGTCGTCCCTATGCCTATCCGCGCACGGGCGAGACGACCCATGACGCAGTGATGCGCGAGGTCAGTAATACCCGGCAGAATGTCGGCCTGCTCGATGCGTCGACCCTTGGCAAGATCCTTGTAAAAGGGCCGGACGCGGGCAAATTCCTCGACATGCTCTACACAAACATGATGTCGACCCTGAAACCGGGCAAATGCCGGTACGGGCTGATGTGCTCCGAAAACGGTTTTCTCATCGACGATGGTGTGGTGGCCCGCATTGACGATGATACCTTCCTGTGTCATACGACCACGGGCGGCGCCGATCGCATCCACGCCCATATGGAGGAATGGCTGCAGACCGAGTGGTGGGACTGGAAGGTCTATACCGCTAACCTCACAGAACAATATGCCCAGATCGCCGTGGTCGGCCCCAAGGCGCGCGAGTTACTCGACAAGATGGGCGGCATGGACCTCTCCGCGGACAGTCTCAAGTTCATGGAATGGCAGGACGGCCAGATCGGCGATTTCACCGCCCGCGTCTATCGGATTTCCTTCTCGGGTGAACTGAGTTTCGAAATCGCCGTTCCGGCCTCGCAGGGGCTGGCCTTCTGGTCGGAACTTATGAAGGCCGGGCAGGGGCTTGGCGTCATGCCCTATGGCACCGAGGCGCTGCACATCATGCGGGCCGAAAAGGGCTTTATCATGATCGGCGACGAAACCGACGGCACGGTGATCCCGCAGGATCTTGGGCTGAACTGGGCGATTTCCAAGAAAAAAGAGGACTATCTTGGCAAACGCGCCCAGCAGCGCGACCACATGACCGACCCGACGCGATGGAAGCTTGTCGGTCTTGAAACGCTGGACGGATCGGTGCTGCCGGACGGGGCCTATGCCGTGGCTGTGGGTACGAATGCCAATGGCCAGCGCAATACGCAGGGCCGCGTGACCTCGACCTATCATTCGCCAACCCTGTCCAAGGGCATCGCGATGGGTCTGGTGCTGCACGGGCCAGACCGCATGGACGAGGTGCTGGAATTTCCCGGCACCGATGGCAAGACCTATCAGGCCCGGATCGTCGATCCGGTCTTCTATGACAAGGACGGGGAGAAGCAGAATGTCTGAGACGATCAGCGCCCTGAATAACGCGGGCTTTTCCGGACTGGTCCGCATCGATGAAACCGGCCTGCAGGGCATGATAACCCTGCGCGGGGACCTCTCGCTCGCCACCGTCAAGAAAGTGGCGACAACCGCCTCGGGCGCGGCCTTTCCGGGACAGCGCCAGATCACTGTCTCGGACACCGGTGCGCTTGCATGGATGTCCCCGGATGAGCTGCTCATCTTATGCCCTTATGAGGACGTCTCCGACCGGCTCGCCAAGATGACCAAGTCCCTTGGCAATACCAACGCACTGGCGGTCGATGTCTCGGATGCACGCGCGATATTCGCGATCTCGGGCGAGGATGCCCGCGATGTCATGGCCAAGCTTTGCCCGGTCGATCTCCACCCCGAGGTGTTCAAACCCGGAGAGATCCGCCGCACCCGTCTTGCTCAGATCGCCGCCGCGATATGGATGGAGGATGACGACACTTTCCGCCTGATCTGTTTCCGCTCGGTCGCGCAATATGCCTATGACGCGCTCAAGGTGGCCGCGGCCGCCGGGTCCGCCGTCGGCTTTCATGCGGCACAAGACCCGGCCTGATACCGCGAACATCCCCGACGGCCTAGCCTATCGGGCCGACTGCAATATGACCGGAACATGAAATGCGCGTATTTCAAGGGCTTGGCGCGAACCCGGAACCCAGAGGATTGCCTCGCGTTCTAGATTGAGCCTTGACGATAGGGGCCAACGCGCTCAGTTACGTCACAGGACATTCACCATGACCAAGGGAGGCCGAAATGGCTTTTGAACTACCTGATCTTCCATATGCTCACGACGCGCTTGCATCGAACGGCATGTCCGCTGAAACCCTCGAATTCCACCACGACATTCACCACAAGGCCTATGTCGACAACGGCAACAAGGCGATTGCCGGGACCGAGTGGGAAGGCAAGAGCCTCGAAGAGATCATCAAAGGCACCTATGACAGCTCTGCCGTGGCTCAGTCGGGTATCTTCAACAACATCAGCCAGCTCTGGAACCACAACCAGTTCTGGGAAATGATGGGCCCGGGCGAAAGCAAGATGCCTGGCGACCTTGAAAAAGCGCTCACCGAAGCGTTTGGCTCGGTCGACAAGTTCAAGGAAGACTTCTCGGCCGCCGGCGCCGGTCAGTTCGGTTCGGGCTGGGCATGGCTCGTCAAGGACACGGATGGTTCGCTCAAGGTCACCAAAACCGAAAACGGCGTGAACCCCGTCTGCTTCGGCCAGACCGCGCTGCTGGGCTGCGACGTGTGGGAACATTCCTACTACATCGACTTCCGCAACAAGCGTCCGGCCTACCTGACCAACTTCCTCGACAACCTGGTCAACTGGGAAAACGTCGCTTCGCGCATGTGATCGGTAACGGATATCCAATAGAAAAGGCGTCCCCCGGGACGCCTTTTTTATGGGAAGAATTTTCAGTTCGGCACCTGCCGAAAACGCGAAAACCAGTTTAAACCACCCAATCAGCTTGGACATGGCGTAAACACGGGTGAATTAATTGGGTCTGTCCGGAAACCGTGTTGTTCATCTATGCGCTTGCCCTGAAGATCGGTCTGCCGACCACGGGAACGGCTTGCCAAGAGGTTGAAATTCGCCGGGGATCAGCGCAGCCAGATGGCCGGTTCTCCCTTCTTCCGAGCCTTCGCTAGGCCCGAACCCGTCCATGCACGCCGCCGTTGCTGGATTGAAAGCCAAAAATCCGATATACTATCGGCCAAGGCGCTCACCGGGGAAGTGCCTGACGGAAGTTTGACCGTGAGACTTTCTTTAATGCAAAGGAGCGCGAGAATGGCCGACGATACGAACCCACCCAAAGCCATCGAGGTTCTCTCTTACAGCCTCAGTTACAGCGCAAGCGGTGAGCCCGGCGATCCCGCATTTACCGGGAGCGTAGAATTCGCGGACGGAGACGTTTTCGAGTTCGTTGATCTTCAAGCACCTGGCCTGGCCTTGGCATTACATGCAGCCACCAATGGCTCCCCCATTGCGGATGACGGCGGTAAGGACGTTTTTGTCCACATCAGCGCAATCGAGAAGCAGCAGACAAGTGGACCAGAAATCTACCAATTTGAAGTCTTTCTAGACGGTGAGATGGCCTCAGACGGTTCGTTCAGCTTCTCGGAATCGCTTGCCGCATATGATTCAATTCTCTGAGCGGATTTTGCGCGGACAAGCTGTTACCTGAGTACATCCTACGGCAACGTATCGGATTAATTTTCCGATCTCGGTTACGTTTCACCACCAAGCGTCATCATCCAGGGATTGCGAGCTAAGGTCAGTTACGCGACCCGACGGAGCTTGTTCTGACAAAAGCCGTCCAAGCCGACGTTTGCCGAAACTGCGATCGCGGGGGGTGCAATGATCGTACTGCGCCAGCCACTGCGTGATGACCCACGGCTGTTTTGTCCGAACAGCTGCTTCTTTCGCATGCCAAGGTAAGCGGCAGCTAAGACCGCATCCCCATCAACACGGTTCGCAGATACTCCTCCTCAAAAAATGCATCTATCTCGCTGTGTCCCGGTCGAAAATTGGTGCAAGTACATAGTTTCTGGTCTTAACTGGATCATCAGATCCCGTTTTTCCCTTCGCGGTACAAAGCGATGCAACCCACGACAGCGGTAGCCGAATATTCAGACGTCACCCTCGCGACGCTTAGCCTCACAACCATTGCGCTGATCGTCGTTATCGGGCTTCCCGTCGCACTTATCGGGGGATACTGGCTCGGGGCGATTGGACGGCGTCGTCTGACTGCCAAGGGACAGCAGGTGGAGCACCACCTTGGCGAGACCACGCAGGGTGCGTTTCTGGCGCTCCTCGGCCTTCTGCTCGCCTTCACTTTTGGCAACGCGCTGTCCATATCCCAAGCGATGAAAGCCGCCGCCACCGACGAAGCTGCCGCCATCGGCACCGCTTTCCTAAGGGCGGATTATCTGGCGGACCCCGGCCGGACAGAGCTGAAGACCGCGATTTTCGACTATGCAAAAACGCGCGTCGTACCAGCCCATCAGCAGATCGACACCCGCGAAAAATTCGACGACTGGCTCGAGGCCAGCCTGATCGCGCAGGCCCGGCTCTGGCCCGCCACCCTTGAGGCCACGAAAGACCCGACACCGCCGCCCATTCAGGCATTCGTAGCAAGCGCGGTGAACGACGCGCTTGATGCGCATCTCTACCGCGTGGCGACACAGGCGGTGCCCATCGCGCCGTTTTCACAGATGGTCGTGCTGATCGCGACGATTACGGCGGTGTTCCTGCTTGCCAACCGCACCGGCATGCTCGGGCGGTCCCTCACGTGGCGCACCTTTGCCTTTTCAATGCTGACGGCGCTGGTGCTCTACATGGTTGCGGATATCCGCAGGGGCTATCAGGGCTTCATCAGGATCGAACAAAGCGAATTGTTCGCAACGATCTTTGAAATGGAACAGGCGCTTCAGGCAGAATAACCGGTTTCCAAATGCGATTATCTCAGACCGGGAGGACCCGCGCTAGAGATTTCGCAATGTGGCAAAACAGATTGGCTGCCAGATCCCGGAAAAACCCTCAGACGTTCGGTGATGTCTCAAGACTGCCGCCCCCGATCAGGTGGTTCAGCAGATTCTGGCGCGAATAAGGGTCGCGGCCGCGCAGGGCCTGCACTTCGGCCTCGCTCAGGTCACGACGGACAAAGCCGCGATCGGCCAGACACCTGTCCACCGCCTGCGCCTCACCATGCGCGCGAATGTTTTCTTCGTTGGACGCCACGTAGACGGGGCCAAGGACAAGCCCGCCCAAAATCACGCCCGCTACGTAACTGCCGGTGACGACGTTGCGCCCGCCCTTCGGGGCAACCCCAGAACAGGACCGGACCGCGTCGCGGGCGGCTGTAAGGTTGGCCCCATCACGAAACGGCACCGATGGGCCGGGCTGGGTCACGCAACCGGCAAGCAGCAAGACCGCCGCAAGGCAGATCCCGCGGGACCCATGAGTACGAATTCGTGATGTCGACTTAAGCAAAGCAGATGTCCTGTTCCTGTCCCTCGGGCCGTGATTGCGATCAGGCAGATGTGCCAGCCGCATGGCCTCAAATCCTGACAGACTTTCAACCAATAACATGGCAAGAAAAAGGACGGGCGCGCGCAGATTGAACACCGGCCCGCACCTGTCGTTGCAATGTCACAGCGCCGTGAACGGGCTGTCCCGCTTGCCAGTCTGCAACCGCGCATTCTTTAACTTGATATGTATTTTCCGAAGACGCTCGGCCCGGCTCTTGCAACTCACCCCGTTCGGGCGCAGGAGAGGCGGACAAGGGGATCGGGATGAGCGAGACATACAAGGGACTTCTGGCGATGGTCGCCGCCTGCTCCATCTGGGGGCTGTCTCCGATCTATTACAAACCCCTAAGCCACGTTCCCGCGACCGAGGTGCTCTGTCACCGCCTGTTCTGGTCGCTGGTGTTTTTCGTCGGCATTCTCGGGATGCAGGGACGGCTGCGCGCCATAAGAGAGGCGCTGAACTCACCGCGCCGGGTGGGGATTATCGCCATTGCTTCGGGGATGATCTCGGTCAACTGGTTCCTCTTCATCTACGCCACTCAGATCAGCCGCAACGCCGAAACCAGCCTCGGCTATTATATGTTCCCGCTCATGGCTGTCCTTTGCGGGCGGTTCGTCTTTGGCGAAAAGCTCGGTAAATCGCAGATCGTCGCCATCGCGATGGCGATACTGGCGGTCTCGATCCTGACATGGGCGCTGGGCGCAGTGCCGTGGATATCGCTCGCACTGGCGATCTCCTTTGCCATTTACGGAGCGATCAAGAAGACCCTGCCGGTTGGCCCGATGGTGTCGGTCACCTGCGAGGTGCTGCTTTTCATGCCCATCGTGATCGCGATCCTGCTGTCCATCTATAGCCAGGGTCCGGGCGCATTCGGCCAGTCATGGCAGGACAGTCTTCTGCTGATTTTCGCAGGCCCGCTCACCGGCATGCCGCTGATTTTTTTCAGCTACGCGGCCCGTCGCATTTCGATGTCGACGGTGGGCGTGATGCAATACATCAATCCGACGCTCCAGTTCATATGCGCCTTCGTGCTCTTCAGCGAACCGTTCACGTCCGTCCACGCGGTGGCCTTTGCGCTGATCTGGTCGGCGCTCATCATCTATTCGGTCGCGGCAATCCGTCAGGACAGGGCAGCGCGCAGGTCTTCCATGGCTGCCGCCGGAGAATCCACGACCCTGATGTGATCGCGCAGCGAAGCATCGGCGAACCCCTGTTCGATCACGTGGTCGATCAGCACCAGCAGCGGGTCCCAGTACCCGGCGGTGTTCAGCAGCAGGATCGGTTTTTCGTGCAGGCCAAGCTGCGCCCAGGTGAGCACCTCGAACAGCTCGTCCAGCGACCCGGCACCTCCCGGCAGCACGACCACCGCATTGGCGTTCATGAACATGACCTTTTTGCGTTCGTGCATCGTCTCGGTGACTATATAGCGGGTCAGATCGGTCTTGCCGACTTCCCAGGCCACGAGATGGGTGGGGATCACGCCAAAGGTATCGCCGCCTGCGCTTTGCGTGGCACGGGCCACTTCGCCCATCAGCCCCACGTCCCCGGCGCCGTAAACCAGCCGCCAATCAGCGCCTGCAATGGCGGTTCCTAGCTCGCGCGCGTGTTCGGCATACGCCGGAATTGCGCCGGAGCGTGATCCGCAATACACACAAACTGACTTTACCGACATGAATGAACCTTTCAGGAGGGGAACCGATATTCGGGTTTTGACCCCTGATATCCCGGTTGCTAGGCTTGCTCAATGCAGCGGCGCAATTTGCCGCATCTGGGACGATGGCGTGCGGGGGCGCGCTTTTGGGGATACAAGATGACTGAAACGAGCGGGCCGACGGGCCGCAGGGTAATGATCGTACTGGGCTGCGTTCTGATCGCGGCCTGCGGTGGTGGTTTGTACTACATGCTTTTCGAACAGCCACGCCGTGGCGAACTTGCCGCGGTTGTCGGAACCGCCGAGCCGGCGCAACAAGACGACACGGAAACGACGAGTGACCTTCAGGCGCAACGTGATACCGATGAGAGCACAGAGGCGGCGCCAGAGACCACCTCGGCAGAGCCTGCCGCACCCGATCCTGCTCAGAACACTGCCGAGCGTAATGACGCCAATACAGCAGAGACCGCAGCCGTCGATGAGGCCCCAACGGCTCCGGAGCCAACCGCGCCCGCCGTCGATATCGCCCGTGTCGAACCTGATGGCAGCGCCCTGATCGCCGGTTCGGCCGCGCCGGGGGCCGAAGTGATCGTTCGTCTCGACGGAGAAGAAGTGGGGCGAACCACCGCCGGGGCCGATGGCAAATTCGCGGCCTTCCTCGATCTCGACCTCGGCAGCGCGCCACGCCTGCTGACCCTGATGTCCGAAGTCGACGGGCAGGAGGTGGCCTCTGCCGACCGTCTGATCCTCGCCCCGACAACCCTTGCCACAAACGAGACAGGCGATACGCCGGAGACGGGTGATGCGCAGGTATTGCCTTCGTCAAGCGGGGCCGATGGCGGAGAGGCTGACCCTACGACGGCAGAAGCGGAAAGCTCCGGCGAAACGCCAGCTGAAGACACCGCCACGACCGAAGTTGCCACTGCGCAGAACGCGGAAAATGACGATCCGGCAACCGCGCCAGCGTCAAGCCCGGAAGAACCATCTGCCGCCGGGCAATCGGTCGCGAGCGACGCGCAAAGCCAAGGTGCGTCGCAAGAAGATATCCAGCAGGCCGCCGCAGCACAGCCGAGCCCCTCCGAAACCACCTCGACCGAGGCGGGCGGAACAGCACCCGCTCCGCAAACCACGGGGGATGCGAATCCGGCCCCCGTGGCAACATCCACAACCCCGCCCGAGACGGTCATTGCGGAAACCGTTCCGGCAGAGGGCGCGACAGTCGAAGAGCAATCCGCCAGTGTCGATGCCAGCACCGTGTCGGACCCCGCCACGGAAAGCACCGGCGTAACGGTGCAGAGCGCGGCCGTCGAACCCGGCGACACGGCAGATAGTCCGGCATCGGCGGTCCCGGCAGCCGAAACCCCGTCCGGTGCGGTGGCCGTTCTACGGGCCGGAACTGACGGGATCGAGTTGCTGCAACCGGCGAACCCCGACCGGTCCGATGCGATGACCGCTATGGCGCTGGATACGATCAGCTATTCCGAAGCGGGCGATGTGCAACTGAGTGGGCGCGCCCGTGATTCCTCCGTTGTTCGGGTCTATCTCGACAATCGGGCGGTCGCCGATATCGATACGGACACACAGGGGTCGTGGCGTGGCGAATTGCAGGACATTCGGCCCGGTGTCTACACGCTACGCCTTGACGAGCTGACCCGAGAAGGCCGCGTGCTCAGCCGTGTGGAAACACCTTTCAAGCGGGAACCGCCCGCCGTGCTCAACCCGCCCGCACGCGACAATTCGGAAACCGGGGCGCCCAAGCCGCCGATCCGTGCGGTCACCGTTCAGCAGGGCGATACGCTCTGGGCGATTTCCGAGGACCGCTATGGCGAGGGTACGCTTTATGTGAGGGTCTTTGAGGCCAACCGCGACTCGATCCGCGATCCGGATCTTATCTATCCCGGGCAGATTTTTGCCATTCCGGAGTGAGGTGCCGGAGAGATATCGGATCGTTCAGGCGCTGAGGCTATGTGAGAGAGAGGGGGCCAGCCCCCTCTTGGCCCTTTGGGCCAATTCACCCCCGGGATATTTTTGACCCAAAGAAGGGGTGAAGTGTTTCCTTTCACTTTGGTTGGTCTGCTTATCGCCATCTTGGATGGTGGCGATGATGGAGCCATAGCCGCGTCGGCGGGGCTTGTTGGTCGGGTATCCTGTTTGATGTTGCTGGCAGGTATGCCTGTCTGTCGCAGGGCGCTGCGTAATTGGCGGATGCTATGGTCATTTGTGGGCGGAGATCCTATTTTCGGGCCAGCTGACAAGGATCGTTCATGTCTAACGCCAATTCGGATGCGCCCCGGGAAACTCGGCGGTCGGGGATCCGTATCATCCGGGCCGTCGCGCCTTATCTCTGGCCCGCGGATGACCGGACCCTGCGCATCCGGGTTGTGCTGGCGATGGTCATGCTGGTCAGTGCCAAGCTGATCGCGGTCTCCACGCCAATTCTTTATAAGGGGGCGGTCGATACGCTTGCCGGGGAAGGCGTGCCGCCGCTTGCGCTTGGGGCCATCGGTCTGACTGTTGCCTATGGCGTCGCGCGGGCATTGAACGTCGGGTTCCAGCAGTTGCGGGATGCGCTTTTCGCGCCGGTCGCACAGCGGGCGCTGCGGCGGCTCGCCCTCGAGACGTTTCGGCATATGCATCAGCTTTCGCTGCGTTATCATCTGACGCGCAAGACGGGGGGGCTTTCGCGGATCATCGAGCGCGGGGTCAAAGGCGTGGATTTCCTGCTGCGCTTTTTACTGTTCAGCATCGGGCCGTTGCTGCTTGAGCTGATCCTGATCGCGATCATCCTGACGGTCCTGTTCGACTGGTGGTACCTGTTGATCGTTGTCGGCGTGCTGGTGTCCTATGTCTGGTTCACCTTTGCGGTCACCGAGTGGCGGGTGAAACTGCGGCGTGAGATGAACACGCAGGATACGGATGCCAACCAGAAGGCCATCGACAGCCTGCTGAATTTCGAGACGGTCAAGTATTTCGGCGCTGAAGAGCGTGAGGCGCAGCGCTATGACGGGGCGATGCGCGGCTATGAGCGAGCGGCGCTCAAGACCTCTTACTCGTTGTCCTTCCTGAATTTCGGCCAGTCGGTCCTGATCACCTCTGGTCTGGTCGGTGTCATGGTGCTTGCGGCCATCGGGGTGCAGGCCGGGACCCTGACCGTGGGCGATTTCGTGATGGTGAACGCCTATATGATCCAGATCACCGTGCCGCTGAACTTTCTTGGCACGGTCTATCGCGAGATCCGGCAGGCGCTGATCGACATGGGCGAGATGTTTGACCTGCTCGAACAACCGTCCGAAGTGGTGGACAGGCCGGATGCGCGAGAGTTGCAGGTCGCGGGGGGTGAGATCGACTTTGACAACGTCCGTTTCAGCTATGACCCGGCGCGCGAAATCCTGCGCGGCGTGTCGCTGAGCGTCGGTGCGGGGCAGCGCGTTGCCATTGTCGGCGCGACCGGATCGGGTAAGTCTACCGTGGGGCGGTTGTTGTTCCGGTTCTACGATGTGACCGGCGGGGCGATCCGGATCGACGGTCAGGACATCCGCGAGGTCACGCAGGAAAGCCTGCACAGCGCCATTGGCGTGGTGCCGCAGGATACGGTGCTGTTCAACGATACGATCCGCTACAACATCGCTTACGGGCTGGATGACGCGACGCAGGAACAGATCGAAGAGGTCGCCCGCGCCGCCCAAATCCACGATTTCATCCGCTCTCTGCCGGAAGGATATGAGACGCAGGTGGGCGAACGGGGGCTCAAGCTCTCGGGCGGTGAAAAACAGCGCGTCGGCATCGCGCGTACCCTGCTGAAAGACCCGCCGATCTTGCTGCTGGACGAGGCCACAAGCGCGCTGGATACGGATACCGAGCAGGAAATCAAATCCGCGCTCGACCGGGCCGGGCAGGGGCGCACGGTGATTACCATCGCGCACCGGCTTTCCACCATCGCTGAATCCGACCTCATCGTGGTGCTTGAGGCGGGCGAGATCGTCGAGCAGGGCAGCCATGCCATGCTGCTGGCGCGTCGCGGTCGCTATGCCCAGCTCTGGAACCGGCAACTGGCAGACGAAAGCGCGGCCTGAGGGGCCGCGCTATTCGGCGGCCCGCATCGGCTTGCTCAGATCGGGGGGCGCGCGCTCGGCATCATCGGAGACCGGGGCAAAGTTGCTTTTCATATCGTCCCAGATCAGGTCGCCCACCGGCATCTTGCGGGCGGTCTTGCGCAGCCGCATGTCGCGGGCGATCCGGCTTGACCGGCCAAGGGTAAGCCGCGCCAGCAACTGGCCGATCCAGCGCGCATAGGTCGAAATCCAGACTCGCAGCGCAAGGAAAGACGGGGTGACCACCAGCGTCAGCACCGTGGCGATCCCAAGGCCGAACACCACCGCCGTCGCAAGCTGTTTCCACCAGAGCGAAGTCGGCGAGTTGATCGAATAGCCGCCACCGATGAAATCGAGGCTGAGGCCGAACATCATCGGTGCCAGACCAGCCATCGTTGTGATGGTGGTCAGCAGAACCGGTCGAATGCGATCTTCGGCCGTGCGGATGATCGCCTCTACACGGGGCATGAACTGCGCGTATTCCTGATAGGTATCGATCAGGACGATGTTGTTGTTCACCACGATCCCGGCCAGCGCGACAATGCCGGTCCCAGTCATGATGATCGAAAACGGCTGGTTCATTACCATCATCCCGATCAGCACGCCGGTGGTAGAGAGCACCACCGCAAGCAGCACCAGCACCGAGTTATAAAAGCTGTTGAATTGCGCCAGCAGGATAATGAACATCAGCCCCAGTGCGCCCAGAAAGGCATTTTGCAGGAAGGCACCGGATTCCGCCTGTTCCTCCTGATCGCCGGTCCACTGTGTGGTGACTGACGACGGCAGCGGATCGGTTTCCAGCCATTCGGTCAGCGCCGCGATCCTTTCGTTGGGATTGATCGGCACAAAGCGGGCCTCGCCCGAAGCCAGCGCCTCGCGCACCGCGTCCAGACTGCCTGCCTCGCCCAGCGACACCAGGGTAAAGCTGTTGCCACCGGCATTTTCGACAGTGGGGCGGTCGGTCGTGGTGCCCTCGGGCACCTCGTGTACCACCGCCAGCACGCTGTCATCCGCGCCGGTGATCCGCGACAGACCCGGCGCGACATCGGCTTTGACATCGAAATAGCGCTGCTGATCGAAACGGCTGATCGAGGCCAGCTTGGCCACCGGTTTGCGTGTGATAAAGTTCGACAGCGGTACCAGCCCGTCGCTGGTGCGCACCTTGAGCGTGTCCAGCGTGGAAAGCACCCGGTCC
Source organism: Phaeobacter sp. 22II1-1F12B (assembly GCF_002210165.1). GTDB lineage: Bacteria > Pseudomonadota > Alphaproteobacteria > Rhodobacterales > Rhodobacteraceae > Heliomarina. Next base: position 314,075 of record NZ_AQQP01000003.1, on the reverse strand, counting down.
TGCTGGGGCAAGCGCAGGCGGATCTCGATCTCTTCGTCCGACGTATCGCTTGGCATCGTGTCAAGGAGCAGACCCCGGGTGATCAGCTGCACCATCGCACCCACGGTCGCCACGTCGGCCCCGAACCGGCCTGCCTTTTCCACGTCCACGTCGATCTGCCAGTCGATACCGGGCAGGGGCAGCGTGTCTTCGATCTGGATCAGGCCGGGCGTTCCCTCGAACTGCGCCCGCGCGATCTCGGCGGCTTGTGTCAGTTCTTCCCAGTTGTCGCCCAGCAGGCGCAGATGCACCGGCTTGCCCGAGGCCGGTCCCTGTTCAAGCGGCTTGATCTCGGCCTCGAACCCCGGCAGCTTGGCCAGCTCCGCGTTCAGTTCTTCGATGACGTTATTGCCGTCGAATTCCGGCGCGGTCACATGTGTCTCAAACCGTCCGCCAAGGATCGGTTCGTTGATGGTGGGGCGGTCTTCCCACGGGACGATCTCGAACTGGACCTGACCCACGGTGTCCGCAGGCTGCTGGCCCGCCGCCGGTCCGCCCACGTTCAACCCGCCATCCCCGGCAAAGGAAAAGACATTGGTGACTGCCGGATGCGCCTTGATGACGTCCTCGACCTGCCGCACCAGCGCGTCGGATTCCATCAGGGATATGTTCCCCCGCGCGCGCACATAGACCGAGGCCTGCTCCGGCTCGGTCTCGACAAAGAACTCGACGCCGCGCGAATTGGCCGGGAACAGCACGAAGGCGACATAGATCACCCCGGCAAAGACCGATCCGATGGCGACGATCGGCATGATCGGGTTGCCCGCGATCAGCTTGATGACCCAGCCGAACGGCGACAGGCGATGACCCGAGCGCACGCGTTTCTCGCGCCGCTCGATCCGCGCCGCCCCCAGCGTGACCGAAGCCGCGAAAGCGCCGAACAGGAACACCGCCGCGCCAAAAAGCGACCCCGCCACATCCGGCGTACCGGCAGGCAAAAGATAGGTGGGGTTCAGCACCTGCATCGCGCCGAGGAACATCAGGTACAGCGCGGGCGGCACCAGCAGCGCCCGCACGACCCAAGGCAGCCTTGCGCGAAGAAACTCGGATATGCCGTTGAAAACCCGTGACATCCGCCCCGTGACCCCGCCCATCACCGGCAGGTAGATCAGCGCCACGATCAGCGAGGCCGACAGGACGAAGATCAGCGTCACCGGCAGCATGCCCATGAATTCGCCCGGCACGCCCGGCCAGAACAGCATTGGCAGAAAGGCGCACAGCGTCGTCGCGGTCGAGGACACCACCGGCCAGAACATGCGCTGCGCCGCCTCGACATAGGCATGCATCGGGCCGATCCCGTCCTTGATCCTCTTGTCGGCGTATTCGACGATCACGATGGCCCCGTCGACCAGCATCCCCACCGCAAGGATCAGGCCGAACATCACGATGTTCGAAATCGACACGCCCATCACGGCGAGGAAGGCAAAGCAGAGCAGGAACGACGTGGGGATCGCGAACCCGACCAGCAGCGCCGCCCGGCTGCCAAGCGCGGCGAGCACCACGATCATCACCAGTGCGACCGCAGTCAGTACCGAACCTTCAAGCTGCGCGACCATGGACCCGACCACGCGGCTCTGGTCGTTCGAGGTGCCGATATCGATGGCTGCCTGCAATTCCGGTGGCCATTTCGCCCGCGACGCCTCCAGCGTTTCCTTCACCAGATCCACCGTGTCGATCAGGTTGAACCCCTTGCGCTTGACCACCTGCAACGCAACCGTGCTCTCGCCGTCGAAACGCGCCGTGCCGATACGGTCTTCAAAGGTGAAATTGATCTCGGCCAGATCGCCCAGCGTCACCATCCGCTCGCCATTTGTCTTGACCGGCAGGGCATAGACATCGCGCGGCTCATCGAAGGATGACGGGATCTTGACGCTGAACGTACCCTGCGCGGTTTCGACCTCGCCGGCCGCGATCAGCTGGTTGTTGTTCTGCACCGTGTTGATCAACTCGATGGCCGTCACATTGTAGGATTCCAGCCGCAGCGGATCGATGATAACCTCAAGCATCTCGTCGCGATTGCCCGCGATCCCGGCCTCGAGCACCGGCTCAAGCGCTTCAAGATCGTCCTGCAACTCCTTGGCAACACGCGCCATCGTGCGTTCCGGCACTGCGCCCGTCAGGCTCACGATGACGATGGGGAATTCGGAAAAGTTGATCTCGGCGATGGAATATTGCTCGGCCCCTTCGGGAAACTTGGCCTGCGCAGCATTCATCGCGTCGCGCACGTCGGCCATGATCGCCGTCTTGTCCCAGCCGAACTCGAACTCCATGACCACGTTGGCGTAATTCTCCGCCGCGGTGGATGTCATCTTGTCGAGCCCGTCCAGATCGGCCAGCTCGGTCTCCATCGGCTTGACCAGCATCTTCTCGCTGTCTTCCGCCGAGATTCCGGGGAACTGCACCGACACGATCAGGGCAGGGATTTCGATATCGGGCTCGCCCTCCTTGGGCAGGCTCCAATAGGCGAACCCGCCGATCACCAGCGACAGGATGATAAAGGCGATGACCATGCGGGCACGGTCAGCCGCCCAGTTGACGACACCGGTCATCAGAGCGGCTCCTGAAAGCTCGGCTGCACGTGAACACCGTCCGTGACAAAATCCGTTCCCACGGTGATCACGTCGGTTTCTTCCGGCAGGCCGGACACCCAGACGCCGCCGGTTTCGTCGCGCAGCAGCTTGACCGGCACAAAGGCGACGATATCGCCTTCGTTCACAACGCGCACGCCAAGCTGCCCGTCATTGTTCAGCGTCAGCGCCGATTGCGGCAGTTTATGCGCCTCTGCGCCCTTCGCGGCGATGGCGATGGTGGCCGTCTGCCCGTCACGAATGCTCAGCTCTTCGTTGGGCACGGTGATCTCGGTCAGAAAAGTCCGCGTCGTCGGATCGGCGGAACGGCTCAGGAATGTGACCTGACCGGTGACCCGGCGCCCGTCAATCAGCTCCGCCCCGGCCTGCGCCCCAACCGATACCCGGTCGACTTCTGTTTCGGGCACATAACCGACCAGCTTGATCGGGTTCAGCTGGATGACACTCGCACAAAGCGACCCGGCCTGCATCAGGCTACCCAGCTCGGCCGTGTCCGATTCCAGCAGACCGGCAAACGGGGCCTCGATGGTCAGCCGGTCGATTTCCCGCTCGGCAGCGGCGACAGCGGCAGCAGCGGATTCGATGCCGGACTGGGTGGTTTCCTGCGCGGTCGTGGCGCTTGCGATGCCGGCCTCGGCCGAGCGCACGGCGGCACGGGCCGATTTCAGCGCGGTTTCCGACGCATAGCCCTCTGTGCTCAATCGCTCCGAGGCGCGGAAGGTGATCATCGCCTCGTCTAGTCGGGCGCGGGCCTCTTCCAGCCGTGCATCGGTCTCGGGCACCCGCGCACGCGCCTCCTTCAGCCGTGCGCGTGCCTCGCCCAAAGCCGCCTCTCGTGTGCCGGGATCAAGCTCGCAAAGCACATCGCCCGCCTCGACAAACGTCCCTTTGCGCAGAGGTTCCGAAATCACCGTCGCGGCGGTTTCCGCACGCACCTCGACCTCGCGTACCGCCGCCGTCTCGCCACGCAGAATCACCGCGTTGTCGATGGTCTTGGCTGTGGAATGCTGAACCACCACCCGGATACGCTTTTCCGGTGTCTCGGACGCGGTCTCGCTTTCTGCCGCCGTTTCTTCTCCGGTCTCGGAACTCGCAGCCTCGGTCGATTCCGATCCGCGTGCAAAGGCCAGCAGAGCGTCCCGCTCAAAGACAATGGCGTAAAGCGCAAAGGTCACCAAAAGCGCGGTTAGAACCGGAATGAGGCGCATCTAGGTCTTCCTCAAGATACTTGCGCGACAGAGGCTCTTCCTGTGACGCGGCTATGATTGCTTTTAAGAGATATACGGCGGACTAAACTGATCGGTTCACTTTACGATTTTTCCCTTACGTTCGCAAGGGCAGGCACACCCGTTGCCCCGCATGCACTTGGCTTGCGCGTTCATGCAGGTTAATAGGGGGCAATCTGCTCGGAGCATAGGCACTTTCTGCGGCCACCGGGATTGGGAAAACAAGGGGTTGGCCGCCACTGTCGCAGGCTTTGACGGCGGCGGGATGAACGGCACAGGAAAAGCGAACAGGCATGAGCGATACCGACAGTTTCATCGACGAAGTGAACGAAGAGGTCCGCCGCGACCGTCTTTATGCGTATTTCCGCCGTTACGGCTGGATTGCGCTGGTCGTGATCGTCGCCGTCGTCGGGGGCGCCGCCTGGAACGAATACCGCAAGAACGAAGCCGAAGCGCAGGCACAGGCGCTTGGCGATGACCTGCTGAGCGCGATGCGCCAGAATGAGGCCGAGCAACGCGCCGCCGACCTGTCGCTGATTACCGCCGATACGCCCGGTGGCAACGCGATCGTCGAATTCTCGCTGGCGGCGGCCCAGGCCGAGTCGGGCCAGACCGACGCTGCCATTGCCGCGCTGAATAATATCGCGACGCAGGGCGATCTTCCTGAAATCTACCGCCAGATCGCGGCCTTCAAGGCACTGACGCTCCAGACGGAAACGCTCCCGGTCGAAGAACGCCGGATCGGATTCGAAGCGCTCGCCGTGGCCGGTGCGCCGCTGCGCCTGCTTGCCGAAGAGCAACTGGCGCTACTCTCGGTTGAATCCGGCGATGCGCAGGCCGCAATTGACCGATTCCAGTCGATTCTTCAGGACGCCGAGGCGACTGCCGACTTGCAACAACGCGCCGCGCAAGCAATTGTGGCGCTCGGCGGCACGCCGGAACGCCGCCCCGAGACGCAACAGGGTTAACGCACATTGAAGGCAGACGCCCGGGGCAAATTGACCCCATCGGCGGATGGAAGTGACAGGACAGGCAAGACGTTATGATTGGACCGTTTAATTTCTCGCGGGCGCTGCATTCTTCCATCGCGACTCCGCCTCGCCAGAACCGCAGGCTCGCGCAGCGCGGTCTTGGTCTCTGCGCGGTTGCCCTGCTGACCCTGTCGGCCTGCGGTGAGAAAGAAGTCATCCTGCCCGGTGAGCGTGAAACCATCCGCCCCGGTGTGCAGGACGGACCGCTGACCCCGAAACCGGACGAGATCGACAATGTATCGCGTGCGATCAGTGTTCCGGGACAGGTGGGCAATGCAAGCTGGCAGCAGGCCATAGGCACCCAGTCGAACCGAGTTTCCAACGCGCGTTTGCGCGTCGCGCCGCAGCCGGTCTGGTCCACCAGCATCGGCTCTGGCGACGGTCGCCGCGTGCGCATCACCGCCGACCCGGTGGTCGCGGGCGGCCTGATCTACACGCTCGACAGCGGCGCGCTGGTCTCTGGTGTGACGCCCTCGGGGCAGGTCGCATGGCAGACCGACCTGATTCCCGCCACCGACAAGGAAGAGCAGGGCACCGGCGGCGGCATCGCATATGACAACGGCACGCTTTATGTCTCCTCCGGCTATGGCCGCCTGACGGCGCTGGATGCAAAGACCGGCGCGATCCGCTGGCAGCAGAAACTTGGCGCGACCGGCAGCGGCACGCCACTCGTGGACGGCGGGCTGATCTATCTGGTGGCGGGCGACGACACCGGTATGGCGATCCGCACCTCCGATGGCAGAATCGCTTGGGAAATTAAGGCCGTGCCGAGCGTGGCGAATGTTCTCGGCGCCCCCGCGCCGGTCATCGCGGGGCCCTACGTGGTCTTCGGTTTCGGCTCGGGTGAGCTGATCGCCGCCTTCCGCAAGGGCGGCACCCAGCGCTGGAGCGCCACGGTCGCCGGCAAACGCATCGGCAGCGCCTCGAGCCGCATCGGCGACATCACTGGTTCGCCGGTCGTATCGGGCAGCACGCTCTACGCAGGCAACAGGTCAGGGCGTACCGCCGCTATCGACATCAACAGCGGCGCAGTCCGCTGGACCGCCCGTCAGGGCGCGATGAGCCCGGTCTGGCCGGTCGGCGGCAGCGTCTTCGCCGTGACCGACCTCAACCAGCTCGCCCGGCTCGACGCCAACAGCGGCGACACGATCTGGGTCCGTGACCTGCCTGCCAACGTCAAGGAAAGACCCAAGAAACGCGGTCCCGTCTATGGCAACTATGGCCCGGTTCTCGCGGGCGGACGGCTTGTCGTGGCCTCGGGTGACGGTTTCCTGCGCTTCTACGCGCCCGACAACGGTGCGCTTGTCGCAACCGTGCCGATCGAAGGCGGGGCCACCACCGGACCGGTCGTTGCAGGCAATACGCTCTACGTCGTCAGCGCCGACGGTAAATTGCACGCTTTCCGTTAGGCGCGATATGCGCTAAAGGGCGCATTCGTCTTACTCGAAAGTGCTCAAGGCCATGTCCTTTACTCTCGCCATCGTGGGCCGTCCAAACGTGGGCAAGTCCACCCTGTTCAACCGTCTTGTCGGCAAGCGTCTCGCGCTGGTCGATGACCAGCCCGGTGTGACCCGCGACCTGCGCGAAGGCGCGGCGCGTCTTGGCGATCTCAAATTTACCGTGATCGACACCGCCGGTCTCGAAGAGGCCAATGACGACAGCCTTCAGGGCCGCATGCGCCGCCTGACCGAACGCGCCGTTGATATGGCGGACATATGCCTCTTCATGATCGACGCCCGCGCAGGGGTGACGCCGACCGACCAGATGTTCGCGGATATCCTGCGCAAACGCTCGGCCCATGTTATCCTTGCCGCCAACAAGGCCGAAGGGTCCGCTGCCGACGCGGGCGTTATCGACGCATGGGGCCTTGGCCTTGGCGAACCGATCCGGCTCTCTGCGGAGCATAACGAGGGTCTGAACGACCTCTATACCCAGCTTATGCCGCTCGCCGACGCCTTTGAAGAACAGGCCGAGCAGGACGCGCCCGAAACCGACGTGACCCTCTCGGACGAGGTGGACGAGGACGAGGCCGCCATCGGCGCGCCGAAACCCACCAAGTCCAAGCCACTCCAGGTCGCCGTGGTGGGCCGTCCCAACGCGGGCAAGTCCACGCTGATCAACAAGATCATCGGCGAAGACCGTCTGCTGACCGGCCCCGAGGCCGGGATCACGCGGGATTCGATCTCGCTTCAGGTCGACTGGAACGGCACCCATATCCGCCTGTTCGACACGGCGGGGATGCGTCGCAAGGCCAAGGTGCAGGAAAAGCTCGAAAAACTCTCGGTCTCCGACGGTCTGCGCGCGGTGAAATTCGCCGAAGTCGTCGTCGTGCTCCTCGACGCCGCAATCCCCTTCGAACAACAGGATCTCCGCATCGCCGATCTGGCCGAGCGTGAGGGCCGCGCGGTGATCATCGCCGTCAACAAGTGGGACATCGAAGAGGATAAGCAGGAAAAACTGCGCGACCTCAAGGAAGCCTTCGACCGCCTTCTGCCGCAGCTGCGCGGCGCGCCACTGGTCACGGTTTCGGCCAAGACGGGCAGGGGGCTTGAGCGCCTGCATGACGCGATCCTGCGCGCCTACGACGTCTGGAACCGCCGCGTGACCACCGCTCAGCTCAACCGCTGGCTCACCGGTATGCTCGAACAGCACCCGCCCCCGGCTCCGCAGGGCAAACGGATCAAGCTGCGCTACATGACGCAGGCCAAGACACGGCCACCGGGATTCGTTGTCATGTGCTCGCACCCCGACAAGATGCCCGAAAGCTACTCGCGCTATCTGGTCAATGGTTTGCGGCAGGATTTCGATATGCCGGGCACGCCCATCCGCCTGCACATCCGCTCGCAAAACGACAAGAACCCCTACAAGGGCCGCAAAAAGGCCGCGCCCAGCAAGCTGCGCAAACACACCGAAGGGCGTCGCAAGTAGCGCTCTCTGCCACAAAGGATAACGCTCGCGGCCATGCGCGTCGCGGGCGGTTCACTGCAGCGGCTCTGACCAGCGTGCATAACGAACGAGCAATCACGAAGAACCGACCCGCAAAGCTGACTTTCCGGCATTGCTTTGCTGTTTCTGTCGGATATAACAGCGATGCCGAAAAGATTTCAGACTGGTCCGGTTATTCCAGTCCTCGTTGACACGAGATTTAGTTGCGCTCTCAGACGTGAACCCGCGGCACCAACCTGCAACAGGATGGTGCCCTTGTCGCGTCTTCGCGCTCCGGCACTGTCCACCATTGAAAGAACCAACGATGGACAAGAAAACCCTGATCCTGACCCAAGTCATAATGACCGCCATCATGGCGGTATCCATGTCCGGCATTATGTCTTTTATCGCCCTTGGCCCCACCGCTCTCTGGCTTTCCACCTGGCCGAAAAACGCCATTGTCGCATGGCCTTTCGCTTTCGTTCTTGGTGCAGTCGCCTTTCCCGCCGCGTCGCGGATCGCGAACTGGATGACAAAGCGCTCAAGCGTGACAGTCGCTGAGTGACCGGGCCGGGATAGCGATGCGGGGCATTGCCTCGCCTTGTTATCCCCGGGACCGCAGGGAATTGAATCCCGGTTTCCAGTTCTTTCAGCCACGGCTGTATCAAACCAACGCCCCGTGCCATAACGCCGCGCTGGCCACACGACGCGACCTTTCCGTTCATATGCCACGTGGGTCGCCTTGCATCCGGCCGCAAGCCTTGGCAAGACAGAGGTAACGTCCCCTAAACTTTTACGTCAGGCACAAAAATCCGGTGAACTGGACCGATATCATACGCGAATTCATCACGCTTTTCGTGGTTATCGATCCCATCGGGTCGATTCCGGTCTTTCTCTACGCCACCGCCAATGTCCCCAAGCGGCTGCACCGCGCCTATGCGCTGCGCGCCATCCTGATCGCCATGCTGGTGCTGCTTGGTTTCCTCATCGGCGGGCAGTTCCTGTTCGAGGCGCTTGGCTTGCGGCTTGGCACGTTCCAGATCGCGGGCGGCATCGTGCTGATGCTCTTCGCGCTGACCATGATCTTTGGCGACTCCAAGGCCGCGCGCGAAATCGACGAGGCGGCCCATGATGACCTCTCGGGCGCGGTTTTCCCGCTTGCCATCCCCTCGATTGCTTCGCCGGGGGCCATGCTGGCCGTGGTGATCCTCACCGACAACCACCGCCAGCCGCTCGAGGATCAGGCAATCACCGCCGCGCTGCTGATCCTCATCCTCGCCTTCACATTCGTGCTGCTGCTGCTGGCCACCAAGATCCAGAAACTGATCGGCTCCACCGGCTCCAGCGTCATCAGCCGCGTCATGGGCATTATCCTTGCCACGGTGGCCGTGGATTCCGTTCTGACCGGGCTCGAAACCATGGGTGTCCTGAATCTAAGCGCCTGATCGCCGCGCAAAGCAATTTTAATGCCGATCAAATTGAAAAATATTAAGAAAGTGTTAAGTTGCCCGCATAGGTATAGCCGCGGCAAATTTCTGCCCGCAGATGCGACAGGCAAAGCAAGACATGAATCTCCGAGAGCACACCCGCAAGTATTGTGACAAGGACAACCGGCTGGCATCGCTAAGCTATTTCGGCACTTTCGCGGTCTATTTCACCTCGCTCTATTTCGCGATTACCCGGATAGAGACCTGGTATATCGCCGCGCCGATGATCCTGATCCATGCGTTTTCGGCCGTGCGGCTTTACGTTTTGCAACATGACTGCGGCCACCATTCCCTGTTCGAGACCCGCCAGCAGAACGAATGGGCGGGGCATGGTCTCTCGCCCTTCACCTTTGCCCCGTTCGAGGTGATGAAGCAGAACCACAACCTGCACCACGCCAATATCGGCAATCTCGAACATCGCGAAACCGGTGAAATCCACACGATGACCCTGCGCGAATGGAACGAGGCCGGGTTCTGGCAACGCCTGCAATACCGGCTCTATCGCAACCCCTTCGTGCTGGTGCCGCTGGGTTCGCTCTTCACCTATTTCATCCGCTACCGCTGGCCCAAGAACACCACCCGTTTCGGCGTCAAGGGCGTGCTGCTCCACAACCTCGTCATCGCGGCCTATATCGGCTCGCTCTATGCGCTTTTCGGCTGGACAGGTGTGCTGGTCTGGCTGGGGGCAAGCTTTCTCGGCGGTATGATCGGCGTCTTCCTCGTCTATCTGCAGCATAACTTCGAGGATACCTACTGGGATCGCCGCCCGGATCTCGATCCGCAGATCGCGGCGCTTCAGGGGTCTTCCTGTCTCGATTTCGGCTGGGCCTTTGACCATATCGTCGCCTGCATCACGCTGCACGATATCCACCACTTCAACGCGCGCATCCCCAGCTATCGCCTGCGCGCCTGCCACTATGCCTTGCCCGAAGAAATTGCCCCACGCCGCATCAAGTTCCCCGAGGCGGTGCGCGCGCTAAAGCTCAAACTTTGGGACGAGGATCAGCAGCGGCTGGTGCCTTTCCCCTCTTCGGGTCAAGCCGCGCCCTTGAACGCGTAAGGGCTGCTGCTGAGAAAGCCGCTCACAAAAAGTATAACTTTTGTATATACAAAGGATATCTTTGTGATATGTGTTCCCTCGCTGCCCGGCAGAGTGCTGTCGGGATGAAACTAAAAATTGAGGAACGTACAGATGGCGAAGAAAGCTAAGATCAAGGAACTGAAGGCCGAGGTCAAAAAGCGCGAAAAGAAGGTTGCCCGCCAGGAGAGCAAGCTCAAGTCTGCCAAGAAGGCGCTTAAGAAAGCGGCCTGATCGGCGCGATTGCGGGGCGGAGCAGGGCTCCCTTTTCCGCCTCACAGCAAAGGACTAAACATGACAGCATTGAATGAAGTTAACGGAATTGGCCCCTCCCTCGCAGAGGCACTGGTGCAGCACGGGTTCGACAGCGCCGAAAGCGTTGCCGCCGCCACGCCCGAGGCACTGGTCGCCGTGCCGGGGATCGGTGCCGCCAGCGCACCGCGCCTGATCGAAGCGGCCAAAGAGGTCGCAGCGGCCAGCGACGCCCCCGCGCTTGACCCCGCGCCCGAGCCGGAACTCGTGACACCCGTTCCCGATCCTGTCGTTCTTGCCGAACCGGCCACAAACGATGCCGCGCCAGAGGCCGAGCCAGCGCCCGAACCGGAAGCCCCGGTCGCGACGAAACCCGCGAAAAAGAAACCGGTCAAAAAGTCGAAAAAGACCGACGACAAGAAAAGCAAAAAGGCCAAGTCAGACAAGAAAACCAAGTCGGACAAGAAATCCAAAGACGACAGAAAGAAGTCGGACAAAAAGAAATCTGACAAGAAAAAAGACGCCAAGAAGAAACTGAAAAAGGCGGCGAAAAAGGTGTCGGACAAGGTCAAGGAGCTTAAAAAGAAAGTCTCCAAGAAATCCAAATCGTCGAAAAAGAAAAAATCCTCGAAGTAATCGGGGAATTGACGTCGGTCCGTTCGTCAGGACGCGCGGACCGCTTCTCTACCTAAATGCCCGTCCGGAAATCGACAGGGCATTGCCGCTCGGGTCTTTCAGATTGGCAAAGACATAACCGTCCGCATGGTGCAGAGGCCCGACATCGACACCGCTCTCCATAAGTGCAGCGCGAAACGTCGGAACGTCCTCGACGTCAAAGACCATCTTGAGTTGCACCTGACCCTGTTTTTGCCCCTTGCCAGCAGGGTGCAAGAGCAGAACCAAACCGTCGCCGGGAGGGCGCAACTCCACGATCCGATCCGTCGGATCATGCGACACCTGATACCCGAAATGGCTCTCGTAAAAGGCAGCGGTCTCCTCAACCTGACGGCAATAGAGAATTGCGCGGCCAAGTTTTGTCACAGCCTCAGCCCGTCAGCCGCCAAAGCGTCGGCACAGCGATCACCAGCGCGCCTATGGCTGCCAGCCAGAAAACCGCCGGATTGCCGCCCCAGTTCGACACTGCCACCCCGATCAGCGCCCAGACCACGGCGATCCCGTAGGCGGGGGAACTCCCCGTACGACGCAGCACGAAAATGGCAATGACCAGCGCCAGCAGCAGAGCGACAATCGCCGCCTCCCGCTCGCTCGTCAGCCCATAGCCCGCCAGCACAATCCCCAGCGCCACGCAGGACGCGGCCGTCAGCCAGCCTGCATACAGCCCCAGCGGCGCGCGCGCCCAGCCGATATCAAGCAACGGCGCCCGGCGCAGCGCCACTAGCGCGGTGCCCAGCATGATCCAGATCAGCACCGTCGCGGGCAGGGGAGCGACCTCTGCCACCGGCAGCCATGCCGCACCCACCCCGACCGAGGCCGCAAGTGCGGGCCGCATCGCCAGCCAGTCCGGCGCATTTCCGCGCCAGATCAGCCCAAAGACCGCGCTGATCAGCAACCACGCATAGATCACGCCCCAGATCGAAAACGCATAGCCCGAAGGCTGCACCATCGGATCGACCTGCGGCACCGGGAATTGCCCGGACTCGAACCCGCGAAACCCGGGCGTCAGCAGCGGCGAGGCGACGAAAGCCACCGTCGCTGCCGCGACCACCCATGCCATCGGCTCGGGCAGGCGTCTCATGACAGGGTGCCCTTGGCGCTCAGCACGGTCTTGCCGCCCAGATAGGGCGCCAGAACCTCGGGCAGCTTGACCGAGCCATCCGCCTGCTGGCCGTTCTCCAGCACCGCGATCAGGCAGCGCCCCACGGCAAGGCCGGACCCGTTCAGCGTATGCACGAACTCGGGCTTGCCGCCACCCTCGGGACGGAACCGCGCGTTCATCCGCCGCGCCTGGAAATCGCCCGTGGTCGAGACCGAGGAGATCTCGCGATACGCATCCTGACCCGGCAGCCACGCTTCGATGTCATAGGTCCGCTTTGCGCCGAACCCCATGTCGCCGGTGCAGAGAATCACCGTGCGATAGGGAATGCCAAGCTTCTCCAGCAGACCCTCGGCACAGCCCAGCATCCGCTTCTGCTCCGCGTCGCTCTCGTCCGGATGGGTCACCGACACCATCTCGACCTTCTCGAACTGGTGCTGGCGCAGCATTCCCGCCGTATCCTTGCCCGCGCTCCCCGCTTCGGAGCGGAAGCACAGCGTATGCGCCGTCATCCGCACCGGCAGCGCGCCCGTGTCCAGAATATCGCCCGCCACGCTATAGGTCAGCGGCACCTCGGATGTCGGCACCAGCCACCACCCATTCGTGGTCTGATAGCTGTCCTCGCCGAATTTCGGCAGCTTGTCCGTGCCATACATCGCCTCGTCGCGCACAAGCACGGGCGAGTTCATCTCGGTCAGCCCGTTCTCATCCACATGCGTGTCGATCATGAACTGCGCCAGCGCCCGGTGAATCCGTGCCACCGCCCCCTTGAGCATCACAAAGCGCGAGCCGGAAATCTTCGCCGCCAGCTCGAAATCCATCGAGGCCGCGACGCCCGCGATCTCGTAATGCTCCTTGGGCGTGAAATCGAACGCAGGCTGGTCGCCCCAGCGCTTCACCTCGACATTATCCTCTTCGCCACCGCCATCGGGTACATCGCTCGCGGGCAGGTTGGCGATGCGCGCCAGCATATCGCTCAGCTTGGCGTCCAGCTCCTTGGCCTCGGCCTGCATCTCCGCCACTTGCGATTTTTTCTCGGAGACCAGCGCGCGCAGCCGCTCGAACTCGGCCTCGTCCCCCTTGGCCTTGGCCGCCCCTACCAGTTTCGAGGCCCGGTTCTGCTCGGCTTGCGCCTCTTCGGCCGCCTGTATCCGCGCCCGGCGCTCGCCATCAAGCGCAAGCAGCTCCGATGACACCCCCGCATCCCCCCGCCGCGCCAGAGCGGCGTCGAAAGCTTCGGGGTTTTCGCGAATGGCACGAATGTCATGCATGTCTTGGTCCTCGGATCCATGAGTCGGTTCGCCGCCTTATGCCTCATGTTGGAAGAGGAGGGTAGGGGGAGGCTCAGTCCTTGCGCTTGTCCCATGTAGAAGGGTCGTCCGGGTCGAACCCGATCTCTTTCTGGAAGGTGTGCCAGGCTTTTTCGAAATCGTAATCGGATTCATATGTGCGATTGAACCGATTAGGCGCCACGACGCCTTCCGGGAATTCGACAGTTGAGTCGCCGAATACTTCGCTAAGATCGATCTCAAAATCGGGTATAACTGTAAAATCAACCTCTCTGAGCGCGGCACCTCGAAGTAGTACCGCGCTCAGAGAGGTTGAAGCGTCGAACTGTGCTTGGTAGAGGTATGCTCCCTGCAACTGTGCCGACGAGAAGTGCGTTCCTTGAAATTGCGCTTCCAAGAAGTACGCATTTTGAAACTGCGCGTCGAAAAGGTAAATCCCTTGCAACTGCGCCCCACTGAATTCCGCTCCCTGAAACTGCGCTCTCTGGACATGCGCCCCTTGCAACCACGCATTCCACAGTTTCGCCCCCTGCAATTGCGCCCCAAAGAGGTCCGCCCCCTGCAACTGCGCCCCGCCGAGGCGCGCGCCCTGCACCTGCGCCCCGCTTAGGTCCGCCCCCTGTAACTGCGCCCGGCTGAGGTCCGCCCCCTGTAACTGCGCCCGGCTGAGGTCCGCCGCGTGCAACTGCGCGTCTACAAGGTTCGCGTGTTGCAGATCGGCATTTCCGAAATCAAACGAAAGAATTTTATGAAGCTTTAGATTCCATTGTCGCTCCCAATCCGAAGAAAACTCGGTTTCGAACTCTAGAAAGAGAGACTGGCACTTAATTTTTTCAAGTTCTATTTTCGCCAATTCTTCGCAGTATTTGTTGCGTTGAATCGAAAGGACCAGAGTTTGCTGTTCATCCAATGACTGTCCCTTTCCACAGATACTGGGATGCAGTCCTTTATCCGAGCACCAACGGGGGCGATAGGCGATCCTGTCCTGTTCAGGGGTCATCCAATTATCTGGCACATTCGCAAAATTCACGCCTTGCAAATTTGCCTCTAAAATCAGTCCGGGAAAAGGGGCTTGAAAAATCATATTAGAGGCTATGGTTTCCTTGGAAATACCAATGTCGCGGGCATATTGCGCAAGGCTTCCCTCGGTACGGAACCACCCGACCAGTGTGATGAGTATCGCGAATACTATGATGTTTCTTCGCGTCCGTCGGCTCAATCGGCTTGGGCTTGCTTTGTTGTCTTTCATCAGAGTGGCAAGCCGTTTCCAACTTACAAGCCCCAATACAACGGAAAAAAGAAACGATCCGCCGTTTACGAACAGGGTCAGCCATTCATAATGGGGGACGGCGGAACGCCACCAGAAAGCCAGCAAGAGGAGCGGCGTGCCGACAAACGCTAGGAATATGTTTACAAGGTTCGTCGCTTCACGAAGCGGCCTTAGCGGTATGGCATCGTCATTCCGCAGTGCTAATGCAAAGTCGCTTACCAACCACGGTGTTATATGATCGGAAATTGGATCGCCCTGAAACCGAGGAGGGAGTTTTGCAAGGGCTTCCCAGTGTTTCATCAGGTGCATGTGAAAGTAGGCATAGACAAGCGCGCCGAGAACGGGCGCGATGGCCATGAACAGAAATGTCGGCACGGCGACATTTACCAGTGGCAGCGTTGTCTGGCGTTCAGGAATGAAGAAATCGACATCTTCGACGCCCATTAACGTGACACCGACAAATGCCATATAGGCTAGCAACCCAAACCATATGCCTTTGGCGGTGCGTGTCGTCTCATTAGCTTGTTTGATAGAGGCTTCTTGGCGCGCGAAATTGATTTCGCTCGAACCGAGACGATTGCGAAGCCTTTCCCTTTGTTTTTCGAGCGCCTTTGACATTTATGGATAATACCCCCTGGCTATTACCATGACGCCAAGCCGCATCACTGCCAAGCCCGGAATGTCAGGAGTCCGGCCCGTTCACTCCGCTGCGCAACTCGGGACCGTTTCGTAATAATCCTCCGGCAGCCACACCGCGTTGAACACGCTCGCGTTCACGCCGTCGCCCGCGATATTGTTGAACTCGAACACGATCTCTCCGTCCTCGGAAATCTCGACCACGCGGCCTTGCGTCGGGACGGCGATCAGGTGCGCGCCCGAGGGGAGGCGCTGCTGTTTTCCCTGCCACGGGCTGTACCACGCGGAGTCCGGCGGTGTATGGAAACGCCGGATATCGCCCGTTGCCGGATCGACCGAAATGATCCCCGACCGCCCGCGCCCGGTGGCATTATCATAGATCTCGATGCGCCCCGTCTCGGTGAAATCCGGGTCGTGCTGGCGGATCCAAGGCCCATAGGCGGTCCATTTGAAGGCAAGGCTTTCGGGGTCGAGCACGGCGACGAGGTCCAGCTCGCGCAGGCTGATCAGCAGATCGCCCGGGCTGAAATCCGGGAAGGCCGGTGCAAATTCACGGCGCAGCGGTTCGACGTCATTGGGATGAAAGATATCGTCCTCCAGCCCGCGCCGGATCTCGCGCACCGGTGACAACTTGTAACCGTCGGGCAGGGCGAGCATGACCGCGTTCCGCTCGGACGCGGCCTGTACCTCCTCCATGGAAATCTCGCGCAGATGTTCGCCGGTTTCCGCGTCCATCTGCAGGATGCTCTGGAGCGGGCTGCTGACGGTATCCGGGCTGAACCATGTCCAGAGCGTCCCGTCATCGTCTATGTCTATGGAATGATGATAGACCCCCTCGCGCGTCCAGAGCGGCTCTCCACAGGCATCGATACGCGCCATCAGCGGGCCGCCCTTGGCGAAATTCACGACGATGCTGCCGTCGGGCATCATCTGCATGCCATGCGGGTTGATTTCATGCGTGGCTTCGGTGTCACCGGAAAGCGCGCGGTAGCTGGTCGGCCAGACATGGACCTGTTCCCCCGCCGGATCGAGCAGCCGAACGGAATAGGTTTCAAGCGCGACGTCAAAGCCCATGATCGCGCGGTAGCCCGGCATGACCTCACCGGCGTCCTTCACAACGGCCCGGGGGGCGCCGCTGGTGACATTCGCTTTCATGAATTGGTTCTCGCGGCCCCAATGTCCGAAACGGCGGTAAAACTCGAACTGTTGGCGCAGCAAAAGAAGATCACGGGTCGGCCAGATGTGGTAATGGCGAAAGGCGAACCCGCTCAGAAAGACCAATAACGTAACGAGGAGCGCAAGGCTCGCGAGGGGGATGATCTTCTCCCGTTTGGACACTGTCTAATTCCTTTCCGGATCAGGGCAGGGCCGCGTGCACTGCCGGTCAAATTCTTGCGCAGGGAAATCGTTCAATATGTAACAGGTGTAGGGCCTGCCTTTGCCTCCCATCAAGGTTTTTCGAGATCGGACAAACGCTTGGGTACCCGTTGCGCGGTGAAAAGCGTCAATCGGGCGGGAAGCGCCGAGGTCGGTTTCATGTTAAGAAGCGGGCGCGCGCCCGGGGCCCGCAAAACGACATTCCGCAAGGTCATCCCGGGGCGTCATCCCGCGGATTTCGCCGCAGCGCGGCGGTGTACAGGGGGTGTACGGGGTGTGTACAGTTGTCACCCCCCTGTTTTCCCGGTTTCCCCGCCTTGCATTGCCCCCCCTCAACGCATAGGTTCCGGCCAAATTCGCGGGGGGAGTCCCCGGCCCAGACAACAAAAGGAAGACCCCATGGAAGGTGGCGCAATCGCCCAGTTTCTCCCGCTGATCCTGATTTTCGCGATCATGTATTTCCTGCTGATCCGTCCCCAGCAGAAGAAGGTGAAAGAGCATCAGGCCATGGTCGAAGCCGTGCGCCGGGGCGACCAGATCATCACGCAGGGCGGGATCATCGGTAAGGTCACCAAGGTCAAGGAAGACGGTGAAGTCGAAGTCGAAATCGCCGAGGGCGTGAAGGTGCGCGTCGTGAAATCGACCATCGCCAACGTGACGTCCAAGACCGAACCGGCGAAGTAAAGCGGCTCTGTAACCATCTGAAAAGGCAGGGCAATGCTCTACATCGATCTTTGGAAGCGGGTACTGATCTGGCTGGTCTGTGCCGCCGGTCTGATATTCGCTCTGCCCAACGCGTTCTATACGCGCGTCGAAACCCATAACGACGCGGTTGCCGCCATCGAGGTGCGCGGCGAGAACCCCGATCTGCTTGCGGCCGAGGCCCAGTGGCCCTCATGGGCGCCGACCGACCTTGTGAACCTCGGGCTTGACCTGCGCGGCGGTGCGCATCTGCTTGCCGAGGTGCAGGTCGCCGAGGTTTACGCGACGCGGCTTGAAGGGTTCTGGCCCAGCCTGCGCGATGCCCTGCGCCCGGAACGCGATACGGTGGGCGGCGTGCGCCGTGTACCTTCGCCACCGGAAGAGCTTCGCGTGCGCATCGGCAACCCCGACGGGATGGCCCGCGCGCTTGAAGTGGTTCGTGGACTTGCCCAGCCAATTCAGTCGCTTAGCGGTGTGGGTTCGACAGATTACGTGGTCAGCGGGCAGGGCGATATCCTTGTTGTGACCCTCTCCGAGGCCGAGCAGCGCGCTTCGGACGATCGCACCGTGCGTCAGGCGCTGGAGATCATCCGGCGCCGGATCGACGCGGTCGGCACCCGCGAACCCACGATTCAGCGGCAGGGCGCGGACCGGATCCTTATCCAGGTGCCCGGCATCGGCAGCGCCAGCGAGCTGAAAGAGATCATCGGCACCACCGCCCGTCTGACCTTTAACCCGGTCATCTCGCGCGGCGGTGACCCCGAGGCCAATGCCGGTCCCGGTGAGATGGTCGTGCCGTCGCTTGACGAGGAAGGCCAGTATTACACCATCGAAACCGCACCCGTGGTTTCGGGCGACGAACTGGTCGACGCGCAGCCGTCTTTTGACCAAAACGGCCGCCCGGCGGTGAACTTCCGATTTAACACGACCGGTGCGCGCAAATTTGGCGACTACACGCTTGAGAACATCGGCCAGCCCTTTGCCATCGTGCTGGATGACGAGGTAATCAGCGCTCCGGTCATTCAAAGCCATATACCCGGCGGTTCGGGTATTATCACCGGTCGCTTTACAGTCGAGGAAAGCACCAACCTTGCGGTGCTGCTGCGCGCTGGTGCCCTGCCGGCCGAGCTGACCTTCCTTGAAGAGCGGACCATCGGTCCGGAACTTGGGCAGGACAGCATCGATGCGGGCAAGATCGCCACGGCGGTCGCCTTTGTCGCGGTGCTTGTCTTTATGGTGCTGAGCTACGGGCTGTTCGGGGTCTTTGCCAATATTGCGCTGATCCTCAACATCGTGATCCTGTTTGCGGCGCTGTCGCTCATGGGGGCGACGCTGACCCTGCCTGGCATCGCCGGGATCGTGCTGACGGTCGGTATGGCAGTGGACGCCAACGTGCTGATTTTCGAGCGTATCCGTGAAGAGCTCAAGACCGCGCGCGGTCCGGCACGGGCCATTGAGCTTGGCTACGAAAAAGCCCTGTCGGCAATTCTTGACGCGAACATCACCACGTTCATCACGGCCGTGATCCTCTTTGTCATGGGCTCCGGCCCGGTGCGGGGGTTCGCGATCACGCTGGGTCTTGGCATTATGACCTCGGTCTTTACGGCGATCTTTGTCACGCGGCTGCTGATCGTCATGTGGTTCGAACGCCGCCGTCCCAAGACAATCGAGGTTTGACATGCGGCTGAAACTGATCCCCGAAGATACAAAGATCGATTTCTTCCAGCGCTGGAAACTCTGGTTCGGCATCTCGATGGTGCTGATCGTGCTGGCGGCTGTCTCCTTTGGTGTGCGTGGTCTCAACTACGGCATCGATTTCCGGGGCGGCACGACCATCCGGACCGAAAGCAGCACCGATCTGGATATCGCTGCCTATCGCGATGCGCTCACCGCGCTGAACCTTGGAGACATCACCATTTCCGAGGTGTTCGACCCGACATTCGATGCCGATCAACACGTGGCGATGATCCGCATTCAGGCGCAGGACGATCAGGAAGCGGTCAGCGCCGAACTGATCCAGTCGGTCGAGGACGCGCTTTCGGCCATCGTGCCCGACATCCAGTTCGTGTCGGTTGAATCCGTTGGGCCCAAGGTCTCGGGAGAGCTGATATGGACGGCGGTTCAGGCGGTCGCGCTCGCTATTGGTGCGGTGCTGATCTATGTCTGGCTACGGTTCGAATGGCAGTTTGCCCTTGGGGCTGTGGTTGCCCTGATCCATGACGTGATCCTGACCATCGGTGTGTTTTCCGAACTTCAGATCAAGTTCGATCTGGCGATCATCGCGGCGTTGCTGACCATTGTCGGCTATTCGCTGAACGATACGGTGGTGGTCTTTGACCGGGTGCGTGAAAACCTGCGCAAGTACAAGAACCGCCCGCTGAAAGAAGTCCTGAACATCTCGATCAACGAAACGCTCAGCCGTACCGTGATGACCTCGCTGACCACGCTTCTGGCGCTGTTCGCGCTGATCGCACTGGGCGGCGACGTGATCCGCGGTTTCGTCTTTGCGATGATCTGGGGCATTATCGTCGGGACCTATTCGTCGATCTTCATCGCGGCGGCGGTACTGCTGTACCTTGGGGTTAAGCGCGACTGGTCCAAGCCGGATAACAACACCGGCAACCAATACGCGAATATCGATGCCTGACTGGATCTCCGGCGTTCTCGCGACGCCGGGTCTTGGCTGGCTTTTCCTGACCGTGATGGTCGGGGGGCTGGTGCGCGGATTTGCCGGGTTTGGCACGGCTCTTATCATCATGCCGGTGGCCAGTTCCGTGCTGACCCCGGCCGGGGCGCTTACGGTGCTGGTGGTCGTCGATCTGCTGGGGCCGATCCCGAACCTGCCGGGGGCCTATCGCACCTGCAACAGAACCGACGTGATGCGCCTTGGGCTCGGCACGCTGATCGCGCTGCCCGTCGGGCTGTATGGCCTGTCCCATATGCCCGAAGAGGTCTTTGGCTGGCTTGTGTCGGTCCTCGTGCTGGTGACCCTGATGGCGCTGATGATCGGCTGGCGCTATCACGGCAAACTGACGCCGCCGTTGATCCTTGGTACCGGCGCGACCGCCGGGGTTCTGGGCGGGGCGACCGGCCTGGCCGGTCCGCCAGTCATCATGCTCTACATGGCCAGTACCTTGCCGGGGGCGGTGGTGCGCGCGACATTGCTGCTTTACCTCTTTGTCCTCGATTCCATGATGATCCTTATGCTGGCGGCCTTTGGGATGCTGGATCCGGCAATGGTTCTTATCGGATTGGTGCTGCTGCTCCCCTTTGTCGCGGCAAACGTGATCGGCGGGCAGATGTTTAAATTCGGGAGCGAGCGTCAATTCCGCGCGGTGGCCTACACAATCATTGCCGGATCGGCCATTCTGGGACTGCCGCTCTGGCACTGACGGCCAGAGAGAGGCGAAAGGAGAACCCATGCGTCTGAACGAAGTCACTTTCAACGACTCCAAGCCCGTCGACGGCTATGGGCCGGGCTTTTTCCGCATCGGCGGCGAGGTCTATCATGGGGCGGTGCTGACCGGTCCCGAGGGGACCGGGCTGTGGGGCGGATACACGGACTCTGAACCGCTGCTGGCGCTGGCTGGGAAAGTCGATGTGCTCTTTGTCGGGACCGGCGCGGAAATCGCGCATCTGCCTCGCGAGTTGCGCAGTACGCTGGACGAGGCCGGGATCGGGGTCGAGGTGATGAACTCGCCCGCTGCCTGCCGGACCTACAATGTTCTGCTCTCTGAAGGGCGCCGCGTCGCGATGGCGCTGGTCCCGGTCTGACCGCTTTGCTCTTTTGTGCGGCGGGTCAATCGGTTATCGCACATTCATGACGCTGACAGTATCCGATCTTTCGATTGCGCGGGGCGGCCTTCCGGTGCTGCAGGGGGTATCCTTTGCCCTAGGGCCGGGAGAGGCGCTGGTGTTGCGCGGCCCGAACGGGATCGGCAAGACAACACTGCTGCGCACGCTCGCCGGATTGCAGCCGCCGGTTACCGGTCAGATCGACGGAAACGACGAAACCATCGCCTATGCGGGCCATGCGGACGGGTTGAAACCCACGCTTACCGTCGAAGAGAACCTGCATTTCTGGGCCGAGATATTCGGAACCAGGGGGATCGAAACGGCGATTGACGCCTATGAGCTGAACAGCCTTCGCTCACGCCCTGCTGGTGCGCTTTCCGCCGGACAGAAGCGCCGTCTGGGGCTGGCGCGGATGCTGGTCACCGGGCGGCCTATCTGGGTGCTGGACGAACCAACCGTATCGCTCGACAGCGGGGCGGTCGCCATGTTCGCGGATGCCGTGCGCGCGCATCTGGGCCAGGGCGGCTCGGCCCTGATCGCCACCCATATCGAGCTTGGTTTAGATGCGCGGGTGCTTGACCTTGGGGCCTATCGCGCCAGCCTTCCGGCGCTTGATGATTTCGACGGGTCATTCGCATGAAGGCGCTGCTGATCCGCGATCTGAAACTGGCGATGCGGGCAGGCGGTGGCTTTGGCCTTGGCCTTGCGTTCTTCCTGATCGTCACGGTGCTGATCCCGTTCAGCGTCGGGCCGCAATCGACGCTGCTGGCCACGATCGCGCCCGGTGTGCTCTGGCTTGGGGCGCTGCTGGCCTGCCTGCTGTCGCTCGACCGGTTGCTCGCGCTAGACTGGGAGGACGGCACGCTCGACCTGCTCGCCACTGCGCCGCTGCCGCTCGAATCCGTCGTCACGATCAAGGCGCTCGCGCATTGGCTTACGACCGGCCTGCCGCTGGTGCTGATCGCGCCCGCCCTTGGCGTGCTGCTGAGCCTGCCTGCGCCGGGCTATTTCTGGCTGGTGATCTCGCTGCTTGTGGGCACTCCGGCGCTCTCGGTCATCGGCACTTTTGGCGCGGCGCTGACCGTGGGGTTGAAACGCGGCGGGCTGCTTTTGTCGCTGCTGGTGTTGCCGCTTTACGTGCCAACGCTGATCTTTGGGGCCGAGGTCGCACGGCGTGGCGCGACCGGAATGGAAGCCACCACGCCGCTTTTGCTTCTCGCCGGGATCACCGCCGGGGTTACCGCGCTTTTGCCCTTTGCAAGCGCCGCCGTCCTGCGCGTCAATCTGCGCTAGCTTATGTGAATTGTCCCCCCTGCCAAGAGTGGATAGATAAGAGCCATGTCATTGTGGGAATACGCCAATCCTAAGAAATTCCTGACCACGTCAGAGCGGGTTTTGCCCGTGTTCTGGTGGTTGTCGGCGGCCTGCATCGTGATCGGGCTGATCTGGGGGTTCTTCTTTACGCCCGACGATTACCGGCAGGGATCGACGGTCAAGATCATCTACCTTCACGTGCCTTCGGCACTGATGGCGATCAACGCGTGGCTGATGATGCTTGTGGCCTCGCTGATCTGGCTGATCCGCCGCCACCACGTCAGCGCGCTTGCCGCCCGTGCCGCTGCGCCCGTGGGCGCGACCATGACAGTCATCGCGCTGGTGACCGGGGCGATCTGGGGCCAGCCGATGTGGGGCACATGGTGGGCCTGGGACCCGCGCCTGACCTCCTTTCTGATCCTGTTCCTGTTCTACCTCGGCTATATCGCGCTCTGGTCCGCGATCGAGGATCCGGATACCGCCGCCGACCTGACAAGCGTGCTTTGCCTTGTCGGGTCGGTCTTTGCGATCCTGTCGCGCTATGCGGTGAACTTCTGGAACCAGGGGCTGCATCAGGGGGCATCTGTTATGCGGGCGGGGGCGATCACCGGCACCGATACCGAGGAGAAGGTCAGCAATATCTTCTTCTTCCCGCTGTTGGTCTGCATGGTCGGGTTCGTGCTGCTTTTCATCGCGCTGGTGCTGTATCGCACCGGCACTGAAATCCGCGCGCGGCGCATACGTGCCCTCCTGGCGCGCGAAAGGATGGCGGCATGATCCCCGATCTTGGCAAATACGCCGCGACGGTTCTGTCGTCCTATGGCGCGTCGCTTGTACTGCTGGCGCTGCTGGTTGCGGTGACCCTGTGGCGCGGTCGCAAGGTGCGCGCTGACATGGCCGAACTTGAAAACCGCCTGAAAACAAAGGCCAACCGCGATGGCTAAGATCTCGCCCCTGATGGTTATCCCGCCGCTTGTGTTCCTGGGACTGGCCAGCCTGTTCCTTGTGGGCATGTTCCGCGACGACCCCGAGGCGTTGCCCTCGGCCCGGATCGGCCAGCAGGCCCCGGCCTTGCAGATCACCGAATTGCCGGGCAAGGCGCTGTTTGACGATGAAACGCTGCGCGATGGCAATCTCAAACTGGTCAACTACTGGGCCAGCTGGTGCGCCCCGTGCCGTGTCGAACATCCCAACCTCGAAGCGCTGCGGGCCGAGGGGCTGCCGATCTACGGGATCAATTACAAGGATGACCCCGACAACGCGCTGGCCTTTCTCGCGGAACTTGGCGACCCTTACGAGGCCGTTGGGGCCGATAATTCGGGGCGCGCGGCGCTTGACTGGGGCGTCTACGGAGTGCCGGAAACCTACCTGATCGATGGCGACGGCAATATCCTTCTGCGCGTGGCCGGGCCGTTGGTGCAACGGGTCATCGACAGCCAGCTGCGCCCCGCGCTTGAAAAGGCGCGCTGAGGCTCAGATCGCCCGGCACAGGCGGAACGCTTCGAGCACCGCCGCGTGGATGTCCCGCGACGACACCGCATCGCCAATCCGGAAGAGGTGAAAGCCCTCGGCATCCGCGTCCACCACCGTTTCGCCCGCGGTCAGTCGTGCCATGTCAAAGGCGCCCTTGTTGGCCGAAGCCTCGCGCAGGGCAAGATAGGTGTCATCTGCCGGAATCGTCCCGTTTTCGATCACCAGACGGTCGGTCACGCGGGTCTCTGTCTCACCCGTGTAGATATTCGCGAAAGTCGCCGCGATCCGGTTGTCGGCACGCGCGACCGAGACAAGCTGCATGTCCGGCAGCAGGCTGACCCCCGCCTGATAGAACTGCCGCATCGACAGCGGACGCTCGATATTGGTCGCTTCCTCGCCGGCGTTGCGGTCGGGGGTGACAAAGCTCACCTTGGCGCCGCGCAGGGCAAGTGTCGTCGCGCCATGCAGACCGGCGATGGTGCCGATCCCGTCGTAAAGCAGCACCTCGCCCTCGGGCGCCTGTCCGTTTTCGAGCAATTCCCAAAGCGTATCGGCAAGCTCGGCACCGGGGATCAAGTCCTCCATCCGGTCGGGCAGGCCGCCGGTTGCGATGATGACAATATCCGGGGTGGTGGCCGCGATCTCTCCCTCTCCGGCAAGGCAGTTAAAGGTGATGGCGACGCCTAACCGTTCCAGCTCGCTCAACCGCCAGTCGACAATGCCGATCAGGTCGCGTCGCTTGTGCAGTTGCGCGGCCAGCAGCACCTGTCCACCTGCCTGTGGTGCGGCCTCGAATACCGTCACCGCATGGCCCCGTTCGGCGGCGACCCGCGCGGCCTCAAGCCCGCCGACACCTGCGCCGACAATGGTGACACGGCGTTTCACCGCCGCCGGTTCAACCGCGTGGGGCAATACCTTTTCCCGCCCGATGGAGGGGTTGTGGATGCAGCTCCCATGCCCGGAACAATAGGTCGCGCCGACACAGGGCCTGATCTCGGCCTCGCGCCCCTCGCTCAGCTTCTCCACGATATGAGGATCGGCGATATGGGCGCGGGTCATGCCGATCAGATCGACCAGACCCTCGGAGATCGCGTAGCGCGCGGTGGCGAGGTCATTGATCCGCGCGGCGTGAAATGTCGGCAGACCCACCTGTTTGCGGAAATCCGCGACAAAGGGCAATTGCGGGGCCAGTTTCACGGCCATGCCGGGCATGTATTCCGACAGGCCCACCGCCGTATCGATACGTCCATAGGTGAGGTTGAAGAAATCGATCAGGCCCGAGGCCTCATGAAGTTTGGCCATCTCGAGGTAATCCGCGTCGGACATGCCACCGCCATCGCCTTCGCCCACGGCCATGCGGATGCCGATGATGAAATCCGGCCCGCAGAGGCGGCGCATCTCTGCCAGCGCCTCGAGCCCGAAACGCGCGCGGTTTTCGACCGACCCGCCATAGGCATCGGTACGCTTATTCATGTGGGGCGACCAGAACTGCCCGACCAGATGGTGGTGCACATGCAGTTCGACCCCGTCGAGCCCGGCCTCTTTGCAGCGCCACGCGGCCTCGCCGAATTCGAGCGCGATGCGGCGGATATCATGAGGTTCGATTTCCTTGGCGAACCCCCGATGCAACGGTTCGCGAAACCGCGAGGGTGCGACGGTGGGTAGCCAATCCTCGGCCCGCCAATGGCTGCGACCGCCCAGATGGGTCAACTGGCACATGATCGCGGTGCCGTGTTGGTGAACCCGGTCGGCAAATTGCGCGAGCACCGGGATCACGCTGTCATCGCGCAGGTTCAGCGCGCCAAAAACCGACCCGGAATCGGGTGAGACATTCGACGACCCGCCGAACATGGTCAGCCCGATGCCGCCCTTGGCCTTTTCCTCGTGATAGCGCTGGTAGCGGTCCTGCGGCAGCCCGTCGACGCCAAAACGGATCGCGTGGCTGGTCGAAAAGATGCGGTTTTTCAGCGTCAGTTTCTTGAGGTGCAGCGGTTCAAGCAGGGGATCGGCGGCAAGGGCGGGCTGGTACATTCTGGCTCCTGTAGTCCGGGCCATCATGTGCCTCGCACCCGCGCAGTCAATACGCGGCCCCGGTCCAAGCCCGGCCAAGAGCGGGATTTGCCTATTCCCTGAACCGGGCAATGGCTATGCAGCAGCAAAAAAGCCCCACCAAAGCGCCTCAAAAAGTCTTTGGGCTTGGCGTATTCCTGTGCATTTCGTATGCTTTACGCTGACAAAATACAAAGGTTACGCAGATACATGACAGAGCAGCCCAATCCCAAGCGCCGCATCGTTTCCTCGCGCCACCTCGCCGAAGGGGAAAGCTGGGAAACCTCCGAGATCGAATATGGCATGATCATTGCCTATAACGCCTTTTCGCGCTGGATGACCAAGTGCATGTCGGCGGCGGGCAATACGGATCTGACGCCATTGGAAATCCTAGTGCTGCATAACACCAACCATCGCAGCCGCGAAAAACGTCTGGCCGATATCTGTTTTCTGCTGAACATCGAGGACACGCATACGGTCAATTACGCCCTACGCAAGCTGATGAAGATGGAGCTGTTAAGCTCTGAAAAGCGCGGCAAGGAAGTGTTCTATACGACCTCGGACAAGGGCGCAGCGCTGTGCGAAGAATATCGCATCGTGCGCGAACGCTGTTTTCTCGACGGGCTGTCCCGGCTTGATATGACCGGCGACGAGATGCGGGAAATCGCCGCCAGCCTTCGCACGCTGTCCGGCCAGTATGATCAGGCCAGCCGCGCTGCCGCCTCGCTCTAACTGCCCATCATGTTGGGCAGCACGGTCACGATCTGCGGAAAGAGCGTGATCAGCAGCACGCCCAACAAAAGCAGCAGAAAGAACGGAAAGGCAGCTTTTGCGATGCGCAGGATGTCGATGCCCGTTAGCCCCTGAATGACGAACAGGTTGAACCCCACGGGCGGTGTGATCTGGCTCATCTCGACAACGATCACGAGGTAAATGCCGAACCAGAGCGGGTCGATCCCGACCGCGCTGACCATTGGCATGATGATCGAGGTCGTTAGCACGATCACCGAAATCCCATCGAGAAAGCAGCCCAGCACGATAAAGAAAATCGTCAGCGCGAAAAGCAGCATCGGCACAGAAAGGTCCATCGCGCCGATCCATGCGGCAAGGTTGCGGGGTAGGCCGGTAAAGCCCATCGACACCGACAAGAACGCCGCGCCCAGCAGGATCAACGCGATCATGCAGGAGGTCCGCACCGCCGACATCACGGCTTCGCCAAAAAGCTTCCAGCTGAAGGAACCGGACAGCCATGCAAGCAGCGCCGCCAGCACGACCCCAAGCGCCGCGGCGTCGGTGGGCGACGCCAGCCCCGCATAGATCGACCCGATCACCCCGATGATCAGGGCTGCGACCGGGATCAGCCGCCGCGAGGCCGCGAATTTCTCACGCAGAGAGAACCGTTCCTCGATGGGCGGGATCAGCGACGGGTTCATCCATGTGCGCACCGCCACATAGCCTGCAAACAACGTGATCAGCATCAGCCCCGGCAGGATACCGGCGATGAACAGGCGGGCGATGGATTGCTCGGTCGCGACCCCATAAACGATAAGGATGATCGAAGGCGGGATCAGCAGGCCCAGCGTCGCCGACCCGGCCAGTGTGCCAAGGATCAGGCTTTCGGGATAGCCGCGCTTGGTCAGTTCCGGCACCGACATGCGCCCGATGGTGGCGGCGGTGGCAGCGGATGATCCCGACACGGCGGCAAAGATCGCGCAGCCAAAGACGTTCACGTGCAAAAGCCGCCCCGGCGCGCGGCTAAGCCAAGGTACCAGACCGGTGAACATGTCGTCGCTCATCCGCGAGCGGAGCAATATCTCTCCCATCAGGATGAACAGGGGCAGAGCGGTCAGCGCCCAGCTGTGGGAATGGCCCCAAAATGTGGTCGCGATGATCAACCCCACCGGCGCGTTCGAAAAGAACACCAGCGCCACGACACCGACCAGTGTCAGCGCAAGGGCGACCCAGACGCCCATGGCGAGCAGGCCAATCAGCAGGGTAAGGAGGATAACGGCAATGATTGGATCAGACATCGCTTATACCTCGTCCGGGGTCGACAATACGGGGCGACCGTTGCGGACCAGATCGACCAGCGTGTGCAGGATCGCGATCAGCAGCAGGATGATGCCGAACCCGGCGATGCTTTGCGGGATCCAGAGCGCCACGGGGATGATCCCGGTTGAAACATCGCCGTAATGTTTGCTTTCCATCACAAGGCTGATCATGAACCAGCCAAGGAACCCTACCAGCGCGGCGGCAATCACCAGCACGAGCGCCTCCATCGCAACTTGTGCGCGTTGCGGCAGCCGGTCGGCCACGAGGTTGACGCGGATATGCCCGCCCGCGCGAAGGGTATGGGCCAGCGCGAGGAACGTCGCTGCGGCCAGCATGAAACCCGAGAAATCCGCGTAGGAGGGGATCGTCGAGGGAAGCTGGTCGAACCCCAGCCGCCCGGCCGCGTTCAGCAGGATCTGGGCGCTGACCAGCAGGCAGATGCACAAAGTCAGCCCCCCGGCAATCGCGCCGCAAATGTCATATAACCGTTGAAGTATGCGCCCCATGTCGCCTGGCCCCTTTAAGTCTGACCGCGTTGGATATGAAAAGGCCGACAACACGGGATGCTGTCGGCCTGTACGATCAGAGCTTTAGTTCTGATAGGCGTCAAGGATGGCAAGCGCGCTATCCGAGGCGCTGCCCTTCCAATTGTCGAGCATCTGGCCCCCGATGCCCTGCAGGCCTTCGACCAGCCCGGCGCTTGGCTCGTAGACGGTGACACCGTTCTCGGCCAGTTCCTTGGTCTTGCTGTCGGCCTCTTCGGCGGACATTTCCCAGCCGCGCGTTTCAGCAGCGGCGGCGGCTTCCATTACGGCGGTCTTGGTTTCTTCGTCCAGACCATCGAACATGCGCTGGTTCACCACGACGATGTTCTTTGGCACCCATGCGTTGATCGGGCTGTAATGCGATACAAAATCCCAGGCGGTGGAATTCACGCCGGTGGAGGGCGAGGTGATCATCGCTTCGACCTGACCGGTGGCAAAGGCCTGCGGGATGTCCGAGGCTTCGACCTGTACCGGTGCGGCACCGGCGAGCGTCGCGAATTCTTCCAGCGCGGCGTTATAGGCGCGGAAACGCAACCCGTTCAGATCGTCCACGGTTGCGATTTCGCCGTTGGTATAAAGACCCTGCGCCGGCCACGGCACCGAGAACAGCGGGATCAGGCCCTGTTCGGCCAGCAATTCGGTGATGACGGGTTTCTGCGCATCCCAGAGTTTCTTGGCATCGTCATAGCTGGTGGCGACAAAGGGCTGGCTGTCGAGACCGAAGGCCAGATCTTCGTTCGACAGCGTCGAGAGGAAGAATTCGCCAATCGGTACCTGACGCGAGCGCACGGCATTCTTGATCTCGGGGTGGGGAAACAGCGAACCCGCCGAGTGGATGGTGATGTCGAGTCCGCCATCGGTAGCTTCGCGCACGTCATCCGCGAACTCCATGATGTTCTGGGTGTGGAAAGTCGCATCGCCATAGGGTGTGGGCATGTCCCAGCTTTCGGCATGGGCCGGTGCGGACAGGCTGACAGCGGTGGCAGCCGCGAAGAGCATCGCGTGTTTCATATGGGTCGTCTCCCGTGTTGAGGTGCGGATCCTGTTTCGAATCCGCTTGCTTTCATAACGTTGACAAATTGTCAGCGTTATAACCATAAAGCAACAATATTTTGGATTCGGGGATCGACAATGAGCATCGCAAGCAAAGAAAAGTGGCAGTTCTGGGTGGATCGCGGTGGCACATTTACCGATATCGTCGCCCGTAAGCCCGACGGCAGCCTGCAAACGCACAAGCTTTTGTCGGAAAATCCCGAAGCCTATACGGACGCCGCCGTGCATGGAATCAAGTCCATGCTGAGGCTGGATGCCAAGGCCGAGGTGCCTTCGGGTCGGATCTCGGCCGTCAAGATGGGCACTACCGTCGCCACCAACGCGCTGCTTGAACGCAAGGGCGAACGCACGCTGTTGCTGATGACCCAAGGCTTGGGCGATCTGCTGCGGATCGGCTATCAGAACCGGCCTCGCTTGTTCGATCTGAACATCGAACTGCCCGAGCAACTTTATGAAAACGTGGTGGAAATCGAGGAACGTCTGGCTGCCGACGGTACGGTGGTGACACCGCTCAACCTTGATCATGCCCGCAC
Organism: Phaeobacter sp. 22II1-1F12B; assembly: GCF_002210165.1. Lineage (GTDB taxonomy): Bacteria > Pseudomonadota > Alphaproteobacteria > Rhodobacterales > Rhodobacteraceae > Heliomarina. The sequence continues at coordinate 283,587 of NZ_AQQP01000003.1, read as the reverse complement.
CGCGCTGACCTCGGCGCATGAGCAGGGGTTTCGGTCTGTCGCCATCGCGCTGATGCATGGCTATCGCTTTACCGACCACGAAAAGCAGCTGGGCGATCTGGCGCGCGAGATCGGCTTTACGCAGGTCTCGCTCTCGCATGAGGCCAGCCCGCTTATCAAGCTGGTCGCGCGCGGCGACACGGCGGTGGTCGACGCCTATCTCTCGCCGATCCTGCGTCGTTATGTGGATCAGGTGGCCGATGCGCTGAATGCGGCAAAGGGCGGCTGTGACAGCCTGATGTTCATGCAATCCAATGGCGGGCTGACCGATGCGCGCCTGTTTCAGGGCAAGGACGCGATTCTCTCCGGTCCGGCGGGCGGGGTCGTCGGCATGGTGCGCAGCGCCGAGGAACACGGGTTCGACAAGCTGATCGGTTTCGACATGGGCGGTACCTCGACCGATGTCTGCCATTACGCGGGCAGTTATGAACGCTCGTTTGAGACGGAGGTCGCAGGAGTGCGGATGCGCGCGCCGATGATGTCGATCCACACGGTTGCGGCAGGCGGCGGTTCGATCCTGTCCTATCGCGACGGGCGGATGCAGGTCGGCCCCGAAAGCGCGGGCGCCAATCCCGGGCCGGCCGCCTATCGGCGCGGCGGTCCGCTGACCGTGACCGATTGCAACGTCCTGCTTGGCAAACTGCAACCCGATCAATTCCCCGCTGTCTTCGGCCCCGATGGCGATCAGCCGCTCGATGCCGAGGTGGTGCGCGAGAAATTCGCCGCCTTGGCCGAGGACATCGGTTCCGGCATGTCGGTCGAGGAAATCGCCGAAGGATTCTTGCGCATCGCGGTCGAAAACATGGCCAACGCGATCAAGAAAATCAGCGTTCAGCGCGGATATGACGTCACCAAGTACACGATGAACTGCTTTGGCGGGGCCGGGGGGCAGCACGCCTGTCTCGTCGCCGACGCGCTGGGGATGGAGAGCATATTCATCCACCCCTTCGCCGGGGTGCTCTCTGCCTTTGGCATGGGGCTGGCCGACATCCGCGCGATCCGCGAGCATCAGCTGGCCCGACCGATCAGTGACACAGAAGCGGCCGAAGAAGCGGTGAAACGCCTGATCGAAGAAGCCAGCGCCGAAGTGGCCGGGCAGGGCGTCGACCACGCCGATATCACGACACGGCCCATCGCCCATATCCGCACCGGTGGGGCGCATCAGACGCTTGAAGTGCCCTATGGCAGCCCGGATGAGATGACCGCCGCCTTCGAAGAGGCGCATCGCCAGCGCTTTGGCTTTGTCCCGGACTATGCCGAACTGATCATCGACCTTCTGACAGCCGAGGCAGTTGGCACCACGGGGGAACAGGTCACGCTGCCCGATACCTCGCCTGCGGGGGCGGAACCGCAGACCGTCCGCATGTTCAGCCAGGGCGACTGGCGCGAGGTGCCGCTGGTGGACCGCGCCAGCCTTGCACCGGGTGAAAAGCTCGACGGCCCCGCGATCCTTACCGAACCCACCGGCACCAATATCCTTGAGGACGGCTGGCAGGCCGAATGCGTCTCGGGTGGCAATCTCGTGCTGCGCCGCGTCGTCCCACTTGCCCGGCAAGAGGCGATCGGCACCTCGGTCGATCCGGTCATGCTTGAGGTGTTCAACAATCTCTTCATGTCGATTGCCGAGCAGATGGGCGCGACGCTCGCCAACACCGCCTATTCGGTGAATATCAAGGAGCGCTACGATTTCTCCTGCGCGATTTTTGACGCGGCGGGCGATCTGGTCGCGAATGCGCCGCATGTGCCGGTGCACCTTGGATCCATGTCCGACAGTGTGCGCACAGCCCTGCGAGAAAACGCAGGGAAAATCCGCCCGGGCGACGTGTTCATGATGAACAATCCCTATAATGGCGGCACCCATCTGCCCGATGTGACTGTCATCACGCCGGTGTTTGACGAGGCGGGCAAAGAGATCATCTATACCGTCGCCTCACGCGGGCATCACGCCGATATCGGCGGCACCACGCCTGGCTCTGCGCCGCCCGACAGCCGTCATATCGACGAAGAGGGCGTCTTGATCGACAATTTCCGGCTCGTCGATCAGGGGAATTTCCGCGAAAAGGAAACCCGCGAGTTGCTGGCCTCGGGGAAATACCCCTGCCGCAATATCGATCAGAACATGGCAGACCTGTCCGCCCAGATCGCCGCCAACGCGACCGGCGTGCAGGAACTGACCAAGATCACCGGCCAGTTCGGGCTTGAGGTGGTTCATGCCTATATGACCCACGTGCAGGACAATGCCGAGGAAAGCGTCCGCCGCGTGCTCGACGTGCTCAAGGACTGCGCGTTTACCTATCCGATGGACAGCGGGGCAGAGATCAAGGTCGCGATTTCGGTCGATAAATCCGCGCGCGAGGCGACCATCGATTTTACCGGCACCTCGCCGCAGGACGAATTCAACTATAACGCGCCCAGGGCGATCTGCCATGCGGTGGTGCTCTACGTGTTCCGCACGCTGGTCGGCAGCAATATTCCGATGAACGAGGGCTGTCTCAAACCGCTGAAACTGGTGATCCCCGAGGGGTCGATGATCAACCCGACCTATCCGGCGGCGGTGATTTCCGGCAATACCGAGGTCAGCCAGTCAATCGCCGATACGCTTTACGGCGCGCTGGGCGTGATCGCGGGCAGCCAGGGAACGATGAACAATTTCGTCTATGGCAACGCGACCTATCAGAACTACGAAACCATCTGCGGCGGCACCGGCGCAGGCGACGGCTTTAATGGCGCAAGCGCGGTGCACGCCCATATGACCAACACCCGCATGACCGATCCCGAAGTTTTGGAGACACGCTTTCCCGTGCGGCTCGACGCGTTTTCGATCCGTCGCGGCTCGGGTGGGAAGGGGCGCTATACCGGTGGTGACGGGATCATCCGCAAGCTCCGGTTTCTTGAACCGATGACGGCGACGGTTCTGTCCTCGCACCGTATCACCGCGCCGCATGGCGTGGATGGCGGCGCGCCGGGGGCAATTGGCGAAAACAGCGTGATCCGGGCCGATGGCCGGATCGAAGAGCTGAAAGGCAATGACGCCGTTGAAATGGCCGCCGGAGACGTTTTCGTTTTGAAATCACCCGGCGGCGGCGCTTTCGGCAAAGCCTGAACCAACAGCGCCCCGGATATGCCGGGGCGCTGTCTTCGTCTTCAGGACAGGAACGTCTTGAGCGTATCGCGCATCGGTGTGGTTTGCCGCCCGATCAGCGTTGAAAGATCGCGGCTTTGCGTGGCAAGAGCGCCGTTTGCTGCCTTGGCATCGCTGTCAGCAAGGATAGCGGCGAAACCTTCGGGCAGACCGGCCTCGACCAGTGCCTTGGCATAGGCCGCTTCATCGAGGTTCACATAGGTGACCTCTTTGCCGGAAATCTCGCTCAGCACGGCGGCATATTCCGTCAGGTTGAAATCCGTGTCGCCGCCAAGCTCATAGGTTTTGCCCTCGTGCCCTTCACCGGCCAGCACGATTGCCGCCGCTTCAGCGAAATCCTTGCGCGAGGCCGTTGCAAACCGTCCATCGCCCGCCGCGCCGAAATGCTGGCCCATGCCGACCGATTGCGGCGCCGTGCCCGCGATATTCTCGGAATACCAGCCGTTGCGCAGAAGGGTGTGGGGGATGCCGCTGTCGCGCAGCGCGGCTTCGGTCACCAGATGTTCTTCCGCCAGCGCCATGCCACCGGTTTCCGCGTTGAGGATCGAGGTGTAGCCGATGAAGCCGACCCCGGCCGCCTTGGCCGCGCTCAGCACGTTTTCATGCTGGGTGGCGCGTTTTCCGACCTCTGACGAGGAGACCAGCAAAAGCCGGTCTACCCCGTCGAACGCCGCTTTCAGGCTGTCCACATCTTCGTAATCGCCTTTGCGCGTGGCGATGCCCTTGTCCGCATAGGCCTGGGCCGCATCCTCGGATCGGACCAGCGCGATGATGTCCCCGGCGGGTACAAGCGTGCTCAGGTGGTCCACTACAAGCTGTCCAAGCTGCCCGGAGGCGCCGGTCACGAGATAGGTTGTCATTTTCTTTCCTTTCCAGTCTCGAATCGAATATAGGTCTCATTTAGAGACCTTCATTCCTTTGCGGAAGGAGGCAGTTTTTCGGAACAAGGTAACAAAAAGGGAACCGCCTATGCAGCGTCTCAGCGATGGCAAACTGGACCAGTGGAAAGCCGAGGGGTTTAACCCGGCCAATTGCCCGGTGCGGCAGGTGCTTGATCATGTCTCGGCCAAATGGCCGGTTCTGGTTCTGATGGAGCTTGAGACGGGGCCGCGCCGGTTCAACGAGCTTTTGCGTGCTTTGCCAGATATTTCCAAGCGAATGCTCACCCAGTCCCTGCGCGATCTGGAACGCGACGGCATCCTTCGGCGTGAGGTGTTCGACACCAAGCCGCCGAGCGTCAGTTACAGCCTGACCGAACTGGGCGAAGGCTTTCTGCCGCATCTGCTGGCGCTGGTCGACTGGGCCGAGGGCAGCATGCAGAACATCCTGACCGCGCGTAAGGAATTCGACCTGCGCTGAGAGAGCTCGACACGCTAAACGAAAAACGGCGCCCCGATCGGGACGCCGTTCTTTTTCTAATCAAGCTGTGACTTATGCCAGATCGAAACGATCCAGCTCCATCACCTTGACCCATGCCTCGACAAAGTTCCTGACGAACTTTTCCTTGTTGTCGTCTTGGGCATAGGCCTCGGCCAGCGCGCGCAGCTGCGAGTTCGAGCCAAACGCCAGATCGACGCGCGAGGCGGTCCACTTGACTTCTTCAGTCGCCCGGTCGCGGCCTTCAAAGTCCTGCTTGGAGCCTTCCACAGCTTTCCACGCGGTCCCCATGTCGAGCAGGTTGACGAAGAAGTCATTGCTCAGCGTGCCCGGCTTGTCGGTAAAGACACCGTTCTTGGAGCCATCGTAGTTCGCGCCCAGCACACGCAGGCCACCAACCAGAACGGTCATTTCCGGCGCGGTCAGGGTCAGCAGCTGCGCCCGGTCCACCAGCAGTTTCTCGGTCGGGATATCCGCGTCGCCATTCACGTAGTTGCGGAACCCGTCTGCCTGCGGCTCGAGAACGGCAAAGTTGTCGGCATCGGTCTGCTCGACCGTCGCATCGGTCCGACCCGGCGAGAATGGCACGGTGATGTGATAGCCGCCGGCCTTGGCAGCCTGTTCCACCGCGGCGGAACCGCCCAGCACGATCAGGTCGGCCATCGACACCTTCTTGCTGCCTGCACCCGCGTTGAACTCGGACTGGATGCCTTCATAGACCGACAGCACCTTGGCCAGCTTTTCCGGCTCGTTCACCTGCCAGTTCTTCTGTGGCTCAAGACGGATGCGCGCGCCATTGGCACCGCCCCGCTTGTCCGAACCACGGAAGGTCACGGCCGAGGCCCATGCGGTCGACACCAGCTCGGCGGTGCTGAGACCGGAGTCGAGGATCTTGGACTTGAGCGTTGCCACGTCCTGATCGTCGATCATTTCGTAATCGGCGGTCGGGATCGGGTCTTGCCAGATCAGGTCCTCATCCGGCACCAGCGCGCCCAGCAGACGCGAACGCGGGCCCATGTCACGGTGGGTCAGCTTGTACCACGCGCGCGCAAAGGCGTCGGCGAACTCTTCCGGGTTCTCGTAGAACCGGCGCGAGATCGGCTCGTAGATCGGGTCCATGCGCAGCGACAGGTCGGTGGTCAGCATGTTCGGGATGCGTTTCTTGCCTTCCTCATGCGGATCTTCGACCGTTTCGACGTTCGATTCATCTTTGGGCTTCCACTGGAAGGCACCGGCCGGGCTCTTGGTCAGTTCCCATTCGTATTCGAACAGGTTCTTGAAGAAACCGTTGCCCCATTTGGTGGGCGTGGTCGTCCAGATCACTTCGAGACCCGAGGTAAAGGTGTCCTTGCCGTTCCCGGCAGTCCAGCCAAAGCCCTGCTCGGCGATATCCGCGCCTTCCGGCTCGGCACCGACGGCTTCGGGATCGCCCATGCCGTGGGTCTTGCCAAAGGTGTGACCGCCCGCGATCAGCGCCACGGTTTCCTCGTCATTCATTGCCATACGGCCGAATGTTTCGCGGATGTCGATGGCGGCGGCCAGCGGATCGGGCTTGCCTTCGGGACCTTCGGGATTGACGTAGATCAGGCCCATCGTGGTCGCGCCCAGCGGATTTTCCAGCTCACGTTCGCCGGAGTAGCGCTTGTCGGTGCCAAGCCATTCTTCTTCGGTGCCCCAATAGATGTCTTCCTCGGGTTCCCAGATGTCCTCGCGGCCACCGGCGAAACCGAATGTCTTGAAGCCCATCGATTCCAGCGCGCAGTTGCCCGCAAGGATCATCAGGTCGGCCCAGGACAGGGCATTGCCGTACTTCTGCTTGATCGGCCACAGCAGGCGGCGGGCCTTGTCGAGGTTGGCGTTATCCGGCCAGCTGTTCAGCGGCGCGAAACGCTGCGAACCCGAGGACGAACCGCCGCGCCCGTCGCCTTCACGGTAGGTGCCGGCACTGTGCCATGCCATGCGGATAAAGAAGGGGCCGTAATGTCCCCAGTCCGCTGGCCACCAGGGCTGCGAATCCGTCATCAGCGCGTAAAGGTCCTGACGCACCGCTTCTAGGTCGAGTTCCTTGAACGCCTTGGCATAGTTGAAATCTTCGTCCATCGGATCGGACAGCGGCGTGTTCTGGTGCAGAATGCTGAGGTTCAGCTGGTTGGGCCACCAGTCACGATTGGTCCGTCCGCCGGTTTGCAGGCTGCCGTGGATTACCGGGCATTTACCTGCGCTGGCCTTGTCATTTCCGTCCATTTTTCTCTCCGATACTCGCTGGATATATGTCTGACTGTATGAGGTCTGCGGAAGCATTCGGGCGCCGGGCCTGCTTGCGTGCAAACGGGCCTTTTGCCATGAGACCGGCTCTCGATAAGAGATTTAAGGGGTCGTCACGCAGGACCACGGGACAACGGCCAACCGCATGTTGGTCGCTGCACGTGACACTGGTGTGACCCGCTGCCGATCTGGCATTGAACACTCCCCCCTCCATGCGACTCAGAGTACGGGAAAGGAGCTATTAGTTTAAGTTGTATTTTTAAATTGTAGTCATAGGATTTGATTATGACTGAGGTGATCGGTTTATCCGTTCACCCCTGCAAGGCAAGCGTTTCGGGGCGTGCGACCTGCTCGGTCATTTCCCCGCCGCGCGTTGTGATGCGCCACAGGCAGACACCAACTGCCGTCAGGATCAGGCCCGACAGGGCAGGCGGTGTGCCATACCCCAGCGATTCGATCTGGCTCGCGATCAGCCCATAACCGCCGATGATCCAGAACCCGACCATAAGAAACACCTTTTCGGCGCGGGTGGCCCGTGCCGCGATGCCTTCACTCAGCATGGCGGCCGCAATCCCGAGCATCGCGAGGTCATAGTCGTAGTTATAGGGGCTGATCAGGCAGGACAGGAAAATACCCGCCGCCATGAAAACCCGGCCCGACACGCCGGTTCGTGCCGTCAGTGCCATCGACAGCAGCGCCACCAGGGCACTCAGCGCGACGGCCCCGTGCAGGGCCAGCGCGAGTTTCGGCCCAGCCCCAAGCGAGGCCGCGAGCGCATAGACCGAGCTCATCCGGTACAAGATGAACCCGCCGTCATGCAGCGCTTGCCCGGTGCCGCGTATACCATCCAGCGCAGCAGGCCAGACTCCGGTGCCAAAGGCGAGCGTTGCCAGCCCGCAGACGGCAGCGACGGTACAAAGCGATATGGCAACCACCGACCAGCGCCGGTCGAGCAGCGCCCAGAGGCCAACCCCCAGCGCCAGATGCGGTTTGATCGCCATCAGGCCCAGCGGCACCCCGGCCCAGCGGGATTTGCGTAACGCAAGGAGAGCGGTCAGCCCGAAAAGCGTCCCGATCAGGAAACTGTTCTGACCGGCGCGCAGGATCAGCGCGATCAGCGGCAGGAACGCCACCAAAACCGCATGCCAGTTCTCTCCGGCGATCTTGCGCAGAACCAGCAGATAGGCGGTCAGGGTGCCGCCCATGAACAGGATATAGCCAAGCCAGTCCGGCACCAGCGACAGCGGCGCAACGACCAGATCGAAGGGGGGCGGATAGCTCCAGATCAGCAGCGTCCCGTCATAGCCGGGCATGCTCGGCTGACGTGCCAGAAACACCTGCGGGTCATAGGCTGCGTACAGGTTGCCTTCACGGATCATCGTGCTGACAAGGTAGAACACGTCGTAATCGCTGATCTTATCCTTGCCAAGCGCGACCGGGGCAACAAGCTCAAGCGCCATATAGCCAATCATCGCCGCAAGCAGGGCACAGATCATCAGGACGGTCGCAGGTTTCAGGCGGATCATGAATGGGCCTCGAAAGGGGGCGCAAAGGCCCAGAGCCGGGCGCCCAGATATGACATCAATGGAACGATCCCTGCCACGCCCAGCATCGCGATGGCAAGGCCCGCACCCAGAGCTGTCGCAACGGCAGTTATCAGGCTGCTCGTGCCAAGCGAAAGCAGCGAAAGGGCGATGAACCGCGCAAGATAGGGGCGACCGGGGCCGCTGCGCCGAAAGCTGAAGCGCAGGTGGCCCACAAAGGACAGGGTGACGGCGGCGGCAAAACCGGCAAGGTTGCACAGTCCGGCAGGCAGGCCGAACACCGCGTCAACAGCAAGGGCGACCAGTACATGCACCAGTGTCGCCGATATGCCGACCATGCCAAAGCGCAGCATCTCGCCGCCGAGTGCCAGAAACTTCGATTTGTCAGATGCCATGCGGCCTCGCACCGGCGGGGCGGGTGGCCTCTGCGGGATGGGAGGACCTGACGATATAAAGCGGCCTTTCACGGACCTCGGTCAGGATGCGCCCGACATATTCCCCAAGTATGCCGATGGCGAAAAGCTGGACGCCGCCGAACATCAGGATCAGCACCAGCGTCGAGGCATAGCCCGGCACATCGACGCCAAAAACCAGCGTGCGCAGGAAAATCCACGCCGCGTAAAGGAAAGACGCGAAAGCCAGCGCGCTGCCGACATAGGTCCAGACGCGCAGCGGCTTGGTGCTCGACGCAAAGATACCGTCCAGCGCCATGTTCCACAGCTTCCAGTACCCCATGCGGGTCTTGCCGGCGCGACGGCAATTGCGCTGGTAGGTGACCTCGTCGCTATCGAACCCGACCCAGGCGAACAGAGCCTTGTTGAGCCTGACCTTTTCCCCAAGCGAGCGGATGACATCGACAACCTGCCGGTCGAGCAGGCGGAAATCGCCCACGTCCGAGGGCATGGGCTGGTCCGACAGCGCGTTGAAGACGCGGTAGAACCCGCGCGCCGTGACCCGCTTTAGCCAGCTGTCCGAGGACCGGTCGCGGCGTTTCGCATTCACGATCTGCGCGCCCAGTTCCCATTTCTCGATCATTTCTGGAATGATCGACACATCGTCCTGCAAATCCACGTCCACGGGAATGACCGCGTCGCCGCGCGCATGGTCCATCCCCGCGCAAAGCGCCGCTTCCTTTCCGAAATTGCGCGACAGGTTGATCAGGCGGATGCGCTCGTCCTTTTGCATGTAGGATCGCAGCACGAATTCGGTGCCATCGCGGCTGCCGTCATTCACGAACAGGATTTCGGTGTCAAAGCGTGCGTCCAGCAAGGCCAGCGCCGCTCGGGCCGCGTCAAGAAACGGACCGATCGCATGTTGTTCGTTATAGACCGGAACGATGAGGGTCAGCAGCCGCTCCTGCGTTCGGGCAGGCGGCCTGCCACGCTCTCGCTCTTCGACGTAAGTCGATTTCATGTCGCGGTTCCTCATGCGCAGCAATGGCCGCGCGCCTCAGCACCTCTCATGCCGGATAAAACGGGCGTAATTATGACGGGGCAAGCGAAAAGAAATCCGGTTCGCAGTTATCGCCGTAAAAGGAAGGAAGGTGGGATTGCGACGGAGGGAGATTGCCGGTGGATTAATTAAATTGTTTACCCAACGGAATGAGAAGCGTTTGACGCTTCTGGGCGTCAGGTTGTTGAATCTTAATCAATTAAAATTGTTGTATCGTATGATACAAAGATTAACATAAGATGAATCATTAAGATCGCCAAAGAAGCAACGAATTCCGGATCGAAATTCTGATCCGGAGATGGGATGGAATAAATTCGCAACTCTGGATGGGCGCATCACGCTGTTCCCTTCTGACGTTCAGAATGCCGTTGAACCCAGAACGGCTTTTGCCCGTCAAATCCAATGCGAATTGGGAACGAACGAGAGCCGTGTTTGACGTGAACCGCTCTACGGGCGGGTTCCACAGGTCAGGCCAATGTAACGGTACCATGAGACGAATGCCCGGGGGAGGGGCGATGGATCTTGACCGTACGAGGCTACAAAAAAGTCTTGAGATACGTTCACGTCAGCCTGCGCCTGTCCTCTCGACGGTCGCCTGCACGACCGCTCATCACACCGGATATTCCGAAGTTCACACCCTCCGAATTCAGAGAGGATAGAGAGCATGCCTGATCGAATTGCGAAAGTCGCGAACCGCCTCAAGGTGATGCCGACCCGCAGTCCGCGCGCCCTGATCGCCGTTGCAGGGCCTCCCGCGTCAGGCAAATCCACCTTTGCCGCCCAACTTGTCGCCCATCTCAACCAGTCCACGCATTCTGCCGTTCTGGTGCCGATGGACGGCTTCCACCTGGATAATTCAGTCCTTGCCCGTCGCGGCCTTCTGGCTCGCAAGGGCGCTCCGGAAACCTTTGACGTCGATGGGCTAGTCAGCGCCATGTGGCGGCTGGCGACCGAACAGCAACTCTATCTGCCAAGTTTTGACCGGGGTCAGGACAGGTCCGTCGCCGGGCGGATCGAAGTCAACTCCATGCATACGCTGGCGGTGATCGAAGGCAATTACCTGCTCTGCCGTGATGCGCCGTGGAACCACCTGCGACCGCTCTGGTCGATGTCGGTCTTCCTGAACGAACCCAACCACGTGCTTTTTGACCGGCTCGTTCAGCGCTGGCTTGATAACAAGCACGACCTGCGCGAGGCTCAGGCGCGTGCGCAGAACAACGATATGGCCAACGTCGCCTTTGTGCGCCGCTCGCTCGACCCGTCTGTCGATCTCGTCTTCGGCAGCGAGGTCGAAATCCAGCAGGGCGCCTGATCCAAGGGTGCAGTAAGCCCCCTGACAATCGCTTGACATCACCTGATCCGGCTGCGCAGATGTTCCGCGTTGGTGCCCGGGTTCTGCCCGGGTGAAAAGGGAATGCGACAGGGGCACGACACCGCGCCCCAAGCGCAGCCGCCCCCGCGACCGTGACCAGAGAGGTTGCCCGCTTGCCACTGGCCCCTGTGGTCGGGAAGGCAGGGAAACCGACAGGGCCCGCCCTGACATCTGCAAGCCGGGAGACCTGCCAGCAAAAGTTGACGTGAACCGGGCGGGGTGCCCCGGAGGCGGGTCCGCACGAGGATTCTGGCTCTTTCCCCGCTCAAGATGAATTGGACCCGGCCCGTGCCCGAACCCGACAAGACCGAAGTGCTGGTCTGCACCAAGTGCCGCATGACAGATGACCCGGTGGATGGCATCCGCCCGGGTGCCGCGCTGTTCAGTGCGCTCGATGCGATGGACTGGCCCGACGGTGTGTCCTTTCGCCCCGTCGAATGCCTGTCGAACTGCACCCGTGGCTGTTCTATCGTGCTGCGCGGCGGCGCCGAGAGGTGGAGCTATGTCTATGGCAACCTGACACCGGACATGGCCGAAACCGTGCTTGATGGCGTCACCCGCTATCAGGCCACTGCCGACGGTCTTGTGCCCTGGCGTGAAAGACCTGAACACTTTCGCAAGAATTGTATCGCTAGAATACCCCCATTGGAGTTCCCCGAATGAACGACCTCGCCAAACTGCCGGTCACCGTGATCACCGGCTTCCTCGGCTCCGGCAAGACCACCCTGATCCGCCACCTTATGCAGAACCCGCAGGGCAAGCGTCTGGCCGTGATCGTAAACGAATTCGGCGATGTGGGGGTTGATGGGGAAATACTGAAATCCTGCGCCATTCCCGACTGCCCCGAGGAAAACATCCTCGAACTGGCCAATGGCTGTATCTGCTGCACCGTGGCCGATGATTTCATCCCCACGATCGAGGCGCTGATGGCGCTGACCCCGCGCCCCGATCACATCCTGATCGAAACCTCCGGTCTTGCCCTGCCGAAACCGCTGCTCAAGGCGTTCGACTGGCCTGATATCCGTTCGCGTATCACTGTCGACGGTGTGATCGCGCTCGCCGACGCCGAGGCGGTCGCGTCGGGTCGTTTTGCCCCCGATGTGGCCCGTGTCGATGCGCAGCGTCTGGCCGATGACAGTCTTGACCATGAAACTCCGCTCTCTGAGGTGTTCGAGGATCAGATCTCCTGCGCCGACATCATCCTGCTGACGAAACCCGATCTTGCCGGTCCCGAAGGTCTGGCAAAGGCGCGTGAAGTCATTGCCGCCGAGGCACCGCGCCCGCTTCCGGTGGTGGACGTTGCCGAAGGCGCGGTCGATCCGCGCGTGATCCTCGGTCTCGAAGCCGCGGCCGAAGATGACATGGACGCGCGCCCCAGCCATCATGACGGGGCCGACGATCACGAACATGATGATTTCGACAGTATCGTTGTCGATATCCCCGAACTGACGGACCCCGCCGATCTGGTCGCCCGCATCGAAACCCTCGCGAAATCGCAGAACATCCTGCGCGTCAAAGGCTATGCCGCCGTCGGGGGTAAACCCATGCGCCTTCTGGTTCAGGCAGTTGGTGCGCGGGTCCGCCACCAGTTCGACCGCCCGTGGAAACCGGGCGAGGCCAAGCAGGGTCGTCTTGTCGTTATTGCCGAGCATGACGATATCGATGAAAAGGCCATCCGCTCGGTGCTGGTGGGCTAGGGCGATGGGATATGCCAGCCATATCCCGACCCCGGTGAAAGGGCGCTGACCCATGCATGTGGTGTTTCGCGAAAGTCAGGGGCTGGAGGAAATGGAAACCCCGACCGATCTGGGCCAGAGCCCGGGCGATCTGGTCGTTCTATCCTTTTCCGACAGCGATCTCGGCGCATTTGCCGCCGGGTGGCACCGCGCGCGCGAGGGCGGTTTCGAACCGACCCTGCGGTTGGCCAACCTTGCCGCGCTGAAACACCCGCTTTCCGTCGATACCTATGTGGAACAGACACTTGCCGGGGCCAAGGGCATCCTGATCCGGCTCATCGGCGGCATTTCCTACTGGTCCTACGGGATTCAGCAGGTGCAGGATCTGGCGCGCCGTAACGGCATCGCACTCGCGGTCCTTCCGGCCGACGGCCGCGCCGATCCGCGACTGGATGAGGTTTCGACCCTGCCGGTCTCGACCCTCGCGCGGCTGACCCGGCTCTGCGACATGGGCGGCACCGTCTCGGCGCAGGCCGCGCTGGCGCAGCTTGCGCTTGCCGCCGGGTTCTATGCCGGTCCGGTGCGCGGGGCCAAGGCGCTGCCGCAGGTCGGGCTCTGGCATCCCGAGGATGGCGTGATCTGCCCGCTCTCGGCCTATCCGGTCTCCCGCAAACGCCCCCGTGCGCTGATCACTTTTTACCGCGCCTATCTCGCCGCCGCCGATACCGCGCCGATCAAGGCGATGCATGACGCGCTGACCGGGCAGGGGTTCGACGTGGCAACGCTCTTCGCGCCCTCGCTCAAGGCACCCGAGGCCGCTGGCTGGATCGAACGGCAGGTGCAGGGCCTCGCCCCCGATATCATCGTCAACGCGACTTCTTTCTCCGGCATCGGCGCTTCGGGCCATTCCCCGCTCGACATGGCTGGGGTGCCGGTCATGCAGGTCGCGCTTTCGACCTCAAGCCGCAAGGCGTGGGACGAGTCCGAACGTGGCTTGTCACCCAGCGATCTGGCCATGCACGTGGTTCTGCCCGAGGTCGATGGCCGTCTCTTTGGCGGTGTTGTCTCTTTCAAGGAACCCGGCCAAAGGGACGCGGCGCTGGAATTCTCCCGCGCGGCCCATATGCCCGAGGGTGACCGGATCAATGCAATCGCCCGCCGGGCTGCACGGCTGGTGCACTTGAAGTGTACGGAGAGTGTACGGAAATCACCCGCCCTGATCCTGTCCACCTATCCAGGCAAGGACTGGCAGATGGGTCATGCGGTTGGGCTCGACGCTCCGGCCTCGGCCGAGGCGATCCTGACCTCGCTGGCCGGGCAGGGATGGCAGGTCGAACCGGGTGCGCCACTCACGCATTCCCTGCGGTCCGAGACGCTTTGCTGGCCGCTGTCGGACTACCGCGCCGCGCTGGAAACCCTGCCGCAATCGCTCCGCGACGATTTGAACGCGGCTTGGGGCGATCCAGAGTACGACCCCGCCTGCAAAGACGGTCAGTTCCATTTCAAAGCCACCCGTCGCGGCGCCGCACTGGTCGCTTTGCAACCCGAACGCGGGCAACTCGCGCAGCGCGAGGACGATTACCATGATCTTTCCCGAACGCCCCGGCACGGGTATGTGGCCTTTTACCTCTGGCTGCGTCACGCGCTGGGCATCGACGCGCTGATCCACATCGGCGCGCATGGCACGCTGGAATGGCTGCCGGGCAAGGCCGTCGCCCTGTCCGATGCCTGCTGGCCCGAGGCGCTGATCGGCGACCTGCCGGTAATTTATCCCTTTATTGTCAATGACCCGGGCGAAGCAGCTCAGGCAAAACGGCGCATCGGTGCCCTGACGCTGGGCCACCTGCCGCCGCCGATGAAGGCCAGCAAAACGCCCGACCGGTTCATTCATCTCGAGACGCTGCTCGACGAATTCTCGAACGCCGACGGGCTCGATCCGCGCCGCCGCGACCGTTTGCAAGCCGACATCCGGGCCGAGGCGCAGTCCCTCGGGGTCGAGGCCGATCTTGGTCTCGATACCGCCGCCAGCACGGCCGAGGCGATCACCCGCATCGACCGCTTCGTCTGCGACATCAAGGAAAGCCAGTTCGGCGACGGGCTACATATCCTCGGTCAGCCGGTGACCGAAGGCGCTCCCTTTGACACGGATCACTCCGTATCGAATGAAATCAATAACCTCCACGCCGCTCTTAAAGCTGCACGCATCCCCGCCGGTCCGTCCGGTTCTCCCTATCGCGGCCGCCACGACGTGCTGCCCACGGGCCGCAACCTCTTCACCACCGATCCGCGTTCCGTACCGACCCGATCCGCCTATGCCCAAGGCGTGAAGCTGGCCGAGGAACTGGTGCGCCGTCACCTTCAGGATCACGGCGACTATCCCAAGGGGCTGGTCATCGACCTCTGGGGCTCGGCCACCATGCGCACCGCAGGTGAGGAATTCGCCATGGCGCTGCACCTCTTGGGCGTGCGGCCGATCTGGGACAAAGGGAGCGAGCGTGTCTCGGGGATCGAGGTTCTGCCGATCACCGAGCTTGACCGGCCCCGGCTAGACGTTACCTTGCGTGTCTCGGGTCTTTTCCGTGACGTATTCCCCTCGCTCTCCGGTATCTTTACGCAAGCAATACAGATGCTTGCGGGGCGTGATGAAAGTGCCGACTGGAACCCCTACGCGGGGCAGCAGGCCGAGGCGCGGGTCTTTGGGCCTGCCCCGGCAAGCTATGGACTGGGCATGGGGCATCTGGCGGAAACCTTCACCGATGAAGCCCGCGCCGCCGCCGGACAGGCTTGGCTCGATGCAAGCGCGTGGTCGATGGATGGCGTGCAGATCACCCGTGACAATCACGGCATCGCGGCCCGTGTCGCAAATGCCGATGCCTTTGTTCATCCGCAGGACTTGCCGGAAAGCGATCTGCTCCTTGCCGCCGATTACGCCACCCATGAGGCCGGGTTCGCCGCCGCGAAATCCATCACCGGCGGGCGCAAGGCGGCGCTCTATCACCTCGACAATACCCGGCCTGACACACCGCGCGCCCGCGCGCTGGCCGAGGAGATCGCCCGCGTGGTGCAGGCTCGTGCCGCCAATCCCGACTGGATCGCGGGGATGCGGCGCCACGGTTTTCGGGGCGCGGCTGAAATCGCGGCGACGCTGGATCACATGGCCGCCTTTGCCAATCTCGCCGATGCGGTTCGCCCGCATCTCTTTGATCTTTATTACGAATCAACGCTGGGCGACGCCGAGGTCGACAGCTTCTTGCAGACCGAAAACCCCGAGGCACATCGCGCCATGTGCGACCAATTCGCCGCGCTCGATGCTGCCGGCCTATGGCAGACCCGGCGCAATTCGATCCGCGCCCGGCTGGATCAAACCGCATGAACATGCCGCGCGTTTCCCCTCCCGAGGTCAAGGGCTGGTGTCCCGGTGCCTTTACCCCGATGCGTTCGGGCGACGGGCTGATCCTGCGCATTCGCCCGCATATGGGACGGCTGAGCCGCGCACAGGTGCTGGGCCTCTGCGCCGCCGCGCAGGAGCACGCGAGCGGCTTCATCGACCTGACCAACCGCGCCAATCTGCAACTGCGCGGGGTGCGTGACGATGCCTATGACGCCCTGCTTGCCGCCCTGCTGAAACTCGACCTTCTCGACCCGGACCCAAAGACGGAACGTCGGCGCAACATGATCGTCACGCCCTTTTGGCAGTCCGGTGATCTGACCGAACGTCTGGGGCTTGAGCTGATTAACCGCCTCTCGGAACTGCCTGACCTGCCAGCGAAATTCGGCTTTTCTATTGATAGCGGCAGCGCCCCGGTGCTGGGCGGGGATTCCGCCGATATCCGCATTGAGCGGACCGAACTGGGCGGTGTGCTTGTCCGGGCCGATGGGGCGGAATGGGCCCGCGCGGTAGATCTCGACCGAACCATCGACATGGTGATCGAGCTTGCCCATTGGTTCGCCGATAACAGTGATCATGAGCGCCGCCGCATGGCGCAGGTGGTCGAACATCTGCCGCAGGACTGGCGGCAGGAATTGCCTGCGCCCGCCGCACCTCCGGGCCGCGCCGGTCCACGGGCTGGCGGCATGATGGTCGGCACCGCCTTTGGATCCTGTCCCGCCGTGGGGCTGGCGGAACTCATACGCCAGAGCGACGCCAGGGAACTCATCCTCACACCATGGCGGCTGTTCTTCCTTCCCGGCGTCACCACTGTGCGCAGGCCCGGTTTCATTACCGACCCGCAGGATCCGCTTTTGCGTGCAAGGGCATGTCCCGGCGCGCCTTTCTGCACTTCGGCCAGCGTTGAAACCCGCCGGATTGCGACCAAACTCGCGCCGCGCGTCTCAGGCGATCTGCATGTTTCGGGATGCAGCAAGGGTTGCGCCCATCCGCGCAATGCCGATGTCACGCTCGTCGGGCGTGAGGGCCGCTTTGATCTTGTCCGGAACGGCGCATCGTGGGATGACCCGGTGCGGCGCGGATTGACGCCCGATGAATTACTATCCGGGGTGGAACCTCTCTGATGCCTTACGAATACCAGACCGACGGCGCGGCGATTTACGCGCAATCCTTTGCCACGATCCGCGCCGAGGCCGATCTTGCCCGGTTCGATCCGGACGAAGAACAGGTCGCCGTACGCATGATCCATGCCGCCGGGATGGTCGGGCTTGAGGGGCATATCCGCTTTTCCCCCGGTTTCGTGAGCGCCGCACGCGCCGCCCTCAACGCAGGCAAGCCGATCCTCTGTGATGCACGCATGGTCAGCGAAGGGGTTACACGCCCACGTCTGCCTGCCGATAACGCGGTTATCTGCACCTTGCATGACGAGGGCGTGCGCGAAAAGGCGGCCGAAATGGGCAATACCCGCTCCGCCGCCGCGCTGGAGCTGTGGCGCCCGCATCTCGACGGCGCGCTGGTCGCGATCGGCAATGCCCCCACGGCCTTGTTCCACCTGCTGAACATGCTCGAAGATCCGGATTGCCCGCGCCCCGCCGCGATCATCGGTTGTCCGGTTGGCTTTGTCGGCGCGGTCGAATCCAAGGACGCGCTGTGGGAGGCGCAGCCAGTGCCCAGCGTCATCGTCAAGGGCCGCCTTGGCGGCAGCGCGATCACCGTTGCCGCGATCAACGCCATCGCGAGCCGAGCGGAATGAGCGGGACAGTCTATGGTCTGGGCCTCGGGCCCGGCGATCCGGACCTGCTCAGCGTCCGCGCGGACCGGCTCTTGCGGCAGGCGAGCCACGTAGCTTACTTTCGCAAGGCAGGCCGCAAGGGGCAGGCGCGCCAGATCGTCGAGGGCATGATCCCGGCCGATGCCGTTGAAATCCCGATGGAATACCCGGTCACGACCGAAATCCCGCTGAGCGATCCCCGCTATAACGAGGTTCTGTCCGCCTTTTACGCCGAGCAGGCCGAAAATCTCTCGGCGCTGGTGGCAGAGGGGCATGAAATCGTGGTCCTCTGCGAGGGCGACCCGTTTTTCTACGGTTCCTTCATGCACCTGCATTCGCGTCTCAAGGACATTGCGAAGGTCGAGGTTGTGCCGGCCATCACCGGCATGTCGGCGGCATGGACCGCGACCGATATGCCGATCACATGGGGCGACGACGTGCTCACCGTTCTGATGGGCACGCTGCCCGAAGATGAACTGCGTCGCCACATGCAGGACACCGACGCGCTCGTCATCATGAAGATCGGCACCAATATCGCCAAGATCCGCCGCGCACTGGATGCGGTCGGCCTGACGGAAAAAGCGTGGATGGTGCAATACGCCGCCATGCCGGGCCAGACCGTGACACCGCTGGTCGAGGCGGATTGCGAAAAAGCACCCTATTTCTCGATCATCGTAGTTCATGGACAAGGGCGGCGTCCGTGACGGGCCGCGTAACCATCGTCGGGCTCGGGCCGGGTTCTGACGACCTCGTGACGCCCGAGGTCACATCTGCGCTTGCGCAGGCGACGGATGTGGTCGGCTATATCCCTTATGTCAAACGGATACCCCCGCGCGACGGGCTGACGCTCCATGCCAGCGATAACCGGGTCGAGATTGAACGTGCCACCCATGCGCTTGAAATGGCCGAGGCAGGGCGGCAGGTGGTCGTGGTTTCCTCCGGCGATCCGGGCGTCTTTGCCATGGCCTCGGCGGTGTTCGAAGCGATGGAGCTTGACCTTAACCGCTGGCGCGAGACGGATGTGCAGGTCATGCCCGGCATCACCGCGATGCTGGCCGCCGCCGCCCGCGCCGGGGCGCCGCTTGGCCATGATTTCTGCGCCATCAACCTGTCGGATAATCTCAAGCCCTGGTCCCTGATTGAAAAACGCCTGCGTCTCGCGGTCGAAGGCGACTTTGCCATGGCCTTCTACAATCCGCGCTCGAAATCCCGTCCCGAAGGGTTCGCGCGGGCGCTGACGCTCTTGCAGGAATGCTGCGGCGATGCGCGCCCGGTGATATTCGCCCGCGCCGTATCGACGCCCGAAGAGGAACTGGCCTGCGTCCCCCTGACCGAGGCTACGCCGGAAATGGCCGATATGCGCACCGTTGTCATCGTCGGCAGTTCCCTGACACGCGTCATCACGCGCAGCGGCGCACCGCTGATCTACACGCCCAGATCAGTGCCGGATACGCCGGAGGGTGTATGAGAAAGCCATCTCATAACATCCTGAATTTCATGGGTTTCACGCCGGGC
Organism: Phaeobacter sp. 22II1-1F12B; assembly: GCF_002210165.1. Lineage (GTDB taxonomy): Bacteria > Pseudomonadota > Alphaproteobacteria > Rhodobacterales > Rhodobacteraceae > Heliomarina. Next base: position 264,046 of record NZ_AQQP01000003.1, on the reverse strand, counting down.
AGGCAGGGTGGGCCGGTCGATCATCAGCACCGGAATGCCCAGTTCGCGCGCGGCATCGATCTTGGCCCGCGCAGCGCTGCCGCCCGCGTTCTTCGACACGACAAGGTCGATGGCGTGGCGTTCCATCAACGCCCGGTCGCCATCAAGCGTGAAGGGGCCACGCGACACTTCGACCGCGTATTCGGGAAACGGCAGCGCGCCGGGTACATCGACCAGCCGCAACAGGTAGAAATGCTGGCGCAGGGGCGCAAAGGATTCAAGGTACATGCGTCCGATCGCCAGCATCACGCGCTGCCTCGCGCCCTCCAGCGCGTGCACAGCGGAAGGAATATCCGGCACATGCTGCCAGCGATCCCCGGCCTGCGCGACCCACGGCGGTCGCGTCAGCGCGATCAGCGGGACATTCACCTGCTGGCAGGCGGCAATCGCATTCTGACTCATCTGCGCCGCAAAGGGATGGGTGGCGTCGACCACATGGCTTACCGCGTTTTCGCGCAGCCAACGGGCCAGCCCGTCGATCCCGCCAAAGCCGCCCGTACGGATCGGAAGCGGCTGCGGGCGGGGCTGTTCGACACGGCCGGCATAGGAAAACACGCCCTCGATCCCGGCCTCGCTCACAGCCTTGGCCAGCGCCGAGGCTTCGCTCGTCCCGCCAAGGATCAGCAGGTTCGGTTTCATGTCTGACGCGCGCTCCAATAATGGCCCATGGCTTACGATTATCGGAATTGGCGAGGATGGGCCAGCCGGTCTGACCGCGGAAAGCCGGGCCGCTTTGGCCGCTGCCGAGATCGTCATGGGGGCCGAGCGCCATTTGACGTTAATCCCGGAAACCAAAGCTGAAACAGTGGTTTGGCCAGTGCCGTTCAAGGACGGGTTAAGTCTTCTCGACGGCTATCGCGGTCGGCCAACCGTTGTTCTGGCCTCGGGCGATCCTTTCTGGTTCGGTGCGGGTTCGATCCTTGCGGGCCGGTACGACCGCGAGGAATGGCGGGCCTTCCCGGCGATCTCCACCTTCCAGCTGGCTGCCTCCCGGATGGGCTGGCCGCTTGAGAAAACCACCTGCCTCGGGCTGCACGCGGCCCCCTTGTCGCAATTGCGCGCCCGTCTCGCGCCAAAAGCCCGGATGATCCTATTGCTCCGCGATGGCGAGGCTGTCGGCACCCTGGCGAACTGGCTCGTTGAAACAGGTTTCGGTGACAGTGACGTCACGGTGATGGAGGCCCTTGGCGGACCGCGCGAAAGGCTGCGCAGCCGGAAAGCACAGAGCTATGACCTGAACGATGTGGCCCATCCGGTCTGCGTTGCGCTCGACTGTAAGGGCGCTGGGTCGGTCATGCCGCGAAGTGCTGGCCTGACGGATGACTGGTTCGATCATGACGGGCAGATCACTAAACGACCGGTGCGCGCGCTGACTCTCTCGGCCCTCGCGCCACGCCCTTTCGAACATCTCTGGGACATCGGTGCCGGATCGGGATCGATCGGGATCGAATGGTTGATGCGCGATGCTACTCTGACCGCGACGGCCTTTGAGTCGAACATGAGCCGTGCGGCAAGAGCAACTGAAAATTCTAAGAAATTCGGATTAGGTGGGCGTATTCATGTGGTCGAGGGAAAGGCAATCGATCACCTTGATGACCAGACCATACCAGACGCGGTTTTCATCGGTGGTGGGCTGGATGAAGCCTTGCTTCAAAAGCTCTGGGGCCTCCTGCCCACCGGCACCCGCCTTGTCGCCAACGCGGTGACGCTGGAAAGCGAGGCTCTGCTGGCTAACTGGCAGGCTGACAAGGGTGGAGAGCTTCTCCGCATCGAACTGGCCGAGGCCGCGCCGCTGGGCCGTAAACGCGGCTGGAAATCCGCCTATCCCATCGTTCAGTGGAGCGTGACGCTGTGATTGTCGCCGGTTTCGGTTTCCGCCAGACGGCAACACTGGCAAGCCTTCAATCCGCGCTGGCCGCCACAAGGGCCGCGCCAGATGCTCTTTCTGCACCACATGATAAATGCGCCGCAACCGTATTGATATCGCTGGCAAATTCTATGAATCTACCGCTTATCCCGGTGCCCGCCGAAGACCTTTCGAAAGCGGAAACGCTGACCCGGTCCACGCGGGTCATAAAAGAGCGCGGCACGGGAAGCGTTGCCGAAGCCGCTGCACTGGTTGCAGCGGGCCCCGGCGCGCGGCTACAAGCGCCCCGATGCGTGTCGCAAGATCGACTGGCCACCTGCGCCATTGCCGAAAGGAAGATGCCATGACCGTTCATTTCATCGGTGCCGGGCCGGGCGCGGCCGATCTTCTGACCCTGCGCGGTCGCGATATCATCGCCTCCTGTCCGGTCTGTCTTTATGCAGGTTCCTTGGTGCCGCAGGAAATTCTGTCGCATTGTCCCGAGGGCGCGCGCATCGTGAACACGGCGCCGCTCGACCTCGACGCGATCATCGCCGAGATCAAGACCGCCCATGACGCAGGACAGGATGTGGCGCGGCTTCACTCCGGCGATCTTTCGGTCTGGTCGGCGATGGGTGAACAGCTGCGCCGCCTGCGGGCCGAGGGCATCCCCGTCAGCGTCACGCCCGGTGTGCCATCATTCGCCGCCGCTGCCGCCGCCATCGGGGCCGAGCTGACCCTGCCGGGGCTCGCGCAATCGGTTGTCCTGACCCGCACGCCGGGCCGTGCCTCAGCCATGCCGACAGGCGAGAGCCTTGCCAATTTCGCCGCCACCGGCGCGACGCTTGCCATTCACCTGTCGATCCACAATCTTGCCCAGGTGGTAGCGGACCTGACCCCGCCTTATGGCGCGGATTGCCCTGTTGCCGTGGTCTATCGCGCCAGCTGGCCCGACCAAAAGATCCTGCGCGGCACACTTGCCGATATTGAAACGCAGATGAGCGCCGAGATTGAGCGCACTGCGCTGATCCTTGTCGGCCCTGCGCTGGCAGGTGAGGGTTTCGACGAAAGTTGCCTCTATTCAACGGACTATGACCGAAGGTTCAGGCCACAGCAGGCCGATGGAGGACGCTGGAATGAATAACCCGCCCGGCATCCTGATCTCCGCGCCCGGGTCCGGCACCGGCAAGACCACGGTGATGCTCGGCCTCTTGCGCGCCTTTGCCGAGGACGGCCTTGCCGTGCAGCCCTTTAAAAGCGGGCCGGATTATATCGATCCGGCCTTTCACCTTGCCGCCGCAGGGCGCAACAGCTTCAACCTCGATACCTGGGCGATGGACGATGCGCTGCTCTCTGCTGTCGGTCAACAGGCCGAGGGCGCCGATCTTGTTATCGCCGAAGGGTCGATGGGCCTTTTCGACGGGGTCGCTTTCAAAGGCGCGACCGGGCAGGGCACCAGTGCCGAAACCGCGATCCGCATGGGCTGGCCGGTGGTGCTGGTCCTTGATGTCAGCGGGCAGGCGCAATCCGCCGCCGCCACGGCGCTTGGCTTTGCAACCTATCGCGACGACATCAACCTCGCCGGGGTCATCCTGAACCGCGTCGCCAGCCCGCGACACGAACGGTTGACCCGGCTCGGCATGGAAAAGGCCGGGGTCAAGGTGCTTGGCTCACTGCCGCGCCGGGGCGATCTGACCCTGCCGGAACGTCACCTTGGCCTGATACAGGCGGTCGAACACCCCGATCTTGACGCTGCCATCGCCGGTTACGCGGCCTTCCTGCGCGAAAACGTCGATCTTGCCGCGATCCGTGCCGCCGCCACCGGCCACCCACTGACCCGGACGGGCAGCCTGCCGACGCCGCCCGCCCAACGCATCGCGCTGGCCCGGGACGCGGCCTTTTCCTTTACCTATCCGCATCTGCTCGAAGGCTGGCGCAACGCCGGGGCCGAGATCCTGCCGTTCTCTCCATTGGCGGACGAGGCACCGGACCCGGACGCCGATCTGGTCTGGCTGCCCGGCGGCTACCCGGAACTCCATGGCGCGACGCTGGCCAACGCCGGGACTTATCTTAAGGGCCTTCGCAAACACGCCGAAACAAGGCCCGTCCACGGCGAATGCGGGGGCTACATGGCGCTGGGGCAGGCACTGATCGACAAGGAAGGCAACCGTCACCAGATGGCCGGATTGCTGGGCCTCGTGACTTCATACGAGAAACGCAAGTTCCACCTTGGCTATCGTCTCGCCCGGCTGAACGCCGCGATGCCCGGCCAGCCCTCAGGCACCTATTTGCGCGGCCATGAATTCCACTACTCCACGATCCTCGAGGAACCCGACGCGCCGCTGGCCCATGTCACCGATGCCGAAGGCGCCGCAGTCCCGGAAACCGGGTCGATCAAGGGTCATGTGACCGGCACTTTCTTTCACTTGATCGCGAGGTCCGCATGACCGGTTTCGTCAGCTTTGTCGGCTCCGGCCCCGGTGACCCGGAACTTCTGACGCTCAAGGCGGTGGACCGGATGAAGCGTGCCGATGCGATCCTGTTCGACGATCTGTCCTCGGGGCCGATCCTGACCCATGCCGGGCGCGGCGCCGATCTGGTCGGTGTCGGCAAGCGGGCAGGGCGCCCCTCGCCGAAACAGGACCACGTCAGCCGCCTGTTGGTCGATTACGCGAAAACCGGCGCCCGCGTGGTGCGGCTCAAATCCGGCGATGGCGGCATGTTCGGCCGGCTCGAGGAAGAGCTGATTGCCCTGCGCGCGGCCGGGATCGGCTATGAGATCATTCCCGGTATCCCCTCGGCCTGCGCTGCTGCCGCTGCCGCCGGAATCCCGCTCACCCGCCGCCTGACCGCGCGGCGGGTGCAATTTGTCACCGGCCACGATGTCTCGGGTGCCTTGCCCGAAGACCTGAACCTTGCCGCGCTGGCCGATCCGCTGGCCACCACCGTGGTTTTCATGGGCAAGCGCACCTTTCCGCGCCTCGCCGGATTGCTGACCGGTGCAGGCCTGCCGCCCGACACACCGGCGCTTCTGGCCGAATCCGTCTCAACCCCCGATCAACAGCTGATGCGTTCCACGGTGGCCGGGCTGGCAGAACGTTTTGCCGATGAGCCAGGAAGCGCCCCGGCGCTGATCCTCTATGGCGCGCTGGCGACAGCCCCCTGACGGTTTATTCCTTGACCTGAGGGCATGATTTGGCCAATGGTCACGAAACGGTGCTCTCATTCGCGTGAGGGTTAAAAGGGAATGGGGTGCAAGGCCCCGACTGCCCCCGCAACTGTAAGCGGTGTGCCTGTTCAGCGATCCACTGGCGATCCCGCCGGGAAGGAAGAACAGGACTGACAGCCGCGAGTCAGGAAACCTGCCGTATGAAACCAATTGGGCCGGAAACGCCCGCAAAATCGCCGGGGTTGGCGGAAGGAGACGACAAATGCATATCGAACCAGGCATCGTGCATGGCGCAAAAATGGCGCTTGCCTATGGCACAGCAGCCGCAGCAGCGGGCTATTCGCTCAAGATGATCGCGGATGACCTCAAGACCCACGCGGTGCCTTCCTTTGTTGCCCGCGCCGCGCTTGCGGTCGTCGCCGTGCTGGTCTTCTTCGAAATCCTGCCCCATTTCCCGGTCGGCGTGTCCGAGGTGCACCTGATCCTCGGAACCACGCTCCTGCTGCTCCTTGGCACCGGCCCGGCGGCGGTCGGCCTTGCGGGTGGTCTCGCGATCCAGGGCATGTTCTTCGCCCCGACCGATCTGCCGATGTATTTCGTGAACATCACCACGCTGCTGGTGCCGCTCTTCGCGATCCACGCAATGGCGCGCAAGGTGCTGCCGCAGGGCGTCGCCTTTGTTGATCTGGGCTACGGTGACGTGCTCAAGCTCTCCGTCGCCTACCAGGGCGGTATCGTCGCTTGGGTCGCCTTCTGGGCCTTCTACGGTCAGGGCGTCGGCGCTGAAACCTTCGCCTCGGTTGCCACTTTTGGTGCGGCCTACATGACCGTCGTGCTGATCGAGCCGATCGCCGACCTCGCCGTGCTGTGGCTTGCCAAGTCGCTGCGTGGCCTCGAAAAATCCGGCCTCGTCACCCGCCGCCTTTACAACGCGGCCTGAAGACCGGCCAAACCCTGAAGAAAGGAAGCCCCGGTCGCGCAGGCGCCGGGGCTTTTGCATGGCATGGAACATCTTTTCCTGATCGGTATCGGCACCGGCAACCCCGAACATGTCACCGGAGAGGCCCGCCGCACGCTGCGCGAGGCCGACCTGATCCTGATCCCCCGCAAAGGCCCGGACAAGGCCGATCTGGTCGACCTGCGCCAGCAGATCTGCGCCGAGGTGCTCGACGATCCCGCCGCCGTGATCCGCGAATTCGACCTGCCGGTCCGCGATGCCTCGGGTGATTATCGCAAAGGCGTGGAAGACTGGCACGATGCCATCGCAATGTCATGGGCTGAAGCTATCGCGCGCCACGATACACCAGTCCACCGCGTGGCCCTGCTGATCTGGGGCGATCCTTCCCTCTATGACAGTTCGCTCAGGATCGCCGCCCGGCTCACCCCCCAGCCGATGATCCGCGTGATCCCCGGCATCACCGCGATGCAGGCGCTCACCGCCGCCCATGCGATCCCGGTGAACGAGATCGGCGCGCCCTTCATCATCACCACAGGCCGCCAGATCCGCGATCACGGTTGGCCCGCAAATACCGATACGGCCATCGTCATGCTCGACGGCCAATGCTCCTTCCAGTCGCTCCCGGCCCAGGAGGAATACGACATCTGGTGGGGCGCTTATCTCGGCATGAAGGAAGAACTCCTGATCCGCGGCCCCCTCGACATCGTCGCAAATGACATCGTCGACCGCCGCGCCAGGGCACGGGCCGAGCACGGCTGGATCATGGACATCTACCTCCTGCGCCGCCGCGGTTAACCCGCGCCCCGCTGCCAGAAGCGAAATCCCCTACTTCTTTGGGTTCTTAAAATATCCCTGCCGGAGGCTTCCACAGCCGCAACCTGCGCCGCCGCCCGCGCATAGAAAAACCCCCGGTCCACAAGAACCGGGGGCTTTCACAAATCCTGGCAGATATTTTAAGGCTTAGGCCGCTTTCGCAAGGTTGCGCAGCACGTAGTGCAGCACGCCGCCATGCTCGATATATTCGATCTCGATGGCCGTATCGATCCGGCACTTCAGCTTGATCGACTTGATGGAGCCATCCGCCATCACGATGTCGCAATCGACAACTTCCTGCGGCTTGATCGTATCGAGCCCGCGGATCGAGACAGTCTCTTCCCCGGTCAGGCCCAGCGATTTGCGGGTATCGCCGCCGGTGAACTCGAACGGGATGACGCCCATGCCAACAAGGTTCGAGCGGTGGATACGCTCGAAATTCTCGGCGATCACGGCTTTCACGCCCAGCAGCGCCGTACCCTTGGCCGCCCAGTCACGCGAGGAGCCCGCGCCATACTGTTCGCCGCCAAAGATCACCAGCGGCGTGCCGGCTTCCTGATAGGCCATGGCCGCGTCATAGATCGCTGCCTGTTCGCCATCGGGACCCTTGGTATAGCCGCCTTCAACCCCGTCCAGCATCTCGTTCTTGATACGGATGTTGGCGAAAGTGCCGCGCATCATCACCTCGTGGTTGCCGCGACGCGACCCGTACGAGTTGAACTCGCGCACGGGCACCTGACGCTCGACCAGGTATTTCCCGGCCGGGGTGGTGTCCTTGAACGATCCCGCGGGCGAGATGTGGTCGGTGGTGACCATGTCGCCCAGCACCGCCAGCACACGCGCGCCCTCGATGTTGGAAATCGTGCCCGGCTCTTTGGACATGCCCTGGAAATAAGGCGGGTTCTGCACATAGGTCGATGTCGCGGGCCAGTCATAGGTCTCACCACCCGAGACTTCGACGCCCTGCCACTTGTCATCGCCCTTGAACACGTCGGCGTATTTTTCCTGGAAGGCATCGCGGGTCACGGTTTTTTCGACCAGCTCGGCGATCTCGGCGTTCGACGGCCAGATGTCCTTGAGATAGACGTCGTTGCCGTCCTTGTCCGTGCCGATCACGTCCTTGGTGATGTCTACGTTCATGTCGCCGACCAGCGCATAGGCCACGACCAGCGGTGGCGAGGCAAGGTAGTTGGCGCGCACGTCCGGGGAAATCCGGCCTTCAAAGTTCCGGTTGCCCGACAGGACCGAGGTCGCGATCAGGTCGTAATCGTTGACCGCCTTTGAGATCGGCGCCTCAAGCGGGCCCGAGTTACCGATACAGGTGGTGCAGCCATAGCCGACAAGGTTGAACCCGATGGCGTCGAGGTGATCCTGCAGGCCAGCGGCCTCGAGGTATTCCGAAACGACCTGGCTACCCGGTGCCAGCGATGTCTTGACCCAGGGCTTGCGGTTCAGGCCCAGCTCATGGGCCTTCTTCGCGACCAGACCGGCGCCGATCATCACATAGGGGTTCGACGTGTTGGTGCAGGACGTGATCGAGGCGATCACGATAGACCCGTCATGCAACTGGTAGGCACCGTCATCGGTCTTGTACCAGCCCTTGTTGTGATGGCCTTCGTCGCCCGGAATGTCGCGCGGCTCGGGCGCGCCGCCTTCACCTTCCCAGCGGACTTCTTCCTTGGCCGAGGCATCCTTGCCGCTGCGCACGCCCTTGACGTATTCGGCGAAAGCAGGGGCGGCCTTGTCGAGCGCGATATAATCCTGCGGACGTTTGGGGCCGGAAATCGCGGGCACGATGGTGCTCATGTCCAGTTCCAGCGTCGAGGAATAGACCGGATCGTAATCCGCGCCGCGCCACATGCCGTTTTCCTTGGCATAGGCTTCGACCAGTTTCACGCGGGCTTCGTCGCGGCCGGTATTGCGCAGGTAACGCAGGGTTTCGTCGTCGATCGGGAAGAAACCGCAGGTCGCGCCGTATTCCGGTGCCATGTTGGCGATGGTCGCACGCTGTGCCAGAGGCAGGTTGTCCAGGCCTTCGCCGTAGAATTCGACGAATTTCGACACCACGCCATGTTCGCGCAGCATTTCGACGACTTTCAGCACGAGGTCGGTACCGGTGGTGCCTTCCATCATCTCGCCGGTCAGCTTGAAACCGACAACTTCGGGAATCAGCATCGAGATCGGCTGGCCCAGCATCGCGGCCTCGGCCTCGATCCCGCCAACACCCCAGCCAAGCACGGCCGCGCCGTTCACCATGGTGGTGTGGCTGTCGGTGCCGACCAGCGTATCGGGATAGGCGACTTCCTCGCCGTTCTGGTCCTTGTCGGTCCAGACGGTCTGGGCCAGATACTCAAGGTTCACCTGGTGGCAGATGCCGGTGCCCGGCGGCACAACGCGAAAGTTTTCGAACGCGGTCTGACCCCATTTCAGGAACTCGTAGCGCTCCATGTTGCGCTCGTACTCGCGGTCCACGTTCATCTGGAACGCGCGCGGGTTGCCGAATTCGTCGATCATGACCGAGTGGTCGATGACAAGGTCGACGGGGTTCAGCGGGTTGATCTTCTGTGCGTCGCCGCCCAGGGCCTTGATGCCGTCGCGCATCGCGGCAAGGTCGACAACGGCGGGAACGCCGGTGAAATCCTGCATCAGCACACGGGCAGGGCGATAGGCGATCTCGCGCGGGTTCTGGCCGCCATTCGCGCCCCATTCGGCGAATGCCTTGATGTCGTCGGTGGAAACGGTCTTGCCGTCCTCGAAACGCAGCATGTTCTCAAGAACCACTTTCAGCGCGGCTGGCAGGTTCGAGAAATCGCCCAGACCGGCTTCGGTCGCGGCGGGAATCGAGTAATAGGAGATGGTAGTGCCGTCCACGCTCAGCGATTTGCGTGTTTTGGCGGTGTCCTGTCCGACGGTGATGGGCATGAATGGCCTCCTCATTATGCGGAAAATGGGAATTCGCTACACGCTATCTGCCTCAGCCCGCGTTGGCATTCAATAGCGATCATCCGAAGTGCGCGATTTTTTGTATACCATTGCACACAATTTCTATTCGCTTAGGCTTTTTGTTGGTTTTTTGCCGCGCTCAAAGATTATCAGGGGGGATTCGCAGCGGCTTTATCACCATCGTTTCACCTATGATTGATTGGCCATTACAAGCAGTGGCAACTACACCAGCCGCACGCTCACCCGGAAAGATGAATATGAAATTGCCCGCCACCCTTCTTGCCGCAGCCCTCTCCCTGATACCTGTCAGCCTGTGGGCCGAGGACGATCCGGTCGTGGTCGAACTGTTCACCTCGCAAGGCTGTTCTTCCTGTCCGCCCGCCGACCGGTTGCTCAAGCGGCTGACCGAACGGGGCGACGTGATCGCGCTCGCTTTGCATGTGGATTACTGGGATTATATCGGCTGGGTCGATGAATTCGCCGATCCGGCCTTTACCAAGCGCCAGAAACGATATGCCAAGGCGGCGGGCCGTCACATGATCTACACGCCGCAGATGATCGTGAACGGTCTCGACGATCTGGTGGGGGCGCATGACCTCAAGCTGACCGACCTGATCGCGGCGCATAAGGAAAAGCCGCCGCGCGCCCGGATCAATCTTGCCGAGAATGACACGGAACTCACCATCACCATAGCGCCCGTATCCGGGCCACTCACGGGCCCCTTCGACATACATCTCGTGACCTATGAACCCGAGCAGACGGTCAAGATCAAAAAGGGCGAAAACGCCGGTCTCAGCCTTGATTACGTGAACGTGGTGACAAGCTGGACCCACGTGGGCACATGGGACGGGCAGGGCGAAAAGGTTATGGAGACGGACCTCGGCGGTCCGCTGCCGACTGTCGTGATGGTGCAGGAAAGCGGCCCCGGAGAAATCCTTGCCGCCGCCGTGGCCGATTAACCGAACCGTTTAATCGGGCCGGTCGGTTTCCAGCCCCACGTCGAACCATGGTTTCCAGCGCCGGTGTATCCAGAACCACTGGCCCATATGCTCGCGCACCAGCGCCTCAAGCCCGTCATTCAGGTCCTGCGTCATGGTCTTGGCGTCGGTATGGGGAATCGGCGGGTGCATGACGATCTCGAAATCCAGCCCGTTTTCCTGTCGGATCGCATAAACCGGCAGCATAATGGCATTGTGTTTCAAGGCCAGTTCGGCGGGAACAGTCGACGTCACCGCCGGTTTACCAAAGAAATCGATCGCCACGCCCCCATGGCTGTGCAGGTCTCCGACAATCGCGATTAACCCGCCGCCTTTCAGGTGGCGCACCATCTCGATCATGCCGCGCCGTCCCTGTTCGAACATCGGCGTGCCGACGGCCGACAGGGCGCGTACGTAATGCTCGTTGAAATAGGGGTTGGCCATCCGGCGATAAAGCGCGCCGATTTCATAGCCACGGTGGATCATATGCGCCCGCGCGGCATCGTAATTGCCGAAATGCCCGGTCATGAAGACCACCGGCCGGCCCTCGGCCCGCGCCTCTTCCAGCGCCGCAAGCCCGGGTCCGGTAACCTTGGCCGCGTAGGCGCGTTCCAGAAAGGGACGCCCGGAGTACAGTTCGATCAGCGCGCGCCCCGCATTGTCGGGCACCTCGCGGCATAGCCGCTCAACATCCGCCTTGGGCAACTCGGGCATTACCAGTTTGAGGTTGTTGCGGATCCGCTTGCGGCCGCCTGCGAGCGGCGCCAGCACCCGCGACACCAGCCAACCCATCATCGGCACCCGCCAGCGATAGGGGATGATCAAGGCCAGCCCGATCAGGGCCCGCAGCACGAGGTTGCTGCAGAAATACCCGGCTCGCGCCGATCTGGAGAGTTGGGAAATATCAGCAGGCACAGGCGTCAGCGCAGTTGGTATGTTTCACGATACCAGACATAAAGACCCGCCCCCGCGATCACAAGGGAACCGATGATCGTCCAGCCGTCGGGCATTTCCGAAAACAGCGTCATTCCCCAAAAGGCCGCAAAGGCCAGGTTGAGGTAGTTATAGGGCGCCAGCATCGTCGCTTCGCCACGGGTAAAGGCCTGAATCAGCGCCATCTGCCCGATTGTCCCGGCCAGAACGATCATGATCATCAGCCCGATCGAGGTCGCATCCGGCGTGACCCAGCTGAACGGCACGGCAATGCTCAGCAGGATCGTGCCGACAAGGCCGGTGTAAAAGAGCGAGGTCCAGACATCCTCATCCGGGCCAAGCCGTCGCGTCAGCAGCGAATAGCTGGAGTATGACAGGGCGGCGGCCAGCGGGAAAAGCGCCGCCGGCGTAAACACATCGCTGCCGGGTCGGATGATGATCAGCGCTCCGATGATGGCAACGACGATGCCGGTGATCCGGCGCGGCCCAAGTCTTTCCCCAAGGAATAGTGCCGCGCCCAGCGTGATCAGCACCGGGTTGGTCGCCATCAGCGCAGCGGCATCGGTCAGTGGGATAAAGCTCAGCCCGGTGAAAAAGAACGCGGTCGCGCTCATCAGCAGGATCGAACGAAAGATCTGCAGCTTGGGATAGCGGGTGCGCACGACCCGGCTGAATCTTGGCAGGATCAGAATCGTCACCAGCGCCATCTGCCCGGCATATCTCACCCAGAGCGAGGGCAGCACACCAACCCGTGGCGCCAGCGCCTTGACGCTCATGTCCATGACGGAAAAACAGAAAATAGCGGCGATCATCAAAAGGATCGCGCGATTCTGGTCCGACATGGGGACAGAGGTGCTCATCCCGTGACGGCCATGCCGGGCAGGGAGGAGAGATCGAAACAGGCGGGGTACGGGTACATACTGTACCTGTTAAGCGTCTCTCTCCAAACTGTCCATGCCGTTCGTTACCGTTACCCTGCAAAGCGGTGACGGGGGGTCATTCCTCCTCTTCATCGTCGTCTTCCGTCTGCATTTCGATCTCGCCCAGATCGAAAAGTTCGCGGATCGAAGCGACAACCGCGCCCATCGCTTCCTCGGCCTCTTTCTTTTTGACCTTGCCCTTGTCGGTGATCTCATCGCGCAGGTTGTCCGCCATCCGCTGGGACATGTTGTCGAGTAGGAAATCGACAACGCCCGAGGTCTCGGGGTCGGTAGCGCCCGCCATCGCGGTGACCAGTACCGCCGGGTCGCAGGCCCGTATTACCGCAGGCACATCCGCTGGTTTCACCCGGATCGAGACATGGGCGAAGGTAAAGATCTCCTTGCGGACCCTTTCGGCGAATTCGGCATCGGTTTCGTCCAGCCCGGTCAGCATGTCGTCACGTGTCTTGGCCGCCGACTGGTTGAGAATGGCGCCCACGCGCGTGTTTGGCCGCGCCTGAAAGGCGATTTCGGGACGCTCGTCAAGCTGTGCGGCCAGCGACAGGCCAATCCGGTCCACCGCCTCGGGCGTCACGGATTCGGTCTGCGATACCGCATAGGTGATGCGCCGGGCCAGCGGTCCGGGCAGCTTGCCAAGCAATTCCGCCGCCTTCTTGGTCTCGATCTTTGACAGAAGCACCGCCGCAACCTCGATACTTTCATTTTCCGCGAATCCGATCAGGTCCTCGATGGGCAGGGCGCGCAACCGCTCCCACGGGTCGCCCAGCTGCCTCACCCCGGCCTCTTTCCGCAGACGGTTGGCGGTCTGGCGGCTGATCTTGCCGTCGAGCGAATTGAGCGCGCCCGCGATCCCGTTGGTAAAGGCCAGTCCGACACTTTCCAGTGCATCGGCGAATTCATCGACCACCGAGGCCAGCGTATCGCGGTCGATCAGCCCCATCTGGCCCATCTGTTGAGTCAGCTTGGCCTGAAGATCCTCGGGCAGGGATTCCAGCGGAATATCCGTCCCGTCATTGATCAAAAGCCGGACCACGATGGCCGCCTTGGCCCGTGCATCAAGCTGTTTCGGTTCGCCACCGGTTCTAATCGGCGACGGTGCCGGGCCCGACGTCATCATCGGGAGCCCGGGGAAGCCCAGATCGTCCTGCAAAACTACGCCCTCGTTAACAAAAAAATTGCCCCTTCCAGAGGTTGGGGCAATCTAGGACGAAAGTCGTAAATATTAACTGAAACGATCAGTAGCTATAGGTCATCCCGGTACGGATCGCCTTGCGCAAAGAGGCCTCGGCCCAGCTGCCTTCGCCTCCGCGCGCCTTGATCTCGCGCCACTGGGCGATGGCCTCATCGGTGCGCCCTTCGGCCACGAAACCCTGTGCCATGTAGGACCGCGCCAGCATATTGTCCGGGTTGGCTGCAATCGCCTGCTCATAGAACATGTTGGCGGTTTCAAGATCGCCCAGCTTGCGGTGGGTAAAGCCCCAGTAGGTCAGAACACGGTCGTCCTGCTGGTCGGGCATCTGGGCCAGAACCGCTTGTGCGTCGGTATAGCGCCCGGCATAGGCCAGCTCGCGTACCGCGCCATACAGCGTGTCGGTGTCGAGCGAAGATTCCTTGGGATCGACGCAAGACTGGGTCTTGTCGTCCCAGACCTGCGTGCCTTTGCACTCGCTCGTGGTTTTCGTGGTCTTGGGCGGGCTCGACATGTCACTGCCGGCCGCAAAGGCAAAACTTGGCATCGCAACCGCGAGGGCAAGAAGAATACGCATAATGAACTCCAATCAAAAACGGGGCCGCCTGCGGATATCCTTGCGATTCCATCTATGGAGATCCGCAACCGGCGTTGAACTCGTGATCAGACTAGTACAGGATTCGGGTTCAGCCCGTAACCTGCTTCACACAGGATTGCGTTTCCGTGTCCCAGCTTGTGCCTTCGGCGCAGGATTGGGCGCGCTTTTCAGAACTGCACCCCAGCGCGAGGCCAAGGGTGGGAACAAGGGTCAGGGCAAGGGCAGTCAGGGCGGCTTTGATCGGCATCAGTTTCGTCCTTTCTTGTGCTGATTACGTGAAATCAGGCTAATCCGGATTGACGCAGCGTCAAAACGCTTTTGTCCCCGCTCACGCGTCTGTGCGGTGATTTCGGACCCAACGCATTAGAATTGATTTTTTTCGGACCTTGGGTAACCTGTGGTTGAACCATGCGGAATTTGCCGCGTTGCTCTGATGACGCGCCGGCCAGACCGTGACCCGGCAGGGCAGGCGCGCACGACCCGGGCGAATACGGACAGTCTTTGAGAAAAGGAAAACCCATGCGTTGCACGAAACTCCTGACGGCCCTGCCGCTTGCGGCCCTCCTTGCCAGCGCCCAGAGCCTGCCTCTCGCAGCCGCCGGTCTTGCCCCGACAGCGGCCCCCGGCAAGTACGAACGCATCTGCGCCACCCGACTGGCGACCCGCCTTGGCGTGCCGCTCTTCACCATCCAATACGCCCCGCGCGAGGTCACCGAGGTCGGCAACACGGTGGTACATGTCCATTCCAACGACGGCCTAGGCCGCGCCGCCTGCGAGATCAGCAGCAGGGGCGTGGTGGTGCAGGTAGTTATTCAGGTGTGAAACGGTTGAAAACGAGGTGAGATCGGTAGAACCGGCTGATGCCGAATTGCACATGCCTGCCATTCGGGCGGTTTTACAATTCCTCTACGTATTTGAGAAATCGACAGCCCCTTAGTTCCGACATTCCGCGATCAAACTTCTGCCCGTTTTGGTGCCTTTTAAAAGGGTAATGACAATTACCCGGTTCAATCACCTCGCCGCGTTCCTCTTTGGCCTTCTAGCGATTTATACGGCGGTCCATGCGGCATTGAATGTGCTGTCACTGCAGCGCAGTTTGGGGCGTGATCTCTCGCTTTTCAGCGCGATCCTTTTCACTGCATCCGTCGGGCTGGCGCTGCTTTGGCCGCATCGAATGATACCGCTCCTTCGCCGGTTCGCAGCTTACATCGGGGCCGGTCAACTCGGGTTTTTGTGTGGGGTCGCATTGGTGATCTGCGCCATTGTGGCAGTCGTCTCCCGCGCGGTACCGCTCTGGGTATGCCTTCCTGTCGCGATTTCTTTCACACTGGCTTTCGTGATGCCGGGCTTTTCGTTCCGGGACATAAAAGACGCCCCGTCAGAACAGATGTCGACATTGGAACTGGGTGAGCTGATAGGGGAAAGAGTCCGCAACGGTCGACAAGTCAGCGGATACCTTTTCATTGCTGCGAGTGGGTTTGTCATACTGAATATACTGGTCGGCTGCATTGGCATGTTGCTTGGTGTGCAGTCAATTCCCACCCCAAGCCACATGTCGGTTTCAATCTGGATTGCAGCATTGTGCGGTATCGCGGCGCCAGCAATGATGCTTCGACCTTTCTTCCAATGGATGGTCGAAGAAAAACGATACAGTGGCATGCCGAGTTTCCTGCTCATGGCGGCCATTGTTATCGGCATGTCGATCTATCTTACCCGGATCAACCTTGTACAGGTCCTGCCTGTCGTTGCCTCGTATTTCAGCGGACAAGACGCTGTGGCCCATTTCTCTGTGGTAAAGGTTGACTATGGCAGCAAGAAATTTTGCAGAGGTTCAGTTTTCGTTAAAACGGCATATGGCGTTCAGGAAATCTGCCATGTCTCGGCTGATTTCCTGCGCTTATTGTCTCCGGGGGACGGAGTGACGGTTGTCGGCAAGGAAACACGTCTGGGTCTGACCGTGGACGGTTTGTGGTTGCCGAACTAGCTGGCCGGTGACCGTTCCGTGCGATCACCCGAAACCCTATCCCACGAAAAAAGGCCCCTCGCGGGGCCTTTCTATTTCGCGTTTTCCGCCGGGATTATTCCCCGAACACCCGCTTGAAAATCGTGTCCACGTGTTTCGTGTGGTAATCCATGTCGAATTTTTCGTTGATCTGCTCTTCGCCAAGCGCCGCGACGACGTCCTTGTCGCCCAAAAGCTGTTCGCGGAAATCGACGCGGTCTTCCCAGACTTTCAGCGCGTTGCGCTGCACCATCGCATAGGCATCTTCGCGGCTCACGCCGGCTTGGGTCAGCGCGAGCAGAACACGCTGGGACATCACCAGACCGGGGAACTTGTTCATGTTGTCGAGCATATTCTCGGGGAAGATCAGCATGTTCTCGACCACGCCCGCCAGCCGGTTCAGCGCGAAATCAAGCGTGATGGTGGCGTCGGGGCCGATGCCGCGCTCAACCGAGGAATGCGAAATGTCGCGTTCATGCCAAAGCGCCACGTTCTCCATCGCGGGTATCACCGCCATGCGGACCAGACGCGCAAGACCGGTCAGGTTCTCGGTCAGCACCGGGTTCTTTTTGTGCGGCATCGCCGAAGAACCTTTCTGACCCATCGAGAAGAACTCGGCCCCCTCCAGCACCTCGGTACGCTGCATGTGGCGGATCTCGATTGCGACATTTTCAATCGACGAAGCGATCACGCCCAGCGTGGCAAAGAACATCGCGTGGCGGTCGCGCGGGATCACCTGGGTCGAGATCGGCTCTGGCTTGAGGCCGAGCTTTTCGCAGACATGCTCTTCGACAGCGGGGTCGATATTGGCGAAAGTACCCACCGCGCCGGAAATCGCACCGGTGGCAACCTCTTCGCGCGCCGCCTGCAGACGCGCCTTGTTGCGGTCCATCTCTGCATAGAACCGGGCAAAGGTCAGGCCCATCGTGGTCGGCTCGGCATGGATGCCATGGCTGCGGCCCACGCGCACGGTCATCTTGTGCTCCATCGCGCGTTTCTTGAGCGCGGCCAGCACTTTGTCCATATCGGCCAGAAGGATATCGGCGGCCCGCACCAGTTGCACGTTGAGGCAGGTATCCAGCACGTCCGATGAGGTCATGCCCTGATGGACAAAACGCGCCTCCTCGCTGCCCACATGCTCCGCCAGATGGGTGAGAAACGCGATCACGTCATGCTTGGTGACGGCCTCGATCTCGTCGATCCGGGCAACGTCGAACTCGACATCCTTGGCTTTCCAGACCGCCTCGGCATTCTCGCGCGGGATCACGCCCAGATCGGCCATTGCATCGCAGGCATGGGCTTCGATCTCGTACCAGATGCGGAATTTCGTTTCCGGGGACCAGATGGCGACCATGTCGGGGCGGGAATAGCGGGGGATCATTGGCAGCAGCACCGTTTGTTGATTGCAAGTGTGTTCGCCCGCGTCTTAGACCGGAGCCGTCACGTCAGCAAGACGGGGGAGCGCCACACACCCCGAATTGCGACGGTAAAACAGGAAAACCGAGGGTGAAAAGGGCTGCGATGGCGAAGAGACCGCTGAAACTCGCCGATTTCGAGGGCAACTGGACGCTGACCCGGCGCATCCTGCAGAAAGACGCGCCATCCGCACGGTTCGAGGGAACGGCCCACTGGCAGCCGGATGGCGACGGCATGGCCTATCATGAATGCGGCACGCTGATGCTGGACGGCCAGCCGCCGATGCAGGGCGAGCGCCGCTATCGCTGGCAAGAGGATCTGACCGTCTGGTTCGAGGATGGCCGGTTTTTCCATCAGGTGCCGGGGCAGGGCGGGGCGACACGCCACTGGTGCGACCCGGATCTTTACCGCGTGCAATACCGGTTTGGCCGCTGGCCCGATTTCGAAACCGTCTGGCGGGTGACCGGTCCGCGCAAGAATTACGCGATGATCAGTCATTTCATCCGGTTGAACCCATAGGGTCAGGTCCGGCGCTAACATCATAGACGCTTGCGATGGCCCCTCAACTCGGGCATCTAAATACGAAACACCATTTCCGGAGGAATAACATGTCGTCAGTTTCTACCACGCGGGTACTCAGCCAAAGCATTGGCGCGCAGGAAGGCACCGCGCTCCGTCTCAAGCAGGCGGCGCTGGTGGTTGTCGGGATCGCGATTCTGGCCATCTGTGCCAAGATCCGCGTGCCGATGTGGCCGGTTCCGATTACCATGGGCACATTTGGCGTGCTGGCGCTTGGCGCGGCCTATGGCGCGCGGCTCGGTCTGGTGACGATCCTTGGCTACATGGTCATCGGCGTGCTCGGCTTTGACGTCTTCGCGGGCAGCTCGGCCGAATCCAACGGCATCGCCTACATGATGGGCGGCACCGGTGGCTATCTGGTTGGCTACGTTCTGGCAACCGCCGTTCTGGGTGTGCTGGCTGCACGTGGCTGGGACCGCTCCTTTGGCTGGATGGCGCTGGCGCTGCTGATCGGCAACGTTGCGATCTACGTCCCCGGCCTTGCATGGCTCGGCACGCTCTACGGCTGGGACAAGCCGATCCTCGAGTGGGGCCTGACCCCCTTCCTCGTCGGCGACGTGATCAAGCTGGCGCTGGCCGCCATGTTGCTGCCCACCCTGTGGAAGCTGACCGGCAAAGCCCGCGGCTGATCCCGCGCAACCGAGTAAAGACAAAGGGCGGTCCTAAGGGCCGCCCTTTTTCGTACATGATGCCGTGCGGGTTGAGAACCTTTCAGGAATGGAAACAACTCCCGAACGAGTCTTCCGACAAAGTTGAGTCGGAGGTCAGCAGTGCTGACGAAGCCGTCGTTAGCTCTGGCGTTTGAGGGGATGCCAGAATACCAGCTACACTTGACCTGATAAGGCGGCGCGATGGAACTCGACAAAGAAACTGTTTGGAGCACGAACGTGATTGATGCGGCGCATGATTTCGCCGAGGCAGTCCGAAGACTGTGTGATGAAAATCCAAGTAAATTTGACGATCCGCTGACAAAGATCATGAACGACACAATGACTGAGTTGTGGGATCGAGGTTTCAGCCAGACAGAAATCCGTCAGGCGTTTCTTAGCGCGGTTGGTGATCTGGATAGATATTCGGGCGGTGAGGAACGACGTAGCTGATTTTGGTCTGCTCTGGGCTCTTAGGTACATCACATATTGCAAAGGGCTGGTCGGCGGGCCGCCCATTTCCGTTCTTCCGGACGCTTGCAGAGAGGGTGCACGGGGGGTGTACAGGCGGTGTACGGTTTCTGTACGGATCGTGCATCGGCGTTTTCGGCCTTTTGCCCGGGTTTCACATCCTCGAATTCGCCTCGCAAATTACCGCCGATCCGCCTCTGAATTCGCTGATTTGATCAAATCGAGGGCAGCCAATCGGAGCCGCTTCGAAATCCTTTCATGAACGCGACGTTCCGGACGATTCCGGCTCGGGTTTCCCGTTGACCGGTGCTAGGGCAGGGCATGACCACGCCGTTACAGAAAACCCTGCCCTATGACCCGGTTGCGCAGCGCGCCCTGCCGGGAATCCAGCCTTTGCCGCCCGAGGAATGGCTGATCACCGACGAAGCCTATGAAGGACAGATGGCGTTGCGGGATACGCTGCTTGCCGATCATAGGGACAAGGTGCTGGCGCTGGACGAATCTGCCCGCGAGGCCGCGTTGGAACTGCTCGATCTGGTGCTGGAACAGGCCTATCCCGGTGCTGCCGACAGCGTGACGCGCCCGGATGGGGTGACGGTCCCGATCGACCGCGATGACCCGCTCGGCACTATTGGCAGGCTTATCCAGGAAGACGTGAATATCCTGCAGAAACAGGGCGATGAACATGTGCTGACCGGCGGCGTCATGTGTTTTCCCGCCAGTTGGACACTGTCCGAGAAATTCATGCGTCCGATGGTGCGTATCCACAAGCCCGTTACTGTCTATGACGAGAACATCGCCAAGCGGGTGCAACGGCTCTTCGACGGCATCCGGGCGGGCAAGCCGCTTTGGCGGTTCAACGTGCTGGGCTATCACGATCCGGCCCTGCACCAGCCCCGCACCGAAGACGCGCCGCGCAACAAAAAGTCCCCGGAACCGGCGGGTTACCTGCGCAGCGAGCGTCAGGTCATGATGCGGCTGCCACGCACCGGCGCGGTGGCCTTTATCATCCACACCTACGTGATCGCGCGCAAAGATGCGCCGCCAGGCGCGTTGGACACCTGACGGCGCGGGGGGACCGGTTTACCGGACAGATCGCGGGTTCAGAGTGCCAGCTGGGCCGCGATCAAATCCAGTGCGCCGGCAGGTACCGCCATGAAAATCAGCGTCGTGATGGTAAGCACATGCGTGTTCACACGCAGGTCTTCGCCCCGAACCAGATTGACCACCGCCATCAGCAGCGCCACCGGCGCTGACAGGAAGGCCATCATCAGGGTCATGCCCCAGACCGCCAGCCGACGCACATCGTTCGGCTCTTCGGTGGGGACCAGCGCGCCACGGAAACTCGGGCTGCCGGGGCCGGTATATTCGACCGGATCGGGATTGACCGGCGCAAAGGCGGTGAGAAACTCCTCGGCTGTCAGCAAGGACAGCGGATCGAGCCATTCGACCATGCGCACGTCGCAGTCCGAAATCATCCGGTAAAGCATCACCACAAGCAACAGCTCGGAAATATCCGGGTCATCGCGGGATGGATCTACGGGATACATGGCCAGTTGGATGCGCCGCTGCTTGTGCTCGGGCGCCGTGTCATGTGAGTGGGGCTTTGCGAAGGGTTGAAATATAAGCCCCCGCTGGCCGGCCATGCCGTGTTCAAGTTCCTGAACGGGAATCAGGTCGACCCGGTAATGCGCCGCGGTAACCGACGCGCCGGGGCCTGCTCCATAAGCAACCCGCTCGACGGGATGCCCGTAGTCTTCGAATGTTTCAGCGACAATCCTGCTGAATTTTGCAATAAGTGCTTCCTCATCGCCAACCGCGATGAGACCGCCATGGTAATAATGAACTTGATTATCGAATGTCATCGTAACTGCCTCCCAAGGACCAGTGAAACTCATCATGCGCCCGAAGGTTGCGTTAAATTGGGCGAAAAAGACCAAATCTTATCAAGGGCCCTCTGATGAGCGGGATTTAGCCGGTCATTGGAAACAATGGGGATTTACGCAGGGTTAACGTTCCGGGAAACCGGATGATGTCCGGAATTTGTCCCAAATGTGGCTGAAATGTGGCCTTAACCGGTCACTGATCGATCCGTGCTGCCATAATTGCAATCGCTTGTTGATACACGGTTGCGCTGTTCCATTGCTCAATCACGCTAAAGTTGTATTGGCCCGGTTGATACCCCTGACCGGGCCGCCAGCCCTTGGCGCGCAGAAAGTTGGCGGTCGAGGCCAGCGCATCGGTCATGTTGTAGAAATCGACCTTTCCATCTCCGGTTGCATCGACCCCATAGGTCAGGGCGTTGCCGGGCAGGAACTGGGTATGGCCAAGCTCGCCATGTTTCGCGCCGCGCGTATCGCTGGTGATCGACCCCTGATCCACCAGTTTCAGCGCGCCGATTGCATGGGGGATGAAGAAATCAGACCGGCGACAGTCATAGGCCAGCGTCGTGATGGCGGAAACCACGCGGCTGTCGCCCATGAACCCGCCGAATGCGGTTTCCATCCCGTGCAGCGAAAGAAGAATCCCGGCGGGCACGCCGTAAAGCCGTTCGAGTGTCGCGTAATATTCCGGGTTCCGTGCCAGCCGCTTGCGCCCCTGCGCGACGATCGTGTCCGCGCCACGCACCTGCATGAATTTTTCGAGCGAATAGCGAAAGCTCTTCTGATTCCTGTCGGCGGCTATGGTGCCGGTGGCATATTGCGCCTGCGCCAGCGCCTGCAGCCCGCGTTGCCCGACACCGGCGCGGCTGGCTGTCTGGGCAAAAGCCTGTTTCCAGCTATTGAAGCCCGCGCTGGTATTGCCGCAGCTCTGCGCGCTTACAGCGCCGGATGACAGGATGAAAGCGGTGGCAAGCGCGGTAAGGCAGGCGGGCAGGCGTGGCATATGGGAACTCCGGCAAATGGGTTACGCCACGATGCTATCGCGGTGCCATTGGTCTGAGAAGCCGTTACCGGATTATTGAGGCGGAGAGATCTGGCTCAGATCGTTGGAAAACGCAGATTTGATAACCTTCTGCGGAATCTCGAGCATGGGAAGACCGACCCACAGAAACAGGCCAAGCCCGACCAGCAGGATCCAGGTCGACTTGCTGCCTTTCTCGGCGATTTTACCGGTCGAATAAGCGCCCGAGCCCGGTGCCGACCATTCGTCGGGATCTTCGGCCGCAGTCGGGGCAGGGGCAGGGCTGGTCGCTGTTTGCACGGAAAACGCAGGGATCTGCGGCGAGGTGCCTTCGGGTTCCGGCCAGAAAGACACCAGAACGCAGGCGCGCCCATCGCGGGAAGTCGCGTGTCGCACGTATAGGGATATGTCCAGCGATCCGCTGATCGTATCACCATCCAACAGCGGCACGGAACCGTTCAGATGCTGGGCAATCAGCGCATCGATCAGCGTCGTGATCATCTCTTGCGGCACTTTTGCCGGTACGCCGCGCAGCACCAGTTCGCGTCCAACAAAATGCCGGGACTGGTGAAACACATATTGCTGGCCGGTCTGGCCCTCGGGTCCGACCACATCGGTCAGCTTTTCAGGCGACAGAAACAGGTGCGGGGTAAGCGATGCGCCAAGGTCGTCGAACACATCGGCGCTAAAGAAGCGATCCGAGGCGGCAATATGCATGCTCTTGCAGGGCACGGCCTCGTGCACGGACCGGGCAAGCTGCTGCAGCAGCGACGCCAGCAGGACAACAGAGACGGGTTCGGGTTTGTCAAAGGCGACCGGATCGGGGCCGCTGCGGACCGTGATCACCACATGCGCCTTGGAAACCGATAGTTTTTCCCCTGCGGTGCCGCCAAGACGCAGCGGTGCGTCATGGATCGCGACGGTCGCGTGCAGGATGTCATTGCCGAACAGCGCGAAAACCTCGGTGCTCTGTGGCTTGATCACCAGCGCCCCATGGCCCGTCTCGCGCAGGACCAGATTGGCAGCTTCGGTCAGCGCCGCAAAATCGAACCTTGGCGCCGCGTCATAGACAAGGCTGGCCTGCATCGGGAATTCTGTGTCGGTCATGGGCGGACTCTGTGCGAAGGCGGATACCGGTTTCGGCATCCAGGTTAACCGGCAATCATGGCTTCGTTAGGGCTTCTTGACGACATGAACCGGTCATCCGGTGCCAGCGAGCGGCAGGTTTCAATTGGTTCCGGTCAATGTCGGTTCGACCTCGTCGCGGGGAAACAGCATCAGCGCGATCGGGCTGTCCGACTGCATCAGGTTCTCGCGCAGGCTATCGGGCAGCAGCCTTTCCGGCCCGGCCGCAAAGGCGGCAACGATCGCCGTGCCCGCAACCACCGGAAAGACAAGACGCGCGAAGAGACCCGAAAACAGGCTGCGGCTTGGGCGTTCATCCCGGGGTTTGACGGGTTCATCTGGAAGCGGCGCGAATTCGGCTTTCTGGCCACTGGCGGCGCGTGCCTCGATGCGGGCGATACGAGTGGCAAAGTCGGTCTGAACCGGCATGGGGGCGCTCCGTCAGTCTCAATCTGACGGCACATTCGCCACGAAACTAGCCTCTTATGTGCGTTAAATGTGGCAATATTCTGGAAAGTCGCGCGGTTTGTCACTGCTCGGGAAACGGTGTTTTCGCAGCCCGGAAAAGGAAAGGGCGCCCCGTAAGGGACGCCCCGATAAAGGACCGAGGGAACGGTCGCTTAGCAGCTGTAGTACATGCCGAACTCAACCGGGTGCGGCGTGTGCTCGTAGGTTTCGATCTCTTCCATTTTGAGAGCGATGTAACCTTCGATCTGGTCCTTGGTGAACACGTCGCCGGCCAGCAGGAAGTCCATGTCGGCTTCGAGCTCTTCCAGCGCCTCACGCAGGCTGCCGCAGACGGTCGGGATATCGGCCAGTTCTTCCGGCGGCAGGTCATAGAGGTTCTTGTCCATGGCCGGGCCCGGATCGATCTTGTTCTTGATCCCGTCAAGGCCAGCCATCAAGAGAGCGGCAAAGCACAGGTAGGGGTTCGAGGACGGATCGGGGAAGCGGGCCTCGACGCGCTTGGCTTTCGGCGATTCCGACCATGGGATACGAACGCAGCCGGAACGGTTACGGGCGGAATAGGCCCGCAGAACCGGTGCTTCAAAGCCCGGGATCAGACGCTTGTACGAGTTGGTCGACGGGTTGGTGAACGCGTTCAGCGCCTTGGCATGCTTCAGGATGCCGCCAATGTACCACAGGGCTTCGTCCGACAGGTCGGCGTACTTGTCACCGGCAAAGAGCGGCTTGCCGTCTTTCCAGATCGACATGTTCACGTGCATACCGGTGCCATTGTCACCCGCGATGGGCTTGGGCATGAAGGTGGCCGATTTGCCATAGGCATGCGCGACGTTGTGGATCACGTACTTGTATTTCTGCAGCTCGTCCGCCTGCTTGGTGACGGTGCCGAAGATCAGGCCAAGTTCGTGCTGGCAGGATGCAACCTCGTGGTGGTGCTTGTCGACCTTCATGCCCAGACGCTTCATGGTCGAGAGCATTTCCGAACGCAGGTCCTGCGCCTCGTCGGTCGGGTTCACCGGGAAGTAGCCGCCCTTGACGCCGGGACGGTGACCCATGTTGCCCATCTCGTACTCGGTATCGGTGTTCCAGGACGCGTCGGTCGCGTCGACCTCGTAGGATACCTTGTTGATGGTGTTGCAGTATTTCACGTCGTCGAAGAGGAAGAATTCAGCTTCCGGACCCATGAATGCGCTGTCGCCGATACCGGATTCGATCAGGTACTTCTCGGCCTTTTCTGCAGTGCCGCGCGGGTCGCGCTCATAGGCTTCGCCGGTGTCGGGCTCGACAACCGAGCAATGGATGCAAAGCGTCTTTTCCGCGTAGAACGGATCGATATAGCAGCTTTCGGTGTCGGGCATCAGCTTCATGTCGGATGCTTCGATCGACTTCCAGCCGGCAATCGACGAACCGTCGAACATGAAACCTTCTTCGAGGAAATCCTCGTCGACCTGGTCGGACATGACGGTGACGTGCTGCAACTTGCCGCGCGGATCCGTGAAACGGATGTCGACATATTCGATGTCTTCATCCTTGATTAGCTTGAGAACTGCGTCCTTGCTCATTCCCTATCTTCCCCTATTTTTGAGAGTTTGACTTATCAAAGCGCGTCCGAGCCGGTTTCCCCGGTCCGGATGCGGATGGTCTGTTCAACCGATGTGACAAAGATTTTCCCATCCCCGATCTTGTCGGTCTTCGCGGCAGCGATGATCGCCTCGATGGCACCATCGACCTGATCGTCGTCCAGCACCACCTCGATTTTCACCTTCGGCAGAAAATCGACCACGTATTCTGCGCCACGATACAGTTCGGTATGGCCCTTCTGGCGGCCAAATCCCTTGACTTCGATCACCGAGAGCCCCTGGACCCCAACGTCCTGCAACGCTTCCTTCACCTCGTCCAGTTTGAACGGTTTGATGATGGCTTCGATCTTCTTCATTGGGGGCTCCTCTCAACCGCGTTTCGTCCGGGTCAGATCATTTCTGCCTACCCGCCACAATCGGTTAGGGGTATTGGGGTTTGGGTGGCAAGACAGAACCCGATTGTGCGATATTTTTTTGTGCGTTGCGATGAAAATTTAGTCATTTTGCGAACGGAGGCGGTGATATGGCCGAAGTCTGGACAGCAGAGCAGATGCGCGAAGCCGAACAAAGCGCCATCAAGGGCGGCCGGACAAGCGGGGCCGAGCTGATGGAAAACGCGGGCCGCGCGGTGGTCAAGGCCATCTTCGCGACCTGGCCGGCGCTGGCTTCAGCACCGGGAACGGCGGTGGTCCTTTGTGGTCCCGGCAATAACGGCGGCGACGGCTTCGTGATCGCGCGGCTGCTGCGTGACCGGGGCTGGCAGGTCGATCTGAACCTCTTCGGCGATCCGGCGAAACTGCCACCCGACGCCCGAATGAACCACGCGCTCTGGGCTGAAACGAATCCTGTCCGGCCCTGGCAACACCCCCCGGAGCAGAACCACGACATTTGCATCGACGCGCTGTTCGGCACCGGGCTGACCCGCCCGCTCGACGACACCATCCGCCTGCACCCGGCCTTAAGCGCCAGCAACAAGCCGCCTCAACCGAAACGGGTCGCGGTCGATATCCCCAGCGGGCTCTGCAGCGATTCCGGTCGCGACATGGGCGCGCTCCCCGCCGATCTCACCGTCACCTTTCACCGCGCCAAGCTGGGCCATTATCTCGCCGATGGCCCTTCCCATTGCGGAAAGCTCGTGATCGCGGATATCGGCCTATGATTTTCCTCTTGCCCAAAATACTCCCGCCGGAGGCGGAAAAATGACACCGGTTCACCTGCTCGAAACATCCGATATCGACCTCAACGCGCTCTCCAAGAGCAGTGCGGATCACAAATACGGGCATGGGCATGCACTGGTGCTGGCAGGCGGCCCCGGCAAAACCGGCGCGGCAAGACTCGCTGCGCGCGGGGCGCTGCGGATCGGTGCGGGGCTGGTGACGCTGGGCGCACCGCCCGCCGCCTATCACGAATCGGCGATGCACCTGACCGCGATCATGCTGCGGCGTATCGAGGATCGGTCCGGTCTCGCCGCCGCGCTCGAAGATCCGCGTCTCAACGCGCTCTGCCTGGGGCCGGGTCTGGGGCAGGAGAGGGCGCGTGACCTCGTGCCCGCCGCGCTGACGGCGGTACGCCCGACGGTGCTCGACGCGGATGCGCTCAGCGCCTTTGCCGACACACCAGATACGCTCTTTGATGCTTTGCACGACGCCTGCGTCCTGACCCCGCATGGCGGCGAATTCGCGCGGCTCTTTCCCGATCTCGCCGAAAAGCTCAGTGGCAGGCCCACGAGCGGACCCGCCTATTCCCGGGTGGATGCGGCGCGCGAGGCCGCGCGCCGGGCCGGTTGCGTCCTGCTGCTCAAAGGGCCCGATACGGTGATCGCCGATCCCGACGGGCACTGCCTGCTTAACGCCGCCGTCTATGACCGCGCGGCGCCCTGGCTCGCGACGGCAGGGGCGGGCGATGTGCTCGCCGGTTTCATCACCGGTCTGCTGGCACGGGGATTTCCTCCGCTCAAGGCGGCCGGTACCGCGGCATGGCTGCATGTGGAATGCGCCCGCAGCTTTGGCCCGGGCCTCATCGCCGAGGACCTGCCGGAACAGCTTCCACAGGTTTTTCGCGAGCTGTTCAATGGCAGGTGTAACCCATAAGATGCGCTCGGAAATGGCCGTCAGGTAAGGTAAATTAGCCCTCGCATCCCGCATTTACCTTTGCTATGAGGCGCCAGCGCAGCGGACATCGGTCCCGGCGCAGGCGGGTGTGGCGGAATTGGTAGACGCACCAGATTTAGGTTCTGGCGCCGCAAGGCGTGGGGGTTCAAGTCCCTTCACCCGCACCATTTTTTCTCTTCTAGCATATTTCGGCAAGCGCTCCTGCACCGGGCATTCGTGCCCGCAGGATTTGCCCGTCATTGCGCTCTATTGTTCACAGATATACCTCATTCATGAGCTGAGCAGATAATACCTAGTGATTGCGAGGCATAGTCGCCTGCCGCCTCACCGCTAGTTCCCCTCACATGGTCCAAACGAAGCCAGCAACCGGCCATAGGTCGGCAAGCAGAGATGAGGATATGAATATCATGGCGCCCCCTATCGAATTTGAAATCCGCCGCCGCACGCTTTTTGCGGGCAGCGCGGCAATCGCGATCGGAGCGGCGACCGGACAACGGGCAGCCGCGCAGAGCAGCGCGGCCCTGGCACCGTCCGGCGCCGAGGATTCCACCATCACGCTCACCGTCAATGGCGAAGAGCAGGAATTGACGATCGACAACCGCACCACGCTGCTTGACGCGTTGCGCGAGAACCTGAAACTCACCGGCACAAAAAAGGGCTGCGACCACGGTCAATGTGGCGCCTGTACCTGCACGGTGAACGGTCAGCGGGTGAATTCCTGCCTCTCGCTTGCGGTCATGCATGACGGAGACGAGATCCAGACGATCGAGGGCGTCGGCACGCCCGACAATCTCGACCCGATGCAGGCCGCTTTCGTGGCCAACGACGGGTTCCAGTGCGGCTATTGCACCCCCGGCCAGATCATGTCGGCCCGCTCGGTGCTGGAAGAGATCCGCGCAGGTATCCCCAGCCACGTGACCGATGATCTGACCGCACAGATCGAGATGACCGATTCCGAGATTCGCGAGCGCATGTCCGGCAACATCTGCCGCTGCGGCGCCTATGCGAACATTCTCGCCGCGATCACCAACGTGGCGGAGGAGCAGGCATGAGACAGTTTTCCTTTGAACGCGCCAGCGACGCGGCGCAGGCAGCGGCACGTGCCGCCGAAGTCGAAGGCGCCAAGTTCATCGCGGGCGGCACAAACCTGCTCGACCTGATGAAGCTCGAAATCGAGACACCCGTGCACCTGATCGATGTGAACGGTCTGGGGCTGGATGAAATTTCAGCGACCGAAGATGGCGGATTGCGCATCGGCGCACTGGTGCGCAACACCGATCTGGCCGCGCATGAAACCGTGCGTCGCGATTATGGCGTGCTCAGCCGTGCCTTGCTGGCAGGAGCGTCGGGTCAGTTACGTAACAAGGCGACGACCGCCGGAAACCTGCTGCAAAGAACGCGTTGCCCGTATTTCTACGACACGGCACAGCCCTGCAATAAACGCGAGCCGGGCTCGGGCTGCGGCGCACTCAGCGAAGGCGCTTTCTCGCGCCAACTGGGCGTTGTCGGCACTTCGGACAGCTGCATCGCCACTCACCCAAGCGATATGGCCGTAGCCATGCGTGCGCTGGATGCGACGGTCGAAACGATCACGCCGGTCGGCATGACCCGCCAGATTCCGCTTGCAGAGTTCCACCAGCTTCCCGGCGACACACCGGAACAGGAAAACGCGCTGATGCCGGGTGAGATCATCACCGCGGTTACCCTGCCGGCCCCGGTTGGCGGCACCCATGCCTATCACAAGGTGCGCGACCGGGCGTCTTACGCCTTTGCGCTCGTTTCCGTGGCCCTGATCCGCCAGCCGGACGGCTCGGGACGGGTGGCGCTTGGTGGTGTCGCACCGAAACCGTGGCGGTCCGACGAGGCCGATGCCGAACTGCCGAACGGGGCACGCGCCGTGATGTCGCGCCTGCTCGACGGCGCGCGTCCGACCGAGGAAAACGCATTCAAGATCACGCTGGCTGAGCGCACGCTTGCCGCCATGCTGGCAGAGGAGTGAAGCAATGGAGTTCAATCAACCAGCCGGAGACAACATGTTCGACGACTCGAAAGTCGTCGGCAAGCCCACGCACCGTATCGACGGGCCGCTGAAGGTATCGGGGCAGGCCCCCTATGCCTACGAACGCCACGATGTCGCCGAGGGTCAGCTTGTCGGCTACCCGGTGGTTTCGACCATCGCGCAGGGCCGCATCACAAACATGGACACCGACGCTGCGCTCAACGCGCCGGGCGTGATCGATATCGTCACCGCGCTCGAAACGGGCGAAATGCCGATGCCCTCGGACATGAACGCCGCGCCGCTGTTCGGCGGTGCCGAGGTGGCGCATTACCATCAGGCCATCGGCGTCGTCGTCGCCGAGACGCTTGAACAGGCGCGCGCCGCTGCTGCCCTGATCAAGGTCGACTACGAAGAGACAAAAGGCAGCTATGACCTCGAAGCCGCGTGGCAGGAAATGCGCGAGGATCGTTCGGACCCGGTCAGCCGGGTAGGCGATTTCGAATCCGCTTTTGAAGCCGCCGAAGTCACGCTCGATCAGGAATACCGCACGCCAAGCCAAAGCCACGCCATGATGGAGCCTCATGCGACCATTGCACAATGGCAGGACGGCAAGCTGACGATCTGGACATCGAACCAGATGATCGAATGGAACCGTCAGGCGCTGGCCACGACGCTTGAGATCGACCCGGACGATGTGCGCGTCGACAGCCCCTATATCGGCGGCGGTTTCGGCAGCAAACTGTTCCTTCGGGCCGAGGCGGTTCTTGCCGCACTTGGCGCGCGCAAGGCCGGGCGTCCGGTCAAGGTGATGCTGCCGCGTCCGATGGTGATGAACAACACCACCCACCGGGCCTCGACCATCCAGCGCATCCGTATTGGCGCGCAGGCGGACGGCAAGATCACCGCCATCGCGCATGAGGCGATCTCGCATACCTTCCCCGGCGGGGCTGGCGAGAATGCCGTTGACCAGACCCGGCGCTTTTATGCGGGCGACAACCGCCTGATCGTCAAGCATCTGGCCGAAATGCACCTGCCCGAAGCGAACGCGATGCGCGCGCCGGGCGAGGCTGCCGGTCTCATGGCGCTGGAAATCGCGATGGACGAGATGGCGGAGAAACTGGGCATGGACCCGGTGGAATTCCGCGCCATCAACGACACGCAGGTCGATCCCGAAGACCCGGACAAGCCGTTCTCGGACCGGCATTTTGTCGAATGTCTGAATCGCGGGGCCGAGGCCTTTGGCTGGGGTGATCGCAACACCACGCCGGGCCAGCGTCGCGACGGCAACTGGCTGATCGGACATGGCATTGCGGGCGCCTATCGCGGTGGTCCGGCCATGGACTCCGGCGCGCGGGTTCGGCTGCAACCGGGCGGTACGCTTATCGTCGAAACCGACATGACCGACATCGGCACCGGGTCTTACACGATCATCGCGCAGACCGCCGCCGAAACCATGGGCTTGCCGCTTGATGCGGTCGAAGTGCGGCTTGGCGACAGCGATTATCCGGTTTCCGCCGGGTCCGGCGGTCAGTGGGGCGCGGCAAGCGCCACCGCAGGCACCTATGCCGCCTGTCTGGCCCTTCGCGGCGAGATCGCCAAGAAGATCGGGACCAATGACCCGGAATCGCTGACCTTTGAAAATGCCAGCGTGCGCACGGGCGAAAAGCAGATGACCCTTGCCTCCTTCGCAGCCGACGGGGAAATCGTCGCCGAAGACACGATGGAGTTCGGTGATTTCCGCGGTGAGGAGGTCGTTTCGACTTTTGCCGCACATTTCGTCGAAGTCGGCGTGCATGTGGGCACCGGTGAAATCCGTCTCCGCCGTATGCTGGCGGCCTGCGACGCGGGTCGCATCCTCAACCCGATTACCGCTCGCAGTCAGGTGATCGGCGGCATGGTGATGGGGGTCGGTGCGGCGATGATGGAAGATTTGGCCATCGACAAGGGCCGTGGCTTTTTCGCGACCCACGACCTCGCAAGCTACGAGGTGCCGGTGCACATGGACATCCCCGAGCAAGAGGTGATCTTCCTCGACACGCTCGATCCGCAGTCAAGCCCGCTCAAGGCCAAGGGCGTGGGTGAGCTTGGGCTCTGCGGTGTCGCGGCGGCGATTGCCAACGCGGTCTACAATGCAACCGGGGTGCGCGTGCGCGACTACCCGGTGACGCTGGACAAGTACCTCGACCAGCTGCCTGCCGCATGATCATCGACCGGGCCGGACGCGCAGATCGTCCGGCCCGGTCTGGCTTAGCCATCAGCGTATGTCTGCTTGGAGTTCACTCCAGGCGTAGCCATACGTTCTCACGCGGCCTGTCTGTCCGACGACCCAAGCACAAACACGCCTTTCCAATCCGACAATCTATCCGGCCAGCGCCTTTTCCAGCCTCGGCGCGGCGAAATCGATGAAAGCCCTCAGCTTTCTCGGCACAAGGCCGTCGCGAAACAGGATGCTGACGGGCCAAGGTCTGGGCTCGTACTCTTCCAGCAGGATCTCAAGCTGACCCGAGGCCACGGCACCCGCGACCTGATAGGACAGCACGCGGGTCACGCCCAACCCGGCGACCGCGGCATCAATGGCGGCCTCTGCCGTGTTCACGGTCAGTCGTGAGCGGATCGGAACCGAGCGCTTCTCCGCGCCTTCACCGAATGACCAGCGCTCATTGCTCATGAGGTTCTCGAAAACGACGCAGTCATGCGCACTCAGGTCGTCGGGCTTTTCCGGACGGCCCTTTTCTTTCAGATAGGCGGGGCTGGCACAGACCACCTGTCGGACCGCGCCCACCCGACGTGCCCGCAGGCTGCTGTCAGGCAGATGACCGATGCGGATCGCCGCATCCACGTGCTCTTCGCTCAAGCTGATCGGCCGGTCGGTCTGTTCCAGTCTCAGTTCGACCTCGGGATAGGCCTGCAGGAACCCAACCGCACAGGGCAGCACATGCAACCGCCCGAACACGATGGGCGTCGACAGCGTCAGCACCCCGCGCGGCACCGAGAATTCGCCCGACGCAATGCGTTCCGCTTCCGAGACTTCTTCTAGAATGCGCCGGCAAGCAGCGACATAGGCCGCACCGGGATCGGTCAGGATCACCCCGCGTGCGGAACGGTGCATCAGCCGCGTGCCCAGCCCGGACTCTAGATCGGCAATCCGGCGGCTGACGGTGGCAAGCGGCAGGCCAAGCTGCCGCGCCCCCGCAGATAGGCTTCCGGCATCGACGGCCGCGACAAGGATGGACATGGAATCGAGACGGTCCGCCATATTCCCACTTTCCGGAAGGTTGCTTTGCAATCTTACGATCTGTTTTCGAAACGTGGAAGGAGTAACTGTAGCCAGGCAAACGGTGCGCGAAACAACGCACGCCACCGAAAAGAACCACACGACCACTCATAACCCGTCGCAGGACAAGCGCTCATCAAAAGGCAGAGGGACCAAACCATGACCCACCATTCCCCCAGCGACATTGCCTTTTCACCAGCCGTAAAGGCGCAGCAAGAAGCAAAGGGGTCGCGCGATCTCTTTGCAGGCGGCGATGTCCAGAACCCCTGGCCGGACCGGATTACACCCGATCTGGCGGATTTTATCGCGGCCCAGACCAGCGTATTTCTCGGCACCGCAAGCGCCGGGGGGCAGCCTTATATTCAGCATCGTGGTGGCCCAGCCGGGTTTCTTAAAGTGCTGGACGATTATCAGATCGGGTTCGCCGATCTGGCGGGCAACCGGCAGTATATCACGCTCGGCAATCTCTCCGAGAATCCGCAAGCCTTCCTGTTCCTTATCGACTACGCGCAGCGCCGCCGGATCAAGCTTTGGGGCAGGGCGCGCGTGGTCGAAGGCGACCCCGCCTTGCTTGGACGTCTGGTTCCAGAAGACGGCAGGGGGCGTCCGGAACGGGCGATCCTGTTCGATATCGGCACATGGGATGTGAACTGCCGCCAGCATATTCCCCAGCGGTTCGAGGCCGAAGACGTGCGCGCGGCGCTGATGCAACGGGAGCAAAGGATCGCCCAGCTCGAAGCGGAACTCGCGAGCCGTCCCAAGCCGTGAAGGAATCAAAACGCGCGGTCTACCGGCTGCGCCGCTTCCCGCTCCGGCGGCGTTTCATGTCGATCATGACCCAAAGTGCCGCCCCCGCCACCAGCGCGCAAAGCATGGCTTTGGAGAGGGTGCCCATGGTGCCGTCAATCAGCAGCGCGTGGACGATGGTGCTCACCACGATCACCACGGCCAGCGCCATGTGGACCCACTGCCATTGCCGAGGCGAAAGGCGCAACCGACGGCGCAGCGCAGCGATCAGACCGGTCAGGAAAATCGTCCACATGGCAATGACGCCCCATGCGGAAAACGGGGTGGGTGACGCAAAGGTCAGCGCGTCGATCACATCGGGCGGGCTGGTCACCCACAGGCCTGCGACATGGACGATCACCACCGCCACCAGGGCGGCACCCAGAAACCGGTGTATCCGCCGCGAGACGGGCAGGGCGAGACCGGGCAGGCGACCCGAGGCAAGCAGCGGTTGCAGCAGCAACATCGCCAAGCCGCAGACCCCGGCGAACCCGGCGATGATATAGACCGGTTGCCGCCAGGCCAGCAGCGGGCTGGATGCGGCGATGGCAAGCGGTCCGCCAATGGCGACAACCAGCGCGAGCCAGATCAGGAAAGGACGTAAGGGCACCCTTTGTCAGGCGGGGTTGAGCACGAAATCCGCACTGAGGCTCGTGTCATTCGGGCTGCTCATGACAGGCCTCAGAAAGACCGTCTCGAACGCCGGGTCGTCATAGGCAAGATGGCCATGTGCCTGTCCAAAGGCGGGAATGATCTGTGGCATCTCCAGTCGGAATGTCCCATCCGCCCGGGTCAGCGTCGCGCCATGGCTGTGCGGATCACGTTCGTGCCCCTCGGTGGTGTGGGCCCAGATCTGGATGCGCACGCCTTCCAGCGGCGCACCGTCCCCGGCACGACGCACGGTGCCCGACATCCAGAACCCGCCGCCGCCGATCCGCTCGACAATCGGCGCGCCGGGCAGATAGTTGTTCGCACCGCCGCGCATCGATGGCGTCGGGGCAACACCTGCGGCACGGGCAGGGGTCACAAGCCCGCTGCCGGTCGTAAAGGCCGCAGCCGCAGCGGCACCGGTCAGGACAAGGGTTCGGCGGGTCAGTCGGTTCGGGGTCATCTCAGTCTCCCTGCGTGTCTGGGCGGAGCGGCCTCTTGCCAGCAAGACAAGGCAGCCGGTCGCAATCTTGCGCACTCCGCGACATATGGATTCACATGATAGATGGGGCGCTGGCCACGGCAATAAACGATCCGCACGGCATCGTGATAAATCAAGACGCGGTGCTCAGGTGACCTGCGCAGCCAACCGCCTGGAGGACGGCCCATGAGGCTTTCCCCATCCGCGTCCCTAAATTCCGTACCCGCACTAGGACGCTGCCTGCTTGGGCGAAGCGTAACCCTCAAACCTCCTCTTTGCCCCATCCCCCTTAACCATCTTGCATCCTCAGCTCTTGGGAACGACAGTCCGGGGAGGTGATTTACCCGGGCGTTTCCGCAGGTTATGACGTTCGGGCACAGGAGATTTGTTCATGAAGATTGCGATGATCGGCACCGGCTATGTCGGCCTTGTCTCGGGCGTGTGTTTTTCCGATTTCGGGCATGAGGTGGTCTGCGTGGACAAGGATCCGCGCAAGATCGAGATGCTCGAACAGGGGCGCGTGCCGATCTACGAACCGGGGCTTGATACCCTGATGGCGCGAAACGTCGAGGCCGGGCGGCTGTCCTTCACGCTCGATCTCGCCGCCGCGCTCGAAGGCGCGCAGGCGGTGTTCATCGCGGTCGGCACGCCTACGCGACGCGGCGACAACCATGCGGACCTGACCTATGTGATGGCCGCGGCCGAGGAGATCGCGCGCACCGCCGATCACTACATGGTCGTAGTGACCAAATCGACCGTGCCGGTGGGCACCAACCGGCAGGTGAAGGAGGTCATCGCCAAGGCCAATCCCGGTCTCGATTTCGACGTGGCCTCGAACCCGGAATTCCTGCGCGAAGGCGCGGCGATCGACGATTTCATGAAGCCCGACCGCGTCGTCGTCGGGGTTGAAAACGACCGCGCCGCCGAGGTGATGAACGAGATCTACCGCCCGCTCTACCTGCGTGATTTCTCGATCATCGCGACCGATCTGGAATCGGCGGAAACCATCAAATACGCGGCCAATGCCTTTCTCGCGGTCAAGATCACCTTCATCAACGAGATCGCGGCGCTTTGCGAAAAGACCGGCGCGGACGTGAAGGAAGTCGCCAAGGGCATGGGGCTCGACAACCGCATCGGCAACAAGTTCCTGCATGCGGGGCCGGGCTATGGCGGGTCGTGCTTTCCCAAGGATACCAAGGCCTTGGCGCGGATCGGGCAGGATTACGCGGCGACCATGCATATCACCGAAACGGTGATCCAGGTGAACGAGGACATCAAGCGGCGGATGATCGACAAGCTGCGCGATCTCTGCGGCGGCAGTTTCAACGGCAAGACCGTGGCGGTGCTGGGCGTGACCTTCAAGCCGAACACCGACGACATGCGCGACGCGCCCAGCCTGACCATCGTGCCGGCGCTGGTCGGCGGCGGGGCGCGCCTGCGCGTCTGCGACCCGCAGGGCAAACGCGAGGGCGAGGCGCTGCTGCCCGGCGTGACCTGGGTGGACGATCCCTACAAGGCCGCGAAAGAGGCAGACCTGCTGGTGATCCTGACCGAATGGAACGAGTTCCGCGCACTGGACCTGAAGGCGCTGGCGAAGACGATGAAAGACCCGCGTTTGGGCGATCTGCGCAACATCTACACGCCCGAGGATGCCCGCAACGCCGGGTTCGTGGCCTATGACAGCGTCGGCCGCCAGGGGTTCGGTGCGGTGTGAGGGGGTATCCCGACCTGAACGAGGTCGGGACAGAGACGTAGCTGTAAGCGGTGCAGGCTCAGGAGGTTTTCTTGCGTCGTGCCAGAAGGCCAGCCCCCAGAAGTCCCGATAGCATGAGAGGCAGACCCGCAGGCAGCGGCACGGTCGAGGGCGGCCGAGGCGTCGATACCTCAGCCGTAAACCCGATGTTCTGGAAATCCACCTGATTGTTTGTACCTGTCAAAAATGCTGTTACGAACTGCACGTTCAGCGGGGCTGCGAGGGCAATATCTTCCGCTTTGATCCCGGGCGATGAACCGAGAGCAGGCGACACCGACAGATTTCCGACTTGCGTTGATGAACTATCAAAGAAGGTGAAGTCGATATTATCCACATCATAGCCTTCGCCGGTGTAGTTCCAGAAATGCAGCGTCGAGATATCGTACTCTTGATTGAAGTCGAACAGCAGTTCTAGGCCCCCACCAGAGAACCAGATATGGGTGGTTTGATTGTGAAATTCTTCTGCGTCGGCGCTTGGCGCGTCGATGACCTTGTTTATCGTTTGTCCGTTATTGAACGTATTGTTTGATGTCGTCGCGGTCGTGCCTGAACCAACACTTACACTGATAAGCGATTCATTGAGATAAACCGGTGCCGCGAATGCAGCGGACGACATTGCCAAAACGCCTGCAAATGTCAGGCAGCCCAAAAGTCTTTTTCCCATAATTCTCTCCCAGTTAATAAACACGTACTTAAGTGTACGATGAGAGGGAGGCTAATAGCTGCTAGCTTTAAAATCCACAGATCTGTAAGGCGTATTGGGCCCGCGCATTGATGGCGGTCCGAATTATGGGTTCTGTTGGCCCATTGATAGGAAGAGGTACTCGAAGCGATCTGAAGGGCGACGATGGGACCTGCCGTGCATGTCTCAATCGCACCTCAGATGTGATCAATCACCCCCAAAAAAGAACCGCCACCAAATCCCGGTAGCGGTTTCAATTTTGTCCCTGACGTCTCCTCAGAAATCCCAGTCTTCGTCCTCGGTCGCGACGGCCTTGCCGATCACGTAGGACGAACCGGAGCCCGAGAAGAAGTCGTGGTTCTCGTCCGAATTCGGCGAGAGAGCGGCCATGATCGCCGGGTTCACGCGACAGGCTTCATCGGGGAAAAGCCCTTCGAAACCAAGGTTCTGTAGTGCCTTGTTCGCGTTGTAGTGGAGGAAGTTCTTGACGTCCTCGGTCAGGCCCAGCGGATCGTATAGCTGCTCGGTATAGCGCGCCTCGATGTCGTAGAGATCGAACATCAGCCCAAAGGCGAAATCCTTGATCTCCTGACGCTCGGCCTCGCTCAGCCGCTCCATGCCGCGCTGGAACTTGTAGCCGATGTAATAGCCGTGGATCGCCTCGTCGCGGATGATCAGGCGGATCAGGTCGGCGGTATTGGTCAGGCGTGCGCGGCTCGACCAGTGCATCGGCAGGTAGAAACCGGAATAGAACAGGAAGCTTTCGAGGAAGACGCTGGCGACCTTTTTGCGCAGCGGGCTTGAAGTCGCGTCATATTCGTCGAGGATCAGCCGCGACTTGGCCTGAAGATGCTCGTTCTCCGAGGACCAGCGGAACGCCTCGTCCACCTGGTCGGTCTGGCAAAGCGTTGAAAACACCGAGGAATAGCTGCGCGCATGCACCGCTTCCATGAAGGAGATATTGCTCAGCACGGCCTCTTCATGGGGCGTGATCGCGTCTTCCATCAGGGTCGGCGCACCCACGGTGTTCTGGATCGTGTCGAGCAGGGTCAGACCGGTAAAGACGCGGATCGTCAGCGTCTGTTCCTGCGGCGTCAGCTGAGACCAGCTCTGGATGTCGTTGGACAGCGGCACCTTTTCCGGCAGCCAGAAATTGACCGTCAGGCGGTTCCAGATCTCGAGATCCTTGTCATCTTCCAGACGGTTCCAGTTGACGGCACGGGGCACGGCTCGGCTCACGACGGTATCTTTCATGCGGGGCACCTTATGGCAGGCAGGTTCGGGGGCAGGCGGCCCGGGGCAGGAACCCCGGGACGGGAATCATGGGGCAGGGATGCCTAGAGCGAGCAGGAGACGCAACCTTCGACCTCGGTCCCTTCCAGCGCCATCTGACGCAGGCGGATATAGTAGATCGTCTTGATGCCCTTCTTCCAGGCATAGATCTGCGCCTTGTTGATGTCGCGGGTCGAGGCTTCGGCCGGGAAGAACAGGGTCAGCGACAGGCCCTGATCGACGTGCTGCGTTGCCGCCGCATAGGTGTCGATGATCGCTTCGGGGCCGATCTCATAGGCGTCCTTGTAGTATTCAAGGTTGTCGTTGGTCATGTAGGGCGCCGGGTAATAGACCCGGCCGATCTTGCCTTCCTTACGGATCTCGATTTTCGAGGTGATCGGATGGATCGAGGAGGTCGAGTTGTTGATATAGCTGATCGATCCGGTCGGTGGCACGGCCTGAAGGTTGCGGTTATACAGCCCGCCCTCCATAACCTTGTCGCGCAGCGCGGCCCAGTCCTCGCGGCTCGGGATATCGATCCCGGCGGCTTCGAACAGGTCGCGCACCTTGTCGGTCTCGGGCTGCCAGTCCTGCGAGACATAGCGATCAAAGAAGCTGCCGTCGGCGTATTTCGAGTCTTCGAACCCTTTGAATTTCTCGCCTTTTTCCACCGCCAGCGCATTCGACGCCCGCAGGCAGTGGAACAGCACGGTGCAGAAATAGATGTTGGTGAAATCGACCCCCTCGGGCGATCCGTAATGGATACGCTCGCGGGCGAGATAGCCGTGCAGGTTCATCTGGCCCAGACCGATCGCATGGCTCTGGGCGTTGCCGTGGCGGATCGACGGCACGGAATCGATGCTGCTCATCTCGCTCACCGCGTTCAGGGCGCGGATCGAGGTTTCGACCGTCTTGCCCAGATCGCCGCCGTCCATCGTTTTCGCGATGTTGAGCGAGCCGAGGTTGCAGGAGATGTCGCTGCCCATATGGGCATAGCCGAGGTCTTCGTTGAACTCGGAGGCCTCGTTCACCTGCAGGATTTCCGAGCAGAGGTTCGACATGTTGATCCGGCCCGCGACGGGGTTGGCCTCGTTCGCGGTATCCTCGAACAGGATATAGGGATAGCCCGATTCAAACTGGATCTCGGCAATGGTCTGAAAGAACTTGCGCGCGTTGATCTTTTTCTTGTGGATCCGCGGGTTATCGACCAGCTCGTGATAT
The DNA here is from genome assembly GCF_002210165.1 of Phaeobacter sp. 22II1-1F12B. Lineage (GTDB taxonomy): Bacteria > Pseudomonadota > Alphaproteobacteria > Rhodobacterales > Rhodobacteraceae > Heliomarina. The sequence goes on along the minus strand of NZ_AQQP01000003.1, from coordinate 224,224 downwards.
TTCTCGGTGACCGAAATCTCCGAGAAGGCACAGCCATATACCTTTTCCACGTCATGCGGCGAGAACAGGTACATGTCCTCGTTTTTCTTGGCGAGCTCAAACGTGATGTCGGGGATCACCACGCCAAGGCTCAGCGTCTTGATGCGGATCTTTTCGTCGGCATTCTCGCGCTTGGTATCGAGGAAGCGCAGGATGTCGGGGTGGTGCGCGTTCAGATAGACCGCGCCGGCCCCCTGACGGGCGCCCAGCTGGTTGGCATAGCTGAAACTATCCTCGAGCAGCTTCATGACCGGGATCACGCCCGAGGACTGGTTTTCGATGCCCTTGATCGGTGCGCCATGCTCGCGGATGTTGGTCAGCATCAGCGCCACGCCACCGCCGCGCTTGGACAGCTGCAGCGCCGAGTTGATGCCGCGCCCGATGCTTTCCATGTTGTCTTCCAGACGCAGCAGGAAACAGGACACGAATTCGCCCCGTGCCTTTTTCCCGGCGTTGAGGAAGGTCGGCGTCGCGGGCTGGAACCGACCGTCGATGATCTCGTCCATGATCTTGAGCGCGAGCGTTTCGTCGCCCCGCGCCAGCGTCAGCGCGACCATGACGACACGGTCTTCGAACCGCTCAAGGTAACGCTGCCCGTCCCATGTCTTTAGCGTGTACGAGGTGTAATACTTGTAAGCGCCCAGAAAGGCCGGAAAGCGGAACTTCTTGGCCCAGGCCGCATCCCAGATCTTGCGCAGGAAGGTCTGCTCGTACTGCTCCAGCACGGCGCCTTCGTAATAGCCTTCCTCGACGAGATAGCCGAGTTTTTCCTCGAGCGAGTGAAAGAACACGGTGTTCTGATTCACGTGCTGAAGGAAATACTGGCGCGCCGCCTTGCGGTCGGCATCGAACTGAATCTTGCCGTCCTCGTCATAGAGGTTCAGCATCGCGTTCAGCGCGTGAAAGTCGAGGTTCGCGGTTAGGCTGGAATCGAGCATTCTTGTCCCCAAAATGTCTCAAGCCCGGCCTTGACGCGGGCGATATCGGTATCGGTTCCGGCAAGCTCGAAACGGTAGAGCACCGGCACATTGCATTTGCGGGCGATGACACCGCCCGCCTGCGCGAAAGTCGCGCCGAAATTCCGGTTTCCCCCGGCAATGACGCCGCGCAACAGGGCGCGACGTTCAGGAGCGTTCAGAAAGCGGATCACCTGCCGGTGCACCGCGCCCCGCCCATGCGCATCCGCATATGTCGGGCAGATCAGAACGTAAGGCGCGCGGATATCCGGGAAAGCCTCGGTCTCGTCAATGGGGATTCGGTCCGCCGCGAGGTCAAGCTTTTCCACGAAGCGCCGGGTATTGCCCGATCGCGAAGAGAAAAAGACAAGCCCGCTCATGGCTTAGAATCCCCATTCGGAAAATTTACGAAAGACGTCCGATCATGTCCGGGCGGAACCCGGCCCAGTGCTCGTCTCCGGCGATCACGACCGGAGCCTGACGATAGCCCATTTCCTGAACCCGTTCCATAGCGGCTGCGTCCTGAGTCAGGTCGACCACGTCGTAGTTCAGCCCGCGTGCATCCAGCGCGCGAGTGGTTGCGGTGCATTGTACGCATGCCGGTTTGGAATACACTGTGATCGTCATTGTCTGGTCCCTTGCCAATTTTCAGAGCCGTCTGGGTCGGGACTCGAAGAGAGGCGCTTTCGCCCCTGTCTTCCCTCCCGGACCCACCGTCCGTGGTCGTCATCTTCGCCGCCTTGGCAGGTCTCCTGACTTTGCGGCTCAATCGCCTTGGCCCGCCTTCCCGGAACGTGAATTCCAGTGGTTTCGGGCCTTGGCTTGCCGCTTACAGTTGCGGGGGCAGTGCCGGATTCTCACCGGTTTCCCTCTTTGCTGACGAGTCACCTCGTGAGCACCAAAGCTACAGCATATTGTGTCAGGGGTGGGCGGGGTGTCAATATCTAGACGTGACCGCAGCGGCGTTTTTTTTCATTATGACGGGGAATGGTGACTGCTATGTGATGGTCGCTCAGTCATGGCTGGCCGTCGCAGAACTTGCGCGTCAGGGGCGCGTTAAAAGTCCGGCGAAAAGGCTGCCAGACAAAAATGCCCAAGCCCGTCCCTAAAGGCAACTGCGAAATCGCCCAATTGCGACCGGCAGGACCGGTTGACCAAAATTAGGGCGTGTTGTGCCGGGACCCGCCGCGCCAATGCACCGCATCAAGGCCTCTTCCCCTGCGGCGGGAATCCGCGCTACATCGGCGGCATGACCCGCAGACCGGCCCATTTCCTGCTGACCAGCCTTGCCGCGATCCTGATCGCGCTGGTAGGTGTTCTGTCGGCCCACCTGATGGCCCCGGATCGCGACGAACCCGCGCGCGAAATGGCCGCTCTCAGCCTCGGGCTCAGCTATGATGACATCTGTGGCGATCTTGACGGCGCCCATGACCATCGCTGCCCGTTCTGCCGGTTGCTCTCCGATCCGCCCGACATGCGCCCCGAACTGGCCGAGGGTCGGCTGCGCTATTCGACCGATCTGGCGCAGCTCTCAGATCTGACAATTGCCGCCCAGGCGGGCAATCCGAATATCTCCGCACGCGCGCCGCCGGCGCTGATCTGATCTCAAACGCCCGGTAACCGGGTAATTCCGATCGACCGGCCCAAGGGCCGCGCAATTTCCCCCGTATCCGGCAAAAGAACCGCCTGCGGGGCTACTGGAGATACAGATGACCAAATCCCTTATTGCCGCAGGCTTCCTGTCGGCGCTCGCCACTTCCGCCATCGCGCATTCCACGCTGGAACAGACCGAGGTCGCCGCTGGTACAACCACCAAGATCACCCTGCGCGTGCCGCATGGCTGCGACGGGCAGGCGACCCATACTGTCGAACTGACCATGCCCGACGGGTTCTACGCGGCCAAGCCGATGCCCAAGGCGGGCTGGACACTCGAAACCGAAACCGCCGATTACGCCACGCCCTATGAAATGCACGGCCACACCATGACCCAAGGCGTGCAAAAGGTGACATGGTCGGGCGGCAATCTCGAAGATGGCTGGTACGATGAATTCACCGTGCGCGGCACCGTCGGCCGCGATGTGGCACCTGATACGGTGCTGTATTTTCCCGCCCTGCAGACCTGCGCCGACGGCACGGCGGACTGGACCGATACGTCTGGCTCGCACGACATGCCCAACCCGGCCCCCAAGCTGACCGTCACGGCCGCTGAAATGCACGCCACCCACGATCACGGCGAAAAACCGGGTGAAATCACGCTTGGCGACCTGACGCTCTCGGGTGGGTTCTCCCGCGCCACGCTGCCCAATGCCCCAGTCGCGGGCGGTTTCCTGACCATCGTGAATAATGGCGACAGCGACGACCGGCTTGTTGCGGCCTCCTCCCCGGTATCCAGCCGGACCGAGATCCACGAGATGAAGATGGAAAACGACGTGATGAAGATGCGCGAACTGGCCGATGGTCTGCCGATCCCGGCGGGCGCGACGGTAAAGCTGCAACCGGGCGGATACCACATAATGTTCATGCAGATCGAAGCGCCCTTTGTCGAAGGTGAAACCGTCAACGCGACGCTGACCTTCGAAAAAGCGGGCGAGGTGACCGTGCCGCTTGCCATCGGTGCGCCGAACGCGCGCGGCGCTCGTCATGGCAACCATGGCGATCACAGCGGCCATGCCGGCATGGCCAAGGAGTAATCATGGCCCGTAAACACCTTTTCATCGTTCTGCTCTGGGGGGCGGCGATCGTCGCCCTCGGCGCGTTCCTCTGGGTACGCGTCTTGGAACCGCGCATGACGCAAACCGTCGGCGACATGTTGGGGCAGGGGGATTACACCCTGACCACGACCGATGGCGATACCTTTACCGAAGACAGCCTCAAAGGCGCGCCTTCGGCCATCTTCTTCGGCTTTACCCATTGCCCCGATGTCTGCCCGACAACGCTCGGCGATATCCTCACATGGCAAGAAGAACTGGGAGAGGAAGGCAGCCCCCTGCGCGTCTTCTTCATCACCGTCGATCCCGAGCGTGACAATGTCGACGCGTTGCGCGACTACGTGTCGTGGGTGCCAGGCGTGCAGGGCGTGTCCGGCCCACGGGAGGAGATCGACAAGGCGATCCGGGCCTTCCGTATCTACGCGTCAAAGGTGCCGCTCGAAGGTGGCGGCTATACGATGGACCATTCCGCCAGTGTTCTGCTTTTTGACGAAAACGGCCGGTTCTATGAGCCCGTCGGTTATCAGGAAGACCCCGACCGCGTCCTCTCCAAGCTGCGCCACCTGACGCAGGGGTGAAGCCCGCGTGCCGGGGTGGTCCTCGGCACGCTTTTCCCTCGACGCCTGAAAAACCCACAAGAGAGATGCATTGACCTGGGTGGGATCGTTGCAAATCATTATTGCGAATAACTCGCATTTGCATTACTTGACTTCTGCGACTGCGTCGCATTTACGTAATGGCAAGCCCTTAAAACTCAGCGGAGCCTTTCATGGCACAGCACATATTGAAACGACTGGCCCTTGGCGCGGCAACGACGCTGGCCCTTGCGACGGGCGCACAGGCCGATCAGTTCAAGGTCGTCACCACCTTCACCATTCTCGCGGACATGGTGCAGAACGTGGCGGGCGACGCGGCCGAGGTCGTTTCCATCACCAAGCCGGGGGCGGAAATCCACGGCTACCAGCCGACGCCGCAGGATATCGTGCGCGCAAGCGGGGCGGACCTGATCCTCTGGAACGGCATGAACCTCGAACGCTGGTTCGAACAGTTCATCGCCAATCTTGGCGACATGCCCTCGGCGGTGCTCTCTGACGGGGTTGATCCGGTTTCTATTGCCGAGGGTGACTACGAAGGTCTGCCCAATCCGCACGGCTGGATGGGTGTCGATAACGCGATGGTCTATGTCGACAACATCCGCGACGCCCTGACCGAACATGACCCGGACAATGCCGAAACCTATGCCGCCAACGCCGAAACCTACAAGCAGCAGATCACTGATACCGTCGGCCCGCTGCGCGACCGGATCAAGGCGCTGCCGGAAAACCGCCGCTGGCTGGTCACCTGCGAAGGCGCGTTCAGCTACCTGACCCGCGATTTCGACCTGAAAGAGGCCTATCTCTGGCCGATCAACGCCGACCAGACCGGCACGCCGCAACAGGTGCGCCGTGTCATCGATACCGTGCGCGACAATGATATTCCGGCGGTCTTCTGCGAAAGCACCGTGAACCAGTCGCCTGCCAAGCAGGTGGCGCGGGAAACCGGCGCGAGCTATGGCGGCATGTTATATGTCGACAGTTTAAGCGCGGCAGACGGTCCGGTGCCCACCTATCTCGATCTTCTGCGGATCGACGCGGAAACCATCGCGAATGCGCTGGCACCTGCCGCGAACTGAGCTAATGTTTTCCTGACACCAACAGGGTTTGACCCGGTAAGGACCCCCAATGCTCGACCAGCCCGCCGACACCACGCAGCCCGCTTTGGGCACGATGGACGGCATCACCGTGCGCGATGTCACCGTGACCTATCGCAACGGCCATACGGCACTGCATGATGCCAGTTTCGAAATCCCGCGCGGTACCATCACCGCGCTGGTCGGGGTGAACGGGGCGGGCAAGTCAACGTTGTTCAAAGCGATCATGGGTTTTGTCCCGGCGGCACGGGGCGAAATCACCCTGCTCGGTAAAACGGTCAAGCAGGCGTTGCGCGAAAATCTCGTCGCCTATGTGCCGCAATCCGAAGAGGTCGACTGGTCCTTTCCGGTGCTGGTCGAAGACGTGGTGATGATGGGGCGCTATGGCCATATGGGCTTTCTGCGCCGCCCGCGTCAGGCCGACCGCGACGCGGTCGAACAGGCTTTGCGGCGCGTCAATATGCTCGACTATCGCCATCGCCAGATCGGAGAACTTTCCGGCGGCCAACGCAAACGTGTCTTTCTTGCGCGTTCGCTGGCGCAGGAAGGGCAGGTGATCCTGCTCGACGAACCCTTTACCGGGGTCGATGTGAAGACCGAGGACCAGATCGTGGCCCTGCTACGCGAACTTCGCGATGAGGGCCGGGTGATGCTCGTGTCCACCCACAACCTCGGCTCGGTGCCCGAATTCTGCGACCGCACGGTTCTGGTCAAGGGCACGGTGCTGGCCTATGGCGAGACCGAGGACATATTTACCCGGGACAACCTCGAAAAGGCGTTTGGCGGCGTGCTGCGCCACTTTACACTTGGTGGCGACGCGCTCCACGACGATGACGACCCGCGCGAGCTTCGGATCATCACCGACGACGAACGCCCCTTTGTGCAATACAGCCAGCGCAGATCGAAGAACGGCAAAAAGACTGTCTCCAAGGATGGTCCCAAGGAAAGCACCGAATGATCGCTTTCCTGCTCGAACCCTTCAGCTATGGCTATATGTTCAACGCCATGTGGGTCTCGGCGCTGGTGGGCGGTGTCTGCGCCTTTCTCTCGGCCTACCTGATGCTGAAAGGCTGGTCGCTGATCGGCGATGCGCTTTCCCATTCCGTCGTGCCGGGGGTGGCCGGGGCCTATATCCTTGGTCTGCCCTTTGCGCTTGGCGCGTTCATCTCGGGCGGGCTGGCCGCCGGAGCGATGCTGTTTCTCTCCGGGCGCTCCGGGCTCAAGATCGACGTGATCATCGGCATCATCTTTACCTCTTTCTTCGGGTTGGGCCTGTTCATGGTCTCGCTCGCGCCCATGTCGGTCAGCATCCAGACCATCATCATGGGCAATATTCTTGCCATCACGCCCGGCGATACGCTGCAACTTGCGATTATCGGTGTGGTCTGCCTTGTGGTGTTGCTGGCCAAGTGGAAAGACCTGATGGTCGTGTTCTTCGATGAAAACCACGCCCGCACCATTGGTCTGCGCCCCGACCTGCTGCGCGTTGTCTTTTTCATGCTGCTCTCTGCCGCCATCGTCGCAGCGATGGTGACGGTCGGTGCCTTTCTTGTCATCGCGATGGTGGTGACGCCGGGGGCGACGGCCTACCTGCTCTGCGACCGTTTCCCGCGCCTGATCGCGGTCTCGGTCCTGATCGGCACGCTGACCAGTTTCTTCGGCGCATACCTCAGCTATTTCCTCGACGGAGCAACTGGCGGCGTGATCGTCTGCCTGCAAACGCTGCTCTTCCTCGTGGCCTTTGTGTTCGCCCCGAAACACGGGGTTCTGGCCGCCCGGCGCAAGGCGAGCGCCGCGCTGGAACAGACGCGGCTCGAAAGACGGGAGCTGCGCCCGTGATCGAAAGCCTGCTGTTCCCTTTCCAGTTTCCCTTCATGCAGAACGCCTTCTGGATCGCGCTGCTGGTGGCGCCGCCGACCGCGCTCTTGTCCTGTTTCCTTGTGCTCAAGGGCTGGGCACTGATGGGCGACGCGGTCAGCCATGCGACGCTGCCCGGTGTGGTGCTGGCCTGGATGCTGGGCCTGCCGCTGATCGTCGGGGCCTTTGTCGCGGGTATGTCCTGCGCGCTGGCGACGGGCTATCTCTCCTATAACAGCCGGGTCAAACAGGACACGGTGATGGGCGTGGTGTTTTCCGGCATGTTCGGCCTTGGCATTATCCTCTACACCTCGATCCAGACCAACGAGCATCTCGACCATGTGTTGTTCGGCAATATGCTGGGCGTCGGTCCGCAGGATCTCTGGACATCCGGTCTCATCGCGTTGGCGGTCTCTGCGCTGCTGGTGCTGAAATGGAAAGACCTGCTGCTCCATGCCTTTGACCCGGCACAGGCGCAGGCCTCGGGGCTGCGGGTAAACTGGCTGCACTACGGTCTGCTCTGCGCGCTGTCTCTCACCATCGTCGCGACGCTTAGCTCCGTAGGGCTGATCCTTGCGGTGGCGCTGCTGGTGACACCGGGGGCGGTGGCCTTTTTGTTGGTGCGCAGCTTTGGCGCGATGATGGTCGTGTCGCTGATCGTCTGCCTGTTTTCAATGCTGGCCGGTACCTATGCCAGCTTCTACCTCGACAGCGCGCCGGCGGCGACCATCGTGCTGATCCTGACGGGCATCTTCGTGCTCGCTTTCCTGCGCCGCCTGATCCTTGCCCGCGCCACCTCGCGCCGGATTACGCAGGGCAGAGCCGTCCCGCCGAAACCATAATGCTGCACGGCTGATGTACAGGGGGTGTACAGATGCTGTACGGCTTGTGCACAGCCCTTTTCGCCCTTGGCAGCCCTCTGCCCATTCGCCGCATCGCGGCAGGCGATTCCGGGTTGATCCTCCCCTTTGCTCCCACTAGTAAGACGCAAATTTCATCAGGCTGCCCCTTGGCGGCCTGTCAGTATATGCGAGGATGCACATGCAAGTCACCGAGACCCTGAACGAAGGTCTGAAACGCGGCTACGCGATCACCGTCAGTGCGAGCGAGCTTGACGACAAGGTCAACGAAAAGCTGGCCGAAGCCCAGCCCGAAGTCGAGATGAAGGGCTTTCGCAAGGGCAAGGTGCCGATGCCGCTGCTGAAGAAGCAGTTCGGCCAGCGTCTGCTGGGCGAAGCGATGCAGGAAACCATCGACGGTGCGATGAACAAGCACTTTGAAGACAGCGGCGACCGTCCCGCCATGCAGCCCGAGGTCAAGATGACCAACGAGGACTGGAAAGAAGGTGACGACGTGCAGGTCGAAATGTCCTACGAAGCCCTGCCCGAAATCCCCGAGCTCGATCTGAAATCGGTCAAGCTGGAAAAGCTGGTGGTCAAGGCCAAGGACGAAGACATCGACGAAGCCCTTGAGAACCTTGCGAAAAACGCACAGGACTTTGAAGCCAAAGACGGCGCGGCCGAAGATGGCGATCAGGTCGTGTTCGATTTTGTCGGCAAGGTCGACGGCGAAGCATTCGAAGGCGGCAGCGCCGAAGATTACCCGCTGGTTCTGGGTTCGGGCAGCTTCATCCCCGGCTTCGAAGAGCAACTGGTCGGCGTAAAAGCCGGTGAGGAAAAAGCCGTCACCGTGACCTTCCCCGAGGAATACCAGGCCGAGCATCTGGCTGGTAAAGAGGCCGTGTTCGACTGCACCGTCAAGGAAGTCAAAGCCGCGAAAGCTGCTGAAATCAACGACGATTTGGCTAAGAAATTCGGCGCCGAAGATCTCGCCGCGCTCAAGACCCAGATCGCCGAGCGTCTGGAAGCCGAGTATGCCGGTGCCGCCCGCGCGGTTCAAAAGCGTGCGCTGCTCGACGAACTTGACGGGCTGGTCAGCTTTGACCTGCCGCCGAGCCTCGTCGATGCCGAAGCCGGTCAGATCGCGCACCAGCTGTGGCACGAGGAAAACCCCGACGTTCAGGGCCACGATCACCCCGAGATCGAGACCACCGACGAGCACAAGAAATTGGCCGAGCGCCGCGTCCGTCTGGGCCTGCTGCTGGCCGAGCTGGGTCAGAAAGCCGAAGTCGAAGTGACCGATGCCGAGATGAGCCAGGCGGTTATGAACCAGGCCCGTCAGTACCCGGGTCAGGAGCGCCAGTTCTTTGAATTCGTTCAGCAAAACCCGCAGATGCAGCAGCAGCTGCGCGCGCCGATCTTCGAAGACAAGGTTGTCGATTACGTCTTCGAACTGGCTGAGGTCAGCGAGAAAGAGATCGACAAGGACGAGCTTCAGAAAGCTGTCGAGGCGCTTGAAGAAGAATAAGCCCTGCGCTTTTTACGACTTTCAAAGGGCTGCCCATCCGGGCGGCCCTTTTCCTTTGCGCCTGTACCCCGAACCCGACAATCAAAGCGAAGTGTACGGTCGATTCAGAAAATCGCCGAAGATTTCCTGTACTGCTCTGAATAATTTGTAGAAATCTACCTTAGGTTGAGTTACCCTTGGCGATATTTCAATAGGGGTGCTTTCAGATGAAGAATAAACTTATGGCGGAATTTTTCGGGACCTTCTGGCTGGTCCTCGGGGGCTGCGGCAGCGCGGTACTGGCCGCGGGTGTGCCAGATGTCGGGATTACATGGCTTGGCGTGGCGCTGGCCTTTGGTCTGACCGTGCTGACGATGGTCTTTGCGCTCGGTCATATCTCGGGCGCACATTTCAATCCGGCGGTCACGCTTGGGCTTGCGCTGGCGGGGCGTCATCCGATGGGGCAGGTGCTGCCTTACTGGGGCGCGCAGGTGGTCGGCTCGGTCGTTGCAGCCTTTGTACTGTTCCTCATCGCCTCTGGCGCGGCCGGGTTCACGGGGACGGGCGGCTTTGCCACCAATGGCTATGGTGAACTGTCGCCCATGGGCTATTCGATGAGCGCCGCTCTCATCACTGAGGTTGTGCTGACCGCATTCTTTGTGCTGGTGATCCTTGGGGCGACCTCGGGGAATGCGCCGGTCGGTTTCGCCGGGGTGGCCATCGGTCTTGCGCTGACGCTGATCCACCTGATTTCGATCCCGGTCACCAACACGTCGGTGAATCCGGCACGCTCGACCGGTGTGGCGCTCTTTGCCGAAACGGCGGCGCTGAACCAGCTATGGCTGTTCTGGGTGGCCCCGCTGGCCGGTGCCGCGCTTGGGGCGGCGATCTGGACGGTGATGGAGCCTGCGCGGCTCAAGGCGGCGGCCTGAGCCGCCTGTCGGGCCGGTTCTGCCGGCCCGGTTGCCTGAACAGAGTTTAACCGACGCCGGTTTCTTCCAGCATGCCGCGCCGCTTGGCTTCGTAATAATAGCCGCGCGAATAATGCTTAACGGCTGTGTCAAAGCTGCCGTCAGACAGCAACCACGCACCGCGCAGGTACTTGCCCGCGTATTTGAGATTGGTTTCCGCATCGAGCAGATCCATCGGTTCGCCCCGGAAGCCCATCGAACGGGCCGTGGCGGGCAGGATCTGAAGCAAGCCGTAATAGGGCCGGTTGATCGCCTCAGGGCGGTGCGTGCTTTCGCGGATCGCAAGCCGGTGCACCAAGGGGCGCGGAATTTCGTAAAGATCGGCGTATTGGTTGATCAGGCGGCGCAGCTCGGGTGTTTCGTTGGGATAAAGCGGCGGGCCTGCGCGTGTGACCGTATCGTTGCCAGTGCCGCTGCACGCGGCGAGAGGAGAGACGAGGGGCAGTGCTGCAAGGGCGACAGACCGGCCCAGAAAACGGCGACGCGAAAATTCCTGCATTTATCCATCCTAATGTTGCGAGGGCAATTTAGCCAACCGGTCCTATCTGGCAAGTCGTTAAAAATCCCATAGGCTGTGCTTTGCCGAAGCCCGCATGGCCTTGAGAAGGATCACTTTTCCGGTTCTGTCGATGCGGGGATGCTGAACGGGCACAGGGTGTTCGGGGGCACCGAGTGGCAGGTTCGGCCTTCCAGACCTGGTAATGTAATCAATATCTTACTTGTGGTTTCTAGGTGCGTTTGGCTGGGGGCGAACTGTGATGGGACTGGAAGCGCCATAAAGATCACAGCGGCCACGGTCTTGCGCAGGCTTCAAAACGAAAAAGCCGCGCGAAACCGCGCGGCTTTAATTCAGTACGACAGGTTCCGCGATCAGGAAGCGGTGTTCTCGTCGTCCTCGGCGGGCGTTTCCGCGACACCGGCAGTCTCTGCCAGATCTTCGTCGTCGGAGGCGGCGCTGCCGATATCGTCGAACAGTTCCTGGATCTCGAATTCAGCTGCTGCTTCTTCCTCGGCGGCCAATTCCTGGATGGACTTGCCGGAAGCCTGAAGCTCGGCCTCTTCGGGCGAACGGGCGACGTTCAGCTCGATGGTGACCATGACTTCGGGGTGCAGGTGCACTTCGACTTCGTGCAGACCCAGTTCCTTGATCGGCGCGCGGATGATGACCTGCTTGCGGTCGATCTTGAAGCCGGCCTCGGTCGCGGTATCCGCGGCGTCACGGGTGGTGACGGAGCCATAGAGGTTGCCGCCATCGGAGGCCTGACGAATCACGACGAACTGCTGACCGTTCAGCTTGTCGCCGAGAGCTTCGGCTTCCTTGCGGGTCTCGAGGTTGTTCGCTTCGTACTGGGCTTTCTGAGCTTCAAAGGCTTCGATGTTCGCCTTGGATGCGGTCAGAGCCTTGCCCTGAAGCAGGAGGTAGTTGCGTGCGTAGCCGGGCTTAACGTCTACGACGTCGCCCATCTGGCCAAGCTTGGCCACACGTTCCAGAAGGATAACTTGCATGTTTCTCTCCTTACTTCACGGCGTAGGGAAGCAGGGCGAGGAAGCGGGCGCGCTTGATGGCGCGGGCCAGTTCGCGTTGCTTCTTGGCCGAAACGGCGGTGATACGGCTGGGCACGATCTTGCCACGCTCGGAAATGTAGCGCTGCAGAAGACGGGTGTCCTTGTAGTCAATCGCGGGAGCATTGTCGCCCGAGAAGGGGCAAACTTTGCGACGGCGGAAAAATGGTTTGGTAGCCATGATTTAGCGTCCTTTTCTCAAGCGTTCGGATCAGCGGCGTTCGCGGCGTTCGCCACGGTCGCGGTCATCGCGTTTCTGCATCTGGACCGACGGGCCTTCTTTATGCTCGTCGACCTTGATGGTCAGGACGCGCATCACGTCGTCGTGCAGGCGCATCAGACGTTCCATTTCCTGAACGGCGGTTGCAGGCGCGTCGGAACGCAGAAAGGCGTAGTGGCCCTTGCGGTTCTTGTTGATCTTGTAGGCCATCGTCTTGACGCCCCAGTACTCGTGATCAACGAGGTTGCCGCCGTTGTCGGTGAGGACCGAGCCAAAGTGTTCGATGAGGCCTTCGGCTTGCGTGTTGGAAAGATCCTGACGCGCAATCATGACATGCTCATAGAGTGGCATGCGTACTCCTGTTTATATCAAGGCGCATTTCAAAGGAGGGGCCTTAACCTTTTGCGGCCCCACCACGAGAGACTGCGCGGTTCATGTGTTTTCGCAAAAGGAAGCGCCCGTATACACGCTTTGCCGCTCAGGGCAAGCCTGAGTTTCTGCAAGCGCCTCGTGGGCGGGCCGGTACTCTTTGCCCGGTGCCCGTAGATTTCCCCGCCCGCGCCGCAATCTAGTCGCTTTGTTAACGATAGATGTCAAACAACAGCCGGAGTTTCGAGAGGTGGCCGGCGAGTGGTGGAACGGGTGCAATGCAAATGACGCAGCGACGAGGGCTGGAAAGCGCAGGCTTTGACGATCACCCGCCGGTGATGCTGACCTTTGCTGCCAACTGGCCGCTGCGCATCGTGCTGTTCCGTGTGATGGGAACGGCGCTTGTCCTCAGTGCCGCCGGGATCTGGCTCTTCGTCGATCAGGTCGCCAACGGGCAGATGGTGCTGTTCAAGCTGGGCACCTCGCTCTTCTTCTTTCTATGTGGGCTTGCGCTTTTGATGCGCAATCACGTCGATAACCAACCCGATGCCTATTTCGATCCGATCCGGCAGGAAATCCGCGTGCTTCAGAAGGACGACAGCGGACGCCCCCGGACGATCCTGCGCCGCAGCTATGACAGCATTGGCGGTGTCGAATTCCAGCCGGATGCGGTCGAGGTCTTTGATCTCGACGGAAGCCTGCTGATGCGGCTTGCCACCGGCGACGATCTGGTTCGCAACAGCCTGCGCGCCCAGTTGGGCAGCCTGGCCAAAACGGACGCCTGAAGGCGACCGGGCAGAGTTGTGTGTTAACGAGTATCGGGCCGGCCTCCGGGGGCCGGCCCAGTTTGTTTCTCTCCACCATACGTTGCGTTGGTTTGCTGCGCGCTATATGCCACGCAAAAATGGATGAGGATGTTTTTCATGAGCAAGGCACTGGTATTCCCCGGACAGGGGGCGCAGGCGATTGGCATGGGGCAGGCGCTGGCTGAGGCCTATCCTGCGGCTCAGGCGGTATTCGACGAGGTGGACGATGCGCTTGGCGAACCGCTGAGCAAGTTGATCTGGGAAGGCGACATCGAAGAGCTGACCCTGACCCAGAACGCTCAGCCCGCCCTTATGGCGACGTCGATTGCCGCCCTGCGGGCGCTGCAGGCCGAGGGTGTCTCGGTTCAGAAATCGGCTTTTGTCGCCGGACATTCGCTGGGCGAGTATTCCGCACTTGCGGCGGCGGGTAGCCTGAGCGTGGCCGATGCCGCGCGGCTGCTGCGGACACGCGGGCGCGCGATGCAAGAGGCCGTGCCGGTCGGAGTCGGTGCAATGGCGGCCATTCTGGGCCTTGACCTTGCGGCGGTCCGCGAGGTCGCAGCCGAAGCGGCACAGGGCGAAGTCTGCGAAGCTGCCAATGACAACGACCCGGCGCAGGTCGTGGTTTCGGGGCATCGGGCGGCTGTCGAACGGGCGGTCGATATTGCCAAGGCCAAAGGCGCCAAACGCGCGATGCTTTTGCCCGTGAGCGCCCCGTTCCATTGTGCGCTGATGGCCCCGGCGGCCGAGGTCATGGCCGAGGCGCTGGACGCGGTGGAAATCAAGGCACCCGTTGTGCCGCTGGTCGCGAACGTGATCGCGGCACCGGTCAGCGACCCGGCCGAGATTCGCCGGCTTCTGGTCGAGCAGGTGACCGGATCGGTCCGCTGGCGCGAGAGCGTGGTCGCAATGGCGGCGGCTGGCGTCGACGAAGTCTGGGAGATCGGTTCGGGCAAGGCCCTGTCAGGCATGATCCGTCGCATTGAGCGCTCGATTTCGTGTAAGGCCGTTGGTACGCCCGACGATGTCCGCTCGGTCATCGTCGGCGGTTGAGGTCAGGCGATCTCGGGGAGGTCGACAGCTGAGCCGATCTGGCGGGCGATTTGCTGCCTGATGTAGGGGGCAGAATCGTCCGGCATGATTTCGATCATCGTGATGCCGGCGCGACGCAGGGCTTCGCGCTTGACCGCATCGCGCATGAAAGCACCGTTCTGGAAATGGCCGGAGCCCTGGTATTCGATCGCGGCGGCTATGAAACCGCCGCGGTCAATGATCGCGATGTCGAGCCGCTTTGAATTGATGCAGGCAAAGGCCGCATCCGCATCGGTTTTCTTATCGGCAGTGGTGCGCAGCAATTCGCCGAGACTGGTCTGCGCCATGACGCGGTGTCCCTGGCCAAGTTCGCGGCAATAGTTTTCCACGATGGGCAGAATGCGCGCCTCTTCCTTGTTCAGGAGCCGGACCTTTTGAAACTTGGCCCTGTTGATGACCGCGAGTTGCTGAACCGGGTCATGCAGCGCAGGTCTGGCAGGCTGCGCCGATTTCTTCTTGCGGGCCTGAATGGCGTTAAAAGCTGAAGAATAGGAAGACCTTTTGCGCGGATAGCGCGATGTATAGGCGGACTTGCTTGACGAGCTTTTCGACCGCCTGCGTTGAAAAAGGTTTCGCAGCGCGATGGCAGCGCAGGCCATTGCGACGACGAGGATGATGATCTCTGCCAGCGGCAACTGGCCAAGCAGGCTGGCGCCGGGCAGATCGATGCCGGTATCCCGGGCTTCGACGGTCTTCCACATCGGTTCGATATCCTTGAAATCAATGTTTGGCGGTGCAATACGCATCGGGGATAGACCGCGAATTGGGAATTTTTAGGGCCAAATCGCCTCAAACGGGAGTTTTGCATGTTTGATCTGACGGGGAAATGCGCGCTGGTCACCGGTGCTTCGGGTGGCATTGGCGGTGAAATCGCGAAAACCCTGCACGCGGCGGGGGCCGTTGTAGGCCTTTCGGGAACGCGCGTGGAGCCGCTGGAAGCGCTGGCTGCCGAACTGGGCGACCGGGCGTTCGTTCTGCCCTGTAACCTGAGCGATGCCGAGGCGGTGTCGGGGTTGGTCAAGCAGGCCATCGAGGCCATGGGATCGGTCGACATCCTTGTGAACAACGCGGGCATTACGCGGGACAACCTGTTCATGCGCATGTCGGACGAGGAATGGCAGAGCGTCATCGACGTAAACCTGACCGCCACTTTCAAGCTGTGCAAAAGTGCTCTTCGCGGCATGATGAAGGCGCGCTGGGGCCGGATCATCAACATCAGCTCGGTGGTCGGTGCAACCGGGAATCCGGGCCAGGGAAATTACGCCGCGTCAAAGGCGGGCGTGATCGGCATGTCGAAATCGTTGGCGTACGAAGTGGCAAGCCGGGGGATCACGGTGAACGCGGTGGCGCCCGGATTCATCACCACGGCGATGACCGACAAGCTGACGGATGAGCAAAAGTCAGGGATTCTGACCCAGGTGCCTGCAGGACGCATGGGTGACGCTTCGGAAATCGCGGCGGCGGTGTTGTATCTTGCCAGCCCCGAAGCGGCCTATGTCACTGGAAGTACCTTGCATGTTAATGGCGGTATGGCCATGTTCTAGGCGGGGAAGGGGGCGCAGGGAAAGCGTTTGCCATTGTCGCTGCGTATGCTATAGGCGGCGCAGATTCCGGCAGGTGGAGCCAATCGGCCCCTTTTTGTCGTCCCCGGATAATCCGGGAAATAGCCGCTCCGTTACGGGGTGAAACGGAACCCATCCCAAGCGGGTAAGGGCAGAATAGGGCAAATAGCCCGGCAAAGAATGAGGAACGGACATGAGCGACGTCGCAGACCGCGTTAAGAAGATCGTTGTGGAACACCTTGGTGTTGAAGAAGAGAAAGTGACCGAGAACGCGTCGTTCATCGACGATCTTGGCGCGGACAGCCTTGACACCGTTGAGCTGGTCATGGCGTTCGAAGAAGAGTTCGGGATCGAGATCCCCGATGATGCGGCCGAAACCATCCAGACTTTCGGCGATGCAGTGAAATTCATCAAAGAAGCATCCTAAGCCTTTCAGGATACTCTTTTAAACGGCGTCTCCCGGCAAGGAGGCGCCGTTTTTCGTTTCAGCGCCGAGTTGCCTCTTGCGCTTGTCGGGCGGGGAATGTCCATTGGTCTGAACGAGGCAGGCAGAAAGGACGGGCGCCAAATGATCCGATCCATTCCAAACATAAACACATCACGGCTGGCATTGCGGGCGATGCGTCCCGAGGATTTCGACCAATATGCTGAAATCGCGACTTTGCCGGAGACTTTGCGCAACCTGAGCGGACCGGCCTGGGGGCGGCGTCGGGCCTGGGAGGCGTTTCTGCGCAACGCGGGGCACTGGCAGATGACCGGGTTCGGTCAATGGGCGGTGACCGAACTGGCAACGCGCCGCATGATTGGCCACGTTGGGTTCTTTTACGGCACTGAACCGGTTGGCGAGGATTTCGATTCTTTCCCCGAGGCGGACTGGCTGCTGATGCCAGAAGCGCAGGGCAAGGGGCTTGCAATCGAAGCGGCCAACGCGGCGCATGACTGGCACGACCGGGTCATTCCCGGTGCCTTGGTGATCCGCATCAATCTGCGCAACACCGCGTCGCTGCGCATGGCCGATCAACTGGGGTACCGCGAATTGCGGCGGACCGGCGAAGGCGACGATCCGGTGATCCTGATGCGACGCAATGGTCCGCCGACCACGCGATAAATTCGACAGGACTTCTGCGGCAATTATGCGAATTGGCGCGACGTAAGCTCACTTTATGGTAGAGTGATCGGAAGATCACTAAGACTGTGGAGGACAGCCATGTTGATTTATCCCACCATCGAAATGCTGAACGGCCAGTGCGTGACGCTGGACAAGGGTGACCTTGAGCAACCGTCCATCTGGCATGTGGACCCGGTGAAACTGGCGGAAGAGTTCGCGGCAACCGGGGCAGAGTGGATGCATCTGACCGATCTGGACGGGGTCATGGGGAGTGACCGCAACACCGCCCTTGTCGAGCAGGTGATCCGGTCTGCGGGGATCCCCGTTCAGCTTGGCGGTGGTTTTCGCAGCCGCGAGGCTGTTGAGCGCTGGATCGACAAGGGCGCGGGACGAATCGTCATAGGTACGCTCGCTGTGCAGGACCCTGATCTGGTGCGTCTTCTGGCCAAGTACCACCCGGATCAGATCGTGGTCGCGCTCGACGTGTTCGAAGGCAAGGTGATGACGGAAGGCTGGCGCCGATCCAGCGCATTCAGCCCCGAGCAGGTGATCGAGGCTTTTGCCGATGTGCCGCTGGCGGCGATCATCGTGACAGATGTGGCGAGCGACATCGTGCAGGTCGAAGCACAGCTTGGGCTGATTTCGGGGTTGGCGCAGATTTCGCGAACGCCGATTGTCGCCAGTGGCGTGGTGCGGACGGTCGATGACATCTCTCGGCTCAAGTACACGGGGAACATTTCCGGGGCACTTGTCGGGCGGGCATTGTTCCGCAAAACGATCGATCTTGGAGAGGCGCTTGCCGTGGCGCGGCCCGGAACAGAACGGGTTGCAGCCTTTATCTAGTGGTCCTGACGCGAAAATTACCTCATTGTTGAGCCGGTAGGCGCATTTGCGCGGAGTGTCGGGGGCTTGCGCTCTTGCCCCTGAACCCCTGTGCAGGGTAAGAGCGGTTCGCGATTGGAAACGATATAGCAGTAATTCAACAGGCAGAAGGGCAGTTCATGCGCAGAGTTGTCGTAACGGGGCTGGGGTTGGTAACTCCTCTGGCAGATGGCGTCGAGCATAGCTGGTCGCGGATTCTTGACGGGCAGTCGGGAGCGGGACCGATCACGCAGTTCGACACGGAAGGGCTGGCCACGACCTATGCCTGCGAAGTGCCGCGCGGTGACGGCGAGAACGGCACGTTCAATGCCGACAAGTACATGGCCCCGAAGGAACAGCGTAAAGTCGATACTTTCATCATGTTCGGGATTGCGGCGGCCAAGCAAGCAGTCGAGGATTCCGGCTGGATGCCGACCGAAGAGGAAGACCTGTATCGTACCGGTGTCCTGATCGGTTCGGGCATCGGTGGTTTGAACTCGATTGCGAATACCGCTGTCATGATGGAAGAAAAAGGCCCGCGCCGGGTCAGTCCTTTCTTTGTGCCGGGTGCGCTGATCAACCTG
This sequence comes from Phaeobacter sp. 22II1-1F12B, assembly GCF_002210165.1. Lineage (GTDB taxonomy): Bacteria > Pseudomonadota > Alphaproteobacteria > Rhodobacterales > Rhodobacteraceae > Heliomarina. Next base: position 205,492 of record NZ_AQQP01000003.1, on the reverse strand, counting down.
ATCTCGGGGCAGGTGAGCATCGAATACGGGTTCAAGGGACCGAACCACTCGGTCGTCACCGCCTGTTCGACCGGTGCCCATGCCATTGGCGACGCCAGCCGTATTATCGCCCTTGGCGATGCGGACGTGATGGTTGCCGGGGGTGCCGAGGCCGCGATCTGCCGGATCGGTATCGCCGGGTTCAACGCCTGCAAGGCGCTGTCGACCAAGCGCGCGGATGATCCCACCAAGGCAAGCCGGCCCTATGACGCCGATCGTGACGGCTTTGTTATGGGTGAAGGTGCCGGGATCGTGGTATTGGAAGAATACGAACACGCCAAGGCGCGTGGCGCCAAGATCTATGCAGAAGTGCTTGGATACGGGATGTCGGGCGACGCTTATCACATCACGGCCCCTTCCGAGGATGGCAACGGTGCGGAACGCTCGATGCGGGCCGCGCTGAAGAACGCCAAGCTGGAAGCGAGCGATATCGATTACATCAACGCGCATGGCACCAGCACGATGGCCGATACGATCGAGCTTGGCGCGGTCGAGCGCCTGATGGGCGATGCGGCGGGCAAGGTGACCATGTCCTCGACCAAATCGGCGACCGGGCACCTGCTGGGCGCGGCCGGGGCAATCGAAGCGATTTTCTCGATCCTCGCGATCCGCGATCAGGTCGCGCCGCCGACGATCAACCTCGACAATCCGGCCGTGGAAACCCCGGTTGACTTGGCGCCGAATGCAAAGCGTGAGCGCAAGATCGACGTGGCCCTGTCGAATTCCTTTGGCTTTGGCGGCACCAACGCCAGCGTCATTTTCGGAAAGATGGGCTGATGTGGCGCAGCCTTGCCTCGAATATGCTGACCTTTCTGGTCGTGGGCCTGTTCCTGATCGGCGGAATCGTGATCTGGGGGCAGTCGCAGTATACGTCCTCTGGTCCGCTGAACGATGCGATCTGCCTGCGGGTCAAGAGCGGCTCGAACATGTCCGAGGTCAGCCGGCAACTGGCTGATCAGGGCGCGGTCACCAACCCGGCGATCTTCCGTATCGGTGCGGATTACACGGAAAAGTCCAGCCAGTTGAAGGCGGGCAGCTTTCTGATCGAGGAAGGCGCCTCGATGCAGGAGATCGTGGACAGCGTCACCCGTGGCGGTGCGAGCACATGTGGCACCGAGATCGTCTATCGCGTCGGTGTGACCAATATCGAGGCCCGGGTGCGCGAACTTGATCCCACCACGAACGAATTCGTTGAGCGCGCCGCTTTCGATCCTGCTGGCGAAGACGTGCCGGAGGTGTTCACCGCGCGCCGTGCGGAGTCCGATACACGCTATCGCGTGGCTCTGGCCGAGGGCGTGACAAGCTGGCAGGTGGTCGAAGCGCTCAAGGCCATGGACATGCTCGAAGGCGAGGTGGCAGAGGTGCCGGCTGAAGGGACGCTGGCGCCTGATAGCTACGAGGTGAGCGAAGGTGCCACGCGTGTGTCCGTGCTGGAGCGGATGAGATCGGCGCAGTCTGCCCGGTTGAACGCAGCATGGGAAGCGCGGGACCCGGATCTGCCGCTTGAGACGCCGCAGGATCTGCTGATCCTTGCGTCCATCGTTGAAAAGGAAACCGGCGTGCCGAGTGAGCGTGGAGAGGTTGCCAGCGTCTTCGTCAACCGGTTGAACGCGGGTATGCGGCTTCAGACCGACCCGACGGTGATCTACGGTATCACGAAGGGGCAAGGGGTTCTGGGGCGTGGTCTGCGGCAGAGCGAGCTTCGCCGGGTGACACCTTGGAATACCTATGTGATCGAAGGGCTTCCGCCGACGCCGATTGCGAACCCGGGTCAGGCGAGCCTTGATGCGGCGGCGTCTCCGACGGCAACGGATTACGTGTTCTTTGTTGCTGACGGCAGCGGCGGGCATGCGTTTGCGACAACGCTTGAGGACCATAATCGCAACGTCGCTAAATGGCGCCAGATCGAAGCGGAACGGGCGAACAATTAAGAAAGCGTTACTGATCACCGTGCTGCGTTAATGAATATTACGTAATGATCGCACGGTGTTACATGCCTTTCTTAACCTAAATTAACTTGACATTCCGACCGGTCTTATGTAGGTTTTTACTATGATCGGAGAAGAAAAGTCAGCCACGGGCAAGCGCCCGGAGGCTGACTTTTTTTTCCGTCATGCTGCGGCAGAACCTTGGGTGTAAGGATACCAGGCCGAAATGACCGACAAGACCTCAGAAAAACGACTGTCTGAAGCGACGCAGATCCTGCGCTCGCTTCGGGACTCGGTGTGTAGGGTCCGTCAACAGGCAGAAATACTCATGGAAAACTTACAGGAAGGGGAATTCTCGAGTCTTGAACGAATGAGAGAACAGATCGTGGCAATCGAAGGGTTGATCCGTATCTGTCAGAAAACGGAGATCAGCCTTGTCGAGCATTTGGAAAAGGACGCAGGAGGTCAACGAACCGGGCAATTCCTCAACCTCGAAGATGCCCGGGCAGAAGTGGAGAGCAGACTCGCTCGCATCTATGCCGAAAGAGGTCTGGGAGACATTTCTGAATGAACTGAGCGAACAGGAAATCTGTGCGCTGCCATACCTGTTCGATTTCTGGGCTTTGCCCCATCAGAGACCTCCGGAAGGCAAGTGGCGCTCATGGCTGGTGCTGGGCGGGCGTGGCGCTGGCAAGACCCGCGCGGGGGCCGAATGGGTGCGCAGCCAGGTGGAAGGCGCGCGTCCCTTTGATAAAGGTAAGGCGTCACGCATTGCACTTTTGGGGGAGACCTATGATCAGGTGCGTGAAGTCATGGTCATGGGAGACAGCGGCATTCTGGCCTGTTCGCCGCCGGATCGCAGGCCGGAGTGGCGCGCGAGCGAGCGGAAGCTGGTCTGGCCCAACGGGGCCGAGGCCCAATTCTTTTCAGCGCATGATCCGGACGGGCTTCGCGGGCCGCAGTTCGACGCGGCTTGGGCTGACGAACTTGCCAAGTGGAAAAAGGCTCAAGCAACATGGGATATGTTGCAATTCGCTTTGCGGTTGGGCTCGGACCCGAGGGTCTGTGTTACCACGACGCCAAGAAACGTTCCCGTTCTCAAGGATTTGATGGCGCTGAAGTCGACTGTAACGACGCAGGCGGCGACCGAGGCGAACCGGGCCAATCTGGCCAAGAGCTTTCTTGCGGAGGTGCGGGAACGCTATGCCGGGACGCGACTTGGACGGCAGGAGCTTGACGGGGTACTGGTCGCGGATACCGAGGGTGCATGGTGGACCGGCGAAATGCTTGACCGGGCGCGCTGCTTGTCGGTGCCGCCGCTGGACCGTGTCGTTGTTGCCGTCGATCCGGCAGTGTCGTCGGGCTCCAGAGCGGATGCCTGCGGGATCATCGTTGCCGGTGCGCAGGTCCAGGGGCCACCCGAGGACTGGCGGGCCTATATCCTTGCCGATTGCACGATCAAAGGTGTTGGACCGGTCGGATGGGCCTGCGCGGCAATTGCAGCGATGGATGCCCATGGGGCAGAAAAGCTGATCGCCGAGGTCAACCAGGGCGGACAGCTGGTTGAAGAGGTGATCCGGCAGGTGGATCCGCTGGTTCCCTACAAGGGCGTGCACGCGACGCGCGGCAAGGTCGCGCGAGCCGAGCCGGTCGCCGCATTGTACGAGCAAGGGCGGGTCCGGCATGCCGAGGGGCTCAGCGAGCTTGAAGACCAGATGAGCCTCATGACATCGCGCGGCTACGAGGGAGAAGGCTCTCCGGATCGGGTGGATGCGCTTGTCTGGGCGGTGCATGAGCTGCTGATCGCGCCCGCCAACCAATACCGCCGTCCCCGCGTCAGAATTCTCTGAAGCCCCACCGTACGGTCACTTTTTCGGGCGTTAGCACTTGGCGGCTATTCAGTATGCCAAGCAACCGGACCGGCCTTTGCAGGGCGGCCGGAGATTGAGCCAAGGAGCATCAGAGATGGTTTTGGATTTCCTGCGGAAGGGAAGCGAGCGCGACGCGCCGGAACAAAAGGCCAGCGCCACCGGGCCGGTTGTCGCGTTCCAGTCGAACGGCCGCGTCGCATGGAGCGCGCGGGATACCGTCTCACTGACCCGGACCGGATTTGCCGGCAACCCTGTCGGATTTCGGTCGATCAAGCTGATCGCCGAAGCGGCCTCGGCCATTCCGCTTGTGCTTCAGGATTGCACGCAGCGCTATGAAAGCCACCCGGTTCTGGATCTCGTGCGTCGACCGAACCTTGGGCAAGGCCGGGCTGAGCTTTTCGAAGCCCTGTTCTGCCAGCTGCTGCTGAGCGGGAATGCCTATGTCGAAGCCGTTTTGGGGGAAGAGGGGCTTCCGCTTGAGCTGCATGTGCTGAGATCGGATCGCATGCGGGTGGTACCTGGACCGGATGGCTGGCCCATCGCTTACGAGTACTCGGTGGGCGGGCGAAAACACAGGTTCGATGTGGGCGCGGCAGGTTCTTCGATCTGTCACGTGAAGAGCTTTCATCCGCAGGACGATCATTACGGTTTGTCGCCGATGCAGGCGGCTGCGATGGCGATTGACGTGCATAACAGCGCCTCGCGCTGGTCCAAATCGCTGCTTGATAACGCGGCACGTCCGAGCGGGGCTTTGGTCTATCGCAGTACGGATGGCTACGGGTCGATGGCAGAGGATCAGTTCCAGCGCCTGTCGGAAGAGATCGAGGCGAATTATCAGGGGGCGCGGAATGCGGGCCGTCCGATGGTGCTCGAAGGTGGACTGGACTGGAAGCCGATGGGGTTCAGCCCGAGCGATATGGAATTCCAGAAAACCAAGGAAGCAGCGGCGCGCGAGATTGCGCTGGCTTTCGGGGTGCCGCCCATGCTGCTCGGCATTCAGGGGGATGCGACCTATGCCAATTACCAGGAAGCGAACCGGGCGTTTTTTCGTCTGACCGTGCTGCCGTTGGTGACACGAGTCAGCAGTGTTCTGTCCAACTGGTTGTCGGAATTCACCTCCGAGATTCTCGATTTGAAACCCGATCTCGATCAGGTCTCGGCACTAGCCGCCGAACGGGATGCGCAATGGGCACGGGTCAGCAATGCGGATTTCCTGACCAACGGTGAAAAACGCGCCTTGCTTGGTCTGCCGGCATTGCCGGAAGGGGAGAGGGATGAGTGAAAACTGGAGAAAATACGAGCCCTTCGAATGTGCGCCGGGGCTGAAATTGGCCGCGCACGAGAAGGTTTGCCAGATCCATCAGGATAACATGAACAAGCGGCTGGATCGGCTGGAAGAACTGATCGAGCGACTCGAAAGACGTCTTTGGTTGGCGGTTTACGGGGTGGCTGCCGTCATCCTCGCCCAGGCGTTTCAATCTGTCATCGTCTCGTCTCAGTGAGACAGTTCACGAAAACACAGAATGAGGAAGGCGTCATGGAGAGTGAGTATGGACTGGAGCACAAATTCCAGAAGTTCGGAGGCGGCATCCGAATTCGTGACAAGTCGGTGATCGAAGGATATGCCAGCCTGTTCGGAGAGCCCGACCAGAGTGGCGACATCGTGCAGAAGGGCGCCTATAGCGAAACCATCCGCAAGATCTGCGCGGCCGAAGACCGGGTGAAGATGTTGTGGCAGCATGATCCCTTGCAGCCTATCGGGGTATGGGACGAAGTGCGGGAAGACGGGCGTGGGCTTTGGGTCAAGGGTCGCTTGCTTGACTGCACGCAGCGGGGGCGTGAGGCCGCTGCCCTGATCGAAGCCGGGGCAATCGACGGATTGTCAATCGGGTACAGGACCATCAGATCGACGAAGGATGACAGGGGCCAGAGGCTTCTGACCGAACTGGAGCTTTGGGAGGTTTCGCTTGTGACTTTCCCGATGCTGTCCAGCGCGCGTGTCGCCTGCAAGGGGGAAGACCCTGCTGCGGATGACAGTCTGCGTGAACTGGCAGCTGCTTTCGAGGCGGCGCGACTGGAGCTGGCAGGCCGGTAAGGCTGCTTTCCGAAAATTGAAAAAGAGGATGTTCGCATGAACAAGACCGAGACAAAGGCTCGGGCCGGGGAAGATCTGTCACCGGTTCTGGCGCTGAAACGGGCGGTGACCGGATTCATCGAAGACTTCGGCGGTTTCCAATCCGCCATGGAAGCGAAACTGAAACAAACGGAAGAGCGACTGACAATGCTGGATCGAAAATCACAACTGGCGGCGCGTCCGCATCTTGCCGGGTCTACCGATCAGGGGGCCCCGCATTGCAAGGCTTTCAACGCGTACCTGCGGTCTGGCGACGATGACGCGTTGCGCGGTCTAGAAATCGAAAGCAAGGGTCTGTCTACCGTGGTCAACAGCGACGGCGGCTATCTTGTCGACCCGCAGACATCGGAACGTGTCCAGTCGGTGCTGTATTCGACAGCCTCGATCCGATCGATCGCCTCTGTGGTCAATGTCGAGGCGACGACATACGACGTTCTGGTGGACCATGCCCAGATTGGCGCAGGATGGGCAAGCGAGACCTCTGCTGTCGCGGAAACCGCGAGTCCTCAGCTGGACCGGATTTCGATCCCCCTGCATGAACTCTGCGCATTGCCAAAGGCGTCGCAGCGGCTGCTTGACGACAGTGCTTTTGACGTCGAAGGCTGGCTGGCGGGGCGTATTGCCGATAAATTCGCCCGTGCCGAGGCGGCCGCATTCATTGAAGGCGACGGGATAGATAAGCCGCGCGGCATCCTTGATCACACGACTGTCGATAACGGGTCCTGGTCCTGGGGGAACATCGGCTATGTGGCAACCGGGGTCGATGGCGAGATCGGCGATGCCGAGGCTATCGTCGATCTGATCTATGCGCTGGGCGCACAGTACCGGGCGAATGCGACCTTTGTGATGAATTCCCGTACGGCCGGCATGGTGCGCAAGCTCAAGGATGCAGACGGCCGGTTCCTGTGGTCTGACGGCATGGCTCAGGCCGAGCCCGCACGCCTGATGGGGTACGCGGTTGTCGTGGCCGAAGACATGCCTGACGCCGAGAGTGACAGTTTCTCGATCGCATTCGGCGATTTCAATGCCGGGTATACGATTGCCGAGCGTCCTGACCTGCGTGTGCTGCGCGATCCGTTCAGCGCGAAGCCGCATGTGCTTTTCTACGCGACCAAACGCGTCGGCGGAGATGTTTCGGATTTCGCCGCCATCAAACTGTTGAAGTTCGGCGTCGTCTGAACCCTCCGCCCAAGATGAGGCCGGATCGCCGGCCTCATGCCTGGCGCGTGTCAATAATAGCCGTTCCAAGTTGTCCTGCTGGGCGATCCACGCCGAGCAATGTTGGATAATCAGCCCGTGCAATTCACGAGGGCCGTATCGGATAGGCGGAATTTACGGAGTGAATTCATGATGTTGATCGAAGAGGCAACTTTGCCTGATACGGCTCTGCCGGTTGATCAGTTCAAAGCACATCTGCGTCAGGGAAGCGGCTTTGCCGAAGACGGTTTGCAGGATGCTGTAATCAAGGGGTTCTTGCGCGCGGCCATTGCCGCCATCGAAGCGCGGACAGGCAAGGTCCTGATTTCCCGAGATTTTCTCTGGACGCGATCCGGGTGGCGCGACCGGTCCGGGCAGACTCTTCCTGTCGCGCCAGTCAACGCGATCACGCAGGTGACGCTGATCAACGCTCTCGGTCAGGAGACGGATGTGCCGATCAGCCAGTTCCGGCTTGAGCAGGACAGTCAAAGACCGCGCATCCGACCCGTCGGTGGTGTTCTTCCGATGGTGTCACTTGGCGGGTCGGTGCGGATCAGGTTCGTCGCCGGATTTGCCGAGGTCTGGGATGCCTTGCCCGCAGATCTTGCACAGGCCGTGCTGCTGTTGGCGGCGCATTACTATGAATACCGCAACGAAACGGTGCTGAGCGACGGGTGCATGCCCTTTGGCGTGGCAAGCCTTGTTCAGCGTTACCGGCCGTTGCGGGTGACACCGGGATATGGCCAATGACCTTGCCCAACCTGAACCGGCTGCTGATGCTGGAAACTCTTGAGCGTGTGCCGGACGGTGGTGGCGGTTACGCCGAGGTTTGGGTGCCGCTTGGCCATCTTTGGGCCAATGTCAGCGCCCGTACCGGGCGGGAAAGGTCCGAAGCCGGCGTGCCGATTTCCGCGATGAGCTACAAGATCGTTGTGCGGGGGTCACCCCATGGGGCGCCTTCGCGGCCAAAGCCGGATCAGCGGTTTCGGGAAGGCTCGCGGCTGTTCCTTATTCGGGCCGTGGCCGAGCGCGATGACAATGGAAGATACCTGACCTGCTTTGCGGACGAGGAGATCGTCACATGAGCTATGGCGAGGGAGATGCGCTTCAGGCGGCGGTCTATCAGAAACTGAGCTCTGACCCGGAGATACAGTCGCTTGTCGGCAGCGCGGTATACGATGCCCTGCCAAGTGGCACGATACCTCAGACTTACATCGCCTTGGGCGAGGAGGACGTGCGCGATCGGTCGGACGTGACGGGGCACGGTGCCATTCACCGGTTTCGCGTATCTGTGGTCACCGAAGCCTCGGGATACGCGGGGGCCAAGGCCGTTGCGGCCGCGATCAGCGATACGCTTGTGGACGCGGATCTGACGCTGAGCCGTGGCCGTCTTGTCGGTCTCTGGTTCGAACGCGCAACCGCAAGGCGCAGCGGCACGGCAGGAAGCGCCCGCCGCATAGATCTTCGGTTTCGCGCACGCGTCGAAGATTACTGAAATTCTTAAATCTGGAGAGGCACAATGGGCGCTCAGAACGGGAAAGACCTTTTGGTCAAAGTCGACATGACTGGCAGCGGCCAGTTTCAATCCATCGCCGGTCTGCGCGCAACGCGGGTCAGTTTCAACGCGGAAACCGTGGATGTCACCAGCCTTGAGAGCCAGGGAGGATGGCGCGAGCTGCTATCCGGTGCGGGCGTGAAATCGGCGGCGATTTCCGGATCGGGCATTTTCCGCGACGAGGGAACGGATGAACGCGCCCGTCAGCTTTTCTTTGACGGGGAAACGCCGGATTTTCAGATCGTCATACCCGATTTCGGTATTGTCGAAGGCCCGTTTCAGGTGACCTCGATCGAGTATGCCGGAAGTCACAATGGCGAGGCGACCTACGAGATGTCACTGGCAAGCGCCGGTGCGCTGACCTTCAGCGCCCTATGAACAAGATGGCAAACCCTTATTCGGGCGAAGTCAGCCTTGTGATCGACGGGCGGGAGCATGTGCTCAAGCTGACGCTGGGCGCGCTGGCAGAGCTTGAGGCTTCGATGAAGGCTGGATCGCTCGTCGACATGGTTCAGCGTTTCGAAACCGGAGCCTATTCCAGTTCGGACGTGTTGGCCCTGATCCTTGCCGGGCTACGCGGTGGAGGATCGGCACTCGATGCCCAGGCGCTGCTGACGGCGGATATCGAGGGCGGACCGATGGCCGCCGCACGGGTTGCGGCCAAACTGCTGGCTCGCGCTTTCATGGTGCCGGGCGAGGCATGACGGCCCTCGATTGGCCCGCATTGATGCGCGCCGGTTTTCACGGGCTGCGCCTCACACCGGAACAGTTCTGGCGACTTACACCCGCCGAACTTCGGCTGATGCTGGGGCAGGGCGGAGTGAGCGGGGCGATGGACCGCAAAGGTCTTGATCGATTGCTGAATGCCTTTCCGGACGAGGTAACAGGAGAGTAGAATGGCTGACCGAGACGGAATCGAAGAGCTTGATGATCGCGCCGAGGCGCTGGAAGACAGCCTGAGTTCGGCTGCCAATATGGCGGCAGGCTTTGATAGCGAATTGCAACGCATGAGAGAGTCGCTCGCCGCCACCGGCGCCGATGTCGCCGTGCTTGAGCGCGGCCTGTCCAAAGGCTTGCGGCGGGCTTTCGACGGCGTGGTCTTTGACGGGATGAAACTGAGCGACGCGCTGGAGACGATGGCGCGTTCGATGGTCCAGACCTCTTATTCCGCTGCAATACGTCCGGTGACCAACCATTTTGGTGGGCTGATGGCCAAGGGTGTGAATTCAATTGTCGAGGGTCTTTTGCCGTTCGAGAACGGTGCCGCTTTCAGTCAGGGCAGGGTTATGCCCTTTGCCCGTGGGGGCATCATTTCGGGTGCAACCACGTTCCCGATGCGCGGCGGGCTCGGGCTCATGGGAGAGGCCGGTCCCGAGGCGATCATGCCGTTGGCACGGGGGACCGACGGCAAGCTGGGCGTAAGGGGCGGCGGCAGCTCGGTGAATGTCGTCATGAACATCACCACGCCGGACGTACAGGGCTTTCAACGCAGCCAAGGACAGATCGCGGCGCAGATGGGTAGGGCGCTGGGACGTGGTAACCGGAACCGCTGAAGTTAAGGGAGATGAGGCATGAATTTTCACGAGGTCAGGTTTCCCGCAAGCCTGAGTTTCGGGTCCGTCGGTGGGCCTGAACGACGCACGGATATCGTCACCCTTGCCAACGGGTTCGAGGAGCGCAACACGCCATGGGCCCATTCGCGACGTCGCTATGACGCGGGGCTTGGGATGCGGTCACTGGATGACATCGAAACGCTGATCTCTTTCTTCGAGGCACGGCGTGGACAGATGTACGGGTTTCGCTGGAAGGACTGGTCCGATTTCAAATCGGGTCGCGCAACCGTCGAACCGACGTTTCAGGATCAGGTGATCGCCGTTGCGGATGGCGATACCGTCTCTTTCCAACTGGCCAAGACCTATCGCTCGGGCAGCTACGACTACAAGCGTCCGATCAGCAAACCGGTTTCAGGCACCGTGCGCATCGGGGTTGAGCAGGACGAGATGCAGGAAGCCATCGATTACAACGTGGATGTCGCCACTGGTATCGTGACGTTTGCCTCGCCTCCGGTGGAAACGGCGCGGATCTTTGCGGGGTTCGAATTTGATGTGCCGGTCAGATTTGATGCCGACCGGATACACACAAGCGTCGCGAGCTTTCAGGCCGGCGACGTGCCGAACGTGCCGGTCGTCGAGGTCCGTGTCTGATGGGCGGTTTGAGTGCGGAAATGCAGGCGCATCTGGCGTCGGGTGTCACGACGCTTTGCCGGTGCTGGTCGATCACGAGGGCCGATGGCGAGACGTACGGGTTTACCGATCACGATTGCGATCTGGCGTTTGACGGTGTCACGTTCCGGGCCAATACGGGGCTGTCGGCAATGGCGCTGCAGCAGAGCACAGGCCTGTCCGTCGACAACAGCGAGGCATTGGGCGCTCTGAGCGATGCCGCGATGCGCGAGGATGACATCGAGGCTGGCCGGTTCGATGACGCCGAGGTGCGTGCATGGCTGGTTAACTGGTCGGACACGTCCTCACGCTGGCTTCAGTTCCGGGGCAACATCGGTGAGATCAAGCGCGGCGCTGGCGCATTCCGGGCGGAGCTGCGTGGGTTGACAGAAAAGCTCAACGTGCCAATCGGGCGGGTCTACCAGAAGCCCTGTACGGCTGTACTGGGGGATGCGACTTGCACATTCGATCTGACGCAGCCGGGATATGCGCTAGACATCGCAGTCGAGCGGGTCAGCGATGCGCAGCAGTTTGACTGGGATGCAATCGAGGGCTTTGAAGACGGTTGGTTCTCGCGCGGTCGTTTTTCCGTCCTGACGGGAAAAGCGACCGGTCTTTGGGGGGCGGTCAAGAAGGTCCGAAAACTTGGAACGGCGCGACAGGTACAACTGTGGCAGCCACTTCGCGGTCAGGTTTTGCCGGGAGACATGATCCGGCTTGAAGCCGGGTGCGACAAGCTGTTCGAGACCTGCCAGCTCAAGTTCAACAATCTTCTCAATTTTCAGGGTTTCCCGGATATTCCGGGTGAGGATTGGGTCATGTCGGTTCCCCGTCAATCGGGCGTGAATACGGGGGGGAGCCGGAGATGACAGTGTCGGCGGATCAGATCGTTCAGACGGCCAGAGAGTGGATCGGCACGCCCTATCGGCATCAGGCCTCTGTCCTCGGGGCGGGGGCAGACTGCCTTGGTCTTGTTCGGGGGGTGTGGAGGACGCTCTATGGCCGCGAACCGGAAATCGTGCCTGCCTACAGCTACGATTGGTCAGAGGTTCAGGGAAAGGAACGGCTCTGGGCGGCGGCGGCCCGGCATTTGTCCGAGAAAGAGGCGGATGCCGTTTCTCCGGGCGACCTGATCCTTTTCCGGATGCGCAAGCGCGCTGTTGCCAAGCATCTTGGCATTCTGGTCAAGCTTACACCTTTTCCGGCATTTGTTCATGCCTATAGCGGCCATGGTGTGGTCGAAAGCATGCTTACTGCGCCCTGGCGTCGCCGAGTGGTCGCAAGCTTTGAATTCCCCGGGGAGGTCGGCTGATGGCGACAATTCTGTTATCCGCTGCTGGCGCGGCAATCGGTGGGTCCGTCGGGGGCACCGTGGCAGGGCTGTCCTCTGCCGTATTGGGCCGTGCCGTTGGCGCGACCGTTGGCAAGGTTATCGATCAGCGGCTGCTTGGGCAGGGATCGGAACCTGTCGAAACAGGCCGGGTCGAGAGGTTCCGCCTGACCCAGGCGAGCGAAGGGGAAGCCATCGCTCAGGTCTATGGGCGCATGCGGGTTGGCGGGCAGGTGATCTGGGCGTCGCAATTCCGCGAAACGTCAACCACGACCGGAGGCGGCGGCAAGGGCGCTCCAAGCGCGCCGAAGACGACCCGTTACAACTACAACGTTTCGCTTGCCATCGCGTTGTGTGAAGGGGAGATCGCAAGCGTCGGTCGCATCTGGGCGGATGGGGAAGAGGTCTCTCGCGAGGACCTCAATATGCGCATCTACAAGGGAACGTCAGACCAGTTGCCGGACCCGGTGATCGAGGCCACCGAAGGCGCTGGGCAGGTGCCTGCCTATCGGGGCACCGCTTACGTCGTCATGGACAATATCGCGCTGGAACGTTTCGGAAACAGGGTCCCTCAGTTTTCGTTCGAAGTCGTCCGGCAGGAGCAGAAGGATGCCGACACCTACGCGCAGGACCTTGCGCAGATCGTGCAGGGGGTTGCGTTGATCCCGGGGACCGGAGAGTACTCGCTTGCGACGACGGCGGTTCACTATGATGGCGGGCCGGGCAGCAAATGGACAGCCAACGTACATACGCCGTCTGGCCTCAGCGACTTTGAGACCTCAATCCAGTCGCTGTCTGATGAATTGCCTAATTGCAAGGCTGGTTCTCTCGTCGTCTCATGGTTTGGAGGTGACCTTCGCTGTGGTTCCTGCCCGATAGTGCCAAAGGTCGAACGTGCCGAATTCGACGGTGGTAATATGCCCTGGAGCGTTTCCGGCCAGACCAGAGCCACGGCAGAGACCATCGCACGGGTGGACGATCGTCCGATTTATGGCGGCACGCCTGCGGATGCCTCTGTGGTGGAAGCTATCCGCCATATGACCGTTAACGATATAGACGTGCTGTTCTATCCATTCATCCTTATGGATCAGCAACAGGGTAACACATTACCGGATCCGTGGTCGGGAGCAGAGGAGCAACCGCATCTCCCTTGGCGGGGTCGCATCACGCTGTCACAGGCACCGGGTCAGACAGGAAGCCCGGATGGTACGGCGACAGCAGATGAAGAGGTCGCGGCGTTCTTCGGGTCAGCTCAGGTTGCGGATTTTTCGGTTGGCGATGGCGTCGTCACCTATTCCGGTGCCGAGGATTGGGGCCTGCGCCGGTTCATCCTGCATTACGCGGCCCTTTGCGCGGCCGCTGGCGGTGTTTCGTCCTTTTGCATCGGCTCTGAAATGCGCGGGCTTACACAGATTCGCGGCGCGCTGGGCTTCCCGGCCGTTCAGGCACTACGGCAGCTGGCGGCGGACGTGCGTGCCATTCTCGGCGCAGAGACAAGGATCAGCTACGCCGCCGACTGGTCGGAATATTTCGGATACCAGCCGCAGGATGGAAGCGGGGACAGGTACTTTCATCTCGATCCCCTATGGGCGGACGATAACATCGATTTCATCGGGATCGATAACTACATGCCGCTTTCCGACTGGTGGGACGGGGATACCCATCTGGACAGGCAAGCGGGCTGGGAGAGCATTTACGATCTGGATTACCTCCGGGCCAATGTAGAAGGTGGCGAAGGGTTCGACTGGTACTATCACTCGCCCGAGGCGGAAGTTGGCCAGAGACGGACCGAGATTACGGATCAGGCACATGGGGAACCGTGGATCTGGCGGTACAAGGATCTCCGGAGCTGGTGGGAGAACAGTCATCACGAGCGCATTGGCGGGGTGCGCCAATCCACGCCAACTGATTGGGAGCCGCGATCAAAACCGATCTGGTTCACCGAACTCGGCTGTGCCGCCGTGGACAAGGGAACTAACCAGCCCAACAAGTTCGTCGATCCCAAGTCGTCGGAATCGCGGTTGCCCAAGTATTCCAACGGTCAGCGTGACGACTTTATCCAGGGCCAGTATCTGAGGGCGATCCTCGGCCATTGGGGAGAAGCTGCAAACAACCCAATTTCCGATATTTACGATGGCCCGATGATCGATCTTGGCCATGCCTTTGTCTGGGCATGGGACGTGCGGCCCTACCCAGCTTTTCCGAACAATCAGGAACTCTGGGCGGATGGAGAGAATTACCTGCGCGGTCACTGGTTGAATGGTCGGGTCGGCGCCCGCACTCTGCGGTCCGTTATCGAAGAACTCTGTTTGCGCTCCGGGATAAACGCCGTGGATGCAGAGAGGCTGTACGGTGTCGTTCGTGGATATACGGTCGATCAGGTCAGCGACGCCCGCGCGGCGCTGCAGCCTCTCATGCTGCGGTACGGTTTCGATGTGATCGAGAGGGACGGGATCTTGGAGTTTCGACTGCGGGACGGCAAGAACCCCAGTATGCTTGAGGCCGAACGGCTCGCGCTGACGTCGGAGATAGATGGGTCGTTCGAGCAGCTTCGCGCAGCAGAGGCGGAAACCACGGGGCGTATCAGGGTGCGCTTCATCCAGTCCGGCGGTGATCATGATATCGTTGCCGAAGAAGCGGTCTTGCCTGATCAGGCAACGCATGCGGTTTCCGCCAGCGATCTGCCAGTTGCAATGACCCGTGCCGAGGGCCGTCAGGTCGCCGAACGCTGGCTGAGCGAGGCGCAGCTGGCGCGAGACACCATCCGTTTTGCCCTTCCGCCTTCACGGCTGGATCTCGGTGCCGGAGACATTGTCTGGGTGTCAGGGGACCAACTGGAAGGCGACGCCTTGTACCGAATAGACAGGGTCGAACACACGGAGTTGCAATTGATCGATGCGGTACGCATCGAGCCTTCGGTATATGAACTACCGGAGATTGCCGAAAAGCTGGCCGTACAACGCGCCTTTGCAGCGCCGATACCGGTACTGCCCTTGTTCATGGATCTGCCACTTATGCGCGGGGATGAGGTGCCGCACGCGCCGCATCTTGCGGTGACTTCTCAGCCTTGGTCGGGATCCGTCGCCGTGTACAGTTCCGAAAGCGACGACAATTTCGTTCTGGATGAAATCATCGCAGCGCGCTCTGTGATTGGTAAGCTCGAAGCGCCCCTGCGCTGGGCGCGTCCCGGGTTGTGGCAGAATGGCGAGCGTCTGCAGGTCAAACTCATTCACGGTTCACTCGAAAGCCGGCCCGAAGAAGTCGTGCTGAATGGTGCCAACGTTGCGGCGATTGGCGATGGTACGTCCGGCAACTGGGAGCTGATACAGTTTCGCGACGCCGAACTGATCTCGCCTGATACATACTGGCTCAGTGGTTTCCTACGAGGACAGGCGGGAAGCGATCCCTTGACGGCTGACCCGTGGCCGGTCGGCAGCTGGTTCGTGTTGCTGGATGGGACCGCACCGCAGATCGACCTTGCCAGCTCCAAACGTCGCATCGCTCGGCATTACCGGATCGGACCGGCGCGACGCCCGGTGGATGATCCGTCCTATGAATATATCGTTGCGGCATTCGACGGAAACGGCCTCCGCCCGTTTGCTCCGGTCCATGTGCTTGTCACGAGAGAGAGCGGCGGCGCGATCAGCCTGACCTGGATCCGCCGGACCCGTATCGACGGCGACGACTGGGACACGCCAGAGGTGCCACTGGGCGAAGAACAGGAGCTTTATCTCATTCGTGTCTGGCAATCCGGTGACCTGCTGAGACAGGTCGAGGTCTCGCTACCGGCGTGGACTTACTCGACAGGTGCGCAGGCTGTCGACGGATTGCAGGCGGGCACAGATTTCGATGTCGAAGTCGCGCAGGTATCCGCGCGCTATGGTCCCGGTCTGTTCCGCAGGATCACGGTTGCCGGATAGGGAGATGCGCCGACTGCTTCACGGAGATGTCTCGAACGCCGCGCGCGCGCTGATGGCAAGCGCACCCGAATGCCGTCAGGCGCTGTGCCAGCAGATGTTGCGAGAGGCTGAACTGGCGGACCAGCATGTTCAGCGGACGGGACGTCTGCACCCCAAATGGGGAAACGGTTCGCTCATGATGGCGGCGCGAAAATACCGGCAAGCTACGGAACCC
This sequence comes from Phaeobacter sp. 22II1-1F12B, assembly GCF_002210165.1. Classification (GTDB taxonomy): domain Bacteria; phylum Pseudomonadota; class Alphaproteobacteria; order Rhodobacterales; family Rhodobacteraceae; genus Heliomarina. The sequence goes on along the minus strand of NZ_AQQP01000003.1, from coordinate 189,082 downwards.
GGCTTTGACGATATAGAATTCATTGAATGTTTTCAGATCGTTCTTGAACACCTTCGGCAGGCTCTGCTCAAGGATCAGCCGTCGAAGTTGTAAAGCTGGATCAGCGAGAGTCCACCCTTTCTAGCTAAACAGATGAACCATTCGTTTCTCGAATTAAGGCCATCACAGGTTTGCGTTTGGGCATCAGAGCGAATACTGGCTAAGATGAACCAATATTCATCTGACCGGAATCTCGGAAAACAAGGATTCACCTATGGCTGAGACCCGTACCAAACTGGCAAGCGTCGACCCCGTCTGGGATCGCATCACAAGCGAAGCACGCGAAGCGGTTCAGAATGAACCTTTGATGGGCGGGCTTATCCATGCCTGCATCCTTCACCACAAGACATTGGACAAGGCGCTGTCGTACCGGATCGCGGCCAAGCTTTCCTCGAATGAAATGTCGATGGCGATCCTGCGCGAAATCGCGGATCAGGCATTTTCCGACACGCCCGAATTGATTCAGGCCGCGCGCGCGGACCTCGTTGCCATCTATGAGCGTGATCCAGCCTGCCACAGGCTTTTGCAGCCGGTGCTTTACTTCAAAGGCTATCAGGCGGTGCAGGCGTATCGCGTGGGCCATTGGCTCTGGATGCAGGGACAGCGCGATCTGGCTTATTTCTTCCAGATGCGCATTTCCGAAATCTTCGGCGTCGACATTCACCCCAATGCCCGGATCGGCAAGGGGATCATGATCGACCACGCGCATTCCATCGTGATCGGCGAAACGGCTGTTGTTGGCGACAACGTTTCCATGCTGCATTCGGTGACCCTTGGCGGGACCGGTAAGGAAGAAGAAGACCGTCATCCTAAAATCGACGATGGCGTGCTTATTGGCGCGGGTGCCAAGGTGCTTGGTAATATCCGTGTCGGTCATTGCAGCCGGGTTGCCGCCGGTTCGGTCGTTCTGGCCGATGTACCGGCCTGCAAGACGGTTGCCGGGGTTCCGGCCAAGATCGTGGGCGATGCAGGTTGCGACCAGCCTGCGACCAACATGAACCAGAGCCTTAAAGGCTGCGATTATTCCGACTGAATGTTGAACAGGCCGCCTTTCGGGGCGGCCTTTTTCATGTCAGCGCGTGGTCGGTTCACGCCTCTACCGGCAAACCCAGCCTTGGATTGCGCTTTGCCACGTACCACGCGATCCCGAGCATCGCGATACCGCCAAACGCCAGCGCCGCACCTACCTGACCGGTTACGCCCCAGCCATACCCCGCCGCCAGCGCCTGACCGGCAAGGAACGGCCCAAGTGCGTTGCCCGCGTTGAACGCCGCGTGGTTCATGGCGGCGGCCAGTGTCTGTGCGGTTCCGGCAACTTCCATCAGGCGCATTTGGATGGGTATGACCAGCCCGGCGGTCATCCCCATGATCAGGATCGCTACTGTCATCAGCATCCAGTTGCCCACGACGGCGGTATAAAAGAGCGCGGCGAGGATCATGCCGATCAGCAGCACCAGCGCACCTCCGAAATGGGACCAGCTCGCAAGCCGACCGGCGATGAAATTCCCCAGCGTCGCACCGATGCCAAAGGCGGAAAGGGCAAGCGGGATGCTCCACACCGGCGCATTGGCTGAATCGATCATCGCGGCGGACAGGAAGGCATAGACGGCGAACACCGCGCCGAACCCGATGGCGGCAACAAGGAGAGTCAGCAGCACGTCGCGATTTGCCAGCGCGCTCAGCTCGCTCAGCGGGTTCAACGACTTATCGCGTGGGACCGAAGGCGCGACACGGAACAGCATCAGCGCCGAGATCGCGGTCACGGCGCCAACGATGACAAAGCACCAGCGCCAGCCAAAGCTTTGCCCGATTGCCCCCGCAGCCGGCACGCCGATTACGTTGGCAATGGTCAGCCCGGTCAGAACCTGCGCAATCGCGGCCGCGCCGCGACCTTTGGGAGAAAGTTGCGCGGCAAACAGCATGGATACCCCAAGCAGCGCCCCATGCGGCAGGCCGGACAGGAAACGGGAGGCAACGAGAAGATCCAGATTGGGCGCAAGCGCCGAGGTCAGGTTTGCGACCCCGTAAAACGCGACGAGCAAGAGGACCAGCGTCTTGCGGTCCAGCCATGCCCCCAGAACGGCCAAAATCGGCGCGCCAATGACGACTCCGATGGCATAGGCGCTGACCGCATGCCCAGCAGCCGGTTCGCTAACGCCAAGGTCAAGCGCATAATAGGGCAATAGACCCATCGCGGCGAATTCGGCGACACCGACGGCAAAAGCACCAATAGCAAGCGACAGGATCGTCAGCCGCGCCTGACGGTCGAAATGAGACATCGGAAACCCCGGGTTTAGAAAGCAGGCCCGTCGCGGATTTCCGCAGCGCAGCAATTTTGAACCTAAAGAATGTTGGCGCTATCGCAAGCGCGTACGGCGCATGGGCGACATGAGACTTTTGCATGGCTCATACGCAGAAACGAAAAACCCCGGCCTCCTGATCGGGAGGTCGGGGGTGATTCCCGTTCTGTCGTGCCGATCAGGCGAGCATGACCATCGGGTTTTCAAGATTCTCGACGATCGCCTGCAAAAGCTGCGCCCCAAGTGCGCCGTCGATCACCCGGTGGTCGACCGACAGGGTAACGGACATGACCGTCGCCACGGTCACTTCACCGTCTTTCCCGATCACCGGCTTTTTCACACCGGCCCCAACCGCAAGGATCGCGCCGTGTGGCGGGTTGATTACCGCGTCAAAGTTATCGATTCCGAACATGCCAAGGTTGGAAATGGCAAAGCTGCCGCCCTGGTATTCATGCGGTGCAAGCTTGCGGTCGCGCGCACGGGTGGCGAGGTCTTTCATCTCGGCAGAAAGCGCCGAGAGCGATTTCATGTCCGCGTCCTTCAGAACCGGCGTGAACAGTCCGCCCTCGATGGCGACCGCAACCGCCACATCCGAAGGTTTGAGTTTGAGCATCCGGTCGCCTGCCCAGACCGCATTGGCATCCGGCACCGATTGCAGCGCCAGAGCGCAGGCCTTGATGATAAAGTCGTTGACCGACAGCTTTACACCGCGTCCTTCGAGCTGCTTGTTCAGATCGGCGCGGAATTTCATCAGCGCGTCCAGCTTGATGTCGCGCCGCAGGTAGAAATGCGGGATCGATTGCTTGGCCTCGGTGAGACGCGCCGCGATGGTTTTGCGCATCCCGTCGAGCTTGACCTCTTCGTAGTCGCGGCCCTCGTACATCTTGGTCACGGCCTCGGTGGACGGGCCCTGCGCCATCGCGGCGGAGGCAGCAGCGGCGGCTGCCGGCGCGGCTTTCTCGGCCGCAGGTGCCGGGGCGGCACCCTGTTTCGCGGATTCCACATCGGCCTTTACGATCCGCCCATGCGGACCTGAACCCTTGATCGAGCCGAGGTCCAACCCCTTGTCCGCCGCGATCCGGCGTGCCAGCGGCGAGGCAAAGATGCGCTCGCCATCCTTGGCCGGGGCAGGGGGCGCCTTGGCGGCGGGCTTTTCGGGTTCGGCCTGCGCCTCTTTCGGTGCAGGTTTTTCAGCCGGTTTCTCGGATGTCTCGGGGGCCGAGGCCTCACCGATGTCATCTGCGCTTTCACCGTCCTCAAGCAGCACGGCGATGGGGGTGTTTACCTTGACCCCTTCGGTGCCCTCGGCCACGAGGATCTTGCCGACGGTGCCTTCGTCCACCGCCTCGAATTCCATCGTCGCCTTGTCGGTCTCGATCTCGGCCAGCAGGTCGCCCGAGGATACGGTATCGCCCTCCTTGACCAGCCATTTCGCCAGCGTGCCCTCTTCCATGGTCGGGGACAGGGCGGGCATCAGGATTTCCGTAGGCATCTCGCGCGCTCCTTACCGGTAGGTGACTTTGTGAACCGCCTCGATCACCTCGTCGGTGGTCACCAGCGCCAGTTTCTCGAGGTTTGCCGCATAGGGCATAGGGACGTCCTTGCCGGTACAGTTGATCACCGGCGCATCGAGGTAGTCAAACGCCTCTTGCATGATGACCGAGCTGATATAGCTGCCGACCGAGCCCTGCGGCCAGCCTTCTTCGACGGTGACGCAACGGTTGGTCTTTTTCACCGACCGGATGATTGCATCTGTATCCATCGGACGCAGGGTGCGCAGGTCAAGCACCTCGGCATTGATCCCGTCCTCGGCCAGCTTGTCGGCGGCTTCGAGCGCATATTGCATCCCGATGCCAAAGCTGACGATGGTGACGTCATCGCCCTCACGCCAGATCCGGGCCTTACCGAAAGGCACCGTATAATCGTCGATATCCGGCACCTCGAAGGTACGACCGTAGAGGATCTCGTTTTCGAGGAAGATCACCGGGTTCGCATCGCGGATCGCGGTTTTCATCAGCCCCTTATAGTCCGAGGCCGAATAAGGCATCGCGACTTTCAGGCCGGGGATCTGCATGAACCAGGCAGCGTAATCCTGGCTGTGCTGCGCCGCCACGCGGGCCGCTGCCCCGTTCGGGCCACGGAAAACCATGGGCGCCCCCATCTGGCCGCCCGACATATACAGCGTCTTGGCGGCAGAGTTGATGATCTGGTCCATCGCCTGCATGGCGAAGTTGAAGGTCATGAACTCGACGATGGGTTTCAGCCCGCCAAAGGCCGCCCCAACCGCGACACCGGCAAAACCATGCTCGGTGATCGGGGTGTCGATTACGCGCTTGGGGCCGAATTCGTCCAAGAGACCCTGGCTGATCTTGTAGGCCCCTTGATACTCGGCGACTTCCTCGCCCATCAGGTAGACATCGCCATCGCGGCGCATCTCTTCGGCCATCGCGTCGCGTAGCGCTTCGCGGACCGTCTGCTCCTTCATCTCGGTGCCTTCGGGCCAGTCGGGCGAAGTGTCCGCTGGTTTCGACTTTGGCGCCTCGGCTGCGGGCTTCTCCTCCGGCTCGGCGGATTTGGCTTCTTCCTTCGGGGCCGAGGAAACCTCGATATCGTCGGCGCTTTCGCCTTCTTCGACCAGCACGGCGATGGGGGTGTTCACCTTGACGCCTTCGGTGCCTTCTTCAATCAGGATCTTGCCGACGATACCTTCATCGACCGCTTCGAATTCCATCGTGGCCTTGTCGGTTTCGATCTCGGCAAGGATATCGCCCGAGGAAACCGTATCGCCCTCTTTGACGAGCCATTTCGCCAGCGTGCCCTCTTCCATCGTCGGTGACAGGGCCGGCATCAGAATTTCAGTTGCCATCTCAGTTCACCTCCTGCGGAATTTCGGTGGCATAGATATCGGTCCAAAGCTCTTCGACGGCAGGCTCGGGGCTTTCCTTGGCAAACTCGGCCGAAGCGTTCACGATCTCTTTGATTTCCTTGTCGATTTCTTTCAGCTTGTCCTCGGTGATGGACTTGCCGCTCAACAGCTTGGCGCGGACCTGTTCGATGGGGTCGCGTTCCTCGCGCATCTTTTGCACTTCCTCGCGGGTCCGGTACTTGGCCGGGTCCGACATGGAGTGGCCACGGTAGCGATAGGTCTTGATCTCAAGGATATAGGGGCCATCGCCCTTGCGGCAGTGCGCCACCGCGCGTTCGCCAGCCTCTTTCACGGCAAGCACGTCCATCCCGTCGACCATCTCGCCGGGGATACCAAAGGGTTCGCCCCGCTTGTGGATTTCATCGGTCGAGGTCGAGCGCTTCTGTGCCGTGCCCATCGCATACTGGTTGTTCTCGATTACGAAGATCACCGGCAGCTTCCAGAGGGCGGCCATGTTGAAGCTTTCGTAGACCTGGCCCTGGTTTGCCGCGCCGTCCCCGAAATAGGTGAATGTCACGCGACCGTTTTCCTTGTAGCGGTCGGCAAAGGCCAGACCTGCCCCCAGTGGCACCTGAGCGCCGACGATGCCATGCCCGCCGTAAAAGTTCTTCTCTTTCGAGAACATGTGCATGGAGCCGCCCTTGCCCTTGGAGTAGCCGCCTTCGCGGCCCGTCAGCTCGGCCATGACGCCCTTGGGGTCCATGCCGCAGGCCAGCATATGCCCGTGGTCACGATAAGAGGTGATCCGCTTGTCGCCTTCCTCGGCAGCAGCCTCGAGCCCGACGACAACGGCTTCCTGCCCGATATAGAGGTGGCAGAAGCCGCCGATCAGGCCCATGCCGTAAAGCTGACCGGCCTTTTCCTCGAAACGGCGGATCAGCAGCATGTCGCGATAATAGGATAGCATCTCCTCGGGGGAGACCTCGGATTTCTTGGTGGTTCTTCGGGCGGCCATATCTCTGAACTCCCCATCTGGAAACATAGTTTAGTGTTAAACTATTCTATAAGGGAGATTACAGAGGGTTGCGAGCAATTTAAACCCCGCCAGTTCAGACCGGCGGAGATTTGGAAAAATTGTTACGAAACAGGGGGCCGGGAGGGCGTTCAGCGGATGACGATTTCATCAGCGCGCAGCAGGCCAAGCACGTCGCGCGCCTGCTGGTCGAGCAGATCCAGATCGAGGTAGTTGTCGGAGAGCCGCTTGGTGAGGTTTTCCATCACCTTGATGTCCGACTGGAGCGCGGCAAGATCGCGGCTGAGCGTGTCGGCCTCGGCGGCGATTTCCACGCGGCGGAACAGCCCGTAATTGCCCTGCACGGCCGCAAAGGTGAAATAGGCGCTTAGCGCAAAAGCCAGTGCGAAAAAGAAGATACCGCCTAAGCCGGGACGTGTGGAACGGGTCAACTGCTGCCTCTCATGCGCTCTTTTTGTAAACGCTTGATCCACTATGACACAGGTGATTCGCCAAGTGAATCCCCTGTTTCCAAAAATGAGGGCGCAGGCGTCATTTTTCCGCCTGCGCCCTGGTTTTCGCCGATGGGCCGATCAGCCCGCGTTGGAGGCCGTATAGATGCCTTCGATGGTCTCATCCAGCGTGGCGTCGAAGTCGTCATCGCTCTGCTTGGCGTCGAGCCCTTCGGTCAGCGCACGCGAGAAGGAGGCGATGACGCCGGTGTTCTTCGAGAGCCGCTCGTTGGCTTCTTCGCGGCTGTACCCGCCCGAGAGCGCCACGACCCGCATCACCCGGTTATGGTTGACCAGCGGCAGATAAAGGTTCTCGGTTTCGGGCAGGGTCAGCTTGAGCATGACCTTGAAGCTTTCCGGCAGTTCGTCGAGACGGCGCAGCAACTGGTCGAGCAGGATGCCTTCGGCTTCCTTCTTGTCGGCGATGCTGATCGTCACCTCGGGTTCGATGATCGGCACCAGATCGTGCTTGAGCACCTGCTCGCCAATGTCGAACTGCTGATCGACGACCTTGCGGATGCCTTCCGCCGAGGCCGCGTTGATCACCGACCGCATCTTGGTGCCAAAGATACCGGCTTCCTTGGCGCGGCTCAGCAGTTCATCGAGACCGGGCATCGGCTTCATCATCTGAACGCCGTCTTCTTCGTCGGCAAGGCCCTTGTCGATCTTGAGGAAAGGCACCACGCCGCATTCTTCCCAGAGATACTGGGCCGAAGGTTTGCCGCCGATTTCGCGATCCATGGTCATTTCGAACAGGATCGCGCCGATGACCCGCTCTCCGGTAAAGGCCGAAGAGGTGACGATCCGCGAACGCATCGCATGGATCAGGTCGAACATCTCCGCTTCGGAGCTGTATTCGTCTTCCTCGATCCCATAGAGGCGCAGCGCCTTGGGGCTGGACCCGCCGCTTTGATCGAGCGCCGCGATAAAGCCTTTGCCAGAGGTCATCTTTTGCGTCTGTTCGGAATTGGACATAATGTTTTTCACTCGCATTTCAGGGCAGGCCGTTCTTGGCCGGAATCCATCTTTAACAAGGTCTTAGGCAATGCCTGACATTGTTTCAATGCTGGTGGCGCTAACTGCCCGTGTCAGGGTTTCAACGCGGCGACCCCGGGCAGGGTTTTGCCCTCCATCCATTCGAGAAACGCACCGCCCGCGGTGGAGATATAGGTGAAATCATCCGCCACCCCGGCCTTGTTCAGCGCGGCCACCGTGTCACCGCCACCCGCGACCGTGATCAGTTTGCCCGCGCGGGTCAGGTCCGCCGCCGCCTTGGCGGCCGCGTTGGTCGCCGCGTCAAACGGTGCGATTTCAAACGCGCCCAGAGGGCCGTTCCAGATCACGGTCTTGGCGCGCTCGAATACCTGGAGAATATGGGATACCGAATCCGGCCCGGCGTCGAGGATCATGGCGTCGCCCGGCACATCCTCGGTCTTGACGGTCTCACTCGGAGCGTTTTCGGCAAATTCGCGCGCAACCACCGCGTCACGCGGCAAAAGCAGCTCGCACCCGGTCTGGGCCGCCTTGGCGGCGATTTCGCGGGCGGTATCGGCAAGGTCGTGCTCGCAAAGCGATTTGCCCACATCAATCCCGCTGGCGGCAAGAAAGGTATTGGCCATGCCGCCACCGATCACCAGCACATCGACCTTTTCAATCAGGTTCGAAAGGAGATCCAGCTTGGTCGAGACCTTGGCACCGCCGACGACGGCCACAACGGGCCGTTCCGGGTTGCCAAGCGCGGATTCGAGCGCGGAAAGCTCGGCCTCCATCAGCCGACCGGCGCAGGAGGGCAGAAGCTGGGCCACGCCTTCGGTCGAGGCGTGTGCCCGGTGGGCGGCGGAAAAGGCGTCGTTGCAATAGACATCGCCAAGTTCGGCGAATTCCGCCGCCAGTGCGGCGTCATTCTTTTCCTCGCCGGGCTGAAAGCGCGTGTTCTCCAATAGGAGGACCGAACCCTCGGGCAGGGCACCAACGGCAGCCTGGGCGGCGTCGCCCCGGCAATCGGCGCAGAACATCACCGGCGCCTCAACAGCGGCGGCGATCGGTTCGACCAGCGGGCGTAGCGACATCTCGGGGACATGCTTGCCCTTGGGCCGTCCGAAATGCGCCAACAGGATCGGTTTGCCGCCCGCTTTCAGAATGTCCTGAAGCGTCGGGACAATGCGCTGGATGCGGGTATCGTCGGTGACTCGCCCGTCTTCCATCGGAACGTTGATATCAACCCTCACCAGCACCCGTTTGCCGTTCAGGTCCATATCGTCCAGCGTGTTCCAGCCCATATCGCTCCCTTTCCTTTGGTGTCAGCAAGGTTTTTCCTGCATTTGCGGCACGGGTCAATGGTTCACTTGGCTTTCCCGTCCACGAGGCTTAGGTAATCCGCCAAAGGTTAAAAGACAGGAGAGCCCGATGGCCGAGATCAAAGACCCGGAAAACACGATCCTGATGGAGCTGAAAGACGGCACCGTCACGATCGAACTCTTGCCCGACGTGGCGCCCAAGCATGCCGAGCGGATGAAGGAACTGGCCCGCGCCGGTGAATATGACAACGTCTGCTTTCACCGTGTGATCGAGGGCTTCATGGCCCAGACCGGCGACGTTCAGCACGGCGATATGGAAGACGGGTTCAACATCCGCATGGCTGGTACCGGCGGCTCCGAGCACCCGGATCTGCCCGCCGAGTTCTCCAAGCTGCCGCATGACCGTGGCACCCTTGGCGCGGCCCGGTCGCAGAACCCGAATTCGGCCAATTCGCAGTTCTTCATCAACTTCAAGGACAACCATTTCCTTAACGGTCAGTACACGGTTTATGGCCGCGTCATTTCCGGCATGGAGCATGTGGATGCGATCACCCGGGGTGAGCCGCCAGCCGATCCCGACCGTATGATCAGCGTCAAGGTGGCCGCAGATGTTTAAGCCTGCGCTTACCGTTGCCGCGCTGCTGGCCGCTGGTCCCGCGCTGGCCACCGGCCTTGAGATCGAAGTCGCGGGCGAAAGCTCGGGCACGATCACCATCGACCTGCTGGAAGATGTCGCGCCCCAGCACGTAGAGCAGATCACCGCTCTGGCCGAGGCGGGCGCTTATGACGGCGTCGTGTTCCACCGCGTGATCGACGGTTTCATGGCCCAGACGGGTGACGTGGAATTCGGCAAGCTTGGCAGTGACATGCGCCGCGCGGGCATGGGGGGATCGGATCGCCCGGACCTGCCGGCCGAGTTCTCGGACATTCCTTATGAGCGCGGTATCGTCGGCATGGCGCGGTCGCAGAACCCCGACAGCGCCAATTCGCAGTTCTTCATCATGTTCACCGAATATCCGAGCCTCAACGGCCAGTATACGGTCGTCGGTCGGGTGACTGATGGCATGGATGTGGTCGATGCGATCAAGCGCGGCGAAGGCCCCAATGGCGCCGTGATCGGTGAGCCGGACCGCATGGTCAAGGTAACCGTTACCGAATAAAAAAGTTTGCGCCGGGGCAAGGCTCCGGCGCATTCCGACCGATGTTCATGCGTCGTCAATGCTCGCTCTGGGCGTGCATCAAAGCCTGGCCCGCTTGCTTAATAGAGCCGCGCGGCTTCATCCGCGCTATGGTCTTCCTGCACTTCTTCCAGCGTCTGTTCCCGGTCGACGGTTGCCAGCACCCATTCCGCAAGCGTCGGGGCCGATTTGCGCGCGGGCCAGTGATCGGGCTGCCAGAGCCGGGACCGGATCATGGATTTGGAGCAATGCATGAAAGCCTCTTCGACATCGACAACCAGCGCCAAAAGCGGCTCTTTCCCGTTGACGGCAAGGCGTTTGCTGATGGCAGCGTCGCGCACGATCCGCGCCTTGCCCGCAACGCGCAGGGTGTCCCCATGTCCCGGCACGATAAACAGCAGCGCCACGTTCGGATCTTCCAGCAGGTTCTGGAATCCGTCGACCCGATGATTTCCCAGCCGGTCCGGGATGATCAGCGTCTTGTCGTCATAGACCTCTACAAAGCCAGCCGGGTCGCCCTTGGGCGATACGTCGATAAGACCTTGAGAGGATTTGGTCGCGACGATGATGAACGGGGATAGCGCGATAAAATCTCGCGCGGTGGCGTTGAGCCGGTCGGAAACTTTCAGGAACGTGTTCACGAAGCCTTCGGTCGGGAGAAGTTCCCGCAGGCGTTGGAGTGACTGGATATGTTCCTCAACTTCAAGCATGGCGCGGGGTCTCCTTTTCCGCGCAAGCCTAGAGTGTCACTTGGTTTCTACAAAGTCTTTGTTGGCAGTGGGCAAGGCAGGGGCGCGCATCCGTACGTCGACGCATTGCAAAACGGCCCTAGAAAGGAAAAAGGCCGGTCGCCTTGCGGGCGGACCAGCCGTCTTCTTATCCGTATGGCGGCTGCCCTAGTTCAGGCAGCAGCCCGGTTCATGCCCTCGATCAGGACGCGTTCGATTTCGGCGCGGCGGCAGCGGGTTGCGGGGCTGCGGCTGCTGCCGGGTTGCCGGTCTGCTTGGCGCCGGAGCGTCCGGGGTTCAGCGGGTCATCCTGACGCTGCACCGAGCCTTCGAAATGCGCGCCGCTTTCAATGGCGATGGTCTTGTGGATGATGTCGCCTTCGACACGCGCGGTCGAGGTGAGACGGACCTTGAGACCGCGGACACGGCCCACGATCCGGCCATTCACGACAACATCGTCTGCTGTCACTTCGCCCTTGATAGTGGCGGATTCGCCGATGGTCAGCAGGTGCGCACGAATGTCGCCTTCGACCGTACCTTCGACCTGGATATCGCCGCTGGTCTTGATGTTGCCGGTGATGTGCAGATCGGCCGACAGGGTCGACGCGGGCGGTTTCGCCTTGGGCGCGCTGGTCTTGTAGTCACTTGCGGAAGGAGCACCTGTCGACGTGGACGGGGCAGGGGACGCGTGGGACTCTTCAGCGCTCTTGGAGCCGGGCTCGTTGATTTTGCTCTTTGAAAACATTGTTCGCAGCCTTGATGTAGATCATGGGGTTAACGGGCGTTCCGTCCACACGCACTTCGTAGTGCAGATGGGTGCCGGTGACCCGACCGGTATTACCCATATCACCGATGTGATCCCCGCGCGAGACCCTTTGTCCGACCTTCACACGAAGCTTTGAATTGTGAGCGTAATAGGTTTCGATCCCGAAGGCGTGCTTGATCTTGATCAGTCGGCCGAAGCCCGACATCCAGCCCGCATGCGACACGACTCCGTCAGCCGTCGCATAGATATTGGTGCCCATCGGACCCGCGAAATCCGACCCGTTATGCATGCGGCGTCCGCCGGTCTTGGGGTCGCGGCGATAGCCGAAACCGCTGGTATAGCGGACGGCGTCGCGGATCGGGCTGGCAAAGGGCGCTTTCTTGGCTGCGATGCGATACATGTTCAGCAGATCCATCTGCGTCAGCAGCTTGTTGGCGCGCATTTCATCGGCCGAGGGTTCCTCGCCCCGTGTCGAAAAGGTCAGCGGCGTAAGCGGACCACCCTGGCCACTGTACCCGCGGCGCACCTGGTCGAGCAGACGGTCTCTCGAGAGACCCGCGCTCTTGAACATCTCGTCCAGCGGCACGATGGAAACGGCCATCGCGTCTTCGAGCTGGCCAAAGATCTGGTCGTTCTTTTCTTCGAGCAGCCGCAGTTCCAGTTCCATCTCGTCGCGCTGCTCTATGGCGTTGCGCGCGTCGGCATAGATACGGTCGCGTTCTACTGCGGTCGCTTCCAGTGCCTCGGACATGAAATTCAGCGGCTCGGGGGAGCTGCTGGCGATGCGGCTTGTTTCTTCCGAGGTTTCCTCTTGCAGCGCGGCCAGCGCGTTGCGGGCTGCCTCGCGGTCCTGCATCGTGTCGCGCAGGGTGGACTGGATCACGTCGATTCCGGTGGCCAGTTCGTCGCGGCGGGTTTCGGAGGCCAGCAACTCGGACTGCATCCGGGAAATCTGCGCGAGCGCCGTGTTGAAACGTTCCTGCGCGGCGACAGCTTCGGCGGCGCGCATATCGCGTTCGTCGCTAATCGCGTTCAGGCGGTCCTGAAACAGTTGCTGGTCAAGTTTCGCCTGATCGCGGAAGTTGCTTGCGCCGATCGTATCCATGACAACGATGGCCGTGGCGACAATGGTCCAGCCGACGATGGCTGCCACGCCTGTATAGGCAACAAGCTGCATTTCGGGTTTGAGGCGGATAAAACGCGTATCGGAATCGGATTTGAGGAAGATACGTCGTTCGGGAAAGAGTCTTTCCAAAGTTGTATGTATCTTAATTGCCAGCCGTGTCCGCACGCTGTGCTCCTTGTCCCATCCCACCCAGGTTGGCGCGCATTCCCCAATGCCTGCACCACGGACCATTGCATATCGTCGTGATCCGCGTTGAGCAAGCGGCCAAGCGGCAACACTGGCAAGTAAGCGCGAAATTTGAGCAAATTGGCAAAAAACCGCCGAGATGCAAGGACATGAGTTTTAATGCCATGTTAACCACCGAAGTGGTTCAGCCGCATTTTCGGGCAGGTCTTCACGTCAAGGCAGTGGCGTCGGAAATGCTGGAAACGATGCAGGTTAAATGAATTATTCGGTATTAATGAATTGTTACTTACAATTTCCGTGCAAGACGCGCGCCATTGAAACGAATTGCGCGGCGGGCTGTGGTGGCAATTGATCAGATCGGTCGCGAAACACGATCAATTCCATCCGGGTTGGGCGAATTGGCGCCCGAATTACCGAGGCATGAGAGGATATCCGCCATTTCGGCAGACAGGGTTCGAATGGTTTTGATCAGCGCCCCAAGGCTTTCACGGGTTTCATCGGCTCCGTCGCTGGCCGCGCCAATCGCCTGTACACGGTCGAGCAGGTCATCGACCTGTTGGCGCAGATCCGGGGCTGCCGTCGTTGACAGGCATTCCACCGCTTTGGCCAGGCGCGCCTGTTCGGCTCTCTCCTTCGCGAGCGTCGCCGCACAGGAATTGCGTTCAATGGCCAGCAGCACGGCGCGCTTCATGCTCTCCTCGCCGATTTCATCTTTGACGAGGTAGTCGACGCAGCCACCCCGCATGGCCTCGATGATGATGTCGCGCTCGGCGACGCTGGTGGCCATGATCGGGGTCGCGGCGGACTGGTTTGCGTGGGCGTTGACCATCGCCAGCGCGTCAAGGCCGGTATCGCCGCCGACGTGATAGTCAAGGAAGATCAGGTTGAAGGATGTCCTGTCGATGGCGTCCTTGAGTTCGCCCAGCGTTGCCGCATCCGTGCCGGTGAATTGCAACCCGATCTTGCGACAGCACCGGTCAAGGCGCAGCCGATCAACCCGGTCGTCGTCAAAGAACAGGACGCTCATGGGGGGCGTGTTTCCCATAGCGGTTTCATTCATCGAAGCTGGCGCATGCAAAGCGGCCATGGCTAATCCTTTTCGAAAGCAGCCCGGAGTTCTTCGCGGTGGCGGTGCGTGAGCTTCGGTCAGCGGAAAGAGATCGCCGGACCAAAGGATACTGGACGCGGAACGTTGGTGACCAGAACCCGCCTGTCGGCGAAGCGACATTCTTGCCATGCCGGTCGATCCGCATGGCAAGGTGTCATCATAAGACTAAAGAAGCTTTAACCGCTGTCCCGTGGACCGCTGGCGCAAATGCCTAGAGGGCGCGTACGGCTGCAAGGACTTCGTCGACATGGCCGTCGACCTTCACCTTGGGCCAGACCTGTTTGATCATTCCATCCGCCCCGATCAGGAAAGTCGAGCGTTCGATCCCCCAGAAGGTCTTGCCGTACATCTTCTTTTCTTTCCAGACGCCATAATCCTCGCAGGTCGTGCCCTCGGCATCGGACAATAGCGGGGTGGTCAGCGCATGTTTTTCGACAAAGTTGTCGTGCTTTTTCACGCTGTCCTTCGAGATGCCGAAGACCTTTGCGCCTGCGGCCTCAAAGGCTGGCATTTCGCTTGAAAAGCCGATGGATTCCTTGGTGCAGCCCGGAGTGTTGTCCTTGGGGTAGAAGAACAGCACAACAGGCGTGCCGCGCAGCTCAGACAGTGTGACCGTTCCGCCGCCATCCCGCGGCAGGGTGAAATCAGGGGCGGGATCGTTGATGTCGGGCATTGAATGGCTCCGCGAGTTGGGACAAATGTGAATTTCATAATAACGTGTTATCGGCGACAATAAAGGCGTGCAGGCGGAAATGAACGGGTTGCGCTATCGTGACTGAGGGCGATCAGAACTCACCGGAGCCGCCGCCGCGCGGCACCCGGCGCAAGCGTAGACTGGCCATGAAGGCCTGTCTTATTTCGCTTGTCTTCATCGTTCTGCTCGGGGCGGTCGCCGCCGGTGGCGTCTACATGATGATCGGCCGGACGATGAGCGCGCCGCTCTGGGTGCAGGAGCGTATCGAGGACCGTTTCGAGGCGGATTTTGCCCCGCTCCAGATCGATTTCGACGAGCTTGAATTCGTGCTCGGCACTGGCTGGCGGCCCCGGATCCGGCTGCAGAACACCGCCATCAGCGACAGCAGCGGGCGCGAGATCGTCAGGCTGAACCGCATGGGGGCCAGCCTAGCCATGCGACCCTTGCTCAAGGGCAGCGTACAGCCGAAACGGATCTACCTGTCTGGCGTGCTGGCGACACTGCGCCGCGATGCAGATGGCAAGATGGCGCTGCTCTTCGGGGATGGCGCGACGCCGTTCCGCAGCGCCGCCAACCTGCCGCAGCTTCTCGATTCATGGGCCCAGACCCTGCGCCAGCCAAAGCTGAGCGCCCTGACCTCGGTTTCCGTCGACGGGGTCACGCTGCGCTACGAGGATTTGTTTCAGGGCCGCGCATGGACGCTGGACGGCGGGCAGTTGTCGATGGACCGCGATGGCGACGATTTGCAGATTTCCTCCAGCGCGGGTCTGCTGGGCGGCAGCGATCTGGCCGGTCTGGTCGAGGCGAATTTCACCAGCCGGATCGGTGACGTGGCCGCGCGTTTCGGCATTTCAGTCCGGGATATCGCCGCACCCGACATCGCGGCGCAAAGCGTCGCGCTTGGCTGGCTGGGCGTTTTGCGGGCGCCGATCTCGGGGGCGTTGCGGGGGCAGGTCGATGAGATGGGCAAGCTGGGGCCGCTGTCGGCGACGCTCCAGATCGGGGCCGGGGCGGTGCAACCCAATGACTCGGCCCGTCCGATCCCCTTTGACGGGGCGCGCAGCTATTTCACCTATGATCCGGCGGGTCAGGTTCTGGAATTCGACGAACTTTCTATATCGAGCGCCTGGGGCTCGGGTCTTGCCGAGGGGCGCGCCTATCTGGGCAATGCCGAAGGCGAGGTGCTCAAGGAAATGGTGGGGCAGTTCCGGTTCAGCGAACTGGTGCTGCAACCGGCCGACCTTTATGAGACGCCGCTGGAAATTGATGGGGCCAGCGCCGATTTTCGTCTCGAACTCGACCCGTTCCGCCTGCAACTCGGCGAATTGCTGATCGGTGACGATGAGAGCGAGCTGAACATGTCGGGCCATTTGGCGGCGGGCAGCAAGGGCTGGCAGATCGCGATGGACGCCCATCTGAACGAAATGACGCCCGAACGGCTGATCGAGATCTGGCCTGACGGTGCCGCCGCCAAGCCGCGCAAATGGGTCACGGACAATGTTCGCAGCGGCCTGTTGCGAGATGTGAACCTCGCGTTGAGGATCGAGCCAAAGCAGAAACCGGATGTCTATGTCGATTTCGATTTTCAAGACGCCGAGGTCAAGTTCCAGCGCCATATGCCCACGATGACTGGCGCTTCGGGGCAGGCGACGCTGGCAGAAAACCGGTTTGTCGCGACGGCCAGCTCCGGTATCGTGACCGCCGACGAGGGCGGCGCGATAGATGTCTCGGGGACGTCCTTTATCATTCCGGACATCGGCATTCGCGAGTCGGCGCCTGGCATCGTGCGGTTCCGGGGCAGCGGGCCGATTACCGCAGCCCTGTCGCTTCTGAACCGGCCTCCGCTTTCGGTGATGGACAAGACGCCCCTCCCGGTGGATCTTGCCAAGGGCAATATCGACCTGACCGGTACGCTGGCGACCCCGCTCAAGAAAGGCACACCCTTCGAAGAGGTGGAATTCCACTTTGACGGCAGTCTCGAACAGGTCGAAAGCACAGTTCTGGTGCCCGAGCATGTTGTGAAAGCAGAGAGGCTCCGTATTCGCGGCGATCAGGGGCAGGTCAACATTTCCGGCGATGGTGCGATTGACGGTGTGCCCGCGACGGTCGCCTGGCGTCAGCCCATCGGCAAGGGCGCCCCCAAGGCAAGCCGTGTCGAGGGCAATATCGAACTGTCGCAGGATCTGCTTGATACGTTCCGGATTGCGCTGCCAAAGGATACTGTGTCGGGGCAGGGCGATGCCCGTTTCACCATCGACTTTGCCCCCGAGACGTCGCCCGCGCTGAACGTGGAATCCGAGCTTGTCGGGGTAGATCTGCGGGTGCCGCAGATCGGCTGGCGCAAGGGGCCGGACACGGCCGGAAAGCTGACACTTGCCGCTACGCTGAGCCAACCGCCAAAGGTCGAAAGCCTGTCCATCGAGAGCGCCGGTCTTTCGGCGCAGGGATCGGTCAGCCTGACCGGCGACGGAGATCTTGAACGGGTCAGTTTCAATCCTGTCCGGATGGGCGGCTGGCTGAACGTGCGCGCCGATCTCGTCGGACGCGGAGAGGCCGCGCCGATGTTGCGGGTCTACGGGGGGACGCTTGATATGCGCAGCGCCCAGTTCGGCTCTGGCGGTGGCGGTGGTGGCGGGGCCTCCAGCCCGATGGAGGTGTCGCTCGACCGGTTGCAGATTACCGATACCATGGCGCTGACCGGCTTTTCCGGCAGTTTCAGCACGACAGGTGGGTTGAACGGCGAATTTCGGGGCCGGGTAAACGATGGCACTGCGGTGACCGGGCGCGTGGTGCCGCAAAAGGGGCGCAGCGCTTTTCGGCTCTTGTCGCAGGACGCAGGTGGAGTCTTTCGTTCCGCTGGCGTCCTGAAACAGGGGCGCGACGGCAGTTTCGAATTGACCCTCGTGCCAGCCGACCAGCCCGGCTATTTCGACGGCCAGCTAAGGGTCGAGAACACGCGGGTCGAGGACGCCCCGGCGATTGCCGCGCTGCTCAATTCGATCAGCGTCATCGGCCTGCTTGACGAAATGACCGGGCAGGGGATCCAGTTCACCGAAGTCGATGCCCGGTTTCTTCTCGGGCCATCGCAGCTCACGCTGTATTCGTCCAGCGCGGTGGGCCCGTCGATCGGCATCTCGATGGACGGGACGTTTGATGTGCGCAATGCGCTGCTCAATATGCAGGGGGTGATTTCGCCGGTTTACCTGCTGAACTCCATCGGGTCGGTGCTGACACGCAAAGGCGAGGGTCTGCTTGGCTTCAATTTTACCCTGACCGGACCGGCGGCGGACCCGAGAGTCGGCGTCAACCCGCTGTCGGCGCTGGCCCCCGGCGCGATCCGCGAAATCTTTCGCGCGCCTGCACCGACACGGCCTGACGGCACCACCCCGGCAACCCGGAACGCGCCGGTTGCGAAACCGCCCGCAGGCGGATTTGGCGAAGGGGCCGGGGGCGGACGATAAGAGACAGTGGCCAATCCTCGCGACAGGGCCTATAGCGCGGCGTCATGAAGCTTTCTGATTTCGATTTCGACCTGCCCGATGACCGTATCGCCCTGCGTCCCGCCGTGCCGCGCAGCTCTGCGCGCCTGCTCGTAGCCGATCGCGGAATAATCAACGACGCCCATGTCCACGACTTACCGGACTGGCTACGCCCGGGCGACCGGCTGGTGCTGAACGACACGCAGGTGATCCCCGCACGGCTGACGGGTCAGCGGCGTCGCAGTGGCGCACAGGGCGATACGGCGGCGCGGATCGAACTCACGCTGCTTGAACCGCGCGCCGATGGATGCTGGACCGGGCTGATCAAGCCGCTGAAAAAGATCCGGCCCGGCGAGATGATCCATTTCACCGACGCCCTTTCGGCCGAGCTGATCGGGGTCGAAGACGGGCAGGGCATCGTGAGGTTCAACCTTGCCGGTGACGATTTCGACGCCGCGCTCGAAGAAGCCGGCCAGATGCCGCTGCCGCCCTATATCGCCTCGCAGCGACCGGCGGATGCCCAGGACAAGACCGATTATCAGACAGTATTCGCGCGCGTCCCCGGCGCGGTTGCCGCGCCGACCGCTTCGCTGCATTTTGACGACGCCTTGCTGGCGCAGCTGAAAGAGCGCGGCGTGGAATTTACCCATGTGACGCTGCATGTGGGTGCGGGCACTTTCCTGCCGGTCAAGGTCGAGGATGTGACCACCCACAAGATGCATGCCGAATGGGGCGAGGTCAGCGAACAGGCCGCAGCCGAAATCGCCGCCACGCGGGCGAGCGGCGGGCGCGTCATCCCGGTCGGCACGACGGCGCTGCGCCTTATCGAAAGCGCGGCGCGTGGTGGCAAAATCGCGCCGTGGCGGGGCGAGACCGATATCTTCATCTACCCCGGTTTCAAGTTTCACGTCACCGACGCGCTGATGACGAATTTCCACCTGCCGAAATCCACGCTTCTCATGCTGGTATCCGCGTTGATCGGTTATGAAGAAATGCGCGTTATCTACGACCATGCGGTCAAAACCGGATACAGGTTTTTCTCCTATGGCGACTCTTCGCTTTTGATCCCGCGCTGACCGTCATCCGCGCCGTTGTGCCGGGTGAAACCGCGCGATCAGTTCTGGGGTTGCGGCGCTACTGTGACTTGGTATGTCGCGGCCAAAGGGGATTTCCCCGCGGATGAGTCGGACAAGGGGCACTGGAAAGCCCGCGTGTAGCAGAGGTGTGTGATGTTTCAGGTATTGTCGAGCGCATGGGCGCTGTTGCTGGGGCTTGGGCTCCTGATGATCGGCAACGGCCTGCAGGGGACGCTGCTGGGTGTGCGCGGCGACCTTGAGGGCTTTTCGACACTCGAGCTGTCTTTCGTGATGTCCGCTTATTTCGTCGGCTTCCTTGGCGGGTCGCGCATGGCGCCCGACATGATCCGTCGCGTCGGTCACGTTCGCGTCTTTGCGGCGCTGGCTTCGCTGATTTCCTGCGTGATGATCCTTTATCCGCTGCTCACGCATCCGATCTACTGGGTGCTGGGCCGCATCGTCATCGGGTTCTGCTTTTCCGGCGTGTATGTCACCGCTGAAAGCTGGCTCAACAATGCCGCCGACAACGACAACCGTGGCAAAGCGCTGTCGCTCTATATGATCGTCATGATGCTGGGCGTGGTGCTGTCTCAGGCGCTGATGATCGTGGCCGATCCGTCTGGCTTTGAAACCTTTATCATCGCCTCGGTGCTGATCTCGATCTCTTTCGCCCCGATTTTGCTGTCGATCAGCCCGACCCCGGCCTTCGAATCCACCAAGCCCAAGTCGCTGGTCGAAATCATGCGCATCTCGCCGCTGGGCTGTGTCGGCATGTTCCTGCTGGGCGGCGTCTTTGCGGCCCAGTTCGGGATGAGCGCGGTTTACGGGGCAAAAGCGGGCCTTACCGTGCCTCAGATCTCGATCTTTGTCGGGACCTTCTATGTGGGCGCGCTGCTGATGCAGTACCCGCTGGGCTGGCTGTCGGATCGGATGGATCGCCGTTTTCTGATTTTCATCGTTGCGGCGCTTGGGGCCATATCCTCGCTGTTGGGGATGATGTTCGGCGGCATGTTCATCTTTCTGCTGGTCGCGGCCTTTGTCATCGGCGGCACGACCAACCCGCTTTATTCGTTGCTGATCGCCCATACCAACGACTTCCTTGAGCATGAGGATATGGCCGCGGCTTCGGGCGGGCTGGTGTTCATCAACGGGGTCGGTGCGGTCTCTGGCCCGCTGATCACCGGCTGGCTGATGGAGGATCGCATCTTTGGACCGGCGGGGTATTTCCTGCTTCTGGTGGTCCTTCTGGCGGCGCTGGCGCTCTACGCGCTTTACCGCAACACGGTCCGCCCCTCTGTTTCTGTCGAAGAGGCTGGCAACGTCGCACCGATGTGGCCTGCCTCGACGCCCATGGCTGTCGAGATTGCGCAGGAATTCACCATTGATACCGAAACAGAGGAACAGAACCCTTCCTGAACTGGGATTTATGTCGGGGTTGTCGCAAATTGTTACTGTAACACTTGTGTAAATCGTCAATAATCTCAGAATTGAATTAGGGTGTTTTAACAGATCTGGAGTGGACCCATGCTTGGCCCTGAAGATGTATTGAGTTTCTGGTTGGACGATGTAGGCCCAAAAGGATGGTACGAGGTCGACGAAGACCTCGACGCGCGCATTACAGAAAAGTTCAAATCGATGTGGGAAGGCGCGAGTGAGGGCAAGTACTCTCTCTGGCTTACCTATCCCAGTGGCGCCTTGGCCTATATTGTGTTGCTGGATCAGTTCCCCCGCAACATGTTCCGAAATTCGCACCTTGCCTTTGCAACCGACAAATGGGCGCTGGCAGCGGCGAAAGTGTCGATTTCCAAGAACTGGGACCTCAGGATAGATGAACCTGCGCGGCAGTTCTTTTACCTGCCTCTCATGCATTCCGAGAACCTGAGCGATCAGGACCGTTGCGTGCGCCTGTTGTGCGAGCGGATGCCCGAAACCGGCGCGGCGAACCTGCTGCATGCCCGGGCGCATCGTCAGGTGATCCGCCAGTTCGGTCGTTTCCCACATCGAAACGAAGCACTGGATCGCGTGCCAACTGGTTCCGAAACGGAATATGTTTCGTCCGGCGGTTACGGTCAGACGGTGCGGGAACTTCAGGCCGCAGAATAGTTGCTTTTCCGTGACTTACGCGATGCTCGGGCTGCGGTTCGGGTTTTCTACGCGGGGTTGTACCGGGAATTACAGGAACCCGCCTGCGCCGGAGCACGTTGGAATCCGGCAAGCAGGCTGGATAAATCCTGTGGCCGGAGTGGTTCTGCCTTAACGGGTGTGCCGCTCCACCAGCCTGCGGCGTTGAACGAGACAGAGCGTGTGAATGGTATTGAAGTTTAAGAGTCTCATAGCGTTTCTGATCGTCTTCCTGTCTGCTTGCACCCAGGTTCAGGAACCCGGCCCCGATACGCAGGTCATCGCCATCGGTGACAGTGTCATGGCATGGAACGGAAGGCAGGGCGCGGCCGTGCCTGACGTGGTTCAGGAAATCACCGGGCTGAAAACGCGCAACCTGTCGGTTTCCGGCGCCAAGTTCAGCAATCTCAACCCCGAGCAGGTCGCCGAAGGCTACGACGTGCGCGCCCAATACGTGCCGGGCGATTGGGAATGGGTTCTGTTCAACGGCGGCGCCAATGATCTTATGGGGGAATGCGGCTGTAAGCGGTGCGAAAACACGCTGGACGCGATGATCTCTGAAAGCGGTATCAGCGGCTCAATGCCTGCTTTCCTGCGCCCGATTGCTGAAAACGGGCACAAGATTATGATCATGGGCTATTACAACAGCAGCGAGCGTCCGAATTCCTTTGACGCCTGCGGGGAAAACTTTGACCGGCTTGCTGAGAGGCAGCAGCGTTTTGCCGATGCGACACCGGGTGCCTATTACGTGGACGGGCGCAAAGTGATCGACCCGAGCGATCGAAGCCATTTCTTCATCGACCATGTGCATCCCTCGCGCACGGGCTCGCGCCTTTTGGGCGAGTTGGTGGCTGCGGGCATGATTTCGGCCCGCTAGGGTCTTTCCCTCATGCGGTGTCAGCCCGGCATTGATGCACTGCCGGAACTGGTTTAATGGTGAACTAATTTTCATACCTTTCCCGGGGACCTGACATGGCAGCCAAATCCTTTGATCTGATCGTAATTGGGGCGGGGCCGGGCGGCTATGTGGCCGCGATCCGTGCAGCACAGCTTGGCCTGAATGTCGCGATTGTCGAACGCGAGCATATGGGCGGCATCTGCCTCAACTGGGGCTGTATCCCGACCAAGGCGCTGCTGCGGACCTCCGAGGTGTATCACCTGATGGAGCGCGCCAAGGAATTCGGCCTCAGCGCCGACAAGATCGGGTTCGATCTGGACGCGGTGGTCAAGCGCTCGCGCCAGGTGGCGGGGCAACTGTCGGGAGGCATCGGCCACCTGATGAAAAAGAACAAGATCACCACGATCATGGGTGAGGCCAAGCTGACCGGCAAGGGCAAGGTCGCGGTCAAGACCGACAAGGGCAGCGAAGATCTGACCGCCAAGAACATCGTGCTGGCAACCGGTGCCCGTGCGCGGCAATTGCCGGGGCTTGAGGGCGATGGCGATCTGGTCTGGACCTACAAGGACGCGCTGGCCCCGAAACGTATGCCGAAAAAGCTGCTGGTGATCGGCTCGGGCGCGATCGGCATTGAATTTGCAAGCTTTTATCACACGATGGGCGCCAAGGCGACGGTGGTCGAGGTGATGGACCGGATCCTGCCGGTGGAAGATGCCGAGATCAGCGCCTTCGCCAAGAAGCAGTTCACCAAGCAGGGCATGGTCATCAAGGAAAAGGCGACGGTCAAGAAACTCGACCGCGGCAAGGGCAAGGTGACGGCCCATATCGAGATCGGCGGCAAAACCGAGACCGAGGAATTCGACACTGTGATCTCGGCGGTTGGTATTGTCGGCAACGTGGAAAACCTTGGACTGGAAGAGCTTGGCGTGAAAATCGACCGGACCCATGTGGTGGTCGACGAATACTGCCGCACCGGTGTCGAGGGGCTGTATGCCATCGGCGATATCGCGGGCGCGCCCTGGCTGGCGCACAAGGCCAGCCACGAAGGTGTCATGGTCGCCGAGCTGATTGCGGGCAAGCATCCGCATCCCGTCAAACCCGAAGCGATTGCGGGCTGCACCTATTGCCAGCCGCAGGTGGCCAGCGTCGGCTATACCGAGGCCAAGGCCAAGGAGCTTGGCTACAAGATCAAGGTCGGCAAGTTTCCCTTTATCGGCAACGGCAAGGCGATTGCGCTGGGTGAGCCCGAGGGCATGATCAAGACGATCTTTGACGAAAAGACCGGCGAGCTGCTGGGCGCGCATATGGTCGGGGCCGAGGTGACGGAACTGATCCAGGGCTATGTCGTCGGTCGTCAGCTTGAGACCACCGAAGAGGACCTGATGAACACGGTCTTCCCGCATCCCACGCTGAGCGAGATGATGCATGAATCCGTGCTCGATGCTTTTGATCGCGTGATCCATATGTAACCTCGAAATGGCCGAAAATCGCGATGCACAAGCTGTACACCCCCTGTACACCCCCCGTGCATCGCGGTGTCGGACTCTGGCGGTAATTCCGTAGTCAGCGGCCCGGGCGCAGGCCCGGAATTTTCTTTCAATTTGTACAGGCGCTGGCTAGGACTGGGGCGTCGAGCGGGGGCCGACTGCGGGAAAACGCGCGATGCCTAGTCTTAACCGGGTAAAGATGATGAAAGCCAGCCGCGCGATGATCCGCGCGCTTGGTCCCGAGGGTCTGCATGTGGCCGAAGTCTCGGGCAAATGGGGCCAGCAATTCGGTTTTGGCCGGTATGAGCGGTTTCACTTTCCCAAGCATGACATCTGCCTTGGCCCCTATCTGGATGATGCGGGGCAGCCCCGGCAGTTTGACCTGATCCTTGCCAATCAGGTCTGGGAACACCTCGACAGACCCTATGCCGCAACGCGCCATGTGCGCGAGATGCTGCGCCCGGGCGGGCATTTCTGGCTGGCCGTGCCGTTTTTCGTGCCGTTCCACGCGGCACCGGCCGATTGTTCGCGCTGGTCGGCGCGGGGGCTGAAGAACCTGCTGATCGAAGCCGGGTTCGACGAAAACGCGATCGAGGCCGATCAATGGGGCAATCGCGCGGCGGCCAAACGCAACCTTGAGCCGGACTGGCCGCCCGCCTATGACCGCGAGAGCGACAGCCTGCAGAACGAACCGGATATGCCGATCTGCGCCTGGGCCCTGGCAAGAAAGACCTGATTTATGGAAACAACGTCATTCGGCCGCGTTCTGGGGCTTTGGGCCGCGGGGCTGGGGGCTGCGGCGCAGTTCGGCAAGGTTTCGGTAAGCTACCCGCTGCTGGCCGAACATTACGGGTCTGCCGGGGCGGCGCTGGGGTTCGCGGTGTCGCTTGTCGGCTTTGTCGGCGTGATTTTTGGCGTTACGGCCGGGCTGATCGTGGCGCGCATCGGCTATCGCCGGGCGCTGCTGGCGGCGCTGGGGCTGGGCGTGCTGATGTCCGCCTATCAGGCGAGCCTGCCGGCGCTGCCAATGTTCCTTGTAAGCCGGGCGCTTGAAGGGGCCTCGCATCTGGCCATCGTGGTCGCCGCGCCAACGCTGATCGCGCAGATCAGCGCGCCGCAACATCGGGGGTTCACCCTGTCCCTGTGGTCGACCTTTTTCGGCGTGGCCTTTGCCTTTCTGGTGCTGGTCGGTGAACCGCTGGCCCGGCTGCATGGGTTGGGCGCTTTGTTTGGCGCACACGCGATCTATATGGCGGTGATGGCCGCGCTGATTGCCGTGGCGCTGCCGCGCGACGTGATCGGTCCGCGTGATGTGCCGCTGAGCCTTGGTTCGGTTCTGCGGGACCACGGGCGCATCTATTCCTCACCCCGGCTAAGCGCCCCTGCGCTGGGGTGGGTCTGTTACGCGGCGGCATGGGTAGCGACGCTGACCATCATGCCGCTGTTCATGGCCGAGGAAAGCCGTGCGTTGATCGTGGGGGCGATGCCGCTGGCCGGGATCGCGACTTCGATGACACTTGGGGTGTGGCTGCTGCGCCGGGTGGCAGCGGTGCAGGTGATCCTGACCGGGTTCGCGTTCAGCTTTGCCGCCAGCGTGCTGATCTGGCTGACAGGGGCGGGGTGGTCCTATCTGATGCTGGCGATGTCGCTGGGGCTGGTGCAGGGGGCAAGTTTCACCGCGATCCCGCAGCTGAACCCGACGCCGCAGGGACAGGCGATGGCCAATGGCGCGCTGGCGCAGATGGGCAATCTGGGCAATACGCTGGGCACGCCGGTGCTGGCGTTGCTGGTGGCCGGACAGGGGCGCGGCGGCTTCATGATTTTTGCCGGAACGGTTTTTGCCTGCGGATTCGGCATCCACCTGCTGCTTTCACGGCTGCGTGCGCGGATTCCCGATTGAATGTTCCTATAATGTTCTGAAAATGCTATTGGAGACTCACAAGGACCGTCCTATGTCTGACGTGACAACCCGGGGGCATCATGGCCGAGCTGAAATTCATCGAAGTGCGCGGCGCGCGCGAACACAATCTCAAGGGCATCGACGTGGATATTCCACGGGACCAGCTGGTAGTGATCACCGGGCTGTCCGGATCGGGTAAATCCTCGCTCGCCTTTGACACGATCTATGCCGAGGGGCAGCGCCGCTACGTGGAATCGCTGTCGGCTTATGCGCGGCAGTTCCTCGACATGATGGAAAAGCCGGACGTGGATCACATCAGCGGTCTGTCCCCGGCGATTTCGATCGAACAGAAGACGACCTCGAAAAACCCGCGCTCGACCGTGGGCACCGTGACCGAGATTTACGACTACCTGCGTCTGCTTTTCGCGCGGGCGGGGACGCCCTATAGCCCCGCCACCGGCAAGCCTATCGAGGCGCAGCAGGTGCAGGACATGGTCGACCGGATCATGGACATGGAGGAGGGCACGCGGGCCTATCTGCTGGCCCCCATCGTGCGTGACCGGAAAGGCGAATATCGCAAGGAATTCCTTGAGTTGCGCAAGCAGGGGTTCCAGCGCGTCAAGGTGAATGGCGAGTTCTATGAACTGGATGAGCCGCCGGTGCTCGACAAGAAGTTCCGGCACGAGATCGACGTGGTGGTCGATCGGATCGTGGTGCGGGAAGGGATCGAGACGCGGCTGGCGGACAGTCTGCGCACCGCGCTGGATCTGGCAGACGGGATCGTCATTCTGGAAACAGCGGTGGAAGAGCCCGAGCGCATCACCTTCAGCGAGAAATTCGCCTGTCCGGTGAGCGGGTTCACCATCCCGGAGATCGAACCGCGCCTGTTTTCGTTCAACGCGCCGGTCGGCG
Organism: Phaeobacter sp. 22II1-1F12B; assembly: GCF_002210165.1. Lineage (GTDB taxonomy): Bacteria > Pseudomonadota > Alphaproteobacteria > Rhodobacterales > Rhodobacteraceae > Heliomarina. The sequence continues at coordinate 162,397 of NZ_AQQP01000003.1, read as the reverse complement.
CCTGTCCGGATTGCGATGGGCTGGGTGTTGAGCTGTTCTTTGACGAACGGCTGGTTGTGCCGGATCAGAACCTCAAGGTCTATGACGGGGCGCTGGCGCCGTGGCGCAAAGGCAAGTCGCCCTATTTCCTCCAGACCATCGAGGCCATCGCCAAGCATTACGGGTTCGACAAGAACGCCAAGTGGAAGGACCTGCCCGAAAAGGTGCAGAACGTATTCCTTTACGGGTCGGGCAAGGAAGAGATCCAGTTCCGCTATGACGAAGGCGGGCGCGTGTACCAGGTGTCGCGCGTCTTTGAGGGGGTGATCCCCAACATGGAACGCCGCTATCGCGAAACCGACAGCAACTGGGTCCGCGAAGAGTTCGAACGCTATCAGAACAACCGGCCTTGTGGTACTTGCGGCGGCTACCGGCTGCGGCCCGAGGCGCTTGCGGTCAAGATCGCCGATCTGCATGTAGGCCAAGTGGTCGAGATGTCGATCCGCGAGGCGCTGGACTGGGTGACGCAGGCGCCAGAGCGTCTAGGCAAGCAAAAGAATGAAATCGCACGGGCGATTTTCAAGGAGATCCGCGAGCGTCTTGGGTTTCTGAATAATGTTGGTCTTGAATACCTTACGCTGTCACGTTCAAGCGGCACATTAAGCGGTGGCGAGAGTCAGAGGATCCGTCTGGCGAGCCAGATCGGGTCGGGTTTGCAGGGCGTTCTTTACGTTCTGGATGAACCGTCGATCGGGCTGCATCAACGCGACAACGACCGGCTTTTGACCACGCTCAAAAACCTGCGCGATCAGGGGAATACGGTGATCGTCGTGGAGCATGACGAGGAAGCGATCCGCGAGGCGGATTACGTGTTCGATATCGGTCCAGGCGCTGGTGTGCATGGGGGTCAGGTCGTCAGCCACGGCACGCCTGCCGAGATTGCCGCCGATGCGCAATCGGTCACCGGGCAGTACCTAGCCGGGACGCGCGAAATCTCGGTGCCTGCCGAGCGGCGCAAGGGCAAGAAGAACAAGGCGGTGACTGTGGTCAAGGCCACGGGCAACAACCTTAAAGAGGTCACGGCCGCTTTCCCGCTGGGCAAGTTCGTCTGCGTGACCGGGGTATCCGGAGGCGGGAAATCAACGCTGACGATTGAAACGCTGTTCAAGACCGCCTCGATGCGGCTGAACGGGGCGCGGCAGACGCCTGCACCTTGTGAGACGATCAAGGGGCTGGAACATCTGGACAAGGTGATCGACATCGACCAGCGGCCCATCGGGCGGACTCCCCGGTCGAACCCGGCCACCTATACTGGTGCCTTCACCCCGATCCGCGACTGGTTCGCCGGTCTGCCCGAGGCCAAGGCGCGCGGCTACAAGCCGGGGCGGTTCTCGTTCAACGTCAAGGGTGGCCGGTGCGAGGCCTGTCAGGGCGATGGTGTCATCAAGATCGAGATGCACTTTCTGCCGGATGTCTACGTCGAATGCGAGACCTGCAAGGGCGCGCGCTATAATCGCGAGACACTGGAAATTCACTTCAAAGGCAAGAGCATAGCCGATGTTCTTGATATGACGGTTGAAGACGCGCAGGAGTTTTTCAAGGCGGTGCCGAGCATCCGCGAGAAGATGGATGCGCTGATGCGCGTGGGGCTTGGCTACATCAAGGTCGGGCAGCAGGCGACGACGCTTTCCGGTGGTGAAGCGCAGCGGGTAAAGCTGTCGAAGGAGCTGTCGAAACGCTCAACGGGGCGGACGCTTTATATCCTCGATGAGCCGACGACGGGTCTGCATTTCGAGGATGTGCGCAAGCTGCTTGAGGTGCTGCACGAACTTGTGGATCAGGGCAATTCGGTCGTCGTGATCGAGCATAACCTTGATGTCATCAAGACGGCGGATCACCTGATCGACATTGGCCCTGAAGGGGGTGATGGCGGTGGCCGGATCGTTGCCGAGGGCACGCCGGAAGAGGTGGCCGAAGTCGATGAGAGCCACACCGGTCGCTATCTGAAGCCGATGCTGACGGCCAAGAAAGTCGCGGCGGAATAAGAAAACCGCCGCCCCAAGCGGGACGGCGGTTCCTTTAAAAACTTACCAATTAACCTACGACGGGGTCAGTTGAGCAGGCGATTTGCAAGCCCGATCACTGCAAGGATTTCGCTGGTTTCGCGGTCGACCTGATAAACGCCATCGCCAACGCGATAGTAGGTGGCGTTCGGGTCAAGGCCGTACCGCTGGGGGCGTTCGATCACGACGTAATCGCCGTTCACACGCTCACCTATGCGATAGTCATAATGATCGTCATAGCGGTCATTTTCGTAGATCGGATCAAGCTGTTTTTTGGCCTGCCCGGGGGGCACGCAGGGCGGGTTCTTCTTGGCAAGACCCGGCGGGCAGTTCGATGCGACCTGCTGGGCGTTATGCGCCTTGTTCGGCTTGCCATTATTGGCCATGGCAGCACCGGGAAGGGTCAGCGCGACGGCGGCGCAAAGCGGGATAACAAAGTTAAAACGTTTCATCGTTAAATCCTTTCTCTTGCAGGACTAACACCGATCTGCGGCGAGGGGTTCCCGGTAGATTTGCCCAGTGCAAGAAACCGCTTACTTGGCCGTTAATCCGCCTATTGCATTAGAGCCCTTGCGGTTGGGTTTATCTGCGTGCTCGGGTTTCACGAGTGCACAGGAGATAAGCGCGACCTTGCCAAAGGGGCGACATGTGGGAATATCTTAATTTATCAGATGGTTACTGCGTGACTGTCGGACGCAGCGTCTCAAAGATCGGCGCATAGTTCGGTTCAGTGCGCAGCAACGGCTTGGCCACGGGGTGACGTCCGCTGCGGTCTTCGAGGTCGTTGAAGGCATCATCGAAACCCGCGTCGTCCTGATCGATCCGGTCAAAGCTTTCTTCGATCTCATCCGTTGCGGCGGGCGTGATCAGAATGGGCAGAGCGCAGGCCGAGACGATCGTTTGAGAAAGACAGCTTTCCGGCTCAACCTCTTCCTCGGCCGCCACTATCCGCGCACTGGCCTGGGCCGGCACGTAGTTCATGAGCGATACAAGAATGCTCAGAATGGCGATGTTGGAGAGGTTCATTGGCGCGGCTCGTCAGCTATCTATGCTGATTAACGTTCGCCGCGCCGTTTTGGTTCCCTGCTGTTTCCAAGAACAGCAAGAATTGTTTCGTTACCCCTCGCGGTTGCGCTTTTCGAACCGGGGGAGCATGGCGCTGAAGTCGCGGCCCTTGCCGTCTTCTTCTTCGACAAAGCGCGCATAGAGCGCCTGTGCGAGCTGCCCCATCGGGGTGTCGGCATCGGCGCTTTCGGCGGCCTGCTGCGAGAGGCGGAGGTCTTTGAGCATGAGATCGGCGGCAAAACCGGGCTTGTAGTCGTTATCCGCGGGGCTTTGCGGGCCGATTCCGGGGGCGGGGCAATAGGCGTTCATGGACCAGCTATAGCCCGAAGAGGTCGACACCACGTCGAACATCTTTTGCCGGTCGAGGCCCAGCTTGTCGGCAAGGGCAAAAGCCTCGCAGGTGGCGATCATGGTGACGCCGAGGATCATGTTGTTGCAGATCTTGGCTGATTGTCCGGCTCCGGCACCGCCGCAATGCACCGCCTTTTGCCCCATGATCTCAAAAAGTGGCTCGGCACGGGCAAAGCCCGCGTCGGAGCCACCGGCCATGAAGGTCAGTGTGCCATTCGTCGCCCCGCCGACACCGCCGGAGACGGGGGCATCGACCGCGAGCAATCCGGCCTCTTCGGCCTGTGCCGCGACGGCGCGGGCACTGTCGACATCCACTGTCGAGCAATCGACGAGCGTTGCGCCGTGGCGCATGGCTGGGATGATCTGGTCGGCCACGCTGCGCAGGATGGCGCCGTTGGGGAGCATGGTGATGACCACGTCGGCGCCTTCGACTGCAGCGGTGGCGGTTTCGGCGATGTCGACGCCGTCGATGCTGACTTCGACCGTGTCAAAGCCGGTGACGTTATGCCCGGCCTTCGCGAGATTGGCCGCCATCGGGCCACCCATATTGCCAAGTCCGATAAATCCGATGTTCATGTCGCCTCTCCTCAAGCGTCGAAAGTCAGGTCGTCCTCGCCCAGCGGGGCCAGCATGTCCTCGATTTCGTCATCGGTGACGTCGTCGAGGCTGCTGTGCTTCCACTTGGGATTGCGGTCCTTGTCGATGATCTGGGCGCGGATGCCTTCGAGGAAATCGCCATGTTCCATCGCGCGCCATGTAAAGCGGTATTCGAGTTTCAGCGCGTCCTCGATGGTGCAGTCGAAATCGAGGCGGCGCAGGATCTCATGATGGCAGGCGACGGCGAGCGGGCTGGCGCGGCGCAGGGCTTTGGCGGCGGCCTGCGCGAGATCCGAGTCGTCATTTTCGAGCGAGTCGAGCATGGCGGCGGGTGTGACCTGGTTGAAATGCTTTGCCATCTCATCGAGATGTTCGGAAATGGGGGCGTGGGGCGCGTCGAGTTCGACAAGCTGGACGGCGCTGTCGGCGATCATCTGCGTCTTGAGCGCGTCCCATGTGACTTCGGGCTGGAACACCGCGCCAAAGCCGAGGATCGCATCGCTGGATTGCAGCCGGTGCCCGGTAAGTCCGACCCAGGTGCCAAGGCCGGGGCGCAGTCCGTTCATCTGGGCCAGAAGCTGGCTGCCGCCTACATCCGGTACAAGGCCGATGCCGCATTCCGGCATGGCGATCTGGCTGGTTTCGCCGACGATCCGGGTTGAGCCGTGACAGCCGACACCGACGCCGCCGCCCATGGTAAAGCCCTGCAGAAAGCTGATCACCGGCTTGGGGTAATTGGCGATGCGGGCGTTCATCCGGTATTCGTCGCGCCAGAACTGGCGACCATAGGCATAATCGCCTTCGGTCCCGGTGCGGTAAAGTTCGGCAATGTCGCCGCCGGCACAGAAGGCCTTGCCGCCCTCGGCATCGATCAGCACCTGTTTCACGCCGCTGTTTCCGGCCCAGTCGATGAGCGCCCGGTCGATGGCGAGACACATGTCGTAGGTCAGCGCGTTCAGCGCCTTGGGCCGGTTGAGCGTGATACGACCGGTCTTGTTCTCGATCCGGATGTCGATATCGCTCATTTCGAGGCCAGCATTTGTCGGGCGACGATCACACGCATGATTTCATTGGTCCCTTCGAGGATTTCGTGAACGCGCAGGTCGCGCACCAGCTTTTCTATCCCGTAATCGGCAAGGTAGCCGTAGCCGCCGTGCAGTTGCAGGCACTGGTTGACGATCTTGGAGCCCGCCTCGGTCACGAATTTCTTGGCCATGGCGCAGAACTTGGTAGCGTCGGGCGCTTTCTGGTCCAGCTTCCACGCGGCCTGCCGCAGGAAGGTGCGGGCGGCCTGCAATTCGATCTCCATATCCGCAAGGCGGAATTGAAGGCCCTGAAACTGGTCGATGCTCTGGCCGAAGGCCTTGCGCTCGGACATATAGACGAGGGTCTGGTTCAGGGCGGTCTGGGCCGCACCGAGCGAACAGGCGGCGATATTGAGACGTCCGCCGTCGAGCCCCATCATCGCGTATTTGAACCCTTCGCCCTCGGTGCCGACGAGGTTTTCGGCCGGGACCTTGCAATCGTCGAACTGGACCTGCGCGGTGGGCTGGCTGCGCCATCCCATCTTGTCCTCGAGCGCGCCAAAGCTGAGCCCGGGTGTGCCGTCTTCGACATAGAGGGTCGAGACACCCTTGAACCCGTCGTCGCCAGTGCGGACCATGCAGACGTAGGCATCAGAGTACCCGCCGCCCGAGATGAACGCCTTGGTGCCGTTTACGGTGTAGCCGTCATTGCTGCGCTCGGCGCGGGTCTTGAGCGCGGCCGCGTCCGAGCCCGATCCGGGTTCGGTGAGACAATAGGAAAGCACCAGTTCCATCGTGAGCGCCCGGGGCAGGACACGCGATTTCAGCTCGTCACTGCCGAAACTGTCGATCATGCGCGCGCACATATTATGGATCGAGAGAAAGGCCGCGACCGAGGGGCAGGCCATGCTGAGCGCCTCGAACACCAGCGTTGCATCAAGCCGCGAGAGACCGGATCCGCCGGAATCCTCATCCACGTAAAGACCACCGAACCCAAGCGCGCCGATTTCAGGCCAGAGAGACTTGGGGATCGTGCCTTCCGCTTCCCATTTCCGGGCGTTGGGGGCGATCTTTTCCTGGCCGAAATCATGGGCCATGTCGAAGATGGCCACCTGTTCCTCGTTCAGCGCAAAATCCATGATCCCTCCCAGACTTGGATATCGTGATATAACAGTCGCTTCTTGGGTACTCTGCATGCGCGGGGCGTTCAAGGTGGTAGCTTGCAAAGCGGTTTTGCAGAAACGCGGGGAGGGCGGGGTGTTTGCGGTTTGATTGATTCTGTCGGGGCGCGGGCTGAAATGTGAAATTTTGGTGGCAGGCGCCGATAACAGATTGGTGACTTTGATGGCTAACTTCGTTTTGGCCCGGCAGAAGGTGCGTTTCGATCGCTGTATCTGCAATTTTTGGTTGCGCTTCTGGGGGGCGAGAGATCTGCCTGAATAGGTCGGAGGCGATCCTGGCGCGAGGGCTGTCCCATCAAAAAAAATGAATGTTTACATAAAGTTTGAACTTTCCAAACCGCCAGCTCTGATCGCTTGAACTGCTTCGGGTCAGCGTCAGCGCCTGTGATATGTTGGCTGTTCTGCTATCAAGTGCACGCATAACGTGTGGTCGGAAACAAAGCCGTAAACAATGGGTATGACTGTATAAATTCTTTGGAAGTAAGTGGTTTTATGGTAAATGAAGCGGGACTGTCGAATTTGTATCAGTCTGTTTCTTGTTGTGGGCTCTTCCCACGAGGGGGTTAATTTGAAGAAGTTGATGTATGTCGCGGCAGCTGCCGCAACACTCTTGATCGGGACGTTGAGCGCCGCTTCGGCTGCCCCGGTTTACTATTGCAGCAATGGCGGTATCGATCTGGCCGCGGACGGATGCATTTCCGGGGACTCCAAAGCCTATCCCGGCGGCGGCGACGGACTTTACGACAATGCTGGCGGCGGCGATGACGAAGCTTCGGTCGAAGCGGCAATCCTCGCAGCAACCGGCATCTTCGTTGATATCTCGCTTTACGGTAAAAGCGACGCAAACGCTGGTCTGTTCTCGATCGCCGGATCGACCTCGGGTACCTGGGACGTGCTCGATGACCTGATCAATATCGCCTATATCACCGTGAAAGCGGCGAATTCCTTCGCGCTGTATGACGTTGGTTTCGTGAATTCCGGGTCGTTCTCGACTCTGGGTATCCTGAACAACGGCGGCCAGCAGCCGGGTTATTCGCACATCTCGTTCTGGACCGCACCCGAGTCGCTGACGTCGGTTCCGGTTCCCGCAGCGGGCTGGCTTCTGATCGCTGGCATGGGTGGTTTTGCAGCCATGAAACGACGCAAGAAAGCCTGATCAAACAGGCTTTTACTTGCGAAAGAGAGCGGCCCACGGGCCGCTTTTTTTTGTGACAGACCCTTTGGCTTGGGATAAACGGGCCGTGGTAACAAGAGTTTCAGGCGAGCGCCGGGGCAGATGATTCTACTTTGACGGCCAACAGGCCCCCGAACTGCCCGGGCGCATAGCGCTCTTATTCCCTTTCTCTTCGGAAACAATGAAAGATGTCCCGTTGGACTGTCGCCGTTATCCGGCGCTTTTCCCCGGTTTTGGCGATGAATCTTGCACAGATGCCGTCTGTGTCAGAAATATGGCGAAACCGGGGTCGACCTGTGACCTTGCTGTCGGAACCACCTGCCGAGAGCCGACCCGTATGGTTGAAGTTTGGTAATGTATCGAGTGTTAAGATGTACAAGCGGCCTGCCTTTATCGCCACGATCCTGTGCGCCCTTTTCCTGACCTCTCCGACTGCCCAGATCTCGGCGCGTTCGCTCGTCGATGCCGGGTCGGCCAATTATTTCAATGAGATGCAGGGCACGGTGGTCGAAGCCGAAACCGACAAAGAGGCCGAGGAAACCACCCGGCGCGGGCGCGATCCCAACCTCGTGCTGGTCGCCTGTATCCCGTCGCCGGTCGAAACCGGCATCTGCCTCGCGCGTCCCGAACCCGTTCTGTCCAAGCCGGTGCGCGTGCTTGGGGCCTGCATCGCCTCGCCCAATTTCGACATCGGTCATTGCGGTATCGAAGAGGCGCAGCTGGTGACCGTAGTCCTGCCGCCCGTCGTGGGTGCCGACGACCCGACAAGCATCGTGCCGACCCCTTCGGTTTTCGCGTTGAGCTACCCGACAACACCGGCGAAACCGACCGCGCCCGTGGTTCTCGTGTCAAACCCGACCCCGGGCTATACGCCGCTGCCGGTTGATCCGGGCAACCCGGGCGTATTTCCTCCGTTCATCCCCTCGACCGGGACCGGTGGCAACCCGAACCCGCCAAGCGTGGGCCGGCCGGAAACCCCGCCAGAGGTCGCCCCGGTACCGCTGCCCGCGCCAGGTTTGTTACTGCTGGGCGGGCTTGGTTGCCTCGCGCTCAAACGACGCCGCAAGGGCTGAACTGCACAAATTAGCTCACAAGGCCCCCACGGAAACGTCGGGGGCCTAATTGTAGTTACAGGTTCGCCTCATGGCCTTGCGATGTCTAAGACCTATCCAGCGATGCGGAGGCATCGCATCCGACACTCACCCGCGCATGAACCGCCGACGCGCCTCGACTGCGGTGTTATAGCGCTGGTCCAGCTCGGCGATCAGCGCCATGGCAACCCGCTTTTCCTCTTCGCTGCGGGCATTGCGATAGGCTTCGCGCGCGGGCTCCAGCAGTTTCTTGATCTGGAATTCCTCGGGCAGGGTGCCTGACTCGGCCATGATCCGCACAGCCACCTGTGTCGCCATATCCGTATAGGCCATGCCCGACCGGTCCGGCAGCGGCTGTCCCGCGCCGTCGAGCGTTTCGAACTGGCCCTCGGCAATGGCCTTGTTGATCTGGCTTTCCACGATCTGGCTGAGCGATCGGGCCATCATCGTCTCTCCGCTAAGGGCATCACGAGGTCTTTATCGCGAATTTCCCGCCCCGGGTCACGCGCATGCTTCGATGAACGCCCGAACCCTCCCACCTTCTTTGGGTCAAAAATATCCCGGGGGTGAATTGCCCGCAGGGCAAGAGGGGGCTGGCCCCCTTTCTTGCGCAACAAAAAAGGCCCGGGCGCAACACCCGGGCCTTTCAACTGCTCTTGATCGCTTAGATCAATCCATCGGTTTGAAGTGGAACTCGCCGCCTTCCTTGAGGCCCGAGGGCCAGCGCGAGGTCACCGTCTTCGTGCGCGTATAGAACTTGAACGCATCCGGACCGTGCTGGTTGAGATCGCCAAAGACCGATTTTTTCCAGCCGCCAAAGGTGTGATAGGCCAGCGGCACCGGGATCGGGACGTTGATGCCGACCATGCCGATGTTGATCCGGTTGGCGAAATCGCGGGCGGTGTCGCCGTCGCGGGTAAAGATCGCGGTGCCGTTACCATATTCGTGGTCCATCGCGAGCGACAGCGCCTCTTCATAGGTCTTGGCGCGTACAGTCGACAGAACCGGGCCAAATATCTCGGTCTTGTAGATGTCCATGTCCTTGGTGACATTGTCGAACAGGTGCGCGCCGACGAAATAGCCGTCTTCATAACCCTGAAGCGAGAAATCGCGGCCATCGACCACAAGTTTCGCGCCCTGATCGACGCCGGTCTGCACCAGCCGCAGGATGTTTTCCTTGGCGGCGGCGGTGACGACGGGGCCGTAATCCACATCCGCACCGGCGGTATAGGGGCCGACCTTCAGCTTTTCGATCCGGGGGACCAGTTTCTCGATCAGGCGGTCGGCGGTTTCGTCACCGACCGGAACGGCGACGGAAATTGCCATGCAGCGTTCGCCTGCCGCGCCGTAACCGGCACCGATCAGCGCATCGGCGGCCTGATCCATATCGGCATCGGGCATGACGATCATGTGGTTCTTGGCGCCGCCAAAGCACTGGACGCGCTTGCCCTGCGAACAGCCGGTACCATAGATATATTCGGCAATCGGGGTCGAGCCGACAAAGCCGATCGACTGGATCACGTCATGGTACAGGATCGCGTCCACGGCTTCCTTGTCGCCATTGACGACCTGCAGGATGCCCTTGGGCAGACCGGCTTCTTCCATCAGTTCGGCCAGCATCAGTGGCACCGAAGGGTCACGCTCGGACGGCTTGAGGATAAAGGCGTTGCCGCAGGCAATGGCGGGCGCGAACATCCACATCGGGATCATGGCGGGGAAGTTAAACGGCGTGATGCCCGCCGTAACCCCCAGCGCCTGGCGCATGGAATACATGTCGATGCCGGGGCCAGCGTTGTCGGTATATTCGCCTTTCAGCATCTGCGGCGCGCCGATGCAGTATTCGACAACCTCGAGACCACGCTGCACATCACCGGCGGCGTCGGGCAGGGTCTTGCCATGCTCGCGGCTCAGCGCTTCGGCCAGCTTGTCCATGTCGCGGTTCAGCAGGTCGACGAATTTCATCAGCACGCGGGCGCGGCGCTGAGGGTTGGTGGCGGCCCATGCGGGCTGGGCCTCGGCCGCGATCTGAACAGCCTTGTCGAGTTCATCCGCAGAGGCGAGCGGCACCTTGGCCTGCACTTCGCCGGTGGCGGGGTTCATGACGTCGGCGAAACGGCCGGACGTGCCTTTGACGTGCTCGCCGCCGATATAATGGGTCAGTTCCTGCATGTTCAGAATCCTCCAAGTTACATTTGCGCGCACGATAGGCTTGCAAAAATCCAATGGAAAGTGGCAAGATTTCAAAAGCGTTTTGCGTTTTTGCAAGGTTTACCCGCATGGCCGACCCGCAATGGGATGATCTCAGGATATTTCTCGCCGTTGCGCGTGAAGAAAGCCTATCCGGCGCGGGGCGCATTTTACGGCTTGATCCGGCCACTATCGGGCGTCGGATCGCCCGGCTCGAAGCGGCGGTCGAGATGCCGCTTTTTGTGAAATCGCCGCAGGGCTACCGGCTGAGCGCCGCCGGAGAGCAACTGTTACGGCACGGGGAATCCGCCGAACGGGCGCTGCGCATGGGCGTGGAATCGCTGACCGGGACAAGCAGCGGGCGGCTGACCGGCCAGATCCGGCTGGGCGCGCCGGATGGGTGCGCCAATTACCTGCTGCCGAAAATCTGCGCGGGGATTGCCCGCGAACACCCCGATCTCGATATCCATATCGTTGCGTTGCCGCGGGTCATCAACCTGTCGCGGCGCGAGGCGGATATGGCGATTACCGTCAGCGCCCCCACGGCAGGGCAGCTTCTGGTGCAGAAGATCACGGATTATCACCTGCATCTGGTGGCGGCGCGGTCCTACCTGCGTGAACAGGCGCCGTTTGCCACGGTTGCCGATCTCAAGGGGCATCCTGTGATCGGCTATATCCCTGATATGATTTTCGATTCCGAGCTGGACTACCTTGCCGAACTGAACGTGGCGCGGGTGCCGCTGGCGTCGAATTCGGTGCCGGTGCAGCTGAACCTTGTGGCCGAAGGGTCGGGGCTTTGCGTGGCGCATGATTTCGCCCTGCCGTTTCACAAGGGCCTGCGCAAGGTGCTGGAAGACGAGATCAGCATGACCCGCAGCTTTTACCTTGTCCGTCATCAGGGCGACCAGAAGAGCGACCGGCTGAACCGGTTCTCGGCGCTGTTGCTTGACGGGATGCGCAGCGAAGTTACCCGACTCGAAAGCCTTACTTGACTTGAAGTCATCTGGGCGCAAGCTTGAGTTGTAGAACCGGCAATGAGGAGGTGCCCATCGATGCTTGTCCAGCAGATACTCAATTCAAAGGCCACGACCGGCGTGTTGACCGTGAGCCCGGATGCGAAGGTTTCCGAGGCGGCGAAAGTCCTTGCGGATAATCGCATCGGGTCGGTGGTCGTGTCGGCAGACGGGGGCAAGACAGCGGCTGGAATCCTGTCGGAGCGCGATATCGTTCGCGAGTTGGCGACACATGGCAAAGACTGCCTCGATGCGCCGACCAAGAATTACATGACGACAAAGGTCGTCACCTGCACGAGCCAGACCTCGGCGCAGGAACTGCTGAGCCAGATGACCGAAGGCCGTTTCCGCCACATGCCTGTCGTGGAGGATGGCAAGCTGATCGGGCTGGTGACGATCGGTGACGTGGTCAAGGCGCAGCTTTCCGAACTTGCGATGGAAAAACAGGCCCTTGAAGGCATGATCATGGGTCATTAACAGCGACTTCCCCTTGCATCTTGGGCTGCAATGGTATTTGCAGGTGCGGCATGACGACCAGGGCAGGGGGGAGATGCCATGCGTATTGGATTGTATCCGGGAACGTTTGATCCGATCACATTGGGTCATATCGACATTATTCGCCGGGCCTCCGCTCTTGTAGACAAGCTGGTCATTGGTGTTGCGATCAACCGCGACAAGGGACCGCTGTTCTCGCTTGAAGAGCGTGTTGCAATGATCGAGGCGGAATGTGTGACCCTCTCGGAAGAGACCGGGGTCGAGATCGTTGCGCACCCTTTCGAAAACCTGCTGATCAAATGCGCCGAGGATGTCGGTGCAGGGATCATCGTGCGCGGACTGCGCGCGGTCGCGGATTTCGAATACGAATTCCAGATGGTCGGCATGAACCGTGCGCTGAACAAGGAAATCGAGACCGTGTTCCTGATGGCCGATGCCAAGCGTCAGGCGATTGCCTCGAAGCTTGTGAAAGAGATCGCGCGTCTGGACGGCGATGTTTCGAAGTTCGTGACGCCGATGGTGAATGACGCTCTGATCGAGCGGATGAAAAAGAAATAACCGCGCGAGGGCGGTTATCTGGCGGCGCGTGCTACGCACGCATTCCATTAATTGATCCGGATCTGGCGGGCTGTGGTGTCCCGACCTGACACCTTGTGCCCTCCTGCGGTCGGGGGCTAGCGCCAGAAGGCGATCCAGTCGAGCAGGGCAAAGACCTTTTTGCCCAGAAAAACCATGTGCTCCGTCCCGAAGATCAGCATATCGATACCGACCGCCGCGAGGATGAGGATGGCCAGCACAAGCGCTATCTGATTGGTCATACGGTTCCACGGGCCCAAAAGCAAAAGTCCCGCCGATATGCCTGACGGGACCCGAAAGCTCAAGCTGTGGGAATGGCTTAGCTGTGGAGGCGGCCCATGGCCACGGCGACATCGGCCATGCGGACCGAGAAGCCCCATTCGTTGTCATACCAAGCCAGCACGCGCACCATGCGATCGCCGATGACGCGGGTCTGGTCGGGCGCGAAGATCGAGCTTTCCTCGGTATGGTTGAAGTCGACGGAGACCTTGGGTTCCGGGTCATAGGCCATGACCTTGCCCATCGCGCCCTTGGCGGCGGCGGCCACGGCTTCGTTCACCTCATCTGCGGTCACGTCGCGACCGGCGCGGAAGGTCAGGTCTACGGCGCTTACGTTGGGGGTGGGGACGCGAATGGCGGAACCGTCGAGACGGCCCTTCATGCTGGGCAGCACTTCGCCAAGCGCCTTGGCGGCACCGGTTGAGGTCGGGATCATCGCCATCGCGGCGGCGCGGGCGCGGTAGAGATCGCTGTGGCGGCGGTCGAGCGTCGGCTGGTCGCCGGTATAGGAGTGGATCGTGGTCATCAGACCGTGTTCGATGCCGAATGCCTCATCCAGAACTTTGGCGAGCGGGGCGAGGCAGTTGGTGGTGCAGGAGCCGTTGGAGACCATGCGGTCATCGCCGGTCAGGGTGTTATCGTTCACGCCAAAGACGATGGTTTTCTGCACGTTCTTGGCAGGGGCGGAGATCAGCACCGATTTCGCACCCTGATCGAGGTGGACACCCGCTTTTTCGCCGTCGTTGAAATTGCCGGTACATTCCAGGACGACATCGCAGCCGGACCAGTCGAGCTCTTTCGGGTCGTAGGTCGAGAACATCTCGATCTCGCCCCGGCCCAGATCGAGGGTGCGGTCGCCGACGCGGATGTCATGACCGAAACGGCCGTGGATGCTATCGTAGCGCAGCAGGTGTGCGGCGGTGTCGAGCGGGCCGGTGGCATTGGCCTTGACCACGCGGATGTCGTTGCGCCCGCTGGAAGCGATGTGGGACAGGGTGCAGCGGCCGATCCGCCCAAATCCGTTGATACCGACATTAATCGTCATGAAAAGCTCCGCCGAAAAGATTCCGTTAACGAGGATATAGACAGGGCTTGCTAAAGGCTAAAGAGAAAAAATAGAGTTTTTTCATTGTGTTAGCGCAAACTTTGGATGTTTGCGCTCACGCTTGCCCTATGGTGCTTTTGCGCTAGGCTTTGGGCGAAACAAATTGAAGCGGGAGCTGGGCATGAGCGGCCTTTTGGCATTGTTGGATGACGTAGCGGGAATTGCCAAGATCGCGGCGGCCTCGGTGGATGATGTGGCGAGTCAGGCGGTCAAGGCCGGGTCAAAGGCGGCGGGCGCGCTGATCGACGATGCCGCCGTCACGCCGAAATACGTCCACGGTTTTGCAGCGTCGCGGGAATTGCCCATCATCTGGCGGATCGCAAAGGGTTCGCTCAAGAACAAGCTGTTGTACCTGCTGCCCGTGGGGCTGTTGCTGAGCTCTTTTGCGCCATGGCTGATCCCGCCCCTGCTGATGCTGGGGGGCGCTTACCTGTGTTTCGAAGGGGCAGAGAAGATATGGCACTGGCTGTTCCCATCCGATCATCACGAGGTTTTCCCCGAGGACAAGCCGGGCGATCCTGCGCATCTTGAAGAGGAAAAGGCCCAAGGCGCCATCAAGACCGATTTCATCCTGTCCGCCGAGATCATGACCATCGCGCTGGCGGCGATTCCGCCGAGCAATTTCTGGATGGAGGCGGCGACGCTGGCCACCGTCGGGGTGATGATCACCGTGATCGTCTATGGTGCGGTGGCGTTGATCGTCAAAGCGGATGACGTGGGGCTGTTCCTGGCCGAAAATGGCAACCTTGGTCTGACCCGGTCGCTGGGGCGCGGGATCGTCAAGGTGATGCCTTGGCTGATGAAGGTGCTGACCATCGTCGGTACGGCGGCCATGCTCTGGGTGGGTGGTTCGATCATCGTCCACGGGATGGAGCAGCTGGGCTTTAGCTGGCTGGGCCACCATATCCACGACGCGGCGGTGTATCTTGGGCATCAGGTGTCCGAATCCTACGAGGGAGCGGTGGAATGGATCGCGACGGCGGCGATGGACGGGGTGTTGGGCCTTGCGCTGGGGATGCTGCTGATTCCGCTGGCCACCAATGTGATCGTGCCGGTGTGGACAAAGGTCACCGGTAAATCACCTGCCGAGGGGCACTGAGGCCTGCGCTTGCCCGGCGGTTGTGATCAATTTCTGGGGTGTAACTGAATAATTACTGATTAAACACCCATAGGTTGAAATTAAAGGTGCAAATCTCGCAAAAGTAATGCATTCTCAGTGGCATCCGCCGGTGCAATTTTCGCGCGTTGGGGAGGCGAATCAATGTGTTGCTTGGTCAAGTATCTGCTTGTTTCTGCTGCTGTAGTGATGCCGCTGAGTCTGGCGGCGCAGGAAAGCAAGGGGCCGCATGTTCTCGAAGTGTTTCTGGGCACGACATATGCGGATCACCATGGTGAGAGTGAGCATGCCTTTTCGGTCGGCGTGCAATATGGCTATGAGATCAAACGGGGTGTTTCGGTTGGTGTGCTGGCCGAATACGCGACCAAATCGCTGGATGCCTGGGTTGTGGGGCTTCCCGCCGTGGTCAATCTTGGCGAGACCCCGTGGCAGGTGACGCTGATGCCGGGGGCCGAGCTGGTTGGCGACGAGCAGGAGTTCCTGTTCCGCACCGGGCTTGGCTATGAATTCGAGATGCAGGGCGGCTATGCGCTTAAACCCGAAGTCAATCTTGACTGGGTGGACGGGGAAACCTCTGTGGTCGCGGGCGTGGCGGTTGGGTTTCGTTTCTGACATCACTCGCGGCGCTTGATGCCTGGAGTAAACGAAAACCCCACGCCGGGTCCGGCGAGGGGTTCTTTCTTGCGGTGGGACGCCTTGGCGTCTGGTCTAGCCCTTGCGGCGGCGCGCGATGATCAGGCCGCCAAAGGCAGTCGCAAGCAGTGACAGGCCAGCGGGTAGCGGCACCTGCGACACCGAGTAGAGGCTTGCGAGACCGGCGGTGGTGTATTCGCTGCCATCGCCAAAGGACCAGAATTCGAAGTTCAGGAACTGGCCCGCGACGACGCCATTGCTTGTCTGAAGCGTCAGGTCGACAAGGTCGCCATCGAGTTCAAAGCTGAGCAGGTCGGCCATCAGATAGCTGGCAAGATCGACCTTGTCGAACCCGTCACTGCCATCGATCACGCCGGTGCTGATGGTGCCGGAGGTAAGGCTGTCGATGGTCAGCAGGTCATCGCCCGCGCCATAGAGGATATCGCCGATGACCGAGCTGTTCCCGGTCAGCTTGATCGCGCTGTTGCCCTGACCGGGGGCGAAATCGACGGCACGGCCGCTGCGGCCATAGAGCGTCCCCGAGTTGATCACGGTGATTTCAGACGTCGCGGCCTCATCGGCGCCGATGGCATAGCGGCCTTCGATATAGCCCGCGTTTTCGACGAGCAGCGGGTTGGCCGGGCGGGGTGTGTCGCGGCTGTTGTCGAATTCACCGTCGACGTCGATGCCTGCGCCTTCGGGACCGGTTGAGATGATTTGGCCGGTGGCGTAGTTAAAGATTTCGCCTTCGTCGATGTCGACGCCATCGTCGCTGCCCTGAATCAGCCCGTAGTTATAGACCTGACCCGATGCGAGCTGGGTGCCGTCCTCGTCTTCGATATCGTCGCGCAGGCGGATCGACCCGTAGTTGTAGAGGGTGAAATCGTCGCGTGCCTCGATGACTTCCTCACCGCCTTCGATGGTGCCGCGGTTGATCACGGTTGATCCCTGTCCACGGACCTGGATGGCGCGGCCTTCCAGCGAGGAGATCAGCCCGTCGTTTTCGATATAGCTGCCGGGTGCGGCCTCTTCGGTGCGGATGGTCTGGCGGCGCGAGGTGATGGTGCCGCTGTTATGCACGGTCAGACCGCCGACAAAACCGTCGAGAGCGTGGATAGCGCGGTCACCGCTCGAGATCGTGCCGGTGTTGTTGACGGTCAGGTTCTCGCCAAGGCTGGTGATCGCATTGGCATTCTTACGATCGTCGCTGATGCTGATGGTGCCCATGTTCTCGACCGTGACGTTGGTGCCGTCGAGTTCCAGCGGGGAATCGTCACGGTCGCTGCTTTCGACCGAACCGGTTGCCGTCACGAAGACGGTCAGGTTGTCGCTGGCGTCGCTGACCGGGTCCGAGGCGGGGGTGTCGCAGATCAGGACGGGGTTGCCACCGCTGATCGTGGAGGTGCAGCTGGCGGCCTGCGCAAGACCCGGCAGCGCAAGGGCGAGCAGGGCGGTCGTGGTCAGAAGGGTATTTCGGGACATTGGGTACTCCGCTGTAACAAGTGCTTGCACCTTTTCCGGCGCAGTCCCGCTGTCTGTCGTTTGGCGATGTAACGCTGGTATTACAGGTCGCCTAAAATGTGGCGAAATCTGGGCAAATATCTTCGGCTGGGTGCCGCTTGCCCGGTTACCGGGCTGGGCGGTGGTGGCGTGGCAACGTGAGATTGCAAAACGTTGCCACGCCGAGGAGCAGCTTATCGAAGGCGGGGGGGCTTATGGGCCGTGTCGAAATGCAAAAACGCGCCGCTTGCGCGACGCGTTTTCGGTTTTCCAGCCTGTCGGCGTAGCCTTTAACCGAGCAGTTCCTTGGCTTTCGCCACGGTTGCCTCGGCGGTGATGCCGAATTTCTCGAACAGGACGTCTGCCGGGGCGGAGGCACCAAAGCTGTCCATGCCGATGAACCCGGCTTTTTGCTCGCGGCCGCGTTCGCCCAGCAGCCAGCGGTCCCAGCCCTGACGCACGGCGGCTTCGATACCGATGCGGATCGGACCGGCGGGCAGGACTTTGCGGCGATAGGATTCATCCTGCGCGGCGAAAAGCTCCATGCAGGGCATGGAAACGACGCGGGTGCCGATGCCTTGCTCTTCGAGCGTCTTGCGGGCTTCGAGCGCGATGGAGACCTCGGAGCCGGTGGCGATCAGGATGACCTGACGCTTGCCGGTGGCTTCGGCCAGCACATAGGCGCCCTGCGCGGTGAGGTTCTTTTGCTTGTGCTCGAGCCGGACGGTCGGCAGTCCCTGACGGGTCAGCGACAGTACCGACGGCGTCTTGGTCGAGGTCAGCGCCAGTTCCCAGGCTTCGGCTGTTTCAACCGTGTCGGCGGGGCGGAAGACCCACGTGTTCGGCGTCGCACGCGAAATCGCGAGATGCTCGACCGGCTGGTGGGTCGGGCCGTCTTCGCCAAGACCAATGGAATCGTGAGTCATCACGAAGACAGTCGGTACTTTCATCAGCGCGGCAAGGCGCATGGCGGGACGGGCGTAGTCGGTGAAGCACATGAAGGTGCCGCCATAGGGGCGGATGCCGCCATGCAGTGCCATGCCGTTCATCGCGGAGGCCATGCCGTGTTCGCGGATGCCGTAGTGGATGTAGCGGCCCTTGCGGTTCTCGGGCAGGAAGACGCCCAGATCGCCGGTCTTGGTGTTGTTGGAGCCGGTCAGGTCAGCCGAGCCGCCCAGCGTTTCGGACATGATCGGGTTCACGACCTCGAGCACATGCTCGGAGCTGGCGCGGGTTGCGACCTTGGGGGCGGTTTCCGAGGTCTGCTTTTTCAGGGCCTTGATCGTGGCCGAGAGCTTTTTCGGTGCCTCGCCCGCATAGGCACGGTTGAATTCGTTCTGCTTGCGCTCGGAGAGGGCGGCGAAACGCTCTTTCCATTCGGCATGGGCCGACGCGCCACGCTTGCCGATCTCTTCCCAAGCGGATTTGGTTTCCGCGGGGACCTCAAAAGGTCCGGTCGTCCAGCCATAGGCGGATTTCGCGGCGGCCATCTGTTCGGCGTCGGTCAGCGCGCCGTGACCCTTGGAAGTGTCCTGCGCGGCGTGGCCGAGGGCGATATGGGTCTTGCAGGCGATCATGCTTGGCTTGCGCGAGGATTTCGCCTTGGTGATCGCGGCGTCGATGGCCTCGGGGTCGTGGCCGTCGATTTCGATGACCTGCCAGCCGGACGCCTTGAAACGCTGGGGCTGGTCGGTGGCATCGGCGATATCCACGGTGCCGTCGATGGTGATGTTGTTGTTGTCCCAGAACACGATCAGCTTGCCGAGTTCCAGACGACCGGCGAGGGTGATCGCCTCTTGGCTGACACCTTCCATCAGGCAGCCGTCACCGGCGATGACATAGGTGTAGTGGTCGACGACCTTGCGGCCATACTGGGCGCGCTGGACTTCTTCGGCGATGGCGAAGCCGACCGAGTTGGCGATGCCCTGACCAAGCGGACCGGTCGTGGTTTCGATCGCTTCGGCGAGGAAGTTTTCCGGGTGACCTGCGGTCTTGGCGCCCCACTGGCGGAAATTCTTGACCTCATCGAGGGTGATTTCGCTGTAACCGGTGAGGTAGAGCAGCGAGTAGAGCAGCATGGAGCCGTGACCGGCGGACAGGATGAAACGGTCGCGGTCGGGCCAGTTCGGCGCGGCGGCATCGAATTTCAGATGCTTTTCGAACAGGACCGTGGCGACGTCGGCCATCCCCATCGGCATGCCCGAGTGACCGGAGTTGGCTGCGTGTACGGCATCGAGCGTCAATGCGCGGATCGCCGCCGCCTTGCTCCAGTGGTCGGGGTTTTTGCTGCGTAATGCGTTGAGATCCACGGCGCGTTGTCCTTTAGAAAAGAGAAAGCTTTGCCGCTGAATATCAAGAGAGGGCCAAAGATCAAGCTATAGCGCCCGGGAAGGTTCAGCATCACATAAGGACAGGCGGGCAAGCCTCTGAAATCTAAAGGGAGGAAATTTGCAATCGCATTGGGTAAAGTGACAATAATTGGGCGCTTTCATTGATTCGTCCCGACCGGGTCGGCATCACGGATCGACCGGAAGACGCAGAGCGCCGCAAAAGAAACGGGGTTGAGGGCATGAGTAGTATCGAAGAATTACAGGGCCGGATTTCGGTCGCCTTGGCCCGTATCGGCTCGGGCGTCGAAACGCTGGCGCAAAAGGGTGCGAGCGCCGATCCGGATCCGGATCTGGCGCGTGCGCTGGCTGAGGAACAGCAGACCGTGGCGCAGATCAAGGAACGGCTGCGGCAGTTGAACCTGAAACATATCGAAGAGACCGAGTCGCTTAAGGCGCAGCTGAACGAGGCGCGGGCGGCGGTTCCGGAAGCCGGGGCCGATCAGGACCTGATCGCAGAGCTGCGTGCGCAGATGACGGCGCAGGCCGAGGCGCTGGCCAAGCTGGATGGCGATATGCAGCGTGTGCGCCATGCCAACGATGCGCTGCGAAAGTCGAACGCGGCCCTGCGCGAGGCGAATGAAGCCGGGGTGGGCGAACCCGATCTGATCAACAAGGCGATGCTTGCCGAACTTGAAAGCCTGCGCGCCGCCCGCGCGCTCGACATGTCCGAGGCGGGCGCTGTTCTGGCCCGGCTTGAACCTCTGCTGCAGGCAAGCGCGCAATCGGAAGGGGAGCTCACATGATGCCCGAGGTTACGATCAATATCGGTGGTCGGTCTTTCGAGGTTTCCTGCCAGGAAGGCGAGGAAAGCTATCTGCATTCCGCTGCCAAGATGCTGGACGACGAGGCACAGATCCTGTCGGACCAGATCGGGCGAATGCCCGAGGCGCGGATGTTGCTGATGGCGGGGCTGATGCTAGCGGACAAGACGGCGTCCTTCGAGGACAAGATCCGCGACATGGAAGCCAAGCTGGCCGAAAAAGACGCCGAGCTGGAACAGTTGCGCGATATGCCCGCACCCGAGCCGGAACGTATCGAAGTGCCGATCGTGCCGCCGACAGTGCTTGACGCGCTGGCGGAAATCGCGGCGCAGGCCGAGGCGGTTGCAACCAGCGTCGAGGAGCAGACGGCCGAGTAATCGGCCGCCTGTACGCGGCGCGGGTCAGAAGTCTGACAGCGCCTCGGGCATCCAGTGGGTTTCCTTGCGGCTCGCCTTGAAAAAACAGCGCCCGTATTTTTTCAGATTTGCCTGATCGATTTCAAAGCCGAGACCGGGGGTCTGTGGCATGTTGAACCAGCCGTTGTCGTGCAGGAAGGGCTGGGTAAAGATCATGTCGCGTCCTTCCGGCGTCCAGCCCGGGGGGGCAACCGGGTATTCGAATAGCGCCTCGCCTGCAAAGCCGCTCGCGGCAAAGACATGGGCATTGGCGATGAAACCGAACCCGTTCGACCAGCAATGGGGGGTGAACTTCAGCCCCTGTTCGCGGCATAGCCGCGCCATTTGCAGGCTTTGCGCGATGCCACCGGCCCACATCGCATCCGGTTGATAGATGTTGTAGCAGCCCATCTTCAGCATCCGTGCGAGTTCCCGGTAGCCCATCACGTGTAGCTCGCCACCGGCGACGGGAACGCGGGAATGGGCGGTGAGCCGGGCGATTTCTTCGTGCCATTCGCCAAAGAGCGGTTCCTCGACCCATGCGAGCCCGACATCGGCAGCCGCATCCACGAAGCGTTTGGCGCGGTCGAGCGACCAGAGCGGCGCGTCGCCGTTCTGGGTCAGCCGGAAAGCCTGATTGCAGTCGACCGAGATTTTCATCCGCCCCTGCATATAGGTTGCGATGTCGGATATATGTTCGATGTCAACGGCCTCATCGAAATCATGAACCCGGATCTTCATGGTCCTGAAGCCTTCGGAGAGCCGCTCTTCGGCTTCGTCGCGACGCGCCTGCGGCTCTTTCAACTCGCCCGCAGAGGCGTAGAGCGGGAGGCGGTCGTCAGAGCCGCCGAGATACTTGTAAAGTGGCAGACCGGCGGTCTTTGCCTTGATGTCCCAGAACGCGGGTTCGAGCCACCAGTTGAAATTGCCACCGGCGGCCATGATCTGGATGCGCTCGGAGAGGGTTTCGATGTCGCTTGCGTCCTGACCAAGGAAGAGACCCGCCAGCAGGTCGCCAAGACCGGCGCGCTCGCGTCCTGCCGCAGGGAAGCCACTCCAGCCTTCAACGCCGTCATCGGTGATGAAGCGGACAATGCACATGGATACCTGTGTTCGGATCGTGCCGGGTATCCAGGAGGGGGCGTGCGGGGCAGGCAGCGGCGTCTTGACGAGGTAGAGTTCGACGCGGTCGAGCACTTGCATTTCGGGTCCTTTCACAGGGTTCTGCGTGCTTGTGGTCCTTTTGCACCCTGTTGGTGCGTCAGGCCGTTGGCGGAACGCTATGAAGAGAATGGTTTGGTCGATATATCCAATTTAGCAAAACTGAGGGACCAATTCCTAAGTCGAAGAATTGGGGTGGTTAGCTGAACCTGCGGTGGGAAGCTGCGCCTGACTGGATCGGAAACGGTGTTGGCGGCGGGAACCAAAGGTTGGCAGGAAAAGAAAAACCCGCCGGTGAGGGCGGGTTTTCATGGGTCTATAATGTTCGCGAGATCAGCCGTTGGCTTCGCGGATCTTGTTCGCGGCGTCCTTGTCATAGGCAACGCCGTTATCGTCAAACAGAGTATCGAGTTCGCCGGACAGGGTCATCTCGGTGATGATGTCGCAACCGCCAACGAATTCGCCTTTGACGTAAAGCTGCGGGACAGTCGGCCAGTCGGAGAAATCCTTGATGCCCTGACGGATCGAGTCATCGGCCAGCACGTTCACATCGGCAAAATTGACGCCCATGTAGTTCAGCACGCCTGCAACGCGGCTGGAGAACCCGCACTGCGGCATTTCCTTGGTGCCCTTCATGTAGAGCACAACGTCATTGGCGGTGATCGTTTGCTGGATCTGGCTGGCGATGTCCGTGGTTTCGGTCATTTGCATGTTCCTTTGCTCATCGTGGCGCGGCCGCGGTCGGCTTGGCCGTGGCGTTTGCGCCAATATAGGTGTTCCGGCGGCCATGGTCTACGGGGGGCCGGATTTGCGTGGATCAGGCGGGTGCCTTGGTTGTGAGGGCAAGCGCGTGCAGCTCTCCGGCGGGGCCGTCCATCTTGCCTTTCAGCGCGGCATAGACGGCGCGCTGCTGCTGTACGCGGTTCTTGCCGCGAAAGCTTTCGTCGATCACCTCGGCCGCGTAGTGATTACCGTCGCCGGCCAGATCGGTGATGGTGATGCTGGCATCGGGAAAGCTCTCTCGGATCAGGGCTTCGATGTCATGGGCTTGCATTGCCATACTGGCGGACTCCTTTGTGAAATTCAGATGTAGGATGCCTGACGCGCGGACACAAGGCGAGGGCAAAGCGAGGCTATTAGATCGGGATTGCCCGGATCTGCAAGTCGGTTGCTCGCCTCTGTTGCGTCAGACGTCGAGGTTGACCCAGACCGGGACATGGTCTGACGGTTTTTCGTGACCGCGGATTTCGGAATCGATGCCGGTATCGGTCAACCGGTCGGCACATTGCGGGGTCAGCAGGAAATGGTCGATGCGGATGCCGTCGTTCTTGTTCCAGGCGCCGGCCTGATAATCCCAGAAGGAATAGTGACCCGGTCCCTGCACCCGTGCGCGGAAGGCTTCGGTGAAGCCGAGGTTCAGGATGCGGCGGAAAGCGGCGCGGCTTTCGGGCCGGAAAAGCGCGTCCTCGCGCCATGCATCGGGGCGTTTGGCATCTTCGGCCTGCGGAATGATGTTGTAATCGCCTGCCATGAGGGCAATTTCCTCGCCTTCGAGCAATTCCTGCGCACGGGTGCGCAGACGTTCCATCCATGCGAGCTTGTAGTCATATTTTGGCCCCGGCACCGGATTACCGTTGGGCAGGTAAAGACCACAGATACGCAGTGCTTCCTTGTTCACGACGGTTGCTTCGATCCAGCGCGCCTGATCGTCATCGTCGTCGCCGGGAAGCCCGCGTCGCACGTCTTCGAGGGGGAACTTTGACAGGATGGCGACACCGTTGAACGATTTCTGGCCATGAGTTTCGACCTGGTAGCCACGGTCTTCGAAGAGGTCGCGCGGAAAGGCTTCGTCGACCGATTTGATTTCCTGCAGCAGAACGACGTCAGGCTGGGCGTCATCGAGCCATGCCGGAAGCGCGGCGGCACGTGCCTTGATCCCGTTAATGTTGAAGGTGGCCACTTTCATGATGATTGCCCCGTCCCGATCTGGTTCCGATGCCCGATCTATGACCCAGCGGGCGGCCCGGGACAAGGCGTAGCAGGTGATTCGCTCGTCAGAAACTGTTGTTGCAAAAATGCAACTTAATTTCGACCCTGACACGCATCAGGCCTGCTGCGCATCCGCGCTAGAAGATTAACAGACGGACTCGAATGCGCTTCATGTCCGGAGTCAGTTGCGGACTGTGGATAAGAATTTTTACGCTGACCAGATTCTTGACGGAACGCTTTAACGTCATCGTTTTGCTTTGCAATTTTGATGTGGATAACTGGGTCCCTTTGGGGAGCGCACCAGAAAAAACTCTTAGTAACTCGACGTCAAACTGCAAACCTGAGGAGGTGATCCACCAACTTCGAAACGAGGAGATTTCCAGATGACTGCACTTCAAAAAACTTACGAAAACGTCAATTTTTCTCTTGCACCCACTGCGAGCATGTTCGGTGGCGACGCGACTGAGATGTATTCCTCGGCTTCTTTGCCCAGCATGGCAGGGGATGCGATCCGTGGTGATGCGACCGCGCTTTTCTCCTCGGCATCGACGCCCTGCGGTGATGTTTCGGCGACCGGCGGCGCCCTGACGGGGATGTTCTCCTCGGCGAGCTGAGCGGCCATCCGGGCCGATTGCGTGGGAACGGCGTTCGTGGACGCCATTTGAAAGGTACTAGAATATGTCGAATGTCATCCACCTGAACCTGGCCGCCCATCGCCAAACACGAGATCAGCGCCTTGGCGCGCTGATCTCGAACTTTGCCAGCCAGCGTCGCGTTCCCGACGATGTTTTCTGGCTTAAGGAAAATGCCGAGCTGCTGAACATTCTTGAATGTACAGGCACCCATGTCGGTGCCGAGAGGCTGGCCCCGCACGAGGGGTTCTATGCCTCGGTCGAGCGTCGGGTGAGTTTTTTCCCGCAGTACTATCGTTTTTTGCTGTCGATCTGCCTTGATCTCGAAGATCTGGGCATGCCGGGCACCAAGGGCGAGGCGCTTGCCGCTTGGGTGGCGCGCGAAGAGCTTGTCGGGGCCGAACTGTCGGATCTGCAACGCGCCGAGGCGCGCAGGTTGCTGCAACGCCGAGGTGCATGGGATGCGCGTGACGATGCGGCGCTGGTGAACCGGCTGCACGAGTTCATGGAGCGCACGCGGACCTTTGCGATTCCCAACAAGAAAGCCTGTTACGAGCTTACCCATATCGTCTTTTACCTGAGCGAATACGGTCGCCGTGACCCCGAGATAACAAAAGCGTCGAAGGAAAGTCTTGAATTCGCAGGACTTCTGGCTTTTCTCGATCAGGACGCCGATCTGCTGGCTGAAATCTGCATCGCCTTGCGCTATGCTGGCGTGGAACCGTCGGCGATATGGGAGGGATGGCTAGCCCGCGAGACCCACCAATTCTTAATCGAGACAGGTCAGAATGCGCGGGCGGCAGACGATTACCATACCTATTTCGTGGGCAATTGGGCGATGGGCCAGTGCGGAGACCAGATTTTCAATCAGGACGTGGCGCCCGGGCGTCTTTCCTTTCATCGACCCGCTCAGGCGGCAGCGCCACTGCGCCAGATCTCGGAATATCTTTTCCACCTGAGGGAGTCGCGAAGCGATGACTGGTACCTGATGCGTCCGCTGGTCGAGAACTGCCTTTCCGAAGAAGGCTATGCAATCCTGAAAGAGGCGCAGTCGAGTTCCCCCCGGTTCGAGGCCTTTTTCGCGCAGTTTGCCCGGGCCAGCCAGCAGGATGGGATCGCTCGGGAGGCTGCGCTGTGAGCGGGGCGCAGAAAGCCCTCATGGGGGCCATGCTCGCGGCGTTTTACACGGTTTTGATTTCCTGTGCCGACGCGATCACCAAGTTGATTGCCGGGGGATACGCGGCGCCGCAGCTTTACGCGATTTCCGGCTTTCTGGTTGTGATGATGTGCCTTGGCGCGAACCGCTTTTCGGGCGCGAAGGTCAGCGGGTTGCTGACGGTGTGCCCGCGCGCGATGGGGCTGCGCTCGGTTGCGACGGTGCTTGCGGCCCTGTCGTTCTTTTATGCGTTCAAACTGCTGCCCTTCGCAGACGTGTTCCTGTTTATCGGTCTCATGCCGGTCATGGCGGGGCTGATGTCTGGGCTGATCCTTGGGGAAAAGGTGCGTCCGGGCGCATGGATTGCGCTTATGGCCTGTTTCACCGGTGTGCTCTGCCTGTTTCCCGAGGGGATACACGCGATGCAATGGGGGCATGCCTTTGCCTTTGCCGCCACCTGTTTCGGGACATTCTCTATCGTGCTGGCGCGTTATATCGGACGCTGGGAAAGCAACGCGCTGGCGCAGGTGTTTTATCCTAACCTCGCGATCCTTGTTTCGATGGCCGTGGTGCTGCCGCTGGTCTGGAAGCCAATGCCAATCGCCGATCTGGGCTGGGTTGCGGCCTATGCGGCGATCCTGTTTGGCGCGCGCTGGCTGCTGGTTGTCGCACTTCGCCTGCTCGCGGCTTATGCGGTGACGCCGATGATGAACCTCCAGTTCGTCTGGATGGTCCTGCTGGGTGCGGTCTTTTTCGGCGAAGTGCCGGGGGCCGAGACCTATCTTGGGGTTGCGATCGTGATCGGGTCGGGCCTGTTCCTGATCTGGGATCAGTTCGTGCCAGCCACGGAGGATATCAAGGCCCAACCGGCGGTGTCGCCCCGCCGCTGAGCCGATAGATCACATGGAAAAGGACGTGCCGCAGCCGCAGGACGAGGTCGCGTTGGGATTGTCGATCACGAAACGCGCGCCGATCAGTTCCTCCGTAAAATCGATGACCGCGTTGGACAGGAAGGGTAGGGAGATATTGTCGACCACGACCTTCTGACCGTGACCTTCTAGAACGAGATCATCCTCGGCCGGCTGGTCCAGCGCGATTTCATACTGAAACCCCGAACATCCGCCGCCCTCGACCGCAACACGCAGCGCCTTGCCCTGCGTGGCTGCGCCGATTTCGGCGAGACGTTCGAACGCGCGATCTGTGACTTTTGGGGGCAGTTGCATTTCCGGGCTCCGGCAGCGGTTTCCTTATCTTCTGGTCTGCAATATAGAAACTCAGACGACAGGCGACAAGGATGAGTAACAATGTGGGCGCCTTATGCCTCGGATCCGGCAAAGACCAGGGGACGGTTGATACCGGAAGAGGAAAGCAGTTTCCGTTCGTGTTTTCAGCGCGACCGGGACCGGATCATTCATGCCAGCGCCTTTCGGCGGCTGAAGCATAAGACACAGGTCTTTATCGAACATGAAGGCGATTACTTTCGCACCCGGCTGACCCATTCCATCGAGGTGGCTCAGGTGGCGCGGACGATTTCAGGGGCGCTGGGGCTGAATGCCGAGCTGACCGAAGCGGTCGCGCTGGCCCATGACCTGGGGCACCCGCCGTTCGGGCACACGGGTGAGGATGCGCTGGAAGAGCTGATGCGCCCCTATGGCGGGTTCGACCATAACGCGCAGGCGATCCGTATCGTGACCCATCTTGAACGGCATTACGCTGATTTCGACGGGCTGAACCTGTCATGGGAAACGCTGGAAGGGCTGGCCAAGCATAACGGACCGGTGACGGGCGAACTGCCTTGGGCGCTGGCGGCCTATGCGGAAAAGCATGATCTGGAACTCGACAGCTATGCGAGTGCCGAGGCGCAGGTGGCGGCAATTGCCGATGACGTGGCCTATAACCACCACGATCTGCATGACGGGCTGCGGGCCGAGCTGTTTTCGACGGATGAGCTGGCCCAATTGCCGATCCTAGACAAGAATTTTGCCGAAGTGGACAGGCTTTACCCGGGGCTGAACTATTACCGGCGGCGGCACGAGGCGCTGCGGCGTTTCTTTGGCGTACTGGTCGAGGACGTGATCAATTTTGCCCGCATCCGTCTGGACGAGATCAACCCGCAATCGGTCGAGGACGTACGCGGGGCAGGGCGCACGATCATCCGTTTTTCGGATGAGGTGTTTACCGATCTCAAGGAGATCCGCGACTTTCTCTTCCAACGCATGTATCGTGCGCCAAGCGTTGTGGAAGTGCGCGCCCAGGTGACGCAGGTGGTCCGTGATCTGTTTCCTCATTTCATGGCGCATCCCGAGCTTTTGCCCAAGCAGTGGCGCAAGGATGTTGAGGAAGCTCGCGGCGAGACAGAGCTTGCCCGCATCGTGATGGACTACGTGGCCGGCATGACCGACCGTTTTGCATTGCAGGAACATGCGCGTCTGCTGGGAACCGAATTGGATCCAAACCGTTCCCCTCTCTAGGGGCTTGAAAAGGATAACAGAATGGCCGTTGCGGATGGGGCGATAACACCGGTAATGGCCATCGCGCTAGCCGGGTCGATTGGGGTCGGCGCACAGTGGCTTGCATGGCGTCTCAAACTGCCTGCCATCGTTTTGATGCTGCTGGCCGGGGTGTTGATCGGACCGGTATTAGGAATATTCCGCCCCAATGAGGTATTTGGCGACCTGACACAGCCGATCATTTCCATAGCCGTTGCCATCATCCTGTTCGAAGGCGGGCTGACCCTGTCGCTGCATACGCTGCGCGAAGTGCAGCAGGGGGTTATGCGTCTTGTAGTCATCGGCGCGCCGCTTGGCTGGCTGCTGTCAGCGTTGGCCTTGCATTATGCGGCAGGGCTGAGCTGGGAAAGCTCGGCGGTTTTTGGCGGTATCATGGTGGTGACGGGGCCGACGGTGATTGCGCCGCTGCTGCGACAGGCGCGCCTCTCGCGTCGCCCAAGTGCGCTTTTGCAATGGGAAGCGATTTTGAACGATCCGATCGGCGCGATGGCGGCGGTTCTGGCCTTCGAAGTGGTCGCGCTTCTTAACCTTGACGTCGATACGACGAGCGAGGCGATTTTCCACGTCGGCGGCGGCGTTCTGGTGTCCATCCTCGCGGGAAGCGCAGCGGGCCTGTTTCTGTCCTGGGCATTCCGGCGCGGCAAGGTGCCGGAATACATGAAGGTGCCGTTCATTGTTGTGTTCCTGCTGGGGGTATTCGCTCTGTGTAATGCCCTGCTGCATGAAAGCGGATTGCTCGCGGTGACGGCGATGGGGGTGATCCTCGCCAATGCGAACCTGCCATCCTATGACGAGATGCGGCGATTCAAGGAGCACGCGACGATCCTGCTGGTTTCAGGCGTGTTCATCATTCTTGCCGCATCGCTCGATTTCTCGAGCCTTGAGCAGCTGACATGGCGGGCTGCGATATTCGTGGTGGTCGTGATCCTGATCGTGCGGCCTTTGACGGTCTACCTGTCGCTGTTGAACAGTGATGTGAACTGGCGCGAACGTACGCTTGTGGCGTTGACCGGGCCGCGTGGCGTGGTGTTGGTGGCCGTGGCCGGGCTGTTCGGCGACCGGCTGGTCGGTATCGGTATCGAGGATGGTGCGCTTGTCGCCCCGCTTGCCTTTGCGCTGGTGGCGGCGACGGTGGTGGTGCATGGGTTCTCGCTGGCCCCGCTCGCACGGCTGCTTGGGCTGAGAGGGGCCGAGCAACCCGGTATTCTTCTGGTGGGTGGGTCACCGTGGAGCACGGCCTTTGCCGAGGCGGTCAAACGGACCGATGTGCCGGTGTTGATCAGTGACGGCAACCGGGGCCACCTGAGAGAAGCACGCACCGCTGGGATCGATACCTTTTTCGGAGATGTCCTGTCCGAAACCGCCGAGCAGAAGATTGAGAGCGCGCATTACGCCCGGCTTGTCGCAGTGTCGGATAACGACGCCTATAACACGCTGGTTGCCACCGATTTGGGGCCGGAATACGGGCGCGACAATGTTTTCCAGCTTCAGCGTGAGAACGCGGATGCAACGCGAAATTCTCTGCCCGCGTCGCTTGGCGGCCGGATTTTTGCGCAAGGCAAAACCTATGATGAGCTGGAGAACAATTTCCGGGCGGGATGGGAGTTTCGCGTGACGAAGCTTTCCGAAGAGTTCACGTATCTCGACTGGCGCGGCCAGCGGCCGGATGCGATCATCATGATGATCGTCTACCCGGACGGCACGCTGCGCTTTCCCGGGCCGGATACGGATGTGGCTGGCGGCAAGGGCGCGCAGATCGTGCATATGTCGAAAAAGCTGCCGCCCGAGAAGAAAACGCAGGATAAAATTTCGCCGTTGGCAGCGGGTCTGGATGAGCAGAGCGCGTGAGGCGTTGACCTTGAGAGTGCGCGTGCTAAACCGCGCGCATCTTTACAGGAAGCCGACATGAACATCTTTGCCAATATCCGTACGCTTGTTCTGGACAGTCTCGAAAGCCTCGTGCGCGAAGGCGCGCTGCCCGAGGGGCTGTCTTATGACAATGTCACGGTGGAACCGCCGCGAGATGCGGCGCATGGCGATATGGCGACCAATGCGGCGATGGTGCTGGCCAAGCCCGCCGGGCTGAAACCCCGCGACATTGCCGAGGCGCTGGCGCGCCACCTTGAGGCGGACGGGCGGATTGACGGTGCCGAGGTGGCAGGTCCGGGCTTTCTGAACCTGCGCCTTTCGCCGGTTGTCTGGCAGGATGTCGTCGCGACCGTGCTGGGCGAAGGCACGGCTTATGGCCGCTCTGACATGGGGCAGGGCAAGAAGGTCAACGTGGAATACGTAAGCGCGAACCCCACGGGTCCGTTGCACGTGGGTCATACGCGGGGTGCGGTTTTCGGCGATGCGCTGGCCAGCCTGCTGGCCTATGCGGGCCATGACGTGACGCGCGAATATTACATCAACGATGGTGGCGCGCAGGTCGATGTGCTGGCGAGGTCGGTCTACCTCAGATATCTTGAGGCGCTGGGGCAGGAAGTTGCCTTTGAAGACGGGACCTATCCGGGCGATTACCTGATCCCGGTCGGTGAGGCGCTTGCAAAGGAGAAGGGCGATGCCTGGGTCGATCAGCCCGAGGACGTCTGGCTTGAAGAACTGCGCAATTACGCCACCGACGCGATGATGGCGCTGATCCGCGAGGATCTGGCTGCGCTTGGCGTCGAGATGGACGTGTTCTTTTCGGAGAAATCACTGTACGGCACCGGGCGGATCGAGGCGGCGCTGGCCGATCTCGAAGCCAAGGGGCTGATCTACGAAGGCGTGCTTGAACCGCCGAAAGGCAAGACGCCCGAAGACTGGGAGCCACGCGAGCAGACGCTGTTCAAGTCGACCGAACATGGCGATGACGTAGACAGGCCGGTCAAAAAATCCGACGGTGGCTGGACCTATTTCGCGCCGGATATCGCGTATCATTATGATAAGGTTTCCCGTGGCTTCGACGCGCTGATTGATGTGTTTGGTGCGGATCACGGCGGCTATGTCAAACGGATGAAAGCGGCGGTTTCCGCGCTTTCCGGCGGATCGGTGCCGCTGGATATCAAGCTGACGCAGCTGGTACGGCTTTTCAAGAACGGCGAGCCGTTCAAGATGTCGAAACGGGCGGGCAATTTCGTCACGCTTCGCGATGTGGTCGATCAGGTCGGGCCGGACGTGACCCGTTTTGTGATGCTGACCCGCAAGAACGACGCGCCGCTCGATTTCGATTTCGACAAGGTGCTGGAACAGAGCCGCGAAAACCCGGTGTTCTACGTGCAATACGCCAATGCCCGGGTCATGAGCGTGCTGCGCAAGGCAGCCGATGCCGGGATTGCTGCCGACGATGCGGCACTCAAGGCCGCCGACCTCTCGGGCATGACCCACGAGGCCGAAATCAACGTGGCCAAGAAGCTGGCCGAGTGGCCGCGGCTGGTCGAAATCGCGGCGCGTACCAATGAACCGCATCGCGTCGCCTTTTACCTCAACGAGCTTGCTGCAGATTTCCACGCCCTGTGGAACCGGGGCAATGACGCGACCGAGCTGCGCTTTATCCAAGAGGGCGACAGCGCGGCAAGTCAGTCAAAAATGGCACTGGCACGGGCTGTTTCCGTTGTTATTTCCGCAGGTCTTGGTATTCTTGGCGTCACACCGGCGCAGGAGATGCGGTAACAAAATCGCCCAGAGCGCCGGGCTGAGGCAGAAGCAAGAAAACCGGAGCGTGCGTTTGGCACGCAATCCGGGCAGCGAGGCGACATGGCGGATATCGAGTATTCCGGCGCGTATGACGCGCAGGGTTCTGAACATGCACAAGGTGGCGGATTCGGCCGGCTGGTGAATATTGCTGGCGGGCTGGCGTCCATTGCACTGGTCGCGGGTGTCGGTATCTGGGGCTACAAGCTCTTGATGCGGGACGTGAGCGGTGTGCCGGTGGTGCGGGCCTTGGAAGGACCGATGCGGATCCAGCCCGAAGATCCGGGCGGGCGGCAGGCGGATCATCAGGGTCTGGCGGTCAATGCGGTTGCCGCGCAGGGCACGGCGGCGAAACCGGCCGAACGGCTGATGCTTGCGCCCAAACCGGTTTCCCTGAGCGATGAAGACAAGCCGATGGGCGAGTTGATCAAGGCCTCGGCCCAGAGCAAGTCGGAAGAGACCAGCGAAAGCGTGGATGATCTGGTTGCCAAGCTCGTCAAAGGCGCGACGCCGATTGAAGGTGTCCTGACCGACGAGACGGAAAGCGCCGAGATCGTGCAGCCTGAACCGCTCGCCGCGTTGGATGCGGATGACCTGATCGAGGCTGAACCGGCGGTGCTGACGGGGCCGGGACTACCCCAGTCGCTACGCCCGATGGTGCGCCCTGCGCGAACGGAACGCCGAACGGCGCCTGCGCCGGCAGTTGCGTCTGAAACGACCGAAGTTGCGGCCGATACGCTTCCGGCGGGGACGCGGCTTGCCCAGCTTGGGGCGTTTGAAAGCCCGGAAGTCGCGCGCGAGGAATGGGCGCGATTGAACGTGAAATTCGAGGATTATCTCGAGGACAAGGACCGCGTGATCCAGAAGGCCGAGAGCGGCGGGCGCACGTTCTACCGGCTGCGCGCGATGGGATTCGATGACCTGAACGATGCGCGTCGCTTCTGTTCGGTACTGGTGGCGGAAAACGCGGACTGCATTCCGGTGACCACGCGATGAATTTCGGCGCGACGATCCTTGATGCCGAAGGAACACGGCTGTCTGCCGAGGAAAAGGCGTTCTTTCGCGATGTGAACCCCTTTGGATTTATCCTGTTCGCGAGGAATATCGAGACGCCGGACCAGATCCGCGCGCTTTGCGATGACTTTCGCGAAACCGTCGGGCGCGAGGCGCCGATCACCATCGATCAGGAGGGCGGACGTGTGCAGCGTCTGCGCGCACCGATCTGGCGTGAATGGATGCCGCCGCTGGCCCATGTGGAGCAGGCCGGAGACCAAGCCGAGCGGGCGATGTACCTACGGTATCGGCTGATTGCGCATGAGCTGCGGGCGCTGGGGATCGACAGCAACTGTGCGCCGATGGTCGATGTCGCGGTCAGCGAGACCCATGATTTTCTGAAAAACCGTTGCTATGGCTACGACCCCGAAACCGTTAGCAAATTGGGCAGAGCGGTAGCGCAGGGCATGCTGGACGGTGGCGTTCTGCCGGTGCTCAAGCATATTCCGGGGCATGGGCGCGCAACACTCGACAGCCATTACGACTTGCCGCATGTCAGTGCCGATCCGGCGCTGCTCGACATTACCGATTTCGCCCCGTTCCGGGCGCTGAATGATCTCCCGATGGGGATGACGGCGCATCTGGTCTATGACGAGATCGACAGCCTGCCCGCGACGGTATCGCCCAAGATGATGGGGGTGATCCGCGAACAGATGGGCTTTGAAGGGCTGATCATGACCGACGATATTTCGATGAAGGCCCTTAAAGGCGATCTGGGAGAATTGTCGAAGGCGGCCATCGAGGCAGGCTGCGATGTGATCCTGCATTGCAACGGCACGCTGGAGGAGCGCAAGCAGGTGGCCGAGGCTGCCGGTGTCATGGGCGACGTGGCGCAAAGTCGCGCCGAGGCGGCGCTTGCCGCGCGCCATGAGCCGGACAGCATTGACATCGAGGCGCTGGAGGCCGAGCTTGACCGCCTGATGGGCGGAAAGGTTTATGGCTGAGGACGAGTTCACCGAGGAAAAGCTTTCAGTCAGCGACCGGCTGGCCGCCGAGGCGCTGATCGTCGATGTGGACGGCTTTGAAGGGCCGCTCGACGCGCTTCTGATGCTGTCGCGGACGCAGAAGGTCGATCTGCGTAAAATCTCGGTGCTTGATCTGGCGCGGCAATACCTTGCCTTCGTGGACCGGGCCAAGCAGCTGCGTCTGGAACTGGCGGCGGATTACCTTGTCATGGCGGCATGGCTGGCATTCCTGAAGTCGCGGCTGCTCTTGCCGCCCGATCCGGCGGATGAAGGCCCGTCGGGCGAGGAGCTTGCCGCACACCTTGCTTTCCAGCTTGAGCGTTTGCAGGCCATGCGCGATGCCGCTGCCCGCCTGATGGCGAGGGACAGGCTGGGGCGTGATTTCTTTGCGCGTGGGCAGACCGAAGTGGTCGCCCGAGTGCGCAGCGTGAAATACACGGCGACCCTTCTGGACCTGATGCAGGGCTATGCCCGCATCCGGACACGCGACGAATTCCGACCCTTTGTCATGGACCGGAACAATGTCTTTACCATGGAACAGGCGCTGGACCGAATGCGGGGACTGATCGGCTATGCCGCTGACTGGACCGAGATTTCTAGCTATCTGCCCGAGGGGTGGGAGATGGACCCGGTGCGGCGACGGTCGGCCACGGCGGCAACTTTCGCGGCCTCGCTTGAATTGGTAAAGGAAGGGCATCTTGAGATCCGCCAGAGCGAGGTCTTCGCCCCGATAGAATTGCGCAAGAGGACCTAATGGCCGTGAGCGACGAGACGGAACAGCAGGAAGAGACCCTGTTCGAAGCGCCGGTCATGGCCGAGCAGGAACGCATGGTCGAAGCGGTCCTGTTCGCAAGTACCGAGCCGATCACCGTGCGCGAGCTGGAATCGCGGATGCCGCATGGGTGCGACGCGGCCGAAGCATTGGTGCGCCTGCGCAAGCGATATGAGGGGCGCGGCGTGCGGGTGGTGAAGATCGACGATGCCTGGGCCATGCGTACGGCACCGGATCTGGGCTACCTGATGCAAAAGGAAACGGTGGAGACGCGGAAATTGTCGCGCGCCGCGATCGAGACTCTTGCGATCATCGCCTATCACCAGCCCGCCACCCGGGCCGAGATCGAGGAAATCCGCGGGGTTTCCGTGTCCCGCGGGACCATCGACCAGCTGCTGGAAATGGAGTGGATCCGATTTGGTCGTCGCAAGATGACGCCGGGCCGCCCGGTGACCTTTGTCGTCACGCCCAGCTTCCTCGATCATTTCGGGCTTGAGAACGCCCGCGATTTGCCGGGACTCAAGGAATTGCGCTCGGCCGGGTTGCTGGAAAACCGTCCGCCGCCGGGCGCGTTCTCGGTTGCCGAAGAGGAAGACGAGGAAGAGGCAACCACCGGCCAGTCCGAACTTTTCGAGGATTAATCGGGATTTTACCCTAAAATCTGCAAAATTGCGGATTAGGTTACGTGCGAAAGCAAGGAAAACCGCCATGAATGCAAACCAGATCCTCGACATGATAGTCAAAACCGTCGTTCGGCGGCTGGTTGGCACGGGCGTCAAGGCCGGTATGGATGCGGCCAGCGGCAAGATGCGCCAGCGCGGGCGCGGGCAGCAGGACCGCTATCTGGCAGATGAGCAGGAAAGCGATATCCGTCCCAGCCCGATGCAGCCCGGAAACGCGCCGAAGTCTGCGGAAGAACAGGAAGAGCAACGCCGCCGTGAAGCGCGACGCGCCGTACGACAGGCACGACGGGCCGCGCGTGAGAACAACAGCGGCTGATTTGCCGTTCAGGTGCTTTTGAAATGCTTGCTAAGCTTCAGGCCCTGACCTTGGTAGTTCGAGGCGATTCCCGCCCCGTAGAGCTGGGTTGGCAGGCCGGCCATGCGTTCGTAGACAAGACGGCCGACCACCTGACCATGTTCGAGCACAAAAGGGGCCTCGTGACAGCGCACTTCGAGCACGCCGCGCGAGCCTGAGCCTCCGGCGGCATCATGGCCAAAGCCCGGATCGAAGAATCCGGCGTAATGCACACGGAATTCCCCGACCATGGCGAGGTAGGGTGCCATTTCGGCTGCGTATTCCGGCGGGATATGAACGGCTTCGCGGCTGACAAGAATGTAAAAAGCACCGGGGTCAAGGATGATGCGGCCCTTGTCGGTGTGAACCTCTTCCCAGTATTCGCGAGGATCATATTCACCGATGCGATCCAGATCGATTACGCCTGTATGCGGTTTGGCACGATAGCCGACAAGGGTCGTGTCCTTCAGCGCGAGATCGACGGAAAAGCCGAGACCTTCCTTGATGACGGCTGGCCCGTCCACAAGCGGTGTCTTTTCGTGGAGCGTGGTCAGTTCGGCATCGCTGAGCACCGCCTGACCCGAGCGGAAGCGGATCTGGTTCAGGCGCATGCCGGGACGGACCAGAACCGAAAAGGAGCGCGGGCAGATTTCGGCGTAGAGCGGACCGTTGTAGCCGGAGGGAATCCGGTCGAATTCGGTTCCGCCATCGGTGATCGTACGCGTGAGCAGGTCGAGCCGACCGGTGGAACTCTTGGCGTTGGCGACCGCCTGAATATCGTCGGGCAGGGCCAGCGATTCCATCAGCGGAACAAGATAGACGCAGCCTTTTTCCAGAACGGCGCCGTCGCTGAGGTCGATCCGGTGCATTTCGAACTCAGCAAGCCGCTCGGTCACGCTCTTGCCGCGCCCGGCCAGAAATGAGGCCCGGACGCGATAGGCGACCATTCCCAGCCGCAGGTCGAGGCTGGCTGGCTGAACTTGAGCAGGGATCACCGGCGGATCGGCCTTGATGGCACCCGTGGCGATCATTGTCTCTATAGTCTGGTTTGGGCAAACGCCGGTCAATGCACACACTCCCGCCCGTGAGGGGGAGAGGGGCGTTGATATCGTCGGTAGATTTTGGTCGGGCTAGCAGGACTCGAACCTGCGACCTTCCGTCCCCCAGACGGACGCGCTACCAGGCTGCGCCATAGCCCGACGATGGGCGTTACATACCCGTTTTGAAGCGGGGGACAAGAGCAAATCACCACATTATCCTCAGGAGATGCGCGTACCCGCAGCCCGATCCAGCCAGCGCCGCAATTCCTGTGTCAGCGCGACGACCTCGGTCCGGTTTTCCTGCGGAATAGTATGCGTGCGGGACAAAAGAGAGAGGGTGCCGGCGGAAACGGGCAGGGCGCTTTCATCCGCGACCTCGGGGACATCGACGATATCGGGGCGCGGCTCGTTGATAGAATCACCGGACGGGTCCGACTCGGGGGCTGAAGCATCCTGTTGGAGATTCGCCAGTTCTTCCGAAGCCGGGGATGGCAGTTCGTGCTCGCCGAGCGTTGCTGCGGCGGCATCGGCAGATGGCGTTTCGGACCCTGCGTCGTCTTCCGAACCGAACATGGTGGAAGGCGCCGAAGTCTGCGTGAATTCGGGAGCGTCAAATTCTGCGGCGTCCGACGGAGCGGACTCGTCGGTTTCGACTGGCGCGGGGGTATCTTCGCCAACGGCTTCCACAGCACTGTCGTCGGCGGGAGCCTCTGGCGCAGCGGCCTTTTCTGCCTGCCGGTGCAGGGGCATGTCCATCGGCAGTTCGGGCGAGGCGAAATCCTCACCGGTCTGCATTGTGGCACTGGTCTGTTCCGCCGCCGGCTCTGGATCCGGGCGGGATTTGAAGGGCAGGACTGTGCCCGCGCCAGCGCCATTTGTCGCCGAAGCTGCGGCTGCGTCGGGCGTTTCGGGAGCCGCTGAACCGGGGAAGGATTCGAGCGGTTGGGAGAGGTTGCAGACATGTGCAACCCCTTGTTCACGAATGATCTTTTGGGCGCCTTTGATGGTCATCCCATCTTCGTGCAAAAGCTGCTTTATCCCACCTAGAAGCTGCATGTCCGCAGGGCGATAGTAACGGCGGCCACCCGCGCGTTTTACCGGCTTGATCTGTGCGAACTTGCTTTCCCAGAAACGCAGAACATGAGGCTGAAGGTCAAGCCAGTCCGCGACCTCGCTGATGGTGCGAAATGCATCGGGAGACTTGCTCATCAGTCAGAATCCAATTCAGGATTTGTTACCGTCGGCAACACGATCTTTCATCAGATGCGACGGACGGAACGTCAGGACGCGACGCGGCTGGATAGGTACTTCTTCGCCGGTCTTGGGATTACGCCCAACCCGCGCCGATTTCTCACGGACACTGAAAGTGCCGAAAGAAGAGATCTTGACCTGCTCACCACGCACCAGCGCGTCGGACATGTATTCGAGCATGCTTTCGACGAGTTGAGCGCTTTCGTTGCGTGACAGGCCGACTTCGCGGAACACAGCCTCGCTCAGATCCATACGAGTCAGAGTCTTGTCGCCCATTGTGATCCCCCTGTGGTTTTATCCAGCATAGGGGCTGCACAATTTGCGAGTCAACATCAATGAGTTGTAAGGGCTTGGAATTGCTATTTAATGCAAAGCTTTGGCGCTACCATCGCAGGACGACGGCGCCCCATGCCAGCCCGCCGCCAATGGCTTCGGTCACGAGCAGGTCGCCCTCTTTGATCTGCCCGCGCTGCTTTCCAACCGACATGGCCAGCGGAATCGATGCGGCAGAGGTGTTTCCGTGATCCTGAACCGTGACCACGACCTGGGACATGGGCAGGGCCATCTTCTTGGCCGTGCCCTGGATGATGCGAATATTTGCCTGATGCGGCACGATCCAGTCAACATCGGAACTGGTTAAGAAAGCCTTATCAAGAGCGGCCTCGGCTGTGGCGGCGAGTTTCTCGACCGCGTGGCGGAAGACCTGATTGCCCTGCATACGCAGGTAACCGGTGGATTTGGTGGAAACCCCGCCGTCCACGTAGAGGAGATCGCGGTAGCGACCGTCGGAGTGAAGATCGACGGAAAGGATGCCGCGATCATCGGACGTGCCCTGCCCATCTTTCGCTTCGAGGATCAGCGCGCCGGCGCCGTCGCCGAAGAGTACGCAGGTGGACCGGTCTGTCCAGTCCATGATCCGGCTGAAGGTTTCGGCCCCGATCACGAGAATCCGGTCGCACTGGCCCGAGGCGATCAGCGCGTTTGCATTGGCCAGCGCATAGACGAAACCGGCGCAGACAGCCTGAACGTCAAAGGCAAAGCCGCGTGTCATGCCAAGAGCTGCCTGAACCATGGTTGCAGCGGAGGGAAAGGTGAGATCGGCAGTCGAGGTCGCGAGAATGATCGCATCGACGGAATCAATCTCGATCCCGGCATCTTTCAGCGCAGCCTGTGCGGCCTTGGTCGCAAGATCCGAAGTGCCTTCGCCCTCGGCAGCGAAATGGCGTCGCTCGATCCCGGAACGGGAGCGGATCCATTCATCTGTTGTGTCTAGCGTGGCTTCGAATTCGGCGTTGGGTACTACTCTCTCG
Source organism: Phaeobacter sp. 22II1-1F12B (assembly GCF_002210165.1). Taxonomy (GTDB): domain Bacteria; phylum Pseudomonadota; class Alphaproteobacteria; order Rhodobacterales; family Rhodobacteraceae; genus Heliomarina. Next base: position 122,892 of record NZ_AQQP01000003.1, on the reverse strand, counting down.
GGGAGGTAGTGGCCAACCCCCGTCACAACCGCTCTGCGTGTCATGCCCGTCCTTCTTTTCTTTCTTCCGTCGGCTTTTCGGACGGAGCCTGACCATCATGGGAAAGCTCGCCGACAGATGCAACCCGAGCCGCCAGTTTTTCCGAAAAGCCGGACTGAGCGAGTTGAAAGGCAAGTTTGATCGCAGAGGAGACGCCGGTCGCATCGGCGCTGCCGTGCGATTTGACGATCGTACCGTTCAGACCGAGGAAAACGCCACCGTTCACCCGCCGGGGATCGATGCGTTTTTTCAAGCGACGCAAAGAGGTTATCGCGAGAACCGATGCGAGGCGCGACATTGGAGAGTATTTGAAGGCCTCGCGCAGCAGGTCTCCGATCAGGCTGGCGGTGCCTTCGCCGGTCTTGATGGCGACGTTGCCGGTGAAGCCGTCGGTGACGATCACGTCTGCGACATCACCGGGGATGTCCGAGCCTTCGACGAATCCGACGAAATCGAACCCGTTGTCATCGGCCACCTGTGCGATCAGCCCATGCGCTTCCTTGAGTTCGGTACGGCCCTTGTGTTCCTCGGTGCCGACATTGAGCAGGCCGATCCGGGGACGCGACAGGTTAAGCCCGTTCCGCGCGTAGGAGGCGCCCATAAGTGCGAATTGCAGGAGGTCGCGGGCATCGGCACGCACATCGGCACCGACATCCAGCATGACGTTGAACGCCTGCGGATTGCGGGACGGCCACATGATGGCAATGGCGGGGCGGTTGACGCCGGGCAGGCGGCGCAGGCGGATCGTCGACAGCGCCATGAGCGCGCCGGTATTGCCGCAGGAGACGGCAGCGGCAGCTTCGCCTTCGCGCACCGATTCGATGGCGGACCACATGGAGGTGCCTTTGCCGTTCCGGACGACCTGGCTTGGCTTGTCCTCCATCGTGACGACATCTGCCGCATCGCGGAAGGTCACACGTTCAGAGAGGCCGCGCCGACGCGCGACCAGCGGTTCGAGCTCTGACGTGGGGCCATGCAGAATGAACCGGATTTCCGGGTTCTTCTTGGCAGATTCGGCGATGCCGGCGACAACAGCTTGTGCGCCCGCATCACCACCCATCGCATCCACGGAAATCGTGGTGCGTCGGTCAGCTCTATTGGTTTGATCAGGCTGGGCTGTCATTCAATTGCCCGCCGCCTTTGCTCAAGCCGCGTCTTCGTCCAGGTCGATTTCGTCGACTTGTGCGACAATTTCCTTGTCGTCATAGTGACCGCAGGCGGCACAGACGTGGTGAGGACGCTTCAACTCGCCGCAGTTCGGGCATTCGTTGGGGTTCGCCGCGACCAGTGCGTCATGTGCGCGGCGGTTGTTGCGGCGCGATTTCGATACTTTGTTCTGTTGGACGGCCATGTCTCAACCTTTATCTCATGTTACGTCGCGGGCGATCCCGACGACCTCTGTTTCAATTCTTCAGCAGTGTGAAGCGGCGTGACGTGCGTTTAGGGCGGTACCCCAGCAATGTCCAACCATAAATCCGATGAAGGCGCGAAAATACGTCGAAATCTGCATAGTGCAAGTTCTTTTTCGCGCGACCCTGCGGAACATGATCGGCAGCTGGCGCTCAGCTATCCTTTTTCAGCGCATCCCGCAACCCGGCAAGGCCGGCAAAGGGCTTTACGTCTTCGTCGCTGAGCGGCGTCGTGCCCGGTGCGGCAAAGGTTGCATCACCCGGTTCCGCGTCCTCTTTCCGGGGATAGAGGGGCAGGGACAGGGCCAGCGCTTCGGCCATGACAACGGCGGGATCGATGACGCTGCCAAGAGGTTCGAGGGTCTCATCCTCGGGCATCTCGACTTCGTCGCCATCGGGTTCGGGCATATTCGCAAGGTAGGTGCGACGGACGGGAACATCGATCCGAGTGGTGACCGGCTCCAGTGTCACGACGCAGGGCTGAACGACGGTGGCACCAAGCTTGCCGGTCAGAACCCAGTCGCGTTTGCCTTCGGCCGCGATTTCTCCGGCAAAAGAAAGCTTGCGCAGGGCAAGCAGATCAAGCTCTTGTGCCATTGCGTCCAGCTGTGCGGAATCGGGCCGAAGCTCGAAGGGAGTCGGCGTGTTCTGGGAAAGGTCGGCAACCCGTAGGGCAGAAGGTCTGGTCATATCGGCGCTTTCGTTTCTTGAACCGGTGGCGCGAAGCCGTTATGCGACATAGAAGCCATAAGTGGTCAAGGCAAGAGGGTGACAAGCGTATGATACCAGTACACGGAAAGTATGTACGGCAAGCGGTATTGGCAGGAATCGTCGCCTTGACCTGTTCTGCATGCGCTTCGATCTATCGCAATCACGGGTATGTACCCACGGCTGATGACCTTGCGGCCATTCAGGTTGGTGTCGATACACGCGACAGCGTGACCGAGGCAATCGGAACGCCGGGAGCGAGCGGTGTGCTCGACAGCAGCGGCTATTACTATGTCGCGACCCGGATGCGTCATTACGGAGGGTTCGCCCCCAAGCCGGTTTCGCGCAACCTTGTCGCGATCAGCTTTGACCAGCGCGGCGTGGTCCGTAACATTTCGCGCTACGATCTGGAAGACGGGCGCGTGATTCCGCTGGAACGTCGGGTGACTGATAACGGCGAATCCGACAGCACCTTCCTGCGTCAGCTGCTTGGGAACCTTGGCCGCATCGGACCGGGATCGCTGGTTCCCGAAGAATAAACGGCGAATACGCCCTTTCTTCACGGCACTGATACATCTTGTGGATAGCCGGGGTCGCGACTACCGTTTCAGGTACCGTCAGCGCGAGGCCCCGATGCATCCTGTCATGCCCCCTATGACCCGCGGTCACTATCGCGTCTACGTTGCGCAAGCGCGCGAAGAGATTGCCGAGGCGCAGACCCTGAGAGGGCTTGCCTTTGGATCAGGCGGCGTTGATAGCGACGGTTATGACGCGTCCTGTGCGCATGTTCTGGTGCGCGAGATGCAAACCGGCACGCTGGTCTGCTGTTTTCGGATGCTCTTGCTGGAGGACGGGCGGGACGTTTCCCGCAGTTACTCGGCCCAGTTCTACGAATTGTCCGCCTTGCAGAGCTTTTCAGGCCGGATGGTCGAGATGGGGCGATTCTGTATTCATCCCGACTGGCACGATCCAGACATCCTGCGGCTTGCCTGGGGCGCGATGACGGCTTTTGTCGATGCGAACCGGATCGACATGCTGTTCGGGTGTTCATCCTTTGCCGGGACCGAGACCGACAACTATCTTGACGCTTTCGCCATGCTCAAGGCCCGCCACTTGGCTCCAAAGCGATGGTGGCCAAGGATCAAGGCCGCCGAGGTTTTCCGTTATGCCGCTCGATTGCGGCGCAAGCCGGATCTGAAGAAGGCGATGTCGGGTATGCCGCCGCTGCTGCGCACCTATCTGTCGATGGGCGGCTGGGTCAGCGATCACGCGGTGGTCGACCGGCAGATGAACACGCTCCATGTTTTCACAGGCGTCGAAATCTCGGCGATTCCACCGGCCCGCAAGAGGTTACTGCGCGCGGTCGCGCAATAGCTCGTGGGCGATACCGGCGACTCGTTGACAGTTCTGCGGCTATGTCATAGCGCAGCGAAATGGCCCAGATCCCCCTGTTACAGCTCTCCGATATTTCCCTGACCTTTGGCGGCGACCCGTTGTTCGACGCGCTCGATCTTGTCGTCCAGCCGGGCGACCGGGTCGCGCTGGTTGGTCGTAACGGGTCGGGAAAATCGACCCTGATGAAGGTCATGGCCGGGCTGGTTGAACCGGACAGCGGCACGATTGTCGTCCCGCCGGGCCGGACCGTGGGCTATATGGAGCAGGATCCGGATATGGCGGGCTGCGAGACGCTGGGGGAATTCGCGACCCGCGATCTTGATCCGGGCGAACTCTACAAGGTCGAGCGTGCCGCCGAAGGGCTGAAGTTCGACCCGGACCGGCTGGTTTCGACCGCCTCGGGCGGAGAGCGGCGGCGCGCGGCGCTGGCCGGTCTGATGGCGCGGGCGCCTGACCTCATGCTGCTGGACGAGCCGACCAACCATCTTGATATCGAGGCGGTGCAATGGCTTGAGCGCGAGTTGAAATCCACCCGCGCCGCTTTCGTGATGATCAGCCACGACCGTGCCTTTCTGCGTGAATTGTCGCGCGCAACGCTCTGGATCGACAGGGGAAGCGTGCGTCGGCAGGAAAAAGGGTTCGAGGCTTTCGAGGCCTGGCGCGATCAGGTCTGGGAAGAAGAGGACATGCAGCGCCACAAGCTGAACCGCCTTATCAAGTCCGAGGCGCGTTGGGCGGTCGAAGGCATCAGTGCGCGGCGTAAACGCAATCAGGGCCGGGTGCGCGCCCTTGCGGATCTGCGGGCCGAACGGGCGAACCAGATCCGACGGCAGGGTACGGCGGATCTGAACCTCGATTCGGGGCCGAAATCCGGCAAGAAGGTCATCGAGGCCTTTAATGTCTCGAAGTCATTCGGCGACAAGAAGATCGTGAGTGATTTCAGCCTGAGCATTCAGCGTGGCGACCGCGTGGCCTTTGTCGGGCCGAATGGCGTGGGCAAGACGACGCTGCTCAAGGTGCTGCTGGGACAGGAAACGCCCGACAGCGGTGAGATCCGGCATGGCACGAACCTTGAGATCGCGGTCTTCGATCAGGCGCGAGCGCAGCTTGATCCCGATATGTCGCTTTGGGAATCGCTGACCGGCGACAGTGAGATGCGCGTGTCTGGTCAGGCGGATCAGGTGATGGTGCGAGGCAATCCGCGCCACGTGGTCAGTTATCTCAAGGATTTCCTCTTTGACGAGTCTCAGGCGCGGGCACCGGTGCGCGCCCTGTCAGGCGGCGAAAAAGCACGGCTTTTGCTGGCACGCCTGATGGCGCGGCAGAGTAACGTGCTGGTGCTTGACGAGCCGACCAACGATCTGGATGTCGAAACGCTTGATCTGCTTCAGGAGGTTCTCGACGACTACGACGGGACCGTCCTGCTGGTCAGCCACGACCGCGACTTTCTTGACCGTGTGGCCTCGGCCACCGTGGCGATGGAAGGCAATGGTCAGGCTGTCGTCTATCCGGGCGGGTGGAGCGATTACGTGCGCCAGCGTGGCGAACGTGCGCCGAAGGTCGAAGAAAAATCAAAGCCTTCGGAGGCGAAGGTAAAGCAGTCCGTTGAGAAGAAGAAAGGGCTGTCCTTTACCGAAAAGCACCGGCTGGAAGCCTTGCCGTCGGAGATCGAAAGGCTTGAAGCTGAGATTGCCAAGCTTGAACAGCTTATGGCGGACCCGGAACTTTACAGTCGCGAACCGCTGAAATTCAAGAAAGCGACCGAGGCGCTTGTCGAACGGCAGGAAAAGCTGTCGGCAGCCGAGGAAGAATGGCTGCTGCTTGAGGATAAGGCCAGCGCGGAAGCAGGTTGATCCGCGCTGGACCCGAAGCAATTAGCGCATACGCAGCGCGCCGTCGATGCGGATGGTTTCGCCGTTGAGATAGCCACATTCCACGATGAACCCGGCCAGACGGCCATATTCCGACGGATCGCCAAGGCGCGGCGGGTTCGGCACATCGGCGGCGAGTTGCTTTTGCACATCTTCCGGCAGGCCGGCCAGCATCGGGGTCATGAAGATGCCGGGTGCGATGGTCATCACGCGGATGCCGACAGATGCCAGATCACGTGCCATCGGGACGGTCATGCCCACGACACCGCCTTTTGAGGCGGAATAGGCGACCTGACCCTTTTGCCCCTCAAAGGCGGCAACGGAAGCGGTCGAGATTATGACACCGCGTGCGCCGTCGCTTTCGGGTTCGTTCTTTGCCATGGCAACCGAGGCCAGACGCGAGACGTTGAACGTGCCAACAAGGTTCACGTCAAGCGTTTGCTTAAACTTATCAAGGGGGTGCGGACCGTCCTTGCCGGATGTCTTGATGCCAAAGGCGATACCGGCGCAGTTCACTGTCGCGGTAATCTTACCCATCTTTTCCATCGCAAGATCGATGGCGGCCTGCACGGAGTCTTCGTCCGTGACGTCGGTCTGTGCAAAGTAACCTTTCAATTCCTTGGCAACTGCTTCGCCGCGTTCCGCGTCACGGTCCAGAATGGTGACCTGCGCGCCCTGCGAGGCGAAATAGCGGGCGGTTGCTTCGCCCAGTCCGGAAGCGCCGCCGGTGATGACCGCAGCGGTAGTGGACAGTTTCATGCTTCATACTCCCCTTGAAGAACTCCGCTTTGACTAATCATGGGTGCGGGCGGGTGTCCAGAGAGGCGAGGTCAGGCGAGAAAGCTCTGCCGGTCGAGCCGCGCGAGGGGACGCAGTGCGGTGCCGAGCGGTGGCCACCACGCCCATGTGCCGCCAAGGCGGCGGCATACAGCGCCGCATTCAAGCTTGAAACGCGCAAGTCCGGGGGCGTGAACGGAATCGATCAGCCCGAGGTCGAACCTTTCATATCCTTTTGATTTCAGCCATTTGGCGGCGCTGTGCAGCAAAAGGTTATGCGCCGACAGGGATTTGCCCCTCGGGGTCGTATAGCCAATGTGGTAGGTTGCGGCCGTTCCGTGGCAGAGCACCAGTATTCCGGCCACGGGAACCTTGCCCTCATGCGCGGTGAAAAGTTTGCCCGCACCGGGATTGGCGCGACAATAGGCAAGCGTGAGCGCAATCGGCCAGCTTCGATAGCCACGGGCCTGTCGCTGGGCAAGGTCAGCCTGCAACAGCCAGTGATCGCTGGACTGTGGCATGATCTGGCGGGTAACCCGCAACCCGTGCGCCTCTGCATGGCGCAGCCGATTGCGCCATTTCTGATGCATGCCGCGAAGCAGATCTTGGTCTAAGTGCCATTCGGCCACGCTGGCTGGCGTGAGAATCGGGACGGCCCCCATGTCTTCAAGTTCCGGTGCGGGATGATCCGGCGTGATCAGCATCAGCGACCGGCGCACCCCTTTGCTATTGCGGAACTGGGAGAGGTCACGCGACCGAAGGTCGACGCGTGACAACAGGTTGACCGCTAGGCCTATGGGAAACCGGCGTCGCAGCATCAAGAGGGGCGTATTGCTTTCGAAAAAGAGGTGGTTTTGCCCGATTGCCCGAAGCGTTCTGGCAAAATTGACATGCTGTTGAAGCGGCTGAGGCAGCGCACGGTCGGAAGAATCGAACATGCCAGATATTTACGCGCCATTAACCTAAAGGCGCGTTAATGACGGCATGAAGCAGAGAGACACCTCGCGGCGCACCCCCAGCGCCCAAACTGCGGCCCCGGCTCGCCCAACACGGGCCGGGGCTTTGCTCTTGGCGACCGGGTTGTCGATACCGGTCTTTCTGGTCCTGACCGCTATCGACTGGCTGCTTTAGTCGTTGAGTTGCACCAGCGCATGGCGTTTGCGCCCGGCGCTGATCTTGACGGGCGAGGCAAGGGCGCCCGCGTCGAGCATCAACCCGGCATCCGTCAACGGCGCATCGTCCAGACGGGCTCCATTCTCGGCGATCAGGCGCTTGGCTTCCTTGCCCGACTTGGCAAGTCCCGAGCGCACAATCACTTGCACGATAGAGATTCCGTCACCGATTTCCGCGCGGGTCAGGCCAAGCGTCGGAAGGTCATCGCCTACGCCGCCTTTTTCAAAAACTTCGCGGGCGGTGGCCTGAGCGGTCTGGGCTGCCTCGGCCCCGTGGCAAAGCGTCGTGACCTGATCGGCAAGGATGATCTTGGCCTCGTTGATCTCGGACCCCGCCAGCGCCCCCAACCGGTCGCATTCGTCCACCGGCATCTCGGTATAGAGCTTGAGGAAACGCCCGACATCCGCGTCGGTCGTATTGCGCCAGAATTGCCAGAACTCGTAGGGGCTTAGCATGTCGGCGTTCAGCCACATCGCACCCCCCTGGCTCTTGCCCATTTTGCGCCCGTCCGAGGTGGTCAGGAGCGGCGAAGTCAGACCATAGATTTCGTGATCGAGCACCCGGCGAGTCAGGTCGATACCGTTCACGATATTGCCCCACTGGTCTGAGCCGCCCATCTGCAGGATGCAGCCATACCGGCGGTTAAGCTCAAGAAAATCATAGGCTTGCAGGATCATGTAGTTGAATTCGAGAAAGGACAGCGACTGTTCGCGATCCAGCCGCGATTTCACCGACTCGAAAGACAGCATCCGGTTAACCGAGAAATGGCGTCCGATATCGCGCAGGAACTCGAGATAGTTCAGATCGTCGAGCCATTCGGCGTTGTTGAGCATGATGGCATCTGACGAGCCTTCGCCATAGCTCAGGTACTTGGCAAAAACACTCTTCATGCTGGCGATGTTGTCGTCGATCGCATCTGGCGTGAGAAGCGGGCGTTCGTCCGAACGGAACGACGGGTCGCCCACCTTGGTGGTGCCGCCTCCCATCAGGGTGATCGGCTTGTGCCCGGTTTTCTGGAACCAGCGCAGCATCATGATGTTCAGCAGATGGCCGACATGCAGCGACTTGGCAGTCGCGTCATAACCGATATAGGCAGGCTGACCGGGCACCATCAAAGCCTCGTCGAGACCCTGATAATCGGTGCAGTCGGCGAGATAGCCGCGTTCCATCATGATGGCGATGAAATCCGATTTGGGGTGGTAGGTCATGTCTTGCCTCCGGTTTCAATTCAGGGTGAGTGTATAGGGGGCTGGGCAGTGAAGGAAAAGGCCATGAATTCGGCCATTCGGCAAGGCGGCGTTCTTCGGGCGCTGGGGGCGATGAGCGGCACATCGCTGGACGGTGTGGATGCGGCAATCGTAGAGACGGACGGGCACCGGATCACCGGGTTCGGAGAACATGGGTATCGCGGATACTCGAGCGACGAGCGCAGGATTCTGCGGGCGGGGCTGGGTGTCTGGAGCGGAGAGCCGGTCGAGCTTGCCGGCGATGTGGTTGATGTCGCCCATTACGAATTGCTGAGCGGTTTCAAGGATGTGGACATCGTTGGGTTTCACGGCCAAACGCTTGCCCATGAGCCGCGCGGGCGGGGGACCTTGCAAGTAGGCGACGGAGCCGGGCTTGCCGAGGCGCTGAGCCGGCCCGTTGTCTGGGATTTTCGCAGCGACGATGTGCGGATGGGCGGAGAAGGCGCGCCGCTAGCGCCGTTTTTCCATTTTGCCTGTGCCAAGTGGATCGGCGCGAAGGAGCCCTTGTGTTTCCTGAACCTTGGTGGGGTCGGAAACCTTACTTATGTCGATCCGGGTTTCGACCGGCCTGAAGAGGTCGGGGCGCTTTTGGCCTTTGATACCGGGCCTGCGAATGCGCCTGTCAACGACCTGCTTCAGGCGCGGCTTGGGCTCGACATGGATCGGGATGGCGAGATTGCCCGCAGGGGGGACGTGGAAGAGGGCGCGCTCGAATTGTTCCTGGCCGAGCCGTATTTTGCCCGTATGCCACCGAAATCGCTGGATCGGAACGATTTTGCCGAGATGATCGGGCTGGTTGGTGAGCTGGGAGATTCGGATGCCGCGGCAACCCTGACGGGCATGGCGGCGGCTGCCGTGGTTCAGGGGCTAGAACATTGCCCGCGTCCGCCTGCGCGTGTTCTTGTTACGGGGGGAGGGCGGCTTAATCCGGTACTTATGGAAATGCTGAGGGTCGGGCTCGACTGTCCGGTGGACCCAGTCGAAGAGGTGGGCCTGGATGGCGACATGCTCGAGGCGCAAGCCTTTGCCTACCTGGCAGTGCGTGTCGCAAGGGGCTTGCCGACATCATGCCCCGGCACCACTGGTGTGCGAGCGCTGGTCGGCGGCGGCGTCGTATCCTTTCCGGGCGAATAGGTAAATTGCGTCTGCTGCGCAGACATTCGATTTACGTATTGGCGTGACATAGCCAGAGCTTTGGCGGGCAGGACGCGTTGCTCTTTGGATATTTTTTGACCCAAAGAAGTTGGGTGCGGCGTCTAGCTGCGGGGGATATCGAATCCGGGTTCGGCGAGCGTGAAGCCGGCAAAGTCGAAGCCGGGGCTGACCGTACAGCTGACGAGGGTGAAATCGCCGGTGCTGCGCGCGGCCTGCCAGTGGTTTTCTGGAACGATGAGCTGTGGCTCGCCCTCGGTCAGATCGGGGGTCAGGAGGTGGTCGACCGCCGGGCCGGTTTCCTTTTCGGCGATAGAAAGGACCAATGGCGCACCTGAATGATAGAGCCAGATCTCGGTGGCATCGACGCGGTGCCAGTGGCTTGCCTCGCCTGATTTGAGCAGGAAATAAATGCAGGTACCGGTCGGCCGACCGTCGTTATCGGCGATCCAGGTCTGGCGGTAATGTCCGCCTTCGGGATGGGGTGTCAGATTCAGGCGGGCAATGATCTGGTCAGCTGTCATGAGGCAAGGATAGGGGCTGTATCAGCTGCACGCTATGGTATTCTTGCGCGATGCTCTTATGTTTGCGGGCATGAGCATGCAGATATCATTCGACAACAGTTTTGCCCGTCTGACAGGCGGCTTCTACGCGCGGCAGGATCCCGTGCCGGTGCGGGAACCGAAGCTGGTAGCCTACAACAGTGACTTGGCTCGGGTTTTGGGGCTTCCTGAAAAGGAGCTGCCCGAATTCGCGGAGATTTTTGCGGGGAACCGGGTACCGGACGGCGCGGAACCTTTGGCCCAGCTCTATTCCGGACACCAGTTCGGGCAGTATAACCCGCAGCTCGGTGACGGGCGTGCGATCCTGCTCGGCGAAGTTGTCGGTGAAGATGGCATACGACGGGACATCCAGCTTAAGGGGGCGGGTCGCACGGCGTTCAGCCGCATGGGCGACGGCAGGGCATGGCTTGGCCCGGTTCTGCGTGAATACGTGGTGTCCGAAGCGATGCATGCTTTGGGCATTCCGACGACACGTGCCCTGGCGGCAGTTGAAACCGGGGAGGTCGTTTTGCGCGACGGCATGTTGCCGGGCGCGGTGCTGACGCGGGTTGCCAAGAGCCATCTGCGTGTCGGGAGCTTTCAGGTGTATGCCGCGCGTGGTGAGACAGAAAACCTCAAGACGCTGACGCAATATGCGATTGATCGGCATTACCCCGAGGTCGAGGGGCCCATGGGGCTATTGCGTGCGGTGCGCGATGCGCAGGCACGGCTGATCCCGGCCTGGATGGCCGTGGGATTCATTCATGGTGTGATGAACACGGATAATGCGTCGATTTCCGGAGAAACCATCGACTATGGGCCGTGCGCTTTCATGGACGTGTACCATCCGAATAAGGTTTTCAGTTCTATCGACCAGATGGGACGCTATGCCTATGCGAACCAACCGGATATCGCGGTCTGGAATCTCGCTCAGCTTGCGACGGCCCTGATCCAGCAGATGGAGGATCGCGAGGCGGCGGCGGAAGAGGCGACCGAAATTGTCCACGCCATGCCCGAGTTGATGCGACAGGAATGGCTGCGGCGGTTCGCGGCCAAGCTAGGGATCAGCAATGTTCGCGAAGATGACGCGGCGCTGGTTGCGGATCTGCTGACCCGGATGGCGCATCAGCAGGCGGATTTCACCAATACTTTCCGATCGCTTGGATCTGACAAGGCGCGCGATCAATTCGCCGACCCGGGGGCTTTCGATCAGTGGGCCGATGGGTGGAAGGCACGGTTGGAGACAGAGCCGGAGCCCGAGGCGCTTATGCGCGCCGCCAATCCGGCCTTTATTCCGCGCAATCACCGGGTTGAGCAAATGATCGAGGCGGCTGTGAAAGGCGATTACGCGCCGTTTCACCGGCTGAACGCGGTGCTGTCGACCCCTTATGAAGATCAGCCCGATCATGCGGATCTGCGCCGCGTACCGACCCCGGAAGAGGTTGTTCCCGCGACTTTCTGCGGTACCTAGCGGCGGTTGATGAGGAATATCCCTGCGGCAACAAGGATCAGCGCGACGAAGACGGCTGGCCCGATCCTTTCGCCTAGGATGAGCCATCCGAAGAGCACGGCGAGAACGGGCGACAGGAAGCTGAAAGAGGCGACTGCGCTGGCGCGGTAAATGGTGAGCAACCAGAACCAGGCGAGGAAGCCGAGGCTGGCGACGCAGATCGCCTGAAATGCCAGGCCGGCCCAGTGGATCGGCTGGGGGTCGCGAAGGAATTCACCATAAAAGGGCGCGGCCAGAAGCAGGATCGGCGCGGATATGGCGACCTGAAACAGCAGTTGCGTGGCTGGTGGGACATGCACCAAAGGCGTCATACGCACGACCAGCGGGATACTGGCCCAGATGAACGCCGCCATCAGGGCCAGAACATCGCCCAAGAGCGACGCCTGACCGTTTGAGCGGTCGGAGAGCGCCAGAACGACACCGGCGACCGCGAGGGCCATGCCAAGGATGCGCAGTCCGCTCAGCTTTTCACCGGGAAGGGCGAAATGGCTTACCAGCGCAAGCCAGACCGGCATCGTGTAGAAGATGATCGACGAGCGCGAAACGGTTGTGTGATCGAGCGCCGTGAACAGGCAGAGAAATTCAGCCGCGAATAACCCGCCCGAGATGATGCCCCAAGTCCAGGCCGAGCGGGGGATGTGTAGCGAGGTGCCGCGCAGTTTCATCCAGATCAAGAGCACAAGCGCCGCGCCGACAGAGCGCAGCCCGGCCTGAAATGCAGGGGCAAAACCTCCGCCGGTGATCTTGATCACGACCTGGTTGAAAGCGAGAAGAGTTGCGAACCCGATCAGGGCCGCTGCCCCGAATCCGTCAATGGCACGCTTTTCTTCCATGCGGCCAAAGGAGCCGTAGCCCCGAACCAAGTCAAGCGCCGAATGTCGGACGCTTGGGACCGCTGGGGTTTGCAGGAATCTTGTTGTGAAGCAAGGGCGTGACGTCTCTGACTGGTGAGAGACGTTTACCGATCAGGGGGAGAACCTTGCCGACATGTATCGCCGTCGGCAAGGTTTTTGGTTCAGGCTGCGGCGCGGTTGCTGCCACCCTTGTTGCCGGAGGGCCGACGACGACGGCGCGACTGGCTTTTGCCGGGGGCGTTGCCTCCGCCACCATTTCCGCCGCCATTATGGCCACCGCCACCACTGCGACGACGCTGACCACGGCCTTTGCCCTTGGGCTTGTCCGGCGCTTCCATCGGCGACCATGGCCGACCGGACGCAACGGGGATGGTGATCCCCATGGTTTTCTGGATCGCCTTCAGTTCGTCCATCTCATCAGGTGCGCAGAAAGCAACGGCGGCACCGTCCTTGCCCGCGCGCGCTGTGCGACCGATCCGGTGCACGTAATTGTCCGGCACGTTGGGAAGGTCGTAGTTGTAGACGTGTTTGACGTCGGGAATATCCAGACCGCGGGCGGCCACGTCCGTCGCGACAAGCACCCGGACATCACCGGATTTGAAAGCCGCAATGGCCCGGTCGCGCTGACCTTGGCTTTTGTTGCCGTGGATCGACATGGCCGCAAAGCCACGCTTTTCCAGCGTTTTCATCAGCTTTTCCGACCCGTGCTTGGTGCGCCCGAATACGAGGGCGCGTTCCTCGCGATGCTTGTCGAGCAGTTCGATCAGCAGGTTGGTCTTTTCCGCTTTGGCGATAAAATGCACCTCTTGCGTGACCTTGTCGGCGGCCTTGCCCGGAGGGGTGACTTCGACCCGGATCGGGCTTTTCAGATAGCTTTGCGCCAGTTCGTTCATCTGCTTGGGCATGGTGGCCGAGAACAGCATGGTCTGACGCTCTTCCGGCAGCAGCGCGGCGATCTTGCGCAGGGCGTGGATAAAGCCGAGGTCAAGCATCTGGTCCGCTTCGTCCAGAACGAGGAAGGTGCAGGTCTGAAGCTCGACAGCGCGGCGGTCGAGCAGGTCGAGCAGACGGCCCGGCGTCGCCACCAAAAGATCGGTGCCGCGTTCAAGGCGCTTCATCTGTGCGTTGATGGACTGGCCGCCGACGACAACGCCCACTTTCAGCGGTGTGTTTTCGGTCAGGCCGCGCAGGTGGGTAGCAATCTGGGTCGCCAGTTCGCGCGTCGGTGCAAGAACGAGACCGCGCACGGTGTATTTCTCGGGCTTCTTGCCGAATTCCAGCATCTGTTTGACGATTGGTACGCCAAAGGCGGCGGTCTTGCCGGTTCCGGTCTGGGCCAGGCCAAGAACGTCGCGCCCGTTCAGAGCGTGGGGGATGGCCTGTTTCTGGATCGGGGTCGGCTCGGTGATGCCCATCTCTGCAAGGCGGGCAACCAGCTTGGCCGGCAGATCCATCATATCAAAATCGCTCAAGTCATATCCTTTCGGCACGACGACGCCCTTGCGCCACACGCACCTGTTTCGCCACCAAACAGGTGGCCGTTGGGGACGCCTTTCCTCGGGCCGCCGGGCAGGATGCCGCGAACAGGCCGGACTGGCGCTTTGGCCCCACGCGTGATTTTGGGAACACGGTTCAATCGCTGTCTTGGTCAGAGGCCCATTCAGGGCAGCAGGGGCATGTGGCCCATGCGTCTGCTCACGCGGCAGAAGACGGCGGTTGAGGCGCAAATGGACCCTCGCGCCCCTAAAGTCAACCTTTGCAGAGGCAGAAAACCCGGTGGATCGAAACCGTTGCATTGGGTACACCATTATTCAGGACAGAAGACGGGAACTGCCATGACGCAGACAATCATCGATCGTTGCGAGGCCAAAGGCCTTCGGATAACGGGCCAGCGCCGCGTGATTGCCCAGGTGCTGGAGGACAGCAGCGATCACCCCGATGTCGAAGAACTTTATGCGCGGGCCAGTGCGGTGGACAGCGGCATATCGCTGGCAACGGTCTATCGTACGGTCAAGCTGTTCGAAGAATCCGGTATTCTGGAACGTCTGGAATTTGGCGATGGCCGTGCCCGCTATGAAGACGCGACGCGGGAACACCACGATCATCTGATCGATGTCCAGACCGGTGATGTGATCGAATTTGTCGACCCCGAGATCGAAGCTCTGCAAGAAAAGATCGCCGCCAAGCTTGGCTATGATCTCCGCGGGCACCGTCTTGAGTTATACGGGGTGCGTCGCAAGAAATCCTGAGCCGGGTCTGCCTAAGATTGCCGCCCGAGCATCAAGGGGATCAGCCCGATCAGGATCACCAGTCGCATGATATGGCAGGCCGCGACAAAACCCGGGTCGGCCTTTAACACGGCACCCAATGCGATCATGGTCTCAAGCCCGCCCGGCGCGAACGCAACCAGCACATGGGCGACGGGCATACCCAACATGTAGGCGACCGGCGCGGCGGTCAGCACAGCCACGATGGCCGCGATAAGCGTGATCGTAACACCGGCCAGAAGCGCGCCACGCGCGTCAGCACGGGTCATGCCCGAGAACCGTGTGCCGATCACCGTGCCAAGCGTCATGAAAGCCGGGGTCAAAATCCAGGACGGCACACCCCCGTCGATCTGCGCGGTGACATGGGTTAGGCCAGAGACCGCCATGCACCCCATCAAGAGCGGGGCAGGCACCTTCAGCTTTTGGAAAACCAGCCCGACGGCCACGCCCCCGGCAGCCAGAAGCGCCAGTTCCCACAGCATCATAGGCGGCCCTCCCATCGCGCCGATATTGCGCAGGGGGTATCCGATTGCCTGCGCCACGAAGGGCACGATAAGCGTCAGCGCCAGCAGCCGCGTGCTTTGCGCGAGAGCGATCTTGCCGATATCCGTGCCGGTGGTTTCGGCAAGGCTCATCACGAAACTCAGATGGCCGGGCGCGGCAGCAAGGACAGCGGATCGGTGATCAAAGCCAAAGACGCGGGTGAGAGTAAACCGAGAGATCAACATCGTCGCGTACAGGCCGACCGCCAGCGTCACGAACGCCAAGGGCCAGTGGAGAATCGCGGCACTTGCGTTGGGATCGAATCCTGCGCCGATGCCGACGCCAAGCAGCACGAAACAGACATTGCGGATACGGTCGTCGACATGCACGCGGACGCCTGCGATGCCCACAATACTCACCAGCAGTGCAGGGCCGACGATGATCGGCGCGGGCATGGAAAGCAGCCATGCCAACCCCGCACCGATGGCCCCGATACAAAGCGAAACAAGAGACACCCGTAACGGCGGCGGAACTGAATTTGACTGCATGATCGGGGCTTTACCACCGGGGATGGGGGGCTGCAATTCAAAGCGCTTGCAAGGTGTCAGGCTTTCGTGCAGGGCGATGCAGGAACAGGCAAAGGGAAGGTAGGCATCATGGACAATCTGCGCGGAGCGGTGCTCATGACGGTTGCCATGTTCCTGTTCGCGCTCGAAGACATGTTCATCAAGCTCATGGCCGGCGCGATGCCGACATGGCAGATCGTCCTGTCGCTTGGGCTGGGCGGAACGGCGATCTACGCGGTGCTTATCCTTTTGCGCGGTCAGTCGCTGTTCACGCGCCAATACCTTTCATTCCCGGTGTTCATGCGCTGCCTTGGTGAACTGATCGGCACGACGGGGTTCGTCACGGCGCTTGCCTATACGCCCATATCTTCGGCTTCGGCCATCCTGCAGGCCACACCGCTTGCTGTTACGCTGGCCGCGGCCATCTTTATGCGGGAACCCGTCGGCTGGCGGCGGTGGAGCGCCATTATCATCGGCTTTTTCGGTGTCCTGCTGGTTGTGCGACCGGGCATGGAAGGGTTCAATGCCCTGTCGCTGTTTGCCGTGATCGGTGTCATCGGCCTTGCGCTGCGGGATATTTCAACCCGGGGCGTTCATGGTCTGGTATCGACCTATCAGCTCAGCTTTCTTGCTTTCCTGACGTTGATCCCGACATCGCTGATGCTTGGCCTCGTGACACGCCATACGCCCGTGGTTCCGGACATGACGCTTTGGGGGCTGATCATCGGCTCAATCGTGTTCGCCGCGCTGTCTTACTATGCCATCGTCGCGGCAATGCGGATCGGCGAAGTGTCCTTTGTGACTCCATTCCGCTATTCGCGCATGCTCTTCGCGCTGCTTGTCGGTTTCTTTGTGTTTGGCGAACGCCCAGACGCGATGATGCTTCTGGGGGCAGCGATCATCGTGGCATCGGGCATCTACACCGTTCTGCGTGAACGCAAATTGCGTATTCGGGCGTGACGGGTCTTTTCCTGCGGGCCAGCGCCCGGTAAGACGCGGTAAAGGTTTTCAGACAGGGTTAGATTTGCCATGAGCACCATCATCGACATTCACGCGCGCGAAATCCTCGACAGCCGGGGGAATCCCACGGTCGAGGTCGACGTGATCCTTGAGGACGGCACGATGGGCCGTGCCGCCGTACCCTCGGGCGCGTCCACGGGCGCCTATGAGGCCGTCGAAAAGCGCGATGGCGACAAGGCCCGGTACATGGGCAAGGGCGTGCTCGAGGCCGTCGCCGCGGTTAACGGCGAGATCTCCGATCTGCTCATCGGCTTCGATGCGACCGAGCAGGAAGGCATCGACGCCGCTATGATCGAGTTGGACGGCACCGACAACAAGGGCCGTCTGGGCGCGAACGCGATCCTTGGCGTTTCGCTTGCCACGGCAAAGGCAGCGGCGGATTTCACTGCGCAGCCGCTGTTCCGCTATGTCGGCGGCACCTCGGCGCGGATGCTGCCGGTGCCGATGATGAATATCATCAATGGCGGGGAACACGCGGATAACCCGATCGACATCCAGGAATTCATGATAATGCCGGTCGCGGCGGAGAACATCCGTGACGCGGTGCGTATGGGCTCCGAAGTGTTCCACACCCTGAAAAAGGAACTGTCGAGCGCCGGCATGTCGACCGGTCTGGGCGACGAGGGCGGATTCGCGCCTGAGCTCGGCTCAACCCGCGAGGCGTTGGATTTCATCCTGAAATCCATCGAGAAGGCCGGGTACAAGCCGGGTGAGGATATCTACCTCGCGCTTGATTGCGCGGCGACGGAATACTTCAAGGACGGCAAGTACGTCTTTGCAGGCGAAGGCAAAACGCTCAGTTCGGATGAAAACGTGGCCTACCTTCAGGCGCTGGTGAACGACTATCCGATCATCTCCATCGAAGACGGGATGAGCGAAGACGATTGGGACGGCTGGAAAGCTTTGACCGACGCGCTTGGTGGCAAAGTTCAGCTTGTCGGGGACGATCTCTTCGTGACCAATCCGGCGCGTCTGGCGGAAGGTATCGCCAAGGGGTGTGCGAACTCGATGCTGGTGAAGGTGAACCAGATCGGGACGCTGTCGGAAACGCTCAAGGCTGTCGATATGGCGCACCGGGCTCGTTATACGAACGTGATGAGCCACCGGTCGGGCGAAACCGAAGATGCGACAATTGCCGATCTCGCGGTGGCGACAAATTGCGGTCAGATCAAGACCGGCTCGCTGGCGCGTTCCGACCGGCTTGCCAAATACAACCAGCTGATCCGTATCGAGGAAGCGCTTGGAGAAACGGCGGAATACGCCGGCGCAAGCATCCTCAAGGGCTGATGTCCTGAAAAATGAAAAACCCCACGGTTTCAACGCCGTGGGGTTTTTTGCTGCGGTACCTGGTTAAGAGCAGGGCGCCGTGTAGTACGTACCGTCGCCGCGTGCATATGCGCAGCTTTGCGCTGCAGAATTCTGAGCGACAACCGTACCGGCAGCGGCTCCGCCAAGGGCAGCAATCAGTTTCCAGTCGTCGTCGGCTTTGAGCGCATCCGCCGCGATCAGACCGGCGGCAGCGCCGCCAGCAACGCCTGCAACGGTGCGTTGGTCTTCTGTGAGTTGCATGTCGCCACAGGCCGATACCAGCAGGGATGTTGCGCCCAATGCGCCAATGATCCACGATTTCATATTGGAAACTCCTTGTCCTTTGTCTTTGGCCCGGCATTGACCAGACCCTTTTAGCCAAGCTTTATCCTTGCCCGGCACGCAAAAACGCACGGGTTGGTCATGTGTTCCTGAAAAGAATTGATGGAACGCGGCTGCCGGCAAGAATTTGCTGACATTAGGCAGCAGCGTGACGTTTTACGACCGCAACCGCTTGGACATGATCACATAGCTTTCGCGTGGTCGAAATCCGATGCGTTCGTAAAGTTTCATCGCGCGGGTATTGTCGCGATCGACTTCAAGGTGGATCGTGTTCAATCCGGCTTCGGCCAGTTTGGCGGGCAGGGTTTGCATGACCTCACTGGCGATCCCGCGTCCACGGACGGCTGGCCTCAGGTATATCTCGTCGATGAACCCGTCGAGGCCGCCATATTCAACCGACCAAGTGAAAGTCAGGACAATGTATCCAATCGGCGCCCGCGCTGGCCCGATCAGATAGGCTACCCCGTGCGGAATGCCTTCCAGCAAAGGAAACAGCCCGGCCCGTCGCTTATCCGGCGACAGTTCGATCCCTTCCTCTTGGTGGAAGGCGGCGACCAAGGCGTCGAGCCGGTCGAAATCCTCAGGCTTGGCAAGGTGAATGGCGGTCACAAGCGGGCCAGCCTTTCGGTCAGAAGGGCAAAGAATCCGTCCGCATCGATGTCGCCGATAAAGGTCGCGTTCGCCTTGCGGTCAGTCACACCCCACCAATCGGCGACGGTCATGCCAAGCGTCAACTCGGACACCGTCTCGATTTCGACATTGATGTGCCGACCACTGAAAAGTTCCGGTTGCAGTAGATAGGCTGTAACGCAGGGATCGTGCAGCGGCGCCCCGGTCGAGCCGTATTTTTCCTTGTCGAACCGTTCGAAGAAATCCGTCATCTCGGCAACAGCGACGCCAACCGGGGTGCCAAGCGCCCGGAAAGCGTCGTTGCGTTCCTTGGTGACCAGCGCCTTGTGCGTGACATCAAGCGGCATGACCGTGATCTTGATACCGGATTTGAACACGATGTCAGCGGCTTCGGGATCGACGTAAATGTTGAATTCGGCCGTTGGGGTGATGTTGCCGACCTCGAAATAGGCGCCACCCATCAGCACGATTTCCTGAATCTTCTCCCCGATATCCGGGGCTTTTTGCAGGGCTGTCGCGATGTTTGTCAGCGGCCCCAGCGGGCATAGGGTGACGGTACCCGCCGGTTCTTTCCTCAGGGTTTCCACAATGAAATCGACCGCGTGCTCGGGTGCGATTTCCATGGTCGGTTCAGGGAGCTTTGGCCCATCCAGCCCGGTCTTGCCATGCACATGTTCGGCCGTAACCAGATCGCGGCCAAGCGGCCTGTCGCAGCCTGCATAAACGCCAACATCCGTGCGCCCGGCGAGTTCGCAGACGATCCGAGCGTTGCGTGTGGTCAGGTCCAGAGGCACGTTGCCCGCCACGGTCGTCAGGCCCAGAATCTCGATTTGTTCCGGGCTCGACAGGGCAAGAAGGATTGCAACCGCATCATCCTGCCCTGGGTCTGTGTCGATAATGATTTTTCTCGCGGGCATGACATTCTCCGGTTCTTGCGAGGCCGGACAGTGTCAACACGGGTCCGTAATGTCCACCCGCAAGCGGGCTATGGTTTGTCCGGATAGCCGAAAGCTTCGAAATCTGCTTGGTAGAGGTCGCAGATCGCGGCAATGCTGGCGTCGTCCAGATCGCCTATCGTGGCCTTGCGCTTGGGAGAGGCATTCACATGCGGCAGCGCCGAGGAAAGCCCGGTCGCCGCGCGGACCTTCGGAAAATCCTTGCTTATGTCTTCGAGCGGCAGAATCAGTTTCACTGCTACGTCACCGCTGGCGTCGATGACGAAATCCCGCTGTGGCCGCACGAAGTGGTAGCGGCCTTTGTAGCCGTGGTTTTCCTGCTCATAGCTGTTTGCATGGGAAAACTGTTTGCGCAGCCAGATTTGCACGAAATCGGAAAGGTTCTCGGCGAATTTCAGGTAGTTGAAGAGAGAAATGACCCGGGCAAACGGATTCCGAACCACGGCAAAGCTGTAATAGGTCTCAAGCTGTTCTTCCGTCAGGTACCGGTAGCGCAAATATTCGCGCAGCGTGAGGTGTCCGAGCAGTGGCGGGCCAAGCCGCGTATCGTCATTGCGCCGCAGCAAAAGCGGCGCCCGCGTTTCCCATGTCAGATCGAGGTCTTTGAGAAATGCCGTTTCGATGCTTTGACCGCCACATTTCGGAATATGGACGAACAGGGTCTTGTGATGATGAGAGATCAAGTTCCGGCCTTATTGCTTTTCCGGGCCTTTTCTTCGGCCTTCACCTCGTCCCACAGCCGGTCCATTTCTGCCAGATCGCTGTCCTGAGGCCGCTTGCCGGATTGAGCAAGCCGTTCTTCGATTGCCTGAAATCGCCTCGTGAACTTGGCATTGGTACGGCGCAGCGCGGCTTCGGGGTCGATTTTGAAGTGGCGGGCGAGGTTGGCCATCACAAAGAGCAGGTCACCGAATTCTTCTTCGACATGGTCGGCGTCGAGCGTTTCGCGTGCTTCGACCAGTTCGCGGGTTTCCTCGACCAGCTTGTCCAGTACTTGTTCCGTTTCCGGCCAGTCAAATCCAACGCGGGCCGCGCGTTTTTGGAGCTTAACGGCCCGTAGCAGGGCGGGAAGGTTGGGCGCCACACCATCCAGGGCGCCTGCCTGCTCCTTGTCCTTGCGTTCTGCGGCCTTGATGCTTTCCCAGTCGCGTGTCTGCTGTTCTGCGGACTTCTCGCGGGATTCATCCCCGAAAACATGGGGATGCCGCGCCACCATCTTGTCCGAGATATTGCGCACAACGGATTGGAAGGAAAAGAGATTCTCCTCTTCTCCCATCTGGGCGTGATATACGGTTTGCAGCAAGAGGTCTCCCAACTCGCCTTCAAGCTCGGACCAGGATTCGCGTTCGATCGCATCAGCGACTTCATAGGCCTCTTCGATCGTATATGGTGCGATCGAGCCAAAATCCTGCTCGATATCCCAGGGACAGCCGGTTTCCGGATCCCGCAGCCGCCGCATAATTTCAAGAAGCCGTTCTAACCCCGCGTCGCGGTCGTGAATCAGGGCGTCATCGGGCATTGCAGCGGCCTTTGGTTCAGTGTCAGATAGCATCGTCTGTGCCACCCAAGGATTTGCATCGAATGCCCGTTGTCAACCGAATTGCCGAGTTTTCCAAGGATATGTCAGAGTGGCGAAAGCACCTGCATACGATTCCGGAGCTGGGGCAGGAATGTCATGAAACCTCGGACTTCGTCGCTGCGCGGCTGAAGGAATTCGGTGTGGACGAGATTCACCGCGGATTCGCGAAAACGGGTATCGTGGCGATCATAAACGGGCAGGGGAACGGTTCTACGATTGGTCTGCGTGCCGATATGGATGCCCTGCCGATCGTCGAAGCCACCGGGCTGGATTATGCAAGCCAGAAGCCGGGCAAGATGCATGCCTGCGGGCATGACGGGCACACGACCATGTTGCTGGGCGCGGCGCGCTATCTTGCCGAGACGCGCAACTTTGCCGGTCGGGTTGCGCTGATTTTCCAGCCCGCCGAGGAAACCGGCGGCGGTGCCGATGTCATGGTCGAAGAAGGTATCATGGACCGGTTCGAAATTTCCCAAGTTTACGCTTTGCACAATGCGCCAGGAACGGAAGTCGGCAGCTTTCGCACGACGCCCGGTCCGATCATGGCGGCGGTTGATACGTTCCACATCAATATCAGGGGCGTAGGCGGACATGCTGCAATGCCGCATAACACCCGTGATCCGGTCATGGCGGCCGTATCGATGGCGCAGGCAATTCAGAGCATTGTGAGCCGTAATCATTTTGCGCTGGATGACCTGGTCGTGTCGCTGACGCAGATCCACACAGGTTCCGTAGACAACGTGATCCCGGATACCGCCTATCTGAACGGCACGGTGCGCAGCTTCCGGCCATCGGTTCAGGAGATGGTTATCGAGCGGATGGAGATGATCACGGCAGGTCAGGCGGCCAGCTACGGCGTCGATGCCGAACTGAACTATGTGAAAGGCTATCCAGCTACGGTGAATGATCCGGCGAAGACTGCATTCGCGGCCGAAATCGCCCGCGAGGTCGCGGGTGAGGCCCGGGTTCAGGATGATGCAGAGCGTGAAATGGGCGCCGAGGATTTTGCCTTTATGCTGAACGAGCGACCGGGCGCTTACCTGTTCATCGGCCAGGGGAACACCGCTGGGTTGCACCACCCGCAATATAATTTCAACGACGAGATCGCGCCTGTTGGCGCATCCTTTTTCGCTCGGCTGGTCGAACGCGCCCAGCCTGTGGCTGCGAGGTAAATCATGGGGCTTGAAGACGCAAAAAACCAAGTTGATCAGGCGTTTACTCGCGAGAGTATGCGCGGGGACAGTTTTGAAAACACCTTTGGTGGCGCAACGTCATTTCTGCGCCGTCGCTATACCAAGGATCTCACAGGGGTGGATATTGCCGTAACGGGTGTACCGTTCGACCAAGCTGTGACGAACCGTCCCGGGACACGTCTTGGCCCGCGCGCGATCCGCGAGGCGAGCTCCCTTCAGGCCTTTGATCGTCCGTATGGCTGGCCCTTCGACGTGATGGCCGATTTCGATATCATCGACTACGGCGATCTCGCGTTCGACTACGCGAACGTGCCAGCCTTTCCCGACCGGCTGACCGATCATATCCGCACGATTCTTGCGGCGGATGTGGCGCCGGTCACGCTGGGCGGGGATCACTATATTTCCTTCCCGATCCTCAAGGCGATGGCCGAAAAATACGGACCGATGTCGCTGGTGCACTTCGATGCGCATAGCGACACCTGGCAGGACGATGACATGTCGCGCGTCGATCACGGCACCATGTTCTACAAGGCGGTGAAAACGGGCATCGTCGATCCTTCGCGGTCGATTCAGGTGGGGATCCGAACCTTTAACGAGGACCCGTTGGGCGTGTGCACAATCGATGCACCATCTGTACACAAAATGGGTGCCGAAGAGGTCGTTAACCAAATCAAGGCGGTGGTCAGGGATCACCCCGTCTACCTGACGTTTGACATCGATGCGTTGGATCCGGCCTATGCACCGGGTACGGGAACGCCGGTCTGGGGCGGGTTGACCAGTGCGCAGGCGGCAGCGATGTTGCGCGGATTGGCGGGGATCAACATTGTCGGCGGCGATGTGGTAGAGGTTTCCCCTCCCTTTGACACGACAGGGGCGACAGCCATCGCCGGCGCACATGTGGCCGTCGAACTACTCTCACTTCTGGGATGGAATATACGGAAATGACCGATTTTAACCAACCGCTCAGCGGAAATGATCTCGCCCGGTTCTCGGGACCGAACACGTTCATGAGACTGCCGCAGGCAAGCGGGTTGAGCGGGCTTGATGTCGCGCTGCTGGGCATTCCAATGGATATTGGTACTTCGTGGCGCTCGGGCACGCGTTTCGGGCCGAAACAGATCCGCGCGGAAAGCGCGATGATCCGGCCCTACAACATGGCGACCGGTGCGGCACCGTTTGAACATCTGCAGATTGCGGACATAGGCGATCTGGCCATCAACACGTTCTCTCTTTCTGATACTATCCGTATTATTACAGAGAGTTACGATACAATGCTCACCAATGACCTTATCCCGGTCGCGATGGGCGGCGATCACACGATGACCCTCCCGATTCTGCGTTCCATCGCCAAGAAACACGGTCCTGTCGCGCTGGTGCATGTAGATGCCCATGCGGATGTGAATGACGAGATGTTCGGCGAAAAAGAGGCCCATGGCACGGTGTTCCGTCGCGCTTACGAGGAAGGTTTGCTTCAGGCTGACAAGGTATACCAGATCGGCTTGCGCGGGACCGGCTATGCCGCGACCGATTTCACCGAAGCGCAGGGCTGGGGTTTTCAGATCTTTCAGGCGCATGAGCTTTGGGGGCGGTCGCTGGATCAGCTTGGGGCTGAAATCCGCCGGGATATCGGCGACCGGCCTGTCTATATCACCTATGACATCGACAGCCTTGATCCGGCCTATGCGCCCGGCACGGGGACGCCGGAAATCGGTGGCCTTACCACGCCGCAGGCGCTTCAGCTGATCCGGGCATTGCGCGGGGCTTCGATTGTCGGATGTGATCTTGTTGAGGTTTCGCCACCTTATGACACCTCGGGTAACACGGCGCTGACGGCAGCGAACCTGATCTACGAGATGCTCTGCATCCTGCCAGGCGTCGCCGCGAGCTGACTGCTTTCATTGTCGGTGCGGGGACCGGTCGTTACGCCGCACTGACAACTACCCTCAAACGCTGCATGCTGGACCCGGGGACAGAAGCGGCTGGATGTAATGGTTAAGATCTTGACAGGCTTGTGGATTCTGCTTTGCGTGATCGTGGTTGCCGACGGTTACGTCCGCTTGGCACCAAGCGACCCCAAGGTCTGGCACAGGCCTCTCAAGTTCAACGAAAACAAGGATCTGGCGGGCGGCGTTGAACGTGTGATTGAAGGTTCGCCAGATGATCTTGCGCGGCTGGATAGTATTATTCGGGAAACTCCCAGAACAAAGGTTCTGGCCGGACGTGTTGATGAAGGTCATCTTACTTACGTTACCCGCAGCGCTGTGTTCGGCTTTCCGGATTACACGACGGTCCAGCTAACGGACGGGCAGATCAAGATTTTCGGACGGTTGCGGTTCGGGCGGTCAGACCTTGGCGTGAACCGAAAGCGTGTCGATCGCTGGCTGGATGCTTTGCAGAAGTGATGACGCACAGCCCTCTGTGATCTCACGCCACATCGGCACATTCAGAGACATCTGGCATTGGGCCATGAACATGCGCCCGTCCACATGCAGGCAGATGGTTTCGCCCAGTTCGACGCGGTTGCCGCCGGTGTCGGTGCAGTAGCAATCCTGAACCTTTCCGCCGGGGCCGATCACATCGGCTGAAACGGGCGTTGCCGCGAGCATGCAGATGAGAAATATACGTTTCATGAGGCCGAAGTTACCATAACCTTGGCCTTGACCAAACAGAATTGATATCGGACACCCCGCCAATGGTCCCAGAAGATCGCCTTATCCAGATTGACCAGCGTTTCCAGTATCTGGAGGCGGCGATGTCCGATGGAAAAGGCGATATCGCGAAACTGGCCAAGGAATACTCCTCGCTCAAACCGGTCGTCGAACAGATCACCCACTGGCGACAGATCCGTGACGGGATCGAGGACGCCAGGGCGATGCTTAACGATCCGGACATGAAGGATCTGGCCGAGGAAGAACTGGGCGACTTGCAGGAAAAGCTGCCCGAGGTGGAACACGCCCTGCAACTAGCTCTCTTACCGCGTGACGAAGCCGATGTGCGCCCTGCCATGCTTGAAATCCGTCCTGGCACTGGCGGTGACGAGGCCGCGCTTTTCGCCGGTGACCTGCTGCGCATGTACCAGCGCTATGCCGAAGAACGCGGTTGGCATTTCGACATCATCGAACAGCAGCTGACCGAACTTGGCGGCATCAAGGAAGTCGTCGCGCATATCAAGGGCGAAAACGTATTCGCGCGTCTCAAGTATGAAAGCGGCGTTCATCGTGTTCAGCGGGTTCCGACGACGGAAAGCGGCGGTCGCATCCATACCTCTGCCGCGACCGTGGCGGTGCTGCCCGAAGCCGAAGATGTAGATATCGTTATAGATCCCAATGATATACGGATCGACACCATGCGGTCCTCGGGGGCAGGCGGGCAGCACGTCAACACCACGGATTCGGCTGTGCGCATTACCCATATCCCCAGCGGTATTGTCGTGACGAGTTCGGAAAAGTCGCAGCATCGTAACCGCGAGATAGCCATGCAGGTCCTCAAGACGCGTCTCTTTGACATGGAGCGGCAGCGAGTGGACAGCGAACGTTCTGCCAACCGTGCTGCGCAGGTCGGCAGCGGTGACAGGTCTGAACGCATCCGCACCTATAATTTTCCGCAAGGCAGGATGACGGATCACCGTATTGCTCTGACGCTTTACAAGCTCGACCAGATCATGACGGGCGATCTTGACGACATCATCGACGCGCTGACGGCCGACGATCAGGCGCGTCTGCTTGCCGAGATGAGCACATGACAGCCGGAGAAGCGATGGCAAATGCCGCAGCCCGGCTGCGGGCGGCTGGCATTCCAGATCCTGCGCGCGATGCACGAATCCTGCTGGCGCATGCAGCCCGGGTCGAAGCGAGCCGTGTGACGCTGATCGCGCCCGAGGATCTCGCGCCCGAAATCGAGGAGCGATTCGAGCAGCTGATCGCACTTCGTTCGATCCGCGTGCCGGTGTCGCAGCTGATCGGTGAACGTGCCTTTTACGGCCGCCGTTTCAAGGTCAGCCGTGATGTGCTTGATCCGCGCCCGGAAACTGAAACCCTGATCGAAGCGGCCTTGGCCGAACCGTTTCGGAACCTCCTCGATCTTGGGATCGGTTCCGGTTGTATCCTTGTGACCCTGCTGGCCGAACAGCCGGATGCCCGGGGTTTGGGTGTCGACATGTCCGAGGCTGCCTGTTTGCAGGCCAGCGCCAATGCTGTGTTGCACCGGGTTGCGCATCGGGCGCAGATCCTGAAATCAGACTGGTTTCAGTCGGTTAGCGGACAATTCGACCTGATCGTTTCCAATCCGCCCTATATTGCGCTTGACGAATGGGACGGGCTTGATGCGGATGTGCGCGAGCACGAACCCGAAATGGCCCTGACCGATGGCGGCGACGGTCTGGGGGCATACCGTGAAATCGCGCGAGGCGTTGGTCAGCACCTGATACCGGGCGGGCGTGTCCTGCTTGAAATCGGCCCGACGCAGGGCGCTGCCGTGTCCGAGATGCTTCGCGAGGCCGGTCTGAAAGAGGTTTCCGTGATACAGGATCTTGACGGGCGTGATCGCGTCGTTTCGGCCCGTCGCATCTGAAATCACTTGGGAATTCCCCTTTAGCAGCAGCAATTCGCCGCCAAAAAAGGAACAATTCTAACGAAAAATGCGTACAAGGACTTGTCTGGCGGCCCAGAACGTGTTTTTTCATTCTTGTTGCTTCGGTAGATGCTATGGCGGCTCCCATGCAACGCAAGCCCAAAAAGTCGATGATCCGGCGTATTACAGAACGCAAGAGGCGTGAAACGGATCATACGTCAAAGCAGACAAGGCTGACAAAAAGTACATGAGATCTTCTAAATCACGTTCGCGTTCCAAATCGAACCGCAACCGAGGGTCATCCAACGGCGGCGGAAATGTGGTCAACCGGGTATTTGACAGCTCGGGCCCCGAAGGCAAGGTGCGTGGTACGCCGCAGCAGATTATTGACAAGTACAACCAGCTCGCTCGTGATGCGCAGCTGGGCAATGACCGCGTTGCAACCGAAAATTTCCAGCAGCATGCGGAGCATTACCTGCGCCTGCTGAGCTCGGCCCAAAAGGAAATGGACCAGCGCCGCGAAGAGCAGGAACGCCAGAACCGCGAGCGTCAGGCCGAACGGGACCGCGAACGTCAGGATCGTGGCGACCAAGATGGGCAAAAGCAGGCCCCGGCGCAGAACCAGGGTCAGCAAGGGAACCAAACGCGTTCCGAAGACCCGTCACAGGCACCGCAGCCCGATGTTCTTGAAACTGCCGAAACGGCAGAATCCGATGACGACAGCGGGTTGGTGGAAACGCCCGAAAGCAAACCCAAGAAACCGGCGCGCAAGCCGCGGGCACGCAAACCTGCGGCTGATGCCGATACCCCCGCCGCGCACGGCGAAGCCGAGGCGCCCGCGCCGCGCAAACCCCGTACGCGCAGCGCCAAGCCCAAAGAGGCACCTGTGTCGGACAACGGGCTGGAAGACGCGCCCAAAGACGGCAACGCACCCGAAGCGGCCGAATAGGCCGCTCAGGCCCTGTTGTTTGTTTCTACTTCGCGGGCGAGAGCACAGAAACCTTCCAAGGGAATCTGCTCTGCCCGGTCGGTCGGGTTCAACCCGGCTGCGCGCAGCACATTCTCGATATCCGGTGCGAGTCCCTTGAGCGAGGCGCGAAGCATCTTTCGTCTTTGATTGAATGCCTGTGCCACCACGCGGGACAGTACCGCCGCATCCGCCGGAAAACGCGGTTCGGGCAGGGCCGTAAGGTGGACAACGGCGCTGGCGACTTTAGGCGGCGGCGTAAAGGCACCGGGAGGCAGCGACATCGCGATACGTGCCTCCGCCCGCCATTGGGCGAGAATGGCAAGACGGCCATAGGCCTTGCTACCGGGCTGCGCCACGATCCTTTCTGCGACCTCGCGCTGAAACATCAGCGTGAGGCTTTCCCAGAAGGGCGGCCATTCTTTTGGCGTCAGCCAGCGCACCAACAGTTCAGTCCCGATATTATACGGCAGATTTGCCGCTATTCGGATCGGCGGTGTCAAATGGGCCAGCGGGTCGACTTCCAGCGCGTCGCCCTCGATAACCTGCAACCTGCCCGGGTAGGCCTCTGCGATCTGAGCGAGCGCGGGAATGCAACGACTGTCCTTCTCAACCGCAAGAACCCGCCGCGCACCTTCTGACAAAAGCCCGCGTGTCAGACCTCCGGGGCCGGGTCCGATTTCAAGCACATCGCACTGTGACAGATTCCCCGCTTGCCGAGCGATTTTCGCCGTCAGGTTCAGATCCAGCAGGAAATTCTGGCCAAGCGATTTTCGGGCCGACAACTGATGCTCGGCAATAACGGCTCGCAGTGGCGGAAGTTCGTCGATCGCGCTCATCTCCTCGCCCCTTCTTTGGGTTTAAAAAAATCCCCGCCGGAGGCATCCGACAGTGGCGACAGGTACTGGTGTCCTTTGTGGTGCCTCATGGGGTTGCCATCCGCCGGGCAAGTTTCAGCGCCTCGATCAGGCTGGAAGGATTCGCCACCCCCTTTCCCGCGATGTCAAAAGCCGTTCCGTGATCCGGCGAGGTGCGCACAAAGGGAAGGCCCAGCGTGACATTCACCCCCATGTCGAAATCCAGCGTCTTGATCGGGATAAGCGCCTGATCGTGATACATGGCAATCACTGCGTCATAGCGGGTGCGGGCGGCGGCGTGAAAAAGGGTGTCTGCAGGGTGCGGGCCGGTCAGCCCATAGCCTTCCTCTGTCATCTCTTGGATCAGCGGGGCGATCCAGTCCAGTTCCTCCCGACCCATCGCGCCGCCTTCGCCAGCGTGGGGATTCAGACCTGCGATGGCAATCCTGGGGGTGGAGAGGCCAAACCGGGATTTGAGCCCTTCATCAGTGATCTCGATCGTGTGGCGCAGTCCGGTTGGTGACAGGGCTTTCGGCACGTCGGACAAGGCGATGTGGATGGTCGCAGGGACCACGCGCAACTGGTCGCTGGCAAGCATCATGACGACATCATCGACGCCAGCGAGCGCGGCGAGGAATTCGGTATGCCCCGGATATGCAAAACCCGCGCCATCGATCAGCGCTTTTTTGTGAATGGGCGCGGTGCAAAGCGCCGACGCGTCGCCGGACCGGACAAGGTCGACACCGCGCTCGATGGCGCTGATCACGCCAGAGGCGTTGGCAGGGTTAGGGGTGCCCGGTACAGTTTCAGCCGCGAAGGGATGGTCGAGGACGGGTAGGGCAGAGGCTGCGACCTCTCGCGATTGCGCAGGGCTGCCTATGATCTCGAAGGCAGTGTTTTCCGGCAAATGGCGCGGGTCGCCGATCCAGAAGAACGGACAGTCCTCCCGAAGCACATGCCAGGCTTTTGCCGCGAGTTCCGGACCAATACCGGCAGGCTCACCACAGCTGAGCGCAATCGGCGCGTCGGTCATTTCTCGACGATCAGTGCATCCGCGCGTCGCTGGGCCAGGGCGCTGTCGGCATAAGACTGCAGTCGCTGCTGGGTCAGGAAATTGCCGATGTCATCGCGAGTTGCGTCCTTGTTCACGGCGGCGGTACGCCCGCAGAGCATCAGAACGACAAGTGTCTGGCCGTTTGAACGGGTCAGCGCGGTCGAGGTTTCATTTTGGTCAAGCTTGGCAAGTTCCAGTGCGATGTCGCGAGGAATTGCGCCCGGCGCCTGGCTCTGGCGCTGGAAAACGCCCGGTGCGTCGATGCCGGGAAGACCATAGAAGTCATCGCAACGGTCGACCTGCCCCAGAACCGAAGCAGCGGCTTCTTGTGCCTCGGCCGAGCGTCCGCCGGGGACCATATAGGTGGCGTAATCGATGCTCGAATAGCTTGGCGTCCCCCCCGCGATTTCCTGAATCCCGCGCATCTGGAATATGGCCACGGCGTTCGGCAGCGGAATTGGCTGCGTGGTCTCGCCGGGGTTAAGCTCAATGATGACGGGGCGAAGCTGCTCGGGCAGGTTGTTGATGGGCAGCCAGTCGAGCCGACCGCCGGAATTGCGGGTTTCCGACGCGGAATACTGGCTGGCCGCCTGCGAAAACGCATCGTAGCTGTTCAGCCCCGCGATTTCATTCGCAAGCTGTTCGACCTGCGGCAGGTTATCCGGGGTGAAGGGGATGATGATCTCCGAGAGCAGAACGCTGACGCTGCCAGAGGAGGGATCATTGGCGAGCGCGCGGTCGATCTCGGCCTGGCTCGGGCGGGCTTGCTCGCCATAGCGGCCGCGAATGTATTCACGCCATCCCAGATTGATTCGAACGAATTCGCGCAGGGTTTCCGGCTCGACCCCGCCCTGTGCGAGCGCGCCGAGGAATTCCTGGGTGGTCATCTGCGTGCGGGCGGCGAAATCGCTCATGCCCTGTTCAAGCTGTTCGGGCGTGACGATCACGTCGAATTCTTCAAGGATCTGCGCGCGCAGGCGGTCTTCGATCAAGGCCTCGCGGGCTTCTTCCTCGGGATTGCCGGGCGCGCGGAGCAGTGCCATGAACCGGGCGCGCTGGCCCAGTTCGTAATTGGTGATGACATCGTCATTCACGATGATGGCCGGGGCAAAGAGGTTCTGCGCTGTCCCGGCGAAAGGTGCCGAGGCCAGTGCCAGCGATGCCAGCGCGCATTTCATCCATCTGGACAAACCCCGTCCGACCGAAAATCCGAAATTCAACTGCATGACCGCCTGTACTTCTCTTTTTCACCTTGGACGGAGAACCCGTTCAACTCGATGGTAAACCCGAAATCTGTCGTGGGCTCAATACTTGTCGAGGATGTATAGCGCCGGTTCACCGCCAAATCGACCGTAACACATTCGTTACGATAAACGAACCCAAGGCCCGCCCGCGTAGCCCGCGCGTCCGATATATCATAGCGGAGATTGGCATTCGCGGTCCATCCCGTGCCGATTTCGTAGCCGCCGCTGAGCCAGACTTCGGATAGCGCGCTGGTGCGGTTTTCCTGCGCATCTTCGTCCAGCCAGAGGTATGTACCGCTAAGCTGCGCCGTTTCACCCAGCCAGTCGCCGCGCAATTCGGCCTTGGTGACACCCAAAGATTCGTTCAGCAAGGTGCGTGCGCTTACGGCCAGCTTGTTGCCCATTCTGATCTGCCCTGCGAGCAGCAGATCGGAACTGGTGCCGGTCAGGCCGGACGACTGCGTGAAATCTGGCTGCGCTTCTTCGCGGATCACTTGGCCGAAAGTCGCGTAGGTTTCCCATCCGCCGGGTGCGTAATTCGACCAGTTGAACCCGTAGGCGAAGGCAAGCCCGTCTTCGCGCCGGTCGAGCCCGGGAAAGCGGGAGAGTTGAAGCAGGTTGCCCTGATCGAATTCGGCATAGGTGCTTTCTTCGTTCGGCACGGTCGGCCCGATCACGTTGCTCCAGCCGATCTGTACGAGGGGTTCAAGGAACTGGTGTCCGCCATTGGCGGTGCCACGGGTAATCGGCAGGGAAAGCTTGAGCGCCGAGCGCGGTGTCAGCCGGTCAATCCGGTTGTCAAAAGTGCTGTCCTGAATGATTTCGTAGGCGTCACCGGCAAGGCCGATTTCCCAATCCGCCCGTACGCCGCCGCGAAGGATCCAGCTGCGTTGCCAGCTCAGGTCGACGGTGGCGCGGTTCATGTCGCGGCCAAGTATATCGTCATTCGAGGTCCGGTGCAGGCCGGTGACATCAAAGCCGACCCGCATTTCGCCGCCGATGGCGTCCGGAAAAAAGCGCCTTTCGAGGCCGGCTTTCAGCACGATGGTGGGCAACAGCGATTCA
This sequence comes from Phaeobacter sp. 22II1-1F12B, assembly GCF_002210165.1. Classification (GTDB taxonomy): domain Bacteria; phylum Pseudomonadota; class Alphaproteobacteria; order Rhodobacterales; family Rhodobacteraceae; genus Heliomarina. The sequence goes on along the minus strand of NZ_AQQP01000003.1, from coordinate 90,115 downwards.
TCGTCGGTATCGCGCAGCGAGTCATAGCTTATGAGACGCGCCCGAAAGGCACTGCGGACCTTGTAGCGACTGACGGAAATTTCGCTTTGAAGCCGGTCGAGATCGGGCAGCCCATAATCGACGAGATAGGCATTGTCAGACGTCGTCTGGATCTGGAAGTCGAGGTTATAACCGCGTGGCAGATCGAAATGCCCGTTGCCAAAGAGGTATCCTCGCGACGTGCCGACGATAAGGTCATCCTTTGTATAGGCGCCTTCCAGTTCGATCCGGCCATTGCGGAAAGCCTGTCGATAGCGATACCCGAGCGTGCGGGTGCTGGAAGAAATATACGGGGCGAGCGTCAGGTCCGCGTGGTCGCCAAGCATGATAAAGTATGGAACGCGAACCCCGGTGCCGAGCGTAGAGGTCGTCCGCACGGAAGGGATCAGGAATCCGTTCGCGCGTTCCAGACTGGGGTCGGGAAGCCGCATGCCCGGAAGGTAGAAGATCGGAACATCGTAAACGAGAAACTGTGCTTCTTCGAAGTAGAGCTGCTGTTCCTGCTGGTCATGCGTGATCTTGCGGGCGCGGATCTGCCAGAGCGGCGGGCGACCGTCTCCGCAAACCTCGCAAGAGGTCACGGCCGTCTTGTAAAGCTGGGTGTAGCGCCCGTTGACGCGCGCCATCTGCAGCGAGGCCATCTGGACCTGCTGGTTCAGAACCATGCGCGCACCGGTCAGCAAGCCGTTCTGCAAACCCCGGTCGAGTTCGGCAAAATCGGCGAAAACGGTGATTTCGCCACCTTGGTCTATGCGGATCGGGCCCTCGACCGTCAGCGTCTCGCTTTCCTGATCAAAGGTAATGCGTTCGGCGCGCATGCGGATATCGTTCTGGAACGCCTCGACGTTGCCTTCGGCGACAAGTGTCCGGTCGGGCGTGACATAGACATCATCGGCGACCAGTACCGCAGGCGGTTGGGCCGCCGTCTGCTGGGCGTGGACCGCAGGCACGGCAACCGAGGATGCCAGAGCGAAGGAAAGGAGCGCGGCGCGCAAGTAGGGCAGGCTCATCCGTCCTCCACGTGAAGCAAGAGGCCTAGTGTCAGGAGGATCGAGGCAATCGGCGGGCCCCAAGCCGCGAGCAGAACCGGGATCTGGCCGTTCTCTCCGAGGATCTGCGCAAAGTTACGAATGAAATAGAGCGCAAACCCAAGCAGGACCGCGGAAATCACGGCGATCCCAGTGCCGCCGAAACGGGCATGTCGCATGGTAAAGGATGCGCCGACCAGAACCATCGCCATGAGGAAAAGGGGACGGGCGAGTTCGACCTGATACCAGACTTCGTGCCGCTTGGTCGAAAACCCGGCCAGCCGCAAGGCGCGGATCGTGTCCGGCAGATCGTAGATCGAAATGCCCGCCGGCCGTCCAAGGCTTTCGCGCACGCGATCCTGTGTCAGGGTCGTTGGGATCTGCAACTCTTCATGGCGGGTGGCCGTGCTTTCCGGATTCTGGCCGGATCGAAGCTCCCACACTTTTGCGTCGGACAAGCGCCATTCGTTCGCTTCGAGCCGCGCGCTCTTGGCGTCTATGCGTCGGACAGGCCCGCCTTCGGGGGCATAAGACAGGAAGGTCACGTCGAACAGGATGACCTCGTTTGCACCACCATAGCCGGTCGCATGGATGACGGATTGGCCTTGGGTGCTGCCCTGCCGCAGCCAGAGACCTTCACCGCTGATCGACAGGGTTGCCGGACCGCCGGAGCGGTAGTTGTCGGAAAGCTGCTGTGCCCGGTTCGAGGTGGCCGCGGCGATCGGGTTCAGTGTGCTGACCGCCAGCACACCGATGATAAAGGCGACGATGGCCGGTGCCGCGAGGGCGCGGATGCCCGAGCGACCCGTCGCGCGGGTCACGACGAGCTCACTGCTTCGCGCGAGACCGATGAACAACACGATGGTCGACATGATCATCAAAAGCGGCAGCACTTCCTTGATCGCGGTCGGCGCGTTCAGCATGGTGAGCGCCAGCATCTGTGCAAAGCTGATGTCGATTCCTTCGAACCGGCGCAATTGCTCGATCAGGTCGATCAGCATGATCAGCGTCAGGAATACCCCGCCGATCATCAGGAAACTTTGCAGGAAACGGCGTGCGAAATATCGGTCGAGTATCACGTGGCGCCCTCCAGCGGAGGTGTTTTCGGACGAGGACGCAGCCGCAGCGGGCGACCTGCAAATCGCAGGAACAGGGCGGATATGGCAATGCCCAGAAGCGTCGGCAGGTACAGCAGGGGCCACATCGAGGCGTTTTCAAGCACCGGGTCCGAAATCACGCCGCGCATCGCTTCGAGCAGGATCAGCAGGAGGAAGGCGAACAGCGCCTGTCTCCAGACACCGAAACGCGAAAAGCTGCCAAGCATCAGCGTGGAATAGCCGATCAGAGCGACGGCAATACACACGGTGGCGCGGGAAAAGCGCAGGTGCAGTTCCTCGGCAAGCTGACCGGGTGTGAAACCTTCGTTTTCGGTGATTTCGCTGGCCTGCGTCATCAGGTCGGGCGTGGATATCGCGCGGATGCTTCGGGTTGTTCGGTCCTCGATCTTGATCAGCTTGCTGATGTCATAGGTGAAATCGGCGAAAAGCGTGGTCGACAGCTCTTGCGTTTCCGTGTTCAGGCGCTGTGCCATGCCATCGACCATGATCAGGTCGGTCCGGCCCTCGTCACGTACCAGAAAGGCACGTGTCCCTGTATACGTCGCGTTTACCGTCGGGTCGCGACGGTCAGAGAGAAATACATCGTTGAGCGTGCCATCAGGGTCGATCTGGCGGATATAGAAGGTCACGCCGGGCGATGGGTGCAGGAAACTGCCCTCGGTCAGCAGCCGGGCGGTCAGGTTGCGCGCGATTTCGACCTCTCTCTGGGCGAGTTGCTTGATGGAGGCGGGGAGAAGAACGTGGGTCAGCACGCTCATCATCAGCATCGCGATCAGGCCGAAGACCAGGGCGGGCCGTGCCAGCCGCCACGGGCCGGTGCCGGTGGCCTGCATCACCGTCAATTCGCTTTCGGAATTCAGCCGGTTCGTGACGTAGACGGTGGCCGCGAATGCTGCCATGGGCAGAACCATGCGGATCAGGTTGGGCAGGGTAAGTGCGGAAAATTCGAGGAAAACCATCGCCGACTGGCCGTCGCCGATCAAACGGTCGAAAAGGACAACGGCCCGGTTGATCCAGAAGACCGCAACTAGGATCAGGGCAAAGAATCCAAAGAACAGAAGGTATTGGGACAGGACATATCTGTCGTAACGTGACACGATTATCCTCTCTGCTCCTGTACCGACTACTTTGGTTTTACATGATCTTAGTGGAAATGCAGATCGGGTAAAACTGCTATCTGGTCAAGGCCTGACTGGCGCGCTAGGTCTTGATGAGCAGAAAACTGGAGCTGAGAATGAGCATGCCGACCCCGATCCAATTCCTGGAAACCGATCTTGACGCGATGGCCGAGGCGAATGGCCGTCTGGTGGTCATGGTGACACCGGATGGAAAGCTCGATCAGGCGGCGCGGCGGGCCAATCGGCTGTCCAAGGGGGCGGTTGCGCGTTTCGTCGAGAGCGAAGGCTTCGCCAAGGTCAAATCCGGGCAGGTCATCTCGCTTGGCTGGCCTGCGGGCATGGCGGCCGAAGCGCTGGATATCCTGATCATTGCGCGTAACGCAGCACCGGTTGAAATACGCAAGGCCGGGGCCAAGCTTGCAAAGCTTAAGGGTGACAAGCCTCTCAGCGTTATGGCGGGCAATCTCAAGGGTGCTGCCCAACTGGCGCTTGGGATCGCGCTTCGCGATTACAGCTTTAATAATCACAAGACGTCGGAGAAGGCTGACGCCGAGGCCGGCGACGTGACGATCTATCACAATGTGCCGGAAGATATTCAGGCTGTCGCCAAGCCCTTGCTGGCGGTTGCCGAAGGCGCGCATTTCACCCGCGATCTGGTCAATGAACCGGCCAACGTGCTGACCACGACCGAATTTGCGAACCGGCTGGAAGAAATGAAGTCGCTCGGGCTCAAGATCGAGGTTCTGGAAGAGAAAGACCTCGAAAAGCTCGGGATGCGGACGTTGCTGAGCGTCGGGCAGGGATCGGACAGCCCCTCCAAGGTCGTCGTTATGCAATGGAACGGCGGTGAGAAGGGGGCCGCGCCGCTTGCGCTTGTCGGCAAGGGTGTCGTGTTCGACACCGGGGGCATTTCGCTGAAACCGGCGGGCGGCATGGAAGACATGACGATGGATATGGGCGGCGCTGGCGTTGTTTCCGGCGTCATGCGGGCGCTGGCGCTGCGCGGGGCCAAGGCGAACGTGGTTGGTCTGGTCGGGCTTGTGGAAAACATGCCCTCTGGCAACGCGACACGCCCGGGCGATGTGGTGAAATCGATGAAGGGCGATACCGTTGAAATCATCAATACCGATGCGGAGGGGCGGCTCGTCCTGTGTGATGTGATGTGGTACGCGCAGGACCGGTTTAATCCGGCCGGCATGATCGATCTGGCCACACTGACCGGCGCGATTATCGTTGGTCTGGGCCACGATAATGCCGGGGTATTTTCGAATGACGACCGGCTTTGCAACGCCTTCCTAAAAGCGGCCGAAGCTGAAGGTGAGGGCGCATGGCGGATGCCGCTGGGGCAGGGCTATGACGACCTGCTGAAGTCACGGATTGCCGATATGAAAAACGTCGGCGGCAGGCCGGGTGGTTCGATCACCGCAGCACAGTTTCTCAAGCGTTTCGTCAAGGATGAAACCCCTTGGATCCATCTGGATATCGCCGGGGTTGCCTCGCTCAAATCCGAATCCGATTACGCGCCCAAAGGCGCGACCGGGTGGGGCGTTGCCGCGCTCAACCGTCTTGTTTCGGATATGTTCGAAAGCTGATCGATGGGCGCTGCCTATTTCTATCACCTGACCCGTGCGCCGCTTGAGCAAACGCTGCCTGTTTTGCTTGGAAAGGCACGCGGGGCAGGGTGGCGTGTTGCGGTGCGCGGGGTGGAACCCGCGCGCATGACCTATCTGGATGACCGTCTCTGGCAGGGGCCCGAGACGGATTTCATGGCGCACGGGCTGGCTGGCGGTGCCCATGATGCGGAGCAGCCGATCCTTTTGACGACATCGGAGCTAGGCAATGATCCGGCATGTCTGATGGCGGTGGACGGCGCCGCGGTTTCGCCGGACGAGGTGCGCAAGATGGAACGGGTCTGCATCCTGTTCGACGGAAACGACCCCGAAGCGGTGCAGGTGGCGCGGGGCCAGTGGAAGCACCTCACCTCGGAAGGGTGCAGCGCCCAATACTGGTCCGAGGCCGCTGGTCACTGGGAGAAGAAGGCGGAGTCGAATTAACTCTGGATTCCGGCGGTTTACCGCGTCAGGATCATCTCGCCGCCAGAGATTTCGATCTTTTGAAACCTGTGTAGATAAGTCATTCCAAGCAGGGATGTCTCCATCTCGCCATCGTTGATCGAGGCGCTGATATTCCTGTCGATGAAGGGGCCGATGGCAACCGTTTCGATCGTGACCGGTGCAACCCGGACCACCCCGTTTGCCGTCTGAGCGCGGCGGTAAAAGGGCGCGTTTTCAATATCGATACCTGCTGTTTCAGCATCCTGCCGGGTCAGCACCATGTCACTGGCGCCTGTATCGACGACGAAACGGACCGGTTCGCCATTGACCTCTAGCGTCAGGTAGTAATGGCCATCCAGCGCGCGCGGTGAGGTGATCTCGCCGGTTTGGCTGCTGACGTTTTGGCGGAATGTTGCGCTGCGCTCGATATCCTTCCAGAGGCCAAAGCCCGCGACCACACCAACAAAGAGCAGTGCCCAGACGACGATCTGCTGAAGGATACGGTTCAGCGACTGACGGCTGCCCCGGAACATCCAGAAAAGGATCACGGCGCCCAAAAGGCACAGGAAGACGAGCCTTGCTATCTGGTCGGGGGTCACGGTTCACCTGCTCAAGTTCGGTTCAGACAGATATAGGTCGGACCAGACGTGTTTCTAGGCGGCGAAGCCAAAGGCGCGCAGCCCGTCGAGCACGAATTGAACCGACAGCGCAGCGAGCAACATGCCGAGAAGGCGCGTCACCACGGTAATGCCAACACGGCCCAAAGCGCGTTCGAGAATGCCGCTTACAAGGAACAGCAGAAAAGCGACGAAAATCACGCAGATCGTCACGGCGATTGCCAGCAAGGGCCCTTCGATGCCTTCACGCTGGCCTGCGAGCAGGATGATCGAGGCAATGGCACCGGGGCCGCTGATGAGGGGGATGGCGAGGGGGAAGACAGAGGGATCTTCGCGGTCTTCATCGGTCTTGTCTTCACGACGTCTTGTCCGACGTTCGAACAGCATGTCGAGCGCCGTCAAAAAGAGCAGCACACCACCGGCCACGCGGAAGGCTGGCATGGAAATGCCAATGAACCCGAGGAGTTGCTCTCCAATCAGGGCGAAAAGGGAAAGGATCACGGCGGCTATGACACAGGCCCGTATCCCGATGGAACGACGCGCTGAATCGCTCATCCCCTGCGTCAGAGCGACGAACAGGGGCGCGAGACCAAAGGGGTCGATCACGACGAACATCGTGACGAAAGCCGTGATCAGAAATGCGGTGTCCAAGAAACCTTGCCGTGCCTGATGATGAGACAGTTGACGGGAAAGGTAGATTCCCGGGCAGTGCTTGTCGAGGATTTCGGCGAAATCAGGTGGTGTCGGGTTTTGGGCGCGGGATCAGGGGGAAAAGCATAGTCGCGACGGTTCCGCTTCCTACCGTGCTTTGCAGGTCAAGGCCGCCACCGCACTGGCGGCAGAAACCGGATGCGACCGACAGGCCAAGCCCGTCGCCCTTGCCCACAGGTTTGGTGGTAAAGAACGGTTCGGTCGCCTGACGCAGCACCTCTTCGGACATGCCTTTGCCATCGTCCGCGATGCTGACCGCGACATAATTTCCGTCGGCAAGAGTTTCGGTGCCGCCAAAGCCCGTTACCTCCTTGCCGGTCAGATGCACGACATGAGTGGCGATCGCGACAACGCCACCTTCGGGCATAGCATCGCAGGCATTGTTGAACAGATTGACAAAGCATTGATTGAAATGCGCTTCGTCAATCCGGACAAAGGCACCGGGTGACTCCAGCTCGGTCTCGAGAATGACGTTGGAGACCCGAAGAATGTAAAGGGTCGTCAGAAACGACCCCACCAGTTTGTCAATTTCTACGAGATGCGCATCGAGGCGCGATTTACGCCCGTAGGCCAATAATTGTCGGGTGACGTGGACGGCGTGGTTCGACGCGTTAATCGCCTGTTTCAATTCACTGCGTTGCCGCGAATCCAAATCGGACGTCTCGATCAATTCGAGATTTCCGAGAATGACGGTCATCGTATTATTGAAATCATGCGCGACGCCGCCGACGAGCTGGCTTAACGCCGTCATTTTCTGTGCTCGGGCAACTGCGCTATCGGTGACGACTTTCTTGCGCTCGCTGGCCAATACCTTTTTCTCGGCGGCCGAGGCGCGGTTTTCCAGCGTATTGACCCGATCGGCAAAATAGATGCTGGCCGCACCGGTGAAGAGGATCATGAAGAAAGCGAGTGCGGCCAGTTTCAGATTGAGGGAAATGCTGGAATTCAGGCCAATGGCAAGCGCTGCCCCGCAAAAGATCAAAGGTACGACGACAAGCACCGGCAGTATACGGCGCAGCATTTCGCTGCCGCGTTCGGGCGACAACAGGATTCCAAGCCATCCGAACGTCTTGAATTTCAGCAGATGCGCGACCAGCAGAAGTTCGAAGCTGATAGCGGTATGGATCGCCATGCTTGTGAAATTTTCATCAGAAAACAGCAAGGTAGCATTGAAGAGATAACCCAGCAGGGGCAGGGCGCAGATGCAAATCCCGATGGATAGCAGTGAAAATTTCAGGCGCCGCACCCACTGCAGCTCGACAGTGGACAAGAGCAGGCAGGTGGCGACAGTGCCGCAGCCAATCAGGGTGAACACCGACATTTCGTCATCAGAAAGCATGTCCGGATGCAACAGCGGCATCAGACGGGACTGCGCCATGAGCAGGTAAATCGCAGCGGCACAGATCAGCGAGTTCGCCCGGATTGCCTGACCGGCGGGTGTAAAGGAATTGCCAAAGACACCTATCGCGCCGAACAGCACGGCAAGGGCGGTTTCGGGAACCATTGCGGGGTATTCGGGCAGGATTCGGACCAGAAATCCGACCCCGAGCCCCCAGCCAAGGCTGAGGTTCAAAACAGCAATTGCACCCGCAATGACTGCAAGCGTCTTGGATAAATGGGTTGTGACCAGTGAATCCCAGGCTAATCGGTTCTTTAAGACTGTATTAATATACATCAGCCACTACGGGGACGTTTTCCCCTTGCTCCACCGTTTCTAGCCACCCATTCATGGGTGCATGTTAATAGTTAACGAACTATTAACAATACGGCCGACGTATATTGGTGCCTTTTGCGTCTTCGGCGGAGTCTTTCAGTCGGTTTAATTATTGTTTTAATTGACTATTTCGCCTGCGCGGCTTCGAGTTTTTCGAGCGCGGCCATCCAGAGCGTTTCCGCGCGGTCAAGCCCTTCCATCACCTCGGCGTATTTCTTCTGCCAGACTTCCATTTCGCCACGCTTGGAGGTTTCATAGAGTTCCGGATCGGCGAGCTTCTTGGCCAGCCGGTCGCGCATTTCGTTAAGTTTGGCAACGCGTTCCTCGCCTTTGCGCACGTCGCTGCGCATGGACTGGATGGCCTCACGAGACGGTTTCTTGGCCGCGGGCTTTTCCTGCTTTGCGGATTTCTTCACCGGTTTGTCGCGCGACAGCAAGAGTGTGCGATACCCTTCGAGGTCATCCTCATAGGGTTTCACCGTTCCCTCGGACACCAGCCAGAGCCGGTCGGCCACCAGTGACAGAAGGTGCATGTCGTGGCTCACGAGGATGACGGCACCGCTGTAGTTGGTCAGGGCCTCGACCAATGCCTCGCGGGATTCGATATCGAGGTGGTTGGTCGGTTCGTCGAGGATCAGCATATGCGGTGCGTCGATTGTCGCGATCAGCAGGGAAAGCCGGGCCTTCTGCCCGCCCGAAAGCCTGCCGACGAGTGTATCTGCCTGATCGGCGGTAAGGCCGAACCCCGCAAGGCGGGAGCGCCAGCGGCCGGGCCCTTCGGACGGGCGCAGGCGGCGCAGGTGATCCAGCGGGGTTTCATCGACGTGCAGCTCATCCACCTGGTGCTGGGCGAAATAACCGATGCGCAGCTTGGTCGAGCGGGTCATCTTGCCGGCCTGCACCGCAAGGCGGTCGGCTAGCATTTTGGAAAGGGTCGATTTGCCCTGACCGTTCTTGCCCAGAAGCGCGATGCGATCATCCTGATCGATGCGCAGGTTCAGGCGGCTCAGAACCGTCGTGTCGCCGTAACCGGTACTGCCGTTTTCGATATTGATGATCGGCGGCGAAAGCTCGTCAGGCTGGGGAAAAGTGAACACGAGCTTTGCGGCCTCTTCGGGGGCCGTGATCATGTCCATCTTTTCGATCATCTTGATCCGGGCCTGCGCCTGTTTGGCCTTGGACGCCTTGGCTTTGAAGCGATCCACGAACTTTTGCAGGTGATCCTTGCGAGCCTGCTGTTTCTTGGCCATCGAAGCCTGAACCGCGCGCTGCTCGGCCCGCTGCCGGACGAACTGGTCATAGGGGCCGGTCCAATAGGTCAGCTTGCGGTCTTCAAGGTGCAGAATCCCGTTCACCGCGCGGTTCAGCAGGCCGCGGTCATGGCTGATGATGATAACCGTATGGGGATAGCGGCTCAGGTAGTTTTCAAGCCAGAGCGCGCCTTCGAGATCGAGGTAGTTGGTCGGTTCGTCGAGCAGCAGCAGATCGGGCTGGGCAAAAAGCACGCCCGCCAGTGCCACGCGCATACGCCAGCCACCGGAATAGGCCGAGCAGGGGCGAAGCTGGTCTTCGTCGTCAAAACCGAGCCCTTTCAGAATCGAGGCCGCACGTGACTCGGCAGACCATGCGTCGATATCCACGAGACGTGTCTGGATCTCGGCGATACGCGTCCCGTCGGTCGCGGTTTCCGCCTCGGCCATGAGCGCCGCGCGCTCGGTATCGGCGGCAAGCACCGTATCGATAAGCGATACCTCGGAAGAGGGAACCTCTTGGGCGATCCCGCCAATGCGCGCTTTGAGCGGCAGTGAAATCGATCCCCCTTCCAGTGCCAGTTCATTGCGGATCAGGCGAAAGAGCGTGGTCTTTCCGGTGCCATTGCGACCGACAAGGCCAACCTTGTGTCCTTCGGGAATGATGGCACTGGCCCCGTCGAACAGGGGGCGGCCTTCCACGGCATAGGTGATATCGTTGATACTGAGCATGCGCGGCGCTTTAGCAGAGGCTTTGGCGCGGTGAAAGCGGAGTCGTGCGTTCACGCGGCGGCTTTGAGAAGATTGCGGATCGCCTGCGCGATTGCGCCTGTTTCTAGACCTTTCCAACAGAATTGAGCCGTGCTAGTCGGGCGCCGACGCAAATTCAGCCCGGGCGCACCGCCGGGGCCGCAGCTATGGAGACGCCACGATGGCATTGGAACGCACTTTCTCGATCATCAAGCCCGACGCAACCCGCCGTAACCTGACCGGCAAGATCAATGCCAAGTTCGAAGAGGCAGGTCTGCGAATCGTCGCCCAAAAGCGTATTCACATGACGGCCGCACAGGCTGGCGTGTTCTACGCTGTTCACGCGGAACGCCCGTTCTATCAGGAACTCTGCGAATTCATGTCGTCCGAGCCGGTTGTCGTTCAGGTTCTCGAAGGCGAAAACGCGATCACCAAGAACCGTGAAATCATGGGGGCGACCAACCCCGCAGACGCGGCCCCGGGCACGATCCGCGCGGAATTCGCTGAGAGCGTTGGTGAAAACTCGGTTCACGGTTCCGACGCACCGGAAACCGCTGCCGTCGAAATCGCTTACTTCTTCTCGGGTCTCGAACTGGTCGGCTGATCAGACGAAATTCGATCTGTGTGAAGGCGTGCCCACGGGCGCGCCTTTTTCTTTGGCGTACCATCTGGATAATTGTGCCTGTTCGGAGTGACGCTGCTCAAGGTGGCTTCGGATCAGCGCCACGTTGCGCCTGTTGGCTTTGAAGCCGACGTCGAAAAGGTCGCCGACCAACGGTACTGAGCCGATCACCCAGTCAATTGCCGAATTGACCCCCATGCGAAGTTTCGTGCTTGTCGGTACGCCCATGCGATGGCCGCGGTAGACGATGTATGCGGCGGGAAGAAGCGTCGCCGTGTCACCGATGCCAGGTACGAGGCCGAGGATGGAATCCAGACCCACGCGCGTATTAATGATGGGAAGTCTGAACAGCGTGTCCATGCGGTGGGCGAGGCGCTCGAGCTTTTCCAGCTCTACAAAATCCGGATGAAGGACAAGTTCGCCTGCGGCATCACCCGCGCCGGGTTGATGTTTTTTCTCTGAGAATCCTTGTTGCATCGTCATAAACTCCGCTATCTATGGCAAAATAACGTGCTGATCGGGGGCCGGTTCCGATCTCTGCGTGCTTCCCAAGTTTGTTTGTTGTTTCCATTCTTCAGGTTCTTTTCATGGTTTTCGTCTTTTTCAGATCAATACTTCCGCCAGTCTCCGGCCCGGAGAAACCGGTGTGAACAGTGTTCAGGCCACGCCGGTCAGCAAAGAACCTTTCAACCCCTGGCTTCACTACCAGCATTGGGCTGACCCCGTTCTGACCTTTGGCTTTCCGCAGGATGGTACGCATTTTCCGGGCTTTCCCGCGAACCAGTTGCGATCACTTTCGGAAAGTCAGCAGGATGCCGTGCGTGGGATACTGTCAGAAATCTCCAGCTTTACCATGCTCGGGTTCGAAGAGAGCCGGGCGCCGACTTTGCGCTACATAACCGATCGCAAGGCTTACGGTGCCAGCGCGTATTTTCCGTCGAACGATGGTTCCGGTGGTGACGCGTTTTTTGGCCCCAATACCGATGATCCGACACCGGGGAACGAATCCTATCTCTATTTCATACATGAGATCGGCCATACGCTTGGGCTGGAACACGGTCATATCTACAAGCGGTTCGCGCGCTCGGACTATAACTCGCAAGAGTTCTCGATCATGACCTATGCCGATTATGTCGGGGATACGGATATCTCGTCCTATGACAGTGGCAAGATCGACTGGGCGCAAAGCTATATGCAGTTCGACATTGCGGCTTTGCAGTTTCTTTATGGTGCGAATTACGCCGAAAGCGGCTTTGCGTGGAGCGGGGACACGATCTATGGCTTTGACCCGCAGACAGGTGAGTTGTCGATCAACGGCCAAAGGCAGGGAGATGTCGCCGGCAACCGGATATTTCGCACGATCTGGGATGGCGACGGCAATGACACCTACGATCTTGGCAACTATGACACCAACCTGTCGCTTGACCTGAGACCTGTAAAGTTCTCGACCTTTTCATCCGCACAACTGGCTGATCTGAATCGCTTTGATGACGATCCGGCCTTTATGGCGCGTGGAAATATTGCCAACGCCAGACTGGTCGACGGCGATGAACGTGCCCTGATCGAAAACGCCCTGGGCGGGTTCGGAAACGACCGGATCCGAGGCAACAATGCCGATAACATGCTGTCAGGGAATGATGGGAATGACCGGCTTTTGGGCGGCAAGGGGCAAGATCATTTGTACGGGCAGGACGGTCGTGACCGGCTTAAGGGGAACGGCGGCTGGGATGAGCTTTACGGCGGTACAGGGGACGACCGCTTGAAAGGCGGCAAAGGCGCTGACGTGCTGAATGGCGACGATGGTGATGATCTGCTCTTTGGCGGTCGCGGGCGCGATACGATCAACGGAGGCGCGGGGAATGATGAGCTGACCGGCGGCGGCGGGCGCGACGTTTTTGTCTTTGATGCGCTGGGGGTTGGCGGCGAGAACACAATTCGGGATTTCACCACGCGCAAGGACAAGATCGATCTGATCGGCTTTTCAGAGTTTGATCTGGAATTGAAGCTTTACGGAGCTTTCAGCGTTTCCGGTCCAACTGTCACCTCAATCAAGGAAACAGATGGCACCCGGATAGAGGTCGATCGGGACGGGGACGGGCATTCGGACCTGTCCATCTTCCTTACTCAGGTCTTTGAACTGCGCGAAGGCGATTTCCTGCTGTAAGTTCAGGCTGCTGGTCCCACGTTGACAGCCTGTCGCCGGTGCAGGATGATCCGCTCGGGAGGATCGAATGACAACGAATACGATGAGCGACGGCAAGGAAATTGCCACAAGTTTCGACCTTGCTTCGCCGCCGCCGGGCTTTGTCGACGATCCGTTTGAGATCTACGATGCGCTGCTTGCCCATGCTCCGGTTTTGCGTCAACCGGACGGCTCGGTGCTCCTCTCGCGCCATGCGGATCTTGAACGGATCTACAAGGATACGAGCCGCTATTCCTCTGACAAGAAAATCGCTTTCGCTCCGAAATTCGGTTCGGATTCCGCCTTGTACGAACATCACACGACATCGCTCGTGTTTTCCGACCCGCCCCTGCACACCAGGGTTCGGCGGATCATGACGTCGGCTTTGACGCCCCGCGCCCTGCAGCGGATGGAACCCGGTCTGGTTGCGACGGTGGATGCGCTTTTGGATGACATGTCCGGTGACGCAGAAACCGACATCATCGAAGATTTTGCCTCGGCCATTCCAATCCAGATCATCGGTAATCTGCTGGACGTGCCGATGTCGGAACGCGGCCCCCTGCGCGATTGGTCGCTGGCCATCCTCGGCGCGCTTGAACCCTCGCTGTCCAGGGAGCATCTCGATCTGGGCAATCGCGCGGTTACCGAATTCAAATGCTATCTTGAGGACCTGATCGCGCGGCGCAGGCGCTCTCCGGGCGATCCAGAAACCGATGTGCTGACGCGCCTGATCAACGGTGACGGGGCCGATGGCAAGTTGAGCGAGACGGAGCTTATCCAGAACTGCATCTTCATTCTGAACGCGGGTCACGAAACGACGACGAACCTGATCGGGAACGGTATGGCGATTTTGAACGATTTTCCTGAGCAAAGGCGAAAGCTGCTGCAGGAACCCGACCTGATCTCGCCCGCTATCGAGGAGTTCCTGCGATATCGCTCGCCCAACCAGCTTGGTAACCGGGAAACCACCGCCGAGGTCGAGATCGGCGGATTGACGATTGCGCCCGGCACGAACCTCCACCTCTGTATAGGGGCGGCCAACCGTGACCCCGAGGTGTTTGAAAAGCCGCAAGCGCCTGATATTACACGAAAACCGAACCGCCATCTTGCCTTTGCCGGTGGGCCGCACGTCTGTGTCGGTCTGACGCTTGCACGGATGGAAGGGCGCATTGCAATTTCGCGGTTCCTTAGCCGTTATCCGGAGTACCGGGTTTTGCCGGGACGGGTTGGAGGCGGCAGGATGCGTTTTCGCGGTTATGCGCGCCTGCCTGTTGCCCTTAGCTGATAACGAGGGGGCGTGAGCACGTAAGGCACGGCATCAAGTCACCCGATTACGGTGCCGCGGTTCAATTCATCTTCACCTCTGGTCTGTATCGTCGTCGAGGTACCGAGTGAACTGAACTGACCAATGCCATATCGAAGTCTCGAAGCCAGTGCCTTCTGGCGACTGTGCCGCGAGGATCCCGACTTTCGTTCGGGTGAAATCTATCGCCCCAAATTCGAAATCGATCCCGACGACTTGATCGCGGCGGCGGGTAGCTGTTTCGCGCAGAATATTTCCCATTATCTACAGGGCTCCTCCCTGCAATTCCAGCAAATGGAACCCGTTCCGCGTGGTATGGACCCGGGGGTGGCACGGCTGTTCGGGTACGGTCTGTATTCGGCAAGATACGGCAACATCTATAGCGCGCGTCAGTTGCTTCAGCTGGTTCAGGACGCCCAGACGGGCCGGGTCGACGCGCAAGCTGTGTGGGAAAAGAATGGGCGCTATTTTGATGCGCTTCGTCCGGGAGTCGAACCGTTCGGTCTGGAACGCATCGACGAAGTGCTCGCCCATCGCGCAAACCACCTTGATCGTGTGGCAGCGATGATTTCGACCATGGGTGTGTTCATCTTTACGCTTGGTCTGACCGAGATCTGGGAGCACAAGGAAACCGGGCAGGTCTATCCAGTCGCCCCCGGCGTGATCGCGGGCGCATTCGATCCGGCCCTATACCAGTTTCGCAACCAAGGCTTTGACGAAGTTTTGAGTGACCTTAAGGACGCAATCCGCCTGATGCGTCTCGTGAACCCCACGCTTCGTGTGATCTTGAGCGTTTCTCCGGTTCCGCTGACGGCAACAGCAAGCGGACAGCATGTCCTGTCTGCGACCACATATTCCAAATCGGTTCTGCGCGTCGTAGCAGGCAAACTTGCCGCGACAGATCCGGCGATTGATTATTTCCCTTCCTTTGAACTCGTCGCGGGCCTGCCATTCGGCGCGCCAGGGTTCGAGCCGAACCTGCGTTCTGTCAGCACAGCAACTGTTGATCGTGTCATGAAGGTGTTTTTTGCAGCTTACGGGGCCTCTCCTGGGGTGATGGAGTCGCCCGCAAAGGATCACATGCTCTCTAAAGGCTACTTGCCGGGCGAACACTGTGAAGAGGCCATGGTCGAGGCGTTTATCCGGCCATGAAGCTGTGTGTCATTGGTAATTCGCATGTTTCCATGATCATGCGCGCCGACCCGCCCGAGAAGTTCGTCGATCTGGACCTGACGTTCTTTGCCCAGCCGGGACGCGGGCCAGAAGGCATCCAGCTTCGCGACGCTGAAATCCACGCGGTAGGGCCGGACCTTTGCTGTGTGCTTCGACGGCTCGACATGCCCGATAAGCTGAAATTACGTGACTATGATGGTTTTGTGCTGGTTGGGATGACCGCAACGGTTTTTGCAATCATGGGCATGGTCGCGGATCATCGGGTTTTTGGCTGGCCGGGTGCCAATACGCGCGTAGAAGCCCCCTACATATCCGAAGCTGCGATCCTTGCCTCTCTCACGGCGAAGATCCGTGAAGTTCTTTCTTTCGACATCGTCAGCAAAATTCGCGCTGTCTGCGATGCGCCGGTCGTGATTGCCCCGCAACCTTACCCCTCCGAGGCGGTCCTGAAAAAATCATCCAGGTTTTCAGCCCTCAAGGCGATTAGCGAACAAGGGATTGGAGATAAGGTCGCTGCATTGCTGGATCAGGCGCATCGTGAGGTTTTTGAGGCTGTAGAGGGTGTTACAATTCTTCCTCAACCTGCGAAAACCATCAGGCATGGGTTCGTGACGGATGAAACGTATATGCGTGGTGCTGGCAGGCTCAATGCCAAGAGCAAGCAGCCCGCTAACGACATACTCCATGCCAATGGAAAATATGGCGCGATGATATTGGGAGAAATCAGGCGAGTAGTGACAGGCGGTTGACTCATTGGATGACGAAAACCCCAGAGGTCAGTTCTGGCAGTGCTTATCAAAATGTCGCGCAAATGCTATGCGCGGAAGCCATCTAAAATCTCAAACTATTGAGCATTATGGATCTGGATAGGACCGGGATGGACCTATCCTTATCGGCCAAAAAGGGTTGCACTGCTTTAACAGTTGCACCGGATCAATTGGAAAAAGTCAGCACAGTTGCGCATCGCCAAATGGGTAACTATGAGCGAAGAGTCCAAATGCAGTGAGAAAATTTTGCCCAGGTATCCCGATCTTTTCATCCTCCGGCACGGCGAAACGGAATGGAATCTTGCGGGTCGAATGCAAGGGCATCTGGACAGCGCGTTAACCGAACTTGGACGGGAACAGGCCCGGAGGCAGGGGCGCTTGCTCTCGCAGGTGGTGATCGAGACATGTGAGTGGTTTTCCTCGCCGCAAGGGCGCGCCTTTAATACCGCGCGGATCGCTGCGCCGCATGGTCAGCATATCGAGCAGGATATACGTCTGAAGGAGATCGGGATGGGCGACTGGACGGGCCTGACCCGACTCGAAATCGGAAAGGAGCGTCCGGACCTGTTCGAGGAAGGAGTTGCCGCGCTATCTTACTATGGGCAAGGGCCGGGAAGCGAGAGCATCGATTCTGTCGCCGAACGTGCGCGTGATTTCCTGTCGTCGCTCCAGGCACCTGCGGTGATCGTCACCCACGGCATCACCAGCCGGGTTCTTCGCTGTGTTGCGCTGGATCTGGAACCGTCATGTTTCGCCGAACTGAACGGCGGGCAGGGGATCGTCTATGCGATCCGCAACGGCGAATATGGTGCTCTGGATGATGATGGATGGCGAAGCGAAGCTTTTCCCGGGATTTGACTGGAAATCCTCTTGCGCAGTTCTCCAACCTCCGTTAAGTCCCCGTCGCACGGGTGATTAGCTCAGTTGGTAGAGCGCTTCGTTTACACCGAAGATGTCGGGAGTTCGAGTCTCTCATCACCCACCATTCTCATTGCAATCAAAACGATGCTGCAGGCTTTCAGAGGGCCTTTTCAGTAATTGTTTCAGGCATTTCCTCAAGAGGCAGCCGGATCCAGAACGTTGTCTGACCGTTCGGTACGGATTCATACCCGATAGAGCCGCGCATCCGCTCGATCAGGCCTTTACTGATCGCAAGTCCAAGACCGGACCCTTCCCGGTCGCGGGTCGCCGGGTCGGCCTGTTGCGAGAAGGGGCGGAATATGTGCTCGCGAAACTCCGGCGCGATCCCGATGCCTTTGTTGGTTACGGCAACGCAGCAAAATCCTTGCGAGTGCGTGACCTGCACCATGACCTTTTCGCCTGTCGTCGAGAATTTAATGGCGTTCGAGAGCAGGTTGACGATGATCTGTTTGAAGCGAACCGGATCGAGGTTTCCAGTTAGTTGCTGCGGCTCGTGCTGGAAGCTTAATCCGACTTCCAGCTTTTGGGCGAAGGGCTGAATTTCTTCGACGGCCTGATCCACGATTGCGATTATATTGGCCGGCGCTATTTTCAGCGACAGGGCACCGGAACTCAGGTGCTGGAAATCGAGCAGATCGTCTACCAATTCCTTGAGGCGCTGCCCGTTTCGAGAGGCGATCGTCAGTAGGTTTAGCGCCTTTTCGTCGAGACGTTCCGCACTCATCGCTTGCATCAATCCAAGCGCGCCGCTGATCGAGGCCAGCGGCGTTCGCAATTCGTGGCTGACCGTGGCGATGAAGTTGTCCTTAAGGCGGGCCACCCGTTTCTGTTCGGTTATATCGATGAACTGGACGATCAGGCTGCGGTAATTGCCGCTTTCGCCATGAAGCTTTGAAAACCGGATCGCGAATTCGATCTCGGCGCCGTCGGGCCGTTGAAAGGTTTTCTCTCCGGCGTAGACATCTATCGAACCGTCCAATAGTGATTTGATTTCGTTCTGCAGATCGGCAAGCATCTGACGATCCCCCAACGCCCAGAGCGAATTTTCTAGAAGGTCATCGGCGGAGTATCCGAGGAAAGTCTGGCAGGCTTCGTTGGTGATCTGGAAGCGACCGTCCGGCGATAGCACGGCCATCGGAACCGGAGCGCTGGCGATCAAACGTCTGAGTTGGTTTTCCCGTTCCCTTGCAAGCTCCATTGCCTGCCGAAGCTCAGTAATATCGGTCATTGTTCCCAGCAGCCTGATGGCTTTGCCGGATGCATCCCTTTCCGCGACCAAAAGAACCGAGTGCATCCAGTGCCACTGGCCATCCTCGTGCAGCACCCTGTACTTAGTGTCTGACCGTTCCTTGTCGCCGTAGACGCAGCTCGCATCGCTATCCAGAACGCCCTGCAGGTCGTCCGGGTGGACGCGTTCGTGCCAAAACTTGTCCGAGTCCAGATCAGCGGGATCTTCGACACCAAAGAGGTGAAACCAAGTGTTTGTCGCCGAACCCTCATTGGCGCGCAGATCGGATTCGAAGATGCCGATCTGACTGCCCTTCAGGGCAAGATCCCAGCGTTCCTTTTGCGCGGACAGGGCTTTTTGCGTTGCCACCTCTTCGGTGACATCGGTCATGCGAAGGATATTGAGCTTGTTCTTTTTTTCGTCGAGCTCAAGGTCATGCCGGACGTTAAAGCCGCGTTTCTCGCCGCTTGGCGTCGTGAGTGTGATCAGGGCAAAACCGAATGCCTGACGTATGCCGTGGACGACAAGCTCTCCATCGATCATTTCGGAGTTTGGCAGGAAATCGGTGATGCAACCGCCTTCGATCGACGTATCATCGCGGAAGAAAAGCTTGAGGCCAGCCTTGTTGCAGAACTGAACAGTGCCCGAGCCATCGATGACCAGGATACTCGCGACAGCACTATCTACAATTGCTCGAAACATTAATCGTCACATATTCAACAACAGGGCCATATCAAAGCGTCAGATCGATTGCTTAACATTTAGAAGTATCGCTGTGATACAGGATCAACAGTTCTTTTGTCCGTAGGAGTGCTTTGCATTTATTATCACCAACCGAGTGTGCCTCAGAAATTGGTGACGCAGGGTCATGTTGATTTTTTGTCCAGATTTGACCTTTTTCTGAGCTATTCGAACCGAAGATCTAGGTCTTCCCGTAAGTGTTTGTTTCTAAAAGAATGACGCGGTAGGCGGCGGCTTGAGCCGCGCAACTAATTAGCTTTCTAACGTTGCTACGGTTTTCGTAATTCAAAGAGTCTGAATTAACGTGGATTTACAGGCTGATTTTGCCAGATCACGGACATGGGCGTGATGGGTCAGGTAAACTACTTGTCCAATCCTGCCGATTTCCGCGAGAAGTCCAAAGGCTTGTTCCGCGCGATCATCGTCGAAACTTTCCATGATGTCATCGGCCACAAACGGGACAGGGCCATACGCCTCTGTAAACTCGTGATAGCCGGCAATCCTGAGCGACAGGTATAATTGGGCTCTCGTCCCGTCGGACATGTCTTCGGCCCGTTTCGATCCGCCATCCTGCGCCAAGGCCACGAGAAGGTCGCGCGCACCTTCTGGTTGAACCGCCAGCTCACGATAGGCACCGCCGGTCAGTCTGGAAAAAGCCTGCGAAGCGCGATTCAGCATGCCGCTGCGGTGCGTGTCACGGTAGCGGCGCAACGCTTCCTCCACGGCGATCAATCCCAGTTTACGGCGCAGATGGTGTTGCGCGCCATCTGCGATTTCGAGCAGCAGCGTCGCACGTTCCTCTTCGAGCCGCGCAACGGTGCCATCGGCATCAACAGCACGAAGCACGTCGCGGGCTTGGCTCATCCGGGCATAGGCCTCCTGAACGTCAGCCTCTTTTTCCTTTAGCTCAATTTCCAGTGCCGCGATTTGTGCTTCCAGCACCGAAGGATCCACCTCTTCGAGAAGGGTGACAGCCGCCTCTGCGTCGCTGGTGTTGAGCCTTTCGCAAAGATCGGCGACCGCTTCTTCATGCTTGCCGATTAGCGCATGTCGTTCGCGTGCTTTGTTCATTGCCTCGCGGGCCGTGGTCCAATCGGGGACTGCAAAGAATTTCATGATTTCGCTCAGTTTTTGCTGGCTGACGGCCGCTTCGCTTTCGACCTTGCGCGAATGCTCTTCGGCAGTTTCGAGGCGGCCGCTTAACTCATTGCGCTTGTCTTCCAGTTTCAAAGCCTGCGCGTATCTTTGGTTGATGTTCCCCCATTGGGCGACGGGATCAACTTCATCAGGCAGCGAAAGGGAGGACGACAACGACCGCACCGCTTCCGAAAACCTGATCTGGTTCTGCTCCATCTGGTGGATACGATTGTCGAGCCGGGCACGCGTTTCACTTGTTGTCTGAAGTTTTTGAAGCGTGTCGAGAATGGCGCGCATCCCGGCCGGATCGGGTTCTGTTCCGGCCAGCCAGCTGTCTTTGCAGGCGGATTTCCATGCTTCCTGCCAATTCTCTTCCGTTTGCCGAGCTTGGTCCAGCGCGCGTTGCCGCCTGTTCGCCTGTTCCTGAGCTTCCTCAAGCCGCTCTCGAAGGGCTTGCATCTGGCTGGCACGATCACTGATCGATTGGGCCATATCCAGCAGCAGATCGTAACTGGTCTCCAAGGTCGTACGGCCACCACTGGCAAGGATCGCGTCGACAAGCTCCTTTCTGGCATCGTCTGTCTGTTTCTGAACTCGCGCTAACGTGTCGCCCGCCTTGGCGAACTCCTCCGCTTTGGACTTTGCCAATGTCAGCCGATTTAGCCATTCGATGAATTCGTCAATCGACATCGCCTGGTCCAGTTTGGGTGAAACCAAAGCCAAGCTTTCGCGAAATTCTTGGTTTAATTGCTCCAGCGTGGTTTTGGTGCGGGCGAGTTCCCCATCTTTAGCGGCAAGGTCAGCGCGCAGTTCCGATACGGCCCGGGCAGCTTCCGCTTCTGCCGCTCGCCGGGCGTGCTGATCGGTCAATGTGGCCGATGCCTGATCGTCAAGCCGTAGAGCTTTTTCAAATGCGTCTGCACTCGGACCGTCCAGTTTGGCACGATGCTCTGACCAAAGCCGTTCGCGCTCCTGTCGTATCTCAGCCGCCTGGGCCAGCGTCACGATGGTTGAGGCATCGTCGGCAGATTGGCGTGCTTCATAACGTGCGATTTCGGTCGCGAGCTTGGAGCGCTCATTGGTCAGTTGCTCGAATTGACGCTCCGCTTCATGCAACTTGTTTTGCGTGCTCTCGAGCCAAGCGTGCTCTGGCGCACGAATATCGGCTATGTCTTCCGGATCCGTCGCGCCGATGTCGAGCGCTGCAAGCGCCGCTTTCATTTCCCGCTCGGCTTCGGAGCGTATTTCCACAGCGCTCGCGATCTTGCCGCTCAGGTCTTCGCGGCGAAGTCTGGCTATCAAGGCAGCGAGTATTGGTGGGTCAATTACCTTGTCTGGTTCGGTGGGCAACTTCCCGCGGAGCCGTTTCAGATCGGCATTTGCGTCTTCCAGTTCCCGGCGCGCGTTTGAAAGAGCCGTCTGAATGCCGGATCGGGTTTCGATGAGGTCTGTCAGCTGCCCAACAGTTCTTGACGCGAGCCGCAATGCCTCGGGATCACTGCCTTTGCGATCCAGTCGAGCGAGGCAATCAAGAATTACACCGGATTCGATGTCCCGCTCGTTTCTTCGTTTCGGCAGGTCTTCGGCTGCCGTGTCATACGACGCTTTCAGCTTTTCAGCGTCCGCGATGGCCTGCGCCAGCCGCAGAATCTTGTCATCCGGTTCGGTTTGACTCAGTTCCTCGCGCAGCTTGGTCAGCTCTTGCTCTGCTTGCGACAGGCGGAACGCAGATTTGGTCTGTTCGCGATCAAATTCGGCGAGATCGCGCATCCAGTCTTGGGGTGGATGAGGCAATGCACCGAATGCGGATATCTGGGCCTTTAACGACAAAACCCGATTGCGCAGGGGCAGGGCGCTCAACATTCTTTGTTGCTCGTTCAGCCGTGTCCGTGTCTCAAGCACCGCTGTCTCGGCGGCCTTCCACGATTTTTGGGCCGCGTCCCGTTCGTCGCGCATTCGCCTGTAATCATTGGCCAGCACGTCCAGCTCGCGTATCCGGCCGGCTATCTGGTCGCGTTCGGCGTTGAGTTCCAGCAGCCGTCCCTTGCGCCCTGAGTCTGACAGGTATTCTTCGCTTTCGGAACGTAGCTGGGCCAGCTTGGTATCGAGGTCGTTCAATCCCGCGCTTGCCGAGAACAGCAGTTGCCCAAGGTCTCCTTCGGACCGCAGGATGCTCTCACCACCGGCTGCCAGCGTCTCGCCGTTGAGCGAAAACATCGCGCTGTAGGCGGCCCTGTCCAAACCCCGCAGCCCGCTCAGAAGAACAGATTCCGCGACGGCACTGCCTTGCGGATCAAGCAAGGAATTGTCCCGCTTCTTGATCCGGGTGAGTTCATGGCCGACGCTGTCAATCTCGACTTCCGCGCCGATCTGCATGGCCCCGTAGCTGTGAAGGAAATTCATCGGGCTGCGGGTAGGGATCTGAAACAGAAAATCTAGCCAGGCGGAAAGAAAACTGGACTTTCCCGCTTCGTTCGGCCCGTAGATGATATGAATATCCGGCGCGCCATCGGCGGGTTTCGGAAAAGAAAGGGCAGTTTCGGTGAACTTGCCGTAGCGTGTCAGGTCAAGGCGGTTCAGGCGCATTCAGAGCTCTTCGGATCCGTCCAGACGAGTCAGTATCTCGCGGGCGCCAAGTTGCATTTCTTTTTGCAGCAGGCTGTCGACCTGCATCTCATTCTCGCCGAATATGCCCCGCAGCTCCGGTGGCAATTTGGACATCAGCCGTTTGACCTCTTCTTGAATCCGCTTCTCGTCAGGCCGAAAGCTGCTTTCGTTTATCAGGTCGGAGAGTTCCGCTATCGGGCCATGTGCCACTTCATCTGCGGTATCCATAAGCTGGATTTCAATCTTGTCGATCCAGAGTGTACCGATGCTTGCTGCCACATTTTGCACTTGGGCAAGTATCAGGTCTGCATCGCGCAGGGCGCGCCAAGCCAGCGGCGAGGCTCCCGTAAGCCTGAGCCTGAGTATCAGGTGCTCTCCATCGAATTGGCGTCGCGCCTCGGCGACGTGGTCGCTGATATGGGTGACAAACTCGTTCCACTCGGAAAGGCCGCAGTCAATCGTGACCAGCTCGAATTGCGCGACCGAAATGTTGCGCTCACTGGTATCAACCGTGCCGTCGTCGCTGACAGACACGAGCGTCACCGATTTTGCACCAGATTCGCCAATGTCCCTGCCTTGGGGAATGCCGGGCATCGTGATCGTCGGGCGCCCTGCGTGGACAGATCGCTTATGAATATGGCCAAGGGCCCAATAATCGAATCCGGTTGTCTGCAAATCGATTAGACTACAGGGCGCGTAAGAATCATGACCGACGACGCCTCCTAGGCTCGTATGAAGCAGGCCGATGTTAAATGAACCGGGCACCGGCGGCTGAAACTGGTCCAGCAGGCTGTCGGGCGCATGTGGCAGGCGGAAAGAGATCCCGTGAACCGCCACGTCATGACCATTCATCGGTGTCTCGTGAACAGAGGCCTTATCGCCAAATACATGCACACTTTCCGGCAGAACCAGTTCACGGGTGATTTTCGACAGCGAGTCATGGTTGCCCCGGACCATGAACACGGGGATTTCTGCCGCTGACAGCCGTTCCAGCTCCTGAGCCAGAAAGCGGGCGGTCTTCATGGATGTCTGAGCGCCATCGTAAAGATCTCCGGCGATCAGCAGGGCATCTACCTGTTCTGCAATGCAAAGATCGATCAGGCGACTCAGGACCGTCCGTGTCGCGTTGCTCACAAGTTCGGCCAGACCTTTATCCCTTAGCGCGAGGCTTTTGAGAGGCGAGTCCAGGTGGATGTCGGCGGTATGAATGAATTTGAAGGCCACGCCGCTCTCCGGACAAGTTGAGAGACCAATCTGGTCGCAGCATCCTTTAAACGTCAACCCTTTGGACGACGCCATGCCAGTGTCGCGTGACGATAGCATCTGCCGGACGTTGCGAATTTCTGTCCCGCGGTCTCTTTTTTGCAGAAAAGCCGCTTGACGCTTCCCGGCGCTTATCCTAATTCCCACCCCACGCGCGGTTGTAGCTCAGTTGGTTAGAGTACCGGCCTGTCACGCCGGGGGTCGCGGGTTCGAGCCCCGTCAACCGCGCCACTTTCTCCCATATCTTATTTGTCGACGTGCGCCTTTGGCGTGGCGTATTCTGTTATTTCACGGCAATCTGAAATCAGCGCAAAAAACCTGTCATAAACTCGACAAAAGTCGCTTGACGGTCTCTGCCGCTTACCCTATCCCCCGACCTCACGCGCGGTTGTAGCTCAGTTGGTTAGAGTACCGGCCTGTCACGCCGGGGGTCGCGGGTTCGAGCCCCGTCAACCGCGCCACTTTCTCCCTTTAGTCATCCGAGTGACCATCGATCAGTAGCGATAGCCCAGTGCGGCTTCCTGATCGGGATCGATGGCGTTCCGCAGAAACGCACGGTCATCCGCGGAGAGCACTTCCGGGGTCATTGGCCGATCATCCACGGCTGTTTTGAATTTCGACCCGAGTCGCTTGTGGACTGGCCGGAACACAGCATTGTTCTCGTGCAGGCCCAACCGTTCTACGATCTGCTTCAGAACAGCTTGCGGATCGTTCTGTACCTCTTCCATGCGAAGAAACACGCAGGTGCAATCCCTGTTCAGGTAACTCATCATCGCCTGAAGCTTTGCCTGCCGCAGAGCGAATAGGTTTTCGAAGACATCGCCGGTAAGCGGATGCCGGTCCGCCTGAAGCGGCTGGCCGACGATGTTTTCGCTGCCTTTGAAGTATTTGGCCCGATCGACCACCGTTTGCCACGGGCTGCGGATGAAATCCGAAAACCCGAGTTCTTGCAGGGAAGGGATGGCGTGCCAGGGCTTGGCATGCATCGATCTTGCCCAATCGTCGGCGCTTCGGACAACGCAGATGACCGCCAGTTCCAGAGGGATCGCCAGCGCCGAGGGAAACCCGTGTTTCCACCCCAGTTCCTCGCTTGGCGTAAGCGACGTGTTCCGCCCCAGCAGCCTTTTGACGAAATTCGTGCCCGAGGACCGTTCGCCTAAGACCTGAAATCGCGCCGGGGTAATCCGCGAGTGTTCCACATGAAGGCCGGTCCGGATAAACTCAGAAGGAAGCAGCTGACTTTCCTTTTCCTGTAGCGCCTGCGTTTAAATACTGGATTCTCTTATAACTTTAACTTCGATAAGAGTAAGGCATAACTCGGAAGGGGCAGGGGCAGGACATGCAGACAGCGGCGGCGCTTACGATGGTGCGTGACGATGCGTTCTTTCTGCGCGCGTGGCTTCGCCACTATGGCAGCCTGTTGGGGCGTGAAAACTGCTACGTCATCAATCATGGCCGGGGCGAAGAAGTGACCTCACTGGCCGAAGGGTGCAATATCATCGGGATACCCGGTGACGCCCACAAGAATTTCGACATGAAGCGTTGGCGAATGCTCAACAATTTTGTCATGGGGCTGCGCTGCTATTACGATCACGTCATCGTCGGGGATGTGGATGAATTGGTGGTGCTTGACCCAGCCTCGGGTCTAAGCCTGCTTCAGTTCCTGGGCAATGTGCCGGCCAACCGGGTGCTGACACCCATCGGGCTCGAAGTCATCCACGACATCGGCACCGAAGCTGAGCCGATTGAAGATCATGTCATCGGTCCAAGACGGCAGGTCCGCCCCGCGCCGCATTATTCAAAACCCTGCGTGATTTCGACCGGCACAAAGATCGCGCGCGGGGGACATTTTACGCAGTATCCCAAGCTTCATGCGCCCGAACACCTTTACCTGTTCCACCTGAAGTTTTGCGACATTGCAGCCTATTCCGAAGCGATGGATCGCCGCAACGCGGTCACGGCAGAAACGGGTGCCTCGATCAAGGAAGCCTCAATCGGGCGTCATTGGTTTCCGCAGGCGCGTGGTGAGGATCGCGCCCTGTTTGAAAGCTTTGCCGAACTGCCTTTGCAGGAAGAGTTCGATATGTCGTCCTATCGGCAATCCATGCGCGAGACGTGGAAACCAAGAGGGGATACCGGCTTTTACGAGTTTGACCGAACGGAACCAAAGCTGCGCTATATGTTGCCGGATCGGTTCATCGGCGTAGTCTAAGGCCGCTCAGTCTGGCGATTATGCAAGGGTGACGCAAAGCGGATGCCCGGCCGCTTTGCAAAATCCGGACTGCCGCCTGCATTTGTGACGCGACAACTCGCCAAAATCGGTGCGGCCAGCATTCCGGCTGACCGCACCACCTGTTTTCAGTTCGTTTTGGTCAGTGCTGCAAGAACACGCGCCCAGCTTCTGATGCCCTTGTGGAAGCTTTCCATGTCATATTTTTCATTCGGCGAATGGATCTGGTCGTCGTCCTTGCCAAACCCGATCAGCATCGGCGTTGTGCCAAGAATGCGGTCGAAATGCCCGGCGATCGGAATCGACCCACCGCAGCCGATCAATGCAGCCTCATCCGGCCATTCGTCGGAGAGCGCCTGACGGGCCTGCTCGAACACCGGATCTGATGTGTCGAACGCACCTGCCTGAGACGCGCCATGCGCCTTGAATTCGACCGAGCAATCGGGCGGGAGCATGTCCTGCACCATCTTGCGAAAGCTTTCGCGGATCTTCAGCGGGTCCTGCGTGCCGACGAGCCGGAAGCTGATCTTGGCATGGGCTTCCGATGGCAACACGGTCTTGAACCCGGCACCGGTATAGCCGCCCCAGATTCCGTTCACTTCGCAGGTGGGGCGCGCCCAGATCATTTCCAGCGGTGTACGATCCTGTTCGCCTGCCGGTTCGGACAGGCCCACATCGCCAAGGAAAGACTGGTGATCGAACGCCAAGCCCTGCCATTGCTGGCGCATCTCATCCGGAAGTTCCGGCACGCCGTCATAGAAGCCGGGCACCGTGATCCGACCGGATTCGTCATGCAGGGATGCGATGATCCGCGACAATACGCGGATGGGGTTCATCGAAACGCCGCCATACATGCCGGAATGCAGGTCGCGGGACGGCCCGGTGATCGTAAGCTCTTCGCCCAGAAGGCCGCGCAACATCGTGGTGATAGCGGGAACCCGGCTTTCGAAAAGACCGGTGTCACAGATCAGCGCAATGTCCGATTTCAACTCGTCGACGTTTTCTTTCATGAACGGCACAAGCGACGGTGAGCCGGACTCTTCCTCGCCCTCGAGAAAGAACGTCAGCTTGCAGGGCAGGGAGCCGTTGATTTCTTTCCACGCGCGGCAGGCCTCGATAAAGGTCATGAGCTGACCCTTGTCATCCGCCGCACCCCGCGCCCGGATGACCTTGCCCTTGGGTGTGTCCTGCACTTCGGGATCGAAAGGATCACGATCCCAGAGTTCCAGCGGATCGACGGGTTGCACGTCGTAATGTCCGTAGAACAAAAGGTGAGGACCTTCGCCGTCGAGATGTCCGACAACCATCGGATGCCCCGGGGTCTGGCGTTTTTCCGTCGCGATTCCAAGGCTGTTGAGGTCAGCGACCAGCCAGTCTGCCGCCCGGTCGCAGTCTGCCTTGTACGCGGGATCGGTCGAGATCGAAGGAATTCGCAGCAGTTCCAGCAATCGGTCGGTCGCGGCGGGCAGATCGGCGTCGATACGGGAGAGAACATCGTCAAGAGACATGAGGCGCAGCCTTTTCATCAGTTTCTGGCGCCAACCTAGCAGTCGCAAATCCGGTGTCCAGAGCCCCGATCTTGCGGTTCAGACGCAAGAAAGAGAACCACCGAAGTCCAGGCATGCCGAGGAGGAGGGCAGCGTGGCGACAACGATGGTTCTCCGCAGCACGAAACAGCGTGCAGCAACTGCAATCAGTACTTAAGAAGCAATGTTCCAAACGAATTTAACAAATATAATGTTACCTACTAAGAACTTGATCGTGAAATACACTACTCGCTAACAAGGAGCAGAATGCCTTATTCGATGGACTTGGCACAGTCTGGAATTCAATACTTGGCGAAATGGGCCCGGCATGACGAAATCAGTTGATCCATATCAAGGCTGCGACATGCTGCCCGGGCGTATTTGGTTGATCGAGATGCATAGGTCCTCTAAGTACACTGCGATGCGAATGCGTGGCGATGATCTGAATACTGCCGACGGGATCAGCCAGAAGTGAAGGAGCAGCCGGTTGGATTACACCGCTAAACTAGATGACGCGATCCAGCGTTTGCATGATGAAGGCCGCTACCGGACATTCATCGACATCGAACGCCGTAACGGCAACTTCCCTCACGCGGTATGGACGCGCCCCGATGGCGGCGAAAGCGATATCACCGTTTGGTGCGGCAACGATTACCTTGGTATGGGGCAGAACCCGGTCGTTCTGGCCGCGATGCACGAGGCGCTTGAAGCAACCGGTGCTGGTTCGGGCGGAACGCGGAACATTTCAGGTACGACGGTCTATCACAAGCGACTAGAGGCGGAGCTGGCCGATTTGCACGGCAAGGAATCGGCGCTGCTATTTACCTCTGCCTATATCGCGAATGATGCGACACTTTCGACACTCCCCAAACTTTTCCCCGGCCTGATCATTTATTCCGACGCATTAAATCACGCGTCGATGATCGAAGGTGTGCGCCGCAATGGCGGGGCCAAGCGGATATTCCGGCATAACGATCTGGATCACCTACGGGAACTGCTCGAAGCCGACGATCCGGACGCGCCGAAACTCATCGCTTTCGAATCTATCTACTCGATGGATGGCGATTTCGGCCCGATCGAGGCGATCTGCGATCTCGCAGATGAATTCGGCGCTCTCACTTATATCGATGAGGTTCACGCGGTCGGCATGTATGGTCCGCGCGGCGGTGGCGTGGCCGAGCGTGATCGCCTGATGCATCGCCTCGATATCATCAACGGCACGCTCGCCAAAGCCTATGGCGTGATGGGTGGCTACATCGCGGCAAGCGAGAAAATGTGCGATGCCATAAGGTCTTATGCGCCGGGATTCATCTTTACCACATCGCTTCCGCCAGCGGTTGCCGCCGGGGCGGCTGCCTCGGTCGCCTATCTCAAGAAGACGCCCGAGATCCGTGAGCAGCACCAGACACAGGCGCGCATTCTCAAGACACGTCTCAAGGCAATGGGCCTTCCGATTATCGACCACGGTTCGCATATCGTGCCCGTCATGGTCGGCAATCCGGTCCACACCAAGATACTGAGCGACATGCTCTTGCAGGACCACGGTATCTATGTGCAGCCGATCAATTTCCCGACCGTTCCGCGCGGCACAGAGCGGCTGCGTTTCACGCCCTCGCCGGTGCACGGACCCAAGGAAATGGATCGTCTCGTGCGCGCAATGGATGCGCTTTGGTCTCATTGTGCGCTTAATCGCGCCGATCTTGCCGGATAATTGCCGCCTTTTGTATCCAAGCTAAAGGCCGTGTGTTAAAGTCTTAGCAACAAAAAGCGTAGACGAATCGATGGGACGATTCCAAAACGCTGCGACTAGGGCATTAAGAGCAGATGGGGCGGCAGGCATGATTGGGCGTAAAGTACAGCGCAAATCAGAAGATGACCTGAGTGTCGTCAAGCCCAAGGGGTTTGACGACTTTGAATTGCGTCTTGGTGACACGATGCGCGGTGAACGCGCAACGATGGGCAAGAGCCTTTTGGATGTGCAGCGCGAATTGCGTATCAAGGCATCCTACATAGCCGCCATCGAAAATTCCGATCCTTCTGCCTTTGACACCCCCGGTTTTATTGCCGGTTACGTGCGATCCTACGCGCGCTATCTGGGCATGAATCCGGACGAAGCATTCCAGAACTTTTGCCAGGAAAGCGGCTTTGCAGTCGCGCATGGCATGTCGGCCGAGGCTTCTGTCGTCAAGAAGAGCGGCAAGGAAGAAGGGATCAAGCCCGTTGCTGCCCCGCGTGATCCTTTCACCGCGCCGAATACGCCCTTTGTTCCCGGTGCCGATTCCTTCTTCAGCCAGATTGAACCGCGCGCCATCGGCTCGACTTTGGTGTTGTTGGCGCTGATCGGCGGCATCGGTTACGGCGGATGGACGGTTTTGAAAGAGGTCCAGCAGGTTCAGTTCGCGCCCGTAGAACAGGCGCCTGTGGTTCTTGCCGATCTCGATCCCCTTGCCGAAGCCACGCGCCCGGCACTTTCAGAGACTGAAACCGATTCTACCGCGATCAATGTGCCTGACGCAGATGCGTTCGACCGGCTATATCGTCCGCAGGCGCTGGATGTTCCCGTGCTCGTAGCACGCGACGGTCCGATTTCGACGCTCGATCCGCGCAACGTGGGCATGCTGAACCAGCCAAGCCTTCCCGATGTTGTCGATCTATCGGAAAACGTCGACATGATCATTGCGAGCCTTGAGCCGCAGCAAGCCCGGAACGTGACCGAGAATGTTCCGCAGGTTGTCGAACCAGTTGCGCCTGCCTTGCAGGTCGTCGCCGTGCGCCCGTCCTGGGTGCGTGTAAGATCGGCGGACGGCACGGTTATCTTCGAAAAGACGATGCAGCCCGGTGAAACCTGGGAAGCGCCGCTGACAGAGGAACCGCCGACCCTTCGGACTGGCGAAAGCGGCGCGATTTACTTTGCGATGGGCGAAAAGTTCTACGGGCCGGTTGGCGAGGCCGGTGCGGTCACGTCGAACCTGCCGCTGTCGATCGCCAGTTTGCAGGAAACCTACCTGCCTGCCGATATGCAGCGGGACGAAGGTTTGATCCGCTATGCCGAGGCGCTTGGCCTCGCCGCGACCCCGGTAAGCGACTGACGAATCCACCTGCCTGAAACAAGCTGCCGTTGCAGCCAGAGGCTGGGAGAGTTATCTCTACGCCAAGTTGGAACGGTGCGCCGCATCGCTATTGCAAAGGCCCAGATCCCATGTCGTTGAACAGTATCCGCCCATGGCGGGATATTTACCGCCGCAAATCTCGTCAGATCATGGTTGGCAATGTGCCAGTTGGCGGCGACGCGCCGATTGCCGTGCAGACCATGACGAACACGCTGACCACGGATGTGGCGGCAACAATCGCGCAGGTTCAGGCCGCGGCCGAGGCTGGCGCCGACATCGTCCGGGTCTCTGTGCCGGATCAGGCCTCATCCAAGGCACTCAAGGAAATCGTCGCGGAAAGCCCGGTGCCAATCGTGGCTGACATCCATTTCCATTACAAACGCGGGATCGAGGCGGCCGAGGCGGGCGCAGCCTGCCTGCGGATCAACCCGGGCAACATTGGTGACAAGACCCGAGTGGCCGAAGTCGTTTCTGCAGCGCGGGATCATGGCTGTTCCATCCGGATCGGCGTGAATGCGGGCAGCCTCGAAAAACATCTGCTCGAAAAATATGGAGAGCCGTGCCCAGACGCGATGGTCGAATCCGGTCTCGAACATATCCGGATCCTGCAGGATCACGATTTCCATGAATTCAAGATCAGCGTCAAAGCATCCGATGTTTTCATGTCGGCAGCGGCCTATCAGCAGCTTGCCGAAGTAACGGACGCACCTTTGCATTTGGGCATTACCGAAGCCGGTGGATTGATGTCCGGCACCATCAAATCTGCAATAGGCTTGGGGAATCTGCTGTGGATGGGCATCGGTGATACCATTCGGGTCAGTCTTTCCGCCGATCCCGTTGAAGAGGTCAAGGTCGGTTTCGAAATTCTGAAATCGCTCGGTCTTCGCCATCGCGGAGTGAACATCATCTCGTGCCCGTCCTGCGCGAGACAGGGTTTCGACGTTATCAAGACGGTTGAGGCGCTCGAGAAACGGCTCGAACATATCAAGACACCGATGAGCCTTTCGATCATCGGTTGCGTCGTCAACGGACCGGGCGAGGCATTGATGACGGATGTTGGATTCACCGGCGGTGGGGCGGGGTCAGGTATGGTCTATCTGGCCGGCAAGCAAAGCCACAAGATGGGCAATGATGCGATGATTGATCACATCGTCGAACAGGTGGAAAAGAAAGCCGCCGAGCTTGACGCAATGGCCGAGGCTGCCGAGTAGGGCTTGAAATGTCCATATATGGACGCTATGTTTGTTTGCAGACATGGAGTCCCTGAAATGGCCGAACCTGCATTCAAGAAGCACGATCATCCCGTCGATGTACTGTCGCCGCAGGATATGGGACCGGCTCACCGCAAAAGGCTGAGCGGTCCGGGGCTGCGCAGTTTCCTTGCGATTGCCGATCAATGGAAGCTGAGCGAAAAGGATCGGCTTGCCGTTCTGGGCCATCCGTCGCGGTCTGCCTATTACAACTGGGTCCGCAAGGCGCAGGATGGAGACGATATCTCGTTAAGCCTCGACATGTTGCTGCGGATTTCTGCGGTGCTGGGAATTCACAAGGCCCTGAGCATTCTGTTTAAAAAGCAGGATCAGGCGCTCGTCTGGCTCAATGGACCTCATCGCGGGCTACCGTTTTCGGGGCAGGCGCCGGCCGACCTGATGACGTCAGGCACACAGGACGGGCTTATGCTGGTGCGCCGCTATCTTGATGCATGGCGCGGCGGAAGCGCGAGCATGCCGGTAGCAGGCGAGTTCATCGAACCTGTGACCCGTGATACCGTGGTCTTTGGTTAATCCGTTGGCCGAAAACACCGATTTTCCAGAAGTTTCCGCGCCGGACCTCACCTATCGCGTGATCCCCAGCCGATTTCCGCCGATCAATGCATTCGAAATTGTGACGCAGGCCGAAGACCTTGAGGCCGTCATGGAGCTGGAAGGATGGACAAACGACCGGATCGTCTCTCACAGGCTGCGTCGGTTGGATCCTTCAGAATGGGTCTATGGGCGCGCGAACGCGAGTGTCGTGATGGCGGCTTTCCTCCACGGTAGCCCGTCGGGTACACGTTTCGCGGGGTCTGACCTTGGGGCGTGGTATGCCGCCGCGCATGTGGAAACTGCCCTGATCGAGGTGCTGAACGGTTTGCGGCAGGAAGTTGCCCTATCAGGGCTGGATGAGAAAACGGAAGAATACCGGGCTTATTCGGCCGGTCTCGACGGTACTTTCGTCGACATCCGTGGGGCCGCTCCCGATCTGCACGATCCGAACAGCTATACAGCTGGTCAGGTCTTTGGTGAACAGGTCCGCGCCAGCGGTGGCACCGGGATCAGCTACGATAGCCAGAGAGATCCGGGCGGCTGGAACTTCGTCTGTTATCGACCAAGGCAGGTCGAAAAAGTAACGCAGGCCAGCCATTGGCGGGCCCGCGTCGGCACAAGTGGAAAGATTTTCGTCGAGCAGCTAAGCGATTGATCAGCTGCGTTTTTCGGCGATGATCTCTGCCATCTGGTCGGCAGGAAGATAGCCGCGCAGCATTTCATCGACGAGAATGAAGGTCGGTGTTCCGTTGATCTTGAGTGCCTGCGCCAGCTGGCGGTTGGTGACGATGACCGCTGTTACCTCGTCGCTGTCCATGTGATCCATGATGGCATCCACATCAAGACCAAGCCCTTCGCCGAGGCGGCGCAGGGTCACGCCGTTGATCTCGCCGTTCATTTCCAGAAGCGCGTCATGAACCAGCCCATAGGCGTCGTCGCCAGCGACCTGCAGTGTCGCAATCGCAAAGCGCGAAGAGATTACGGAAGCTTCGCCAAGGATCGGAAATTCCTTGATGATCAGCTTGATATTGCCGTCATCTTCAAGCAGCGAATTAACTTCGGGAACGGCACGGCGGCAATAGCCACAGCGATAATCCATGAATTCGACAAGAACGATATCTCCATCGAGATTGCCGGTGACCCAAGAGTGGTTGTCGTTGAACAATTCGTCGGAATAGGCCGCGACCAGTTCATCATCTGCGGCCGCCTGTTGTTCGGCGTTGCGCTGTTCCATGAGGTTGATCGCTTCGACGATGACCTCGGGGTTTTCCAGCAGGTAGGACCGTACCGCAGCGTCGAAAGCCGTTCGTTCCTGTTCAGTCATGTTTGCCGGATCAAAGGCAAAAGCGGCCTGTACGCTCAGGACGAGAGCGCTTGTCGTTGCGAGCAAGGCCTTTGCAGCTTTGCGGATCATGGGTCTACCTTTTCGTTTCTGCCATATGGCGGCTGGTCTACACAGATCGGACCAGCGGAACGATCAGGGCAAGCGCCGATGAGGCACCATGAAAGACGCGGGAAAGAAACTCAACCCGACCGCTATCTTTTCCCCGATTTGTGATTGGTCCCGGCTGGTAAGCTGCGTTCCCGAATTGTTGTTCACCGATACTCGCGTGTAAAATCAGCATTTCAGAGGCGGAAACCGAGAATTTTGAAGGGTTTTTCGTGTCACCCGTCGCGGTCGGACGCACTGGCATTTTCGATTTGTTCAACCGGTTGAGGCAAATTATGACAGAGAGACCTCCCGGGACCGTCGGCCCGGGGCGACACAGACTCTTCAGGAAGACAGATGGTTAGCAAACGCTCGCAAGTTGATCCTTTTATCGTGATGGACGTGATGGATGCCGCCCGCCGTGCGGAGGAATCGGGCAAGAGCATTATCCATATGGAGGTCGGACAGCCGGGCACCGGCGCGCCATCCGGGGCGATGGATGCCCTGTCGAAAGCGCTTCGCGAAAACTCGCTGGGCTATACCGTGGCACTTGGTCTGCCCGCGCTTCGCCAGCGGATCGCCCGGTTGTACGGCGAATGGTATGATGTCGATCTCAACCCCGAGCGGGTGGTGATCACGCCGGGGTCGTCGGGGGGATTCATCCTCGCCTTTACCGCCCTGTTTGATACAGGCGACCGGGTGGGTATCGGCGCGCCCGGATATCCGTCCTATCGGCAGATCCTGCGCGCGCTCGACCTTGAGCCGGTCGATTTCCCGACCTCTGCCGAGAACCGTCTGCAACCCGTGGCCGAGGATATCGCGGATCTTAACCTCAAAGGGCTGATGGTCGCTTCGCCTGCCAACCCAAGCGGGACGATGCTCGACCGTGCGGCCCTTGCCACCTTGATCGACGCAACGATGGCGCAGGGGGCGCATTTCATATCCGACGAAATCTATCACGGCATCGAATACGAGGCGAAAGCCGTCACCGCGCTGGAGATCAGCGATGATGCCTATGTAATCAATTCCTTCTCCAAGTATTTCTCAATGACCGGCTGGCGGGTTGGCTGGATGGTCGTCCCCGAGGACCATGTGCGTGTGCTGGAGCGACTGGCGCAGAACATGTTCATCTGCGCGCCTCATGCCAGCCAGATCGCGGCGCTCGCGGCCATGGATTGCGAGGAGGAGTTGCAGGCGAACCTCGCGGTCTATGCAGAGAATCGCCGCCTCATGCTCGAAGGTCTGCCAGCCGCAGGTTTTACGGACATCGCCCCGCCTGACGGCGCGTTCTATGTCTATGCTGACGTAAGCGCACACACGAATGACAGCCGGGCTTTCGCCGCAGAGATTCTCGATCGGGCAGGGGTGGCGGTCACGCCGGGACTCGATTTCGATCCAATCCGCGGTGCGACGACCTTGCGTTTTTCCTATGCCCGCAGCACCGAGGATATTCGCGAGGGACTCGCGCGCCTGAAGCGTTTCATGGCCCAGCGTCAAGGCGGCTGAGACATTCCAAACGCGATGCGTTTGGGGTAGGGTGACCGAAAAAGGGCCGGACACAGGCCCGCAATGGAATTGGCGGAATGAGCAGATTATTCGCAGTGCTCGCGGTCGTACTTTTGTATGTCGGCCCATTGGCTGCACAATCATTCAATGCGTTGACCCGGGTCGACACGGAACGCAGCCGCATCGCGGATGAGGGCGATGGTGCGCGCATCGACTTCTATCTCAACATTGGGGTCCCGTATCGTGTCTTTACTCTCGACGGTCCGCCGCGCCTTGTCATGGATTTCCAAGAGGTCGACTGGAGCGGGGTGAGATCGGATGCCCTTCTGACCGGGGAACATATCAAGCAGGTGCAGTTCGGCGGGTATGTGCCGGGGTGGTCGCGGCTCGTGGCTGAACTGGCACAGCCGATGAAGGTTTCCCGCGCGGCAATGACCGTCGACAGCGAAAGCCAGGCGGCTCACCTGAACGTGCGCCTCATTCCGACCACCGAAGAAGCTTTTGCCACCCGGACCGGCGCTCCGAACACGGCGGGTTGGGATCTCCCGCCGCCGGAAGATGTTGGTCCGGTCACGCGGCGCGGACCCGATACGCCGATGCTGGTGGTGCTCGATCCCGGCCATGGCGGCATCGATCCGGGCGCGGAAACTGAAACGCTGGACGAAAAGAACCTCATGCTGACCTTTGCGCGCGAACTGCGCGAGGAGCTTCTGCGCAGCGGCGGGTTCGAGGTTGTCATGACGCGCGAAGACGACCGTTTTGTCTCACTCGAACGACGGGTGGCCATCGCGCATCAGGCCCGGGCCGATGTTTTTGTCTCGCTTCACGCCGATTCCCTTGCCGAAGGGCAGGCCCACGGGGCGACGGTGCATTTCCTCTCGCGCGATGCCTCGGATGCAGCCAGCGCAAAGCTGGCGGAGCGTCATGACAGGGACGAGTTGCTGTCTGGCGTCGATCTCAGCTCGGCGGATGATGTGGTGACGGATGTGCTGCTTGATCTTGCGCGTCAGGAAACCTCACCGCGGACCCGCGCGCTTGCCCGGTCGCTCGTCGACGGGATTGCCGAAACCGGCGCGCCGATGAACAGCCGCCCCCTGCGCTCAGCCGCGTTCTCCGTGCTCAAGGCAGCGGATATTCCGTCGGTTCTGATCGAGATCGGGTTTATCTCCTCGGCGCGTGATCTTGAAAACCTGCAGAATCAGGAATGGCGGCAGGAAATGGCGCGCGGAATTCGAAATGGCCTTATCCGCTGGCGCGAGACGGACGAGGCGGTGCGCCCACTGGTGCGTCAGTAATACGCAGGAGCAGGGCCGGATTGTGCGCCCGATGGGCGTGAATTGGCCGCTGGCGAACCGCATCGTGTTTTGACCCTGTTGGGGCAGAGGCTTATATAGGGCCCAATTGACGAGTTAGGACAGGCACGTGATCAGGTTCATCTTATCCTTTTTCGGCGCGATCTTTACGGCGCTGACGCTTGGCATCGCGATGGTCGCGCTAAGCGTGGGCGGTGTTTTCTGGATGTATGGCCGTGACCTGCCAAGCCATGAATCCCTTGCCCAGTACAAGCCCCCGACGATCAGCAGGATCTATTCGGGCGAAGGCAAGATGATCGACGAATTCGCCCGCGAACGGCGTCTTTTCGTGCCGTCCGATGAAATCCCGGAACTGGTGAAAGAAGCGTTCATCTCTGC
This sequence comes from Phaeobacter sp. 22II1-1F12B, assembly GCF_002210165.1. Classification (GTDB taxonomy): domain Bacteria; phylum Pseudomonadota; class Alphaproteobacteria; order Rhodobacterales; family Rhodobacteraceae; genus Heliomarina. Next base: position 52,475 of record NZ_AQQP01000003.1, on the reverse strand, counting down.
CGAGGACAAGAATTTCTACAGCCACCACGGCTATGACCTGCGCGGCATCGCGGCGGCGGGGATCGAAGCGGTCCGATCGCGCGGCGATAACGTGCGCGGTGCTTCGACGATCACGCAGCAGGTGATGAAGAACTTTCTGCTGTCGGGTGATCGACGGGCCGAGCGCAAGATCAAGGAGATTATCCTTGCAACGCGGATCGAAGAAACGCTCGACAAGGACAAGATCCTCGAACTTTACCTGAACGAGATATTCCTCGGGCAGAATTCCTATGGTGTCGCTGCCGCGGCCCAGACCTATTTCAACAAGACGCTTGGTCAGCTTGAACCGCATGAGGCCGCCTTCCTTGCATCTCTCCCCAAGGCACCGTCCGATTTTCATCCGGTGCGCAACAAGGAACGGCTTCAACAGCGCCGCGACTACGTGCTGCGGGAAATGCGCGAAAACGGCTATATCACCGATGCGGTCTTCGAAGAGGAAGTGGCCCAGCCTGTCCGTTCGGTCCAGAATGGTGATTTCGAAGGTTTCCGCACCGCTTTGCCACCACGCAGCTACTTTACCGATGAAATCCGGCGCCAGCTGAGCGAGGACTTCGGCGAGGGCGAATTCTTTACCGGCGGCTTCACGGTCCGCGCGACGATCGACGAGGAAATGCAGGTCGTGGCCGAGGCGGCGCTTCAGCGTCAGCTTGAGAAATACGACCGGGGCAGGGGCATCTGGCACGGCACCTATGACAAGATTGCCGAGGATCAACTGGGCGATGAGGCATCCTGGCGGGAGGCGCTGTCGAATGCCTCTGTTCCGCGCGACGTGGAACTTGATGGTGAGTGGCACCCTGCGGTTGTTCTGCGTGTCGGCGACAGCGATGCTCGTATCGGCATCGAAGGTGTTGAAGAGGACGAAGACGGCCACTGGATCACCGCCAGAGACGTGCAATGGGCGCGTAAGCGCAACACGGATGGCACGCTGGCGAAAAAGGCCAGCACCGCTGGCGATATCCTTTCGGTGGGCGACGTCGTGCTGGTCCGCGCAATGACTGACGACAGCGATGGGTCGTTCATCCGCTGGACGCTGCGACAGGTTTCGGACGTGCAGGGCGGTTTCATGGCGATGGACGTGAACACCGGCCGCGTTATCGCGATGCAGGGCGGGTTCTCCTATCAGGACTCTGTGTTCAACCGCGCCACGCAGGCGCAGCGCCAGCCGGGGTCCTCCTTCAAGCCTTTCGTGTATGCTGCCGCGCTTGACAGTGGCTACAGCCCGGCAACCATCGTTGTTGACGCCCCGATCGAAATCAACACGCCGCAGGGTCTCTGGCGTCCGCGCAACTCGTCCAACAAGTATTACGGGCCGACGCCGCTCCGGACAGGGATCGAACAGTCCCGGAACCTGATGACCATTCGTCTGGCGCAGGAAATCGGGATGGAGGTCGTCGCCGGCTATGCCGAGCGCTTTGGTGTCTACGATCATATGGGTACGTTCCTCGCCAACTCGCTCGGGTCCGAGGAAACCACGCTCTACAAAATGGTTGCGGCCTACGCGATGTTTGCCAATGGCGGCGAACGCGTGGAACCAACCCTCGTCGACCGGGTTCAGGACCGATATGGCAAGACGATCTATCGTCACGATAAACGGGACTGCGTTGATTGCGACTCCATCAACCTGATGAGCGGGCAGGCTCCGCGTATCGTCAGCAACCGCAACCGGGTGATGGATGCGGTTACCGCCTATCAGCTGACATCGATGATGAAAGGTGTGGTCGATCGTGGCACCGCGTCGGGTGCCGTGAACCTGCCGGTGCCGATTGCAGGCAAGACCGGTACGACCAACGACGCGCGCGACGTTTGGTTCGTCGGCTTTTCCAGCAATATCGTCGCTGGTTGTTATATCGGCTACGACCGCCCGCGCCCGCTTGGCCGGGGCGCTTATGGGTCGTCCATGTGTGGTCCGGTGTTTCAGGAATTCATGACCGAAGCGGTGAAAAAGTTCGGCGGTGGTCCGTTTGACGTACCGCCCGGTGGTCATTTCATCAAGATCGACCGGTATACCGGTATGCGTCTGCCTGATGATGCGAGCGGGCCTTATGTCGTCGCCGAGTATTTCCGCGACGGGTGGGAGCCGACCTTTGGTCTCGCCTTCGACGGTGGCTTTGCGATGGGATCGAACTTGCCGATGTTCGAAGAAGTCGGGCAGAGCGGCCGCCAGGTTACCACGTCGACCGGGGAAACCGCGGTCGTCGGGCCAAAGGCCGATTTCGGCACCGTCAGCTCGGGCGGGCTTTATTAAAAGGATGCAGGGCAGCTAGTTGACCGGCTGCCCTTGCCCGGTCAACGGCCCTGCTGTATCACCCCCGAACACCAAACCCGATGGCAGGATATTCATGCGCGCCGAGACCCAGAACACCGTGGCCGAGATCGAAAAATCACTGGACCTTCTGGCCCAGCGTATGGACGTGGAAACCGCGCCGCACCGGCTTGAGGAATTCAACGCCCGCGTCGAGGACCCGAACCTCTGGAACGATCCCGAAGCCGCGCAGAAACTGATGCGTGACCGGCAGATGTTGGTCGATGCGATGGATACTTATCAAAGCATCAAGCAGGATCTGGCGGACAATCTCGAGCTTATCGAGCTGGGCGAAATGGAAGACGATGCCGAGGTCGTCTCGGACGCCGAAGAGGCGCTGAAAACCCTGTCGAAAAAGGCCGCCGAAAAGGAACTCGAAGCGCTGCTCGACGGCGAGGCCGACGGCAACGACACCTTCCTTGAAATCAACTCGGGCGCAGGCGGGACCGAGTCTTGCGACTGGGCATCGATGCTGGCGCGCATGTATGTCCGCTGGGCGGAGAAAAAGGGCTACAAGGTCGAACTTCAGGCTGAAAGCGCGGGCGAAGAGGCGGGGATCAAATCCGCCACCTACAAGATTTCCGGACCGAACGCCTATGGCTGGCTTAAGTCGGAATCCGGCGTGCACCGGCTGGTACGTATTTCGCCCTTTGACTCGGCGGCCAAGCGGCACACCTCTTTCAGCTCTGTCTGGGTCTATCCGGTTGTGGACGACAATATCGAGATCGAAGTGAATCCGGCCGATATCCGTATCGATACCTACCGGTCGTCGGGCGCGGGCGGACAGCACGTGAACACGACAGATTCCGCAGTCCGGATCACCCACGCGCCGACGGGCATCGTGGTGACCAGCTCTGAAAAGTCTCAGCACCAGAACCGCGACATCGCCATGAAAGCCCTGAAATCAAGGCTTTACCAGATGGAGCTTGATCGTCGCAACGCCGCGATCAACGAAGCGCATGAAGCCAAGGGCGATGCGGGCTGGGGCAACCAGATCCGGTCTTACGTCCTTCAGCCCTACCAGATGGTTAAGGATCTGCGGACCAATCACGAAACCTCGGATACCAAGGGCGTGCTTGACGGCGACCTCGATGGTTTCATGGCCGCGACCCTCGCGCTTGATGTCTCGGGCAAGAGCCGGGCCGAAGCGCAGGGCTAAACCGGTTCTCCGAACTTCTCTATCGATAGCGGTCGCATCCCCGATCATGCGTCCGCTCGAAAAGGCATGGCGTCCGACAGCGGTTTGAACCGCCAGACATGTCACTACTGCTTTTCAGCGGAAAAACCAGAGGATAGGCTTGCGCAGAACTATCAAAGGCCTGCACATGAATCTCTCTACTGTTTCCGCAGCATCCCTTCTGTCAGATCTGCGCTCGGGTGCGTTAAGCGCCGAGAGTCTGATGCAGGAAACGCTCGCACGGATTGCCGAGGTTAATCCCAAGATCAATGCCATCGTGGCGCTGCGCGAGGCCGATGATCTGCTGGCCGAAGCGCGCCAAGCGGATGCGGCAGAGAGCAGAGGGCCGTTGCATGGCCTGCCGATTGCAATCAAGGACCTGATGGATGTCAAAGGCATCGTGTCCTCGCATGGCTCGCCGAAGTTCGCAAATTTCGTGCCGGAGAAGGATGATCTGGTCGCAGAGCGTATACGCGCGGCTGGCGCAATCCTGATCGGCAAGACCAATACGCCCGAGTTTGGCCTTGGGTCGCATACGTTCAACCCGGTCTACGGGGCGACCGGCAACCCATATGCGCCAGAGCTTTCCTGTGGCGGATCGTCAGGCGGTGCCGCAGCGGCGCTGGCTGCGGGCATGCTGGCGCTGGCGGACGGGTCGGACATGATGGGCAGCCTGAGGAACCCGGCGGGCTGGTGCAACGTCTACGGTTTCCGGCCCAGTTTCGGACGGGTGCCGAGCGAACCCATTGGCGACAATTTCCTGCACCAGCTTGCGACCCTTGGCCCGATGGCGCGTAGCCCCGCCGATATCGCCATCCTGCTCGATGTCATGTCCGGCCCTGATCCCCGTCTGCCGCACCGGGCCGACTATTCACCTGCTGCGCCGTTGAAACCAATGGATATGAAGGGGATGCGCATCGGCTGGCTTGGCGACTGGGGCGGTGCATTCCCGACTGAGCCGGGCATCCTTGACTTGTCCCGCGAGGGGCTTGCCGTCTTTGAACAGCTTGGCGCCACTGTCGAGGATGTCGCGCCACCGTTTTCCGCCGACGCGCTTTGGGAAAGCTGGATCAATCTGCGGTCCTGGTCGGTCGCGACCGGTCTCTTGGCACTTGAACGCGAGGTGCTCAAGGATACGGCCATCTGGGAACTTGAGCGCGGGCTTGCGATGAGCGCGATGGAGGTGCATCGCGCCAGCGTCATCCGCTCGGACTGGTTCAAGGTCGCCGCGACCCTGTTCGAGCAATATGACGCGCTGGTTCTGCCGACCGCGCAGGTCTGGCCCTTTGATGTGAACAAGCCCTATCCTACGGAGATTAACGGCATCGCGATGGATACCTATCACCGCTGGATGCAGGTGGTGACTCCGGTGAGCCTGCTGGGATTGCCCGCGCTGGCCATGCCCGCCGGTTTTGGGAACGCGGGGCTGCCCGCGGGTATCCAGATCTTTGGTCCGCGCGACAGCGATCTCAAAATCTTGGGTATGGGAGAGACCTATCACGAAGCGACAGGCTGGCCCGGAAAGCGTCCGGCGTTCTAGCCACGAAAAGGGGAGGGAAATGGGGGGTGATACCTGTACACAAAGAATATGATTTCGGTACACCGGAAATGCGCCGGGCCGAATGGCAGGACATCAAGACCATTCTGGGACGCGCACTGTCCGATCTGACACGCGCGCCGCTTTACGGGCTGGGCTTTGCCGGGTTCTATGTTCTGGGCGGCTGGGCCATGCTTGCTGTGACCTATGCAACCGGCACGACCTTCTGGCTTGTACTCGCGGCAATCGGCTTTCCCCTGATCGGTCCCTTTGCGGCGGTTGGTCTTTATGAGGTCTCGCGGCGGCTCGAAACCGGCGAGCCTTTACGCGCGTCCGAAATCTTTGGCGTGGTGTTTCAGCAAAGCCGCCGACAGCTTCCGTCAATCTGCGCCATCATCGTCGTGGTCTTTCTGTTCTGGTTCTTTCTTGGACATATGATTTTTGCGCTGTTCATGGGCCTGTCGGTCATGACAAACGTGTCCTCATCCTACGAGGTCTTCTTTAGCGCAAACGGGCTGGTGATGCTGCTGTTCGGTAGCTTTGTTGGGGCCGGCTTTGCCGCGCTGCTGTACATGATAACGGTGCTGTCCCTGCCGATGCTGCTGGATCGCGAGGTTGACTTCGTGACCGCGATGATCGCGTCGTTTCAATATGTTCTGGCCAATCCGCTGGTCATGTTCGGCTGGGCCTTCCTTATCGCGATCATGACCTTCTGGGCGATGCTGCCCTACTTCCTTGGGTTGTTCCTTGTCTTGCCGCTTCTGGGGCATGCGACATGGCATTTCTACAGCCTGCTGAGCTACGGACCCGATCCCGATTGATCAGGCGTCGCGCCCCTCGGCGACAAGCCGGGCATGCAACTGGTCTGCCAGCGGATGCGCCGTTTCAAGCGCGTAGACATAGGCATGCGTCAGGTAAAAGCCCGAGGCGGTAGGGTTGTTCGCGGTGTCGGCGGCCTCGGCATAAAGGGTGACCAGCGCTGTGCGGTCGTCCAGCGCATGAGCTTCGAGGAGGCGCGTTTCAAGCGATCCGGTGGGAGCGGTCATTCCGCGGCCCGGATACCCGGCGGTCCGTTTCGATACTGATCCATCTTGAGCGCAACCCAGTCGTGGAAAAGGTGGGTCGGCCCGTCCATCACCGGCGAGAACCGCCCGCCGTCGAAACCCGGGCTGTGGCGGCCTTTCTGCATGCCTTCGACGACAAAGATGTCCTCTTCGAACACCTGTTTCCACTGGTGCGTGTTACGCGCGCGCAGGTCAGGGTCGGTATCCGGCGTCGCGTAGTAAAGATGCACATGTTCCGTTGTTCGGTCATGGGTTTCCGGGGTCAGGATGATCGCAAAGGCATGATCGCGGTGTACGCCCAGCAGGACATTCGGGAAGGCCGAAATGTATTCGGCTGCTTCATTCCACTTGCCGCTGAGCCCTTCGAAATCGGGAAACACGCTGCCGTCCTTTTCAGACCGGATCTGGCGATAGACGAGCGTTCCCTGGCCGGAATATTCGCCGGGTTCCTCGATATGATAGTGATCTTCAAGACGGGAATAGCTGTTCAGCCCGGGATGTACCCAAGGCAGGTGATAGCTTTCGCAATAGTTTTCGACCGCAAGCTTCCAGTTGCAGTTGACGGAGAGATCGAACCGGCTGTCGTCGCCGCCGTGAAAGAGCGGTTGGTCAAACTCCGCCCAGCGGTCGATCATCTTGTACATGGCTTGCTCAAAGGGCAGGGCAGTGCCCGACAGGTTGATCCAGACGATGTCGCGCCAGACATGCGACGACACCTCGATCAGGCCAAGCGTCGCCCTGTCGATGCCTTCGTGGGTGTTCTGTCCGGGGCCGCCCACATGCGGGGTTGAAACGAGCCTGCCTTGCGTCGAATAACACCAGCTGTGATAGGGACAGCGGATCGCGCCTTCGATCTTGCGGGGGGCATCGACAAGGATCATGCCCCGGTGGCGGCAGATGTTCTGAAACACTCGCACCACGCCATCGCGGTCACGGATCAGCAGCAGCGGCATGCCGAGGAATTCCAGCGGCACAGCATCGCCCGGTTCGGGTACGTCGCCCGCCACGGCAAGCCCGGCCCATTGGCTGGCCAGAAGCGCCTGCGTCTCTTCCGCAAATATGGCTGGATCGGTGTAATGGGCGTTCGGGAGACCATGGGCCGTTTCGATCGGGCGACGCACGGCGGAGAGATTTGTCGGTTCGCTGGACATGGCATGTTTCCCCTTGTGACGCGGTCATTTTCCGCGGGAAATCCCTGCCTGTCCGATTAATTCACGACCTGCACCTGTCTCAAGGCGACAAATCGGGACGTTTCAGGAGAAAGGTTCGTCGGGCTGCAAGAGCCGCCGGTGAAACGGCAACAGGTCGCTTTCCTGAATGAAACCGCAGTTTCTTGCGGTCGGCAGCGCCTTGGCGCAGCCATTGCCGAGATATTCGTAGATCATCCGTGTGACACGAATGCCGCCCGGCGTTTCGCGCATCGACCGCGACACGTAGCCCGACCAGAAGTTGTTCTCGAACGACGATATGCGCGACAGGTAATTGAAAGTCGAGCTGAGCGCGTGACGGCGCGAGATCATCATGGTCACGCCGTCTTCGGTGCGCGCGACATAGCCTCGGAATTCGCGTGACGGGAGATCTTCGGACAGGCCTTGGCTGCGCATCGCTTCGCGGGCCTCGAACCCGCGTACATGCGTGATCTGGTCCGTGCGCGACACGTGCACGAGACCGCGCAGGAACAGCGAAGTGTTCAAAAAACTGCGCCGGTAGAAACAGTAAAACCCGGAGGGAAAGAATTCCTCGGGGATGTTACGCGTCCCGTTGGCGAGGAAATCCGACAGGAACGGACCGCTGATGACATGGTTGTTGGTCGTCAGGGATTCCACCGGTTCAAGCAGGATACGGGCATCGACTCCGAAAAACCGACAGATTCTGTCCAGAACATCCGGTCTGGGAAAGCTTTCGCCAGACAGGTACCGGTTAAACTGTGTCCGGTTGATGCCCAGTTGGCGGGAGAGTTCGGAAATTGAGCTATAACGCTTGGACAACCGGCGCAGGTTCGCGCCGAACATGTCGCGAAGATCAGCCGGGGATCTGGATATCTGGTTCATCTCTGTCCTAAGCCGCTCTCGAAAAAGCTCTTAAAGAATAAGGCCAAGTCAGGCTAACACCAAACAATTTTCCTTGTTCAAGCCTTGACGCCAAATAGTGTCATAATTGTGGCTAACTAACGTCATGTGTGCTTAAATCTAACACAAATTTCAAGTCAAAGTTTTTCAATTACACTTGTTGAGAACACGCATTTTAACTCAATGTGAACCTGTAAACATATGTCACGACGTCTAATTTAGGACGAAAGGCCGGATATGTACGGAATTGTGCTTTGGAGCGACAGGAGCGAGCGTCAGGCGGTGATCTGGTGCGAAGATCAGGGTGATCTGGCCTATTGTCGCCAGACCACAGAGCATGGCTCGGGCAGCATCCATGCCGGCGACTGGGTACAGTTCGATATAACCCAAAACGCGCAGCAGCGCTATGCGCATAACCCGCGGCTGGTCGTCGAGGGCGGGGTTAACCCGTTGGCCGATTGCTTGGCCCGGGCGCTGAATCGCGCCAATGCTGACAGGGAACCGGTCGATCAAGGCGGCGCCAAGATCATCGATTTTGCCGAGATGGCAGATCTGAAAGCTTAATCTTCGATCAGTGGTTTCAGACAAGGGCGCCCGGTATTAACGGACGCCCGTAACTTTGTCATTCGCCGCGCGACAGGGCGGCAACGCCGGTCCGGGCCAGTTCCGACAGGCCAAGCGGACGCATGAGATCGGCAAAGGCGTCGATCTTTTCCGGCGCGCCTGTCAGTTCGAAAATAAAGCTGTGCAGCGTGGTATCTACGACGTTTGCGCGGAAGATATCTGCCAACCGCAAAGCCTCGACCCGCTTGTCGCCGCCGCAGACCACTTTCATCATCGCCAGTTCGCGCTCGACCGAGGGGCCTTCGACCGTGAGATCATGAACCTCGTGCACCGGGATGATGCGACCCAGCTGCGCCTTGATCTGTTCGATCACCTGCGGCGTGCCCTTGGTCACGATGGTGATGCGCGACAGGTGACCGGTGTGGTCGACCTCGGCCACGGTGAGGCTTTCGATGTTGTAGCCGCGCCCGGAGAACAGGCCGATCACGCGGGCCAGCACGCCGGGTTCGTTTTCGACCAGAACGGCGAGCGTGTGTCGTTCCTCGATTTCCGAGAAAGTCGGGCGCAGGTTATAGGCGGAGTGCTTGGTCGCGCCTTTCTTGATCTGTAGGGCGTTCATCGGTGAACCTTTCGTCTTGTGCCCCGCAGGGCTGCGAGAATGGGGCGGTGCCCGTTATTGGTAATTCAGGTTGATGCGTTGATAGCCGGGGCGGGCGACGGCCTCGCCGCCCCAGATGCGAAGCTGATAGCCGTAATCGGCGATGATCATGCTATCGAGCAGCGCGTTCGTGTTTTCGATCACCGTGCCATCGGGGTTATAGCGACGGTTCTGGGTTGGTGCCGCAAAGGCAAAGGTCACGATGACGTCGTGCCGGTCGTGCAGCGCGTAGGAATGGAACCACACGTCGTTCGGCCCGAAGGTCGCCATCTGTCCGCGACCGGTATAATAGAACCCCGGTGCGCCAAGCATGTCGAGCGCCTTGCCAAGTGTCGTCACCTTGAAGCGCAGACCTTCGCCCGGAATGGCCGGGGCCTCGGGGCGGGGAAAGCTTTCCATATAGACGATCGGACCGCCCGGCACGCCGGTGACCGACAGGTCGATCCCGTTCGGTCGCATCCAGCGTTTGACGTCATAGCCAAGATGCTTTTGCTGCCCGGCCGGAATGCCCAGCCGCGCCGAATTGGCAAAAGGCTGTCCCACGTCTAGCCCGGCAAATTCCTGCGCCTGACCCGCAAAGGACAGGCCAAGATATATGCCAAGGGCCAGGGCAAGATGGCGCAAAGCCCGCATCAGACCAGAACCGACCCCTTGGTGTCGATGGCACCCTGTGTCTGGGCGTCACCAAGCAGGATCTCGTTATGGGCCTTGCCCGAGGGGATCATCGGCAGGCAGTTTTCATGCTTTTCGACAAGGCAGTCAAAGATCACCGGACCATCATGGTTGATCATTTCCATGATCGCATCGTCCAGATCTTTGGGATCTTTGCAGAGAATGCCCTTGGCGCCAAAGGCTTCGGCCAGCTTGACGAAATCGGGCAGGGCCTCGGACCAGCTTTGCGAGTAACGCTCGCCATGCAGCAATTCCTGCCACTGACGTACCATGCCAAGACGTTCGTTGTTCAGGATGAATTGCTTGACTGGCAGGCGATATTGCACGGCGGTGCCCATTTCCTGCATGTTCATCAGCCACGAAGCCTCGCCCGCGACGTTGATCACCAGCGCATCCGGGTTGCCCATCTGCACGCCGATTGACGCCGGGAAGCCATAGCCCATCGTGCCCAGGCCGCCCGAGGTCATCCAGTGGTTGGGCTGTTCAAAGCCAAGGAACTGCGCCGCCCACATCTGGTGCTGGCCCACCTCGGTGGTGATGAAGCGGTCCTTGCGGTCCTTGGTCAGCGCCTCGAGCCGTTCAAGCGCGTATTGCGGCTTGATCGAGGTTTCCGACGGTTTGTAGGCAAGGCAGTTCACCTTGCGCCATTCGTCGATCTGGCGATGCCATTTCACCAGCGCCTCGGCATCGGTTTTACGGCCGCGCGATTTCCAGACCTTGAGAATGTCTTCGAGCACATGCGCGACGTCGCCAACGATCGGGATATCGGTCTTGATCACCTTGTTGATCGAGGACGGATCGATATCGATATGCGCCTTGATCGATTTCGGGCTGAAAGCGTCGATGCGTCCGGTGATCCGGTCGTCGAAACGCGCGCCGATGTTGATCATCAGGTCGCAGCCATGCATCGCAAGGTTGGCCTCGTACAGACCGTGCATGCCCAGCATGCCCAGCCAGTTCTTGCCGCTGGCGGGGTAGGCGCCCAGACCCATCAGGGTCGAGGTGACCGGGATGCCGGTCGCATCCACCAGCTCGGTGAGCAGCTGGCTTGCCGCCGGGCCCGAGTTGATGACGCCGCCGCCGGTATAAAACACCGGGCGCTTGGCCTTTTCGATGGCGGCCACCAGTTCGGTGATCTCTTCCATGTCGCCCTTGACGCGCGGCTGGTAATGCGAGGTCGAGGGTTTCGGCGGCTCATAGTTGCCGGTGGCGAACTGGACGTCCTTGGGCAGGTCGATCAGCACCGGTCCGGGGCGTCCGTGGGTCGCCACGTGGAAGGCCTCGTGGATGACGCCGGAAAGCGCGTCGGTATCCTTGACCAGCCAGTTATGTTTCGTACAGGGGCGCGTGATGCCGACGGTGTCGGCCTCTTGAAACGCGTCCGAGCCGATCAGGAATGTCGGCACCTGCGCGGTGATCACGAGGATCGGAATGGAGTCGAGCAGCGCGTCGGTCAGGCCGGTCACGGTGTTCGTGGCGCCGGGCCCCGAGGTGACGAGGACGACGCCGACCTTGCCGGTCGAGCGGGCATAGCCTTCGGCAGCGTGCACGGCACCCTGTTCATGACGCACCAGGATGTGGCGAATGTCATTCTGTTGAAAGATCTCGTCATAAATGGGCAGAGCGGCCCCGCCCGGATAGCCAAAGATCGTATCGACGCCCTGATCCTTGAGCGCCTGTACGACCATCTTTGCGCCGGTCATTTCTCGTTTCATCTGTCTAGCTCCATCCGCGACATCACCGGTTTTCCAAACCTGTCCTTGAACACAAAAAAGCCCCCGAGGGTGTCGGAGGCGCATGGGTCTTAATATGGTTTACCGTTACCGGCCCATGCGCATGCTTCCTACGATGACGACTAGGCTTTTCATCCCTAGAGACTCCTCTGTGTTGGGCGGACTGTATGGGTGTCGTGCAGGGGCGTCAACCGGCAATCGGGAAGAAAAAGTGATGCTGGTTGCGCAATTTTTGACATTTTATTGCGTGGCGCGCATCTAACCGGACATTTTCGTTAACAACGCCAGTCTTGGGGCAGAGGTTTACGTCGTCAGGGTCAAAAGGGTGGCCGCTTGGTCGATACCTTGGTCTGTATTTCGGGGCAGATCGGCGGGTCGTCGCCGCCGCGTGGGGGCATCCGAGTGGCGAATCATTTCCCAGAACGCGGGCTGCGGACAACATCTGGCAGAGCCCGTCCGGGAGGCCCGCAACATTTGTGCAAGGTTTGAATGAGGGTTGTGCGACATTTGGGCAAAAAAAATCGGAGATGGCTGAAAATCTGTGCGCTTACCGAGCGTTAGGGGTATTCCCTTTGAAGCCCCTTTCAGTAGTGTAGCAACACTTTAACGAACCGCCCTGTCGCAAGAGCATGGGCACAACAAAAAAGTTCATGGGAGGAGTACTCTATGGATCGTCGTTCTTTTCTGAAGACTTCGGCAATGGGCGGCACTGCCGCTGCCGCTACGACCCTTGCCGCACCGGCTTATGCGCAGGGCAAGCGGACCCTGACGATGGTGACCACATGGCCGCGCGGCCTTGCCGGTGTCTGGGATTCGGTCGAGCGCGTCGCGCAGGGCATCACCGAGATCACCGATGGGCAGGTGACGGTTGAAGCCAAGGCCGCGGGCGAACTCGTCGGCGCGCTGGAAGTGTTCGACGCCGTGACCGCCGGTCAGGCCGACATGTATCACGGTGCCGATTACTACTTTGTCGGTCAGCACCCGGCATTCGCTTATTTCACCGCCGTTCCCTTTGGCATGACCGCGCCCGAAATCATGACCTGGTACTATGGTCAGGACGGCATGGCGCTGCACCACGAGCTGGGCGAAATCTTTGGCATCCGTTCCTTCCTTGCTGGTCAGACCGGCGCGCAGGGTGGTGGCTGGTTCCGCAACCCGGTGAACTCGGCAGACGACTTCAAAGGTCTCAAATTCCGTATGCCCGGTCTGGGCGGCGAAGCCCTGTCGAAGCTGGGCGCATCGGTTCAGGTTCTGCCGGGCGGCGAAATCTATCAGGCGCTGTCGACCGGTGCTCTGGACGCGACCGAATGGATCGGCCCGTGGTCGGACGAAAAGCTGGGTCTGCAGGAAGTCTGCCCGCACTACTACCCGGCCGGTTTCCACGAGCCCGGCGCGGCCCTGTCGGTTGCGGTCAACCTTGAAGTGTTTAACAGCCTGACCCCGGCGCAGCAGAAAGCCATCGAAGTGGTTTCCGGTGAAGCGCATCAGGCCAACTATGCACAGTTCATCGCGAACAACGGTCCCGCGCTCGAGCGTCTGAAATCGGGCGGCACGCAGATCCACGAATTCTCGAGCGATGTCTGGGATGCCTTTGGTTCGGCGTCGGTTGAGCTGCTCAACGGCTACACCAGCGATGACATCTTCAAGAAGATTCACGACTCCGCACAGGCTTCGATGCGCGCGTCTTCGGGCTGGCTCTCGGTGTCCGACAGCTTCTACTCGCGTGAGCGCAACCGCGTTCTTGCGTCGATGTAATCTGCGTCGAAAGTGTTATAAACTGGTCGCGCGCGGTCTCCGCGCGCGACCTTTTCAGACTTAGGGGCACATCCGCATGGGCGACGCTTTGATCTGGCTGGTGCAGAATATTGCGCTTGGCTTTTACAACATATTCTATGCCCTGTCCCATCCCGCCCTCTGGCTGGATTGGTCCGACAAGCAGGCGTTGATCCGGTTCATCTATTACGGCGCTTCGGTCGAACTCTTCTTTGCCGTATTCGACATCGTTCTGGTGATCACCATCATCGGGTTGATCCGCCCGGCCTTTATGTGGGGCTGCGTGCGGGTGCTCGAGGGGTTCGCCAATACGGTCGGACGCACGGCGGCCTGGGTCGGGCTGCTGATGGTCCTTCAACAGGTGATGATCGTTTTCCTGCAATCGATCTTTCGCCTTGGCGAGCTTACGATTTCGCCGGTAGGCTTCGGGTTCACCCAGTCGGTTGGCTGGTTCACAGAAGAACTCAAGCTTTACAACGCGATGGTCGTGGCGCTTTGCGTTACTTACACCTTTGTTCAGGGCGGCCATGTGCGCGTCGACCTTGTCTATTCGGTCGTGAAATTCCGCACCAAGAAGGTTATCGACATGTTCGGGTCGATTTTCTTTATGGTGCCCGCTGCCGTGCTGACATGGCTTTACGCGTGGTTCTTCCTGTGGCGGAACCTGATCACGCCAAAAGTGTCGGCGAGCGACAAGCTCGACCTGATGCTGCGCAAGGCGCAGATCGTCAAATGGAACGTCGAAACCATCGGCTTCTCGCCGAACGGGTTCAACGGCTATTTCCTCTTCAAGATCCTGATGGTCATCTTCACCGGCATGGTGCTGATCCACGCCATCGCGTTCTTCTATCGCTCGCTGCTGGAATTCCGCGAGGGCGAAGAGAGCGAGAACAAATATCTCGACCGTGACACGCTGGGCGCGGGCGAAGAAGCCTACGAAGGCACACACTAAGGGAACGACATATGTTTTTGGGTTTAGACGGCGTCGAGATCGGCCTGATCATCGTTCTGCTCTGCCTCTTCGCGGGTATTCTGTCCGGCTTTCCGGTGGCATTCGCCATTTCGGGTGCCGGTGCCATTTCCTTTGGCATCATTGCCGGGCTCGACAGTGCCGGTCTGCTTGTGCATCAGGCGATCGACACCGGGTCGGATGCCTATCAACAGCTGGTGAATTCCGGCGTTCACAGGGATGCAATCTCGGTTTTCCGATACCCCGAACTACCGCGATATGACACGCCGGTGTTCGACGGTGGCTGGGAACAGGCGCTGAACCGCAACCTGTCCTTTATCGTCAACCGCATGAACGACCGTGTCTTTGCCGGGCAGTCCATCGAGACGCTTCTGGCGGTACTGATGTTCGTGATGATGGGCATCGTGCTGGAACGCTCGAAAATCGCCGAAGATCTTCTGACCACGATGGCGCGTGTCTTTGGTCCGCTGCCGGGCGGTCTGGCGGTTTCGGTTGTTGTCGTGGGTGCTTTCCTTGCCGCTTCGACCGGGATCGTCGGTGCGACCGTGGTGACTATGGGGCTGCTGTCGCTGCCGACCATGCTGCGCAACGGCTATTCGCCCGAGATTTCGACCGGTGTCATTGCGGCTTCGGGGACGCTGGGTCAGATCATTCCGCCGTCCATCGTGATCGTTCTGCTGGGAACGCTCGCGGGCGATCTGTATTCCACGGCGCAAGAGGCGCGGGCACAGGCGGCGGGTTGTTCCGACGCGCTGACCTATCTGGGTCGTCCGGCGGTTGTTTCCGTGGGTACACTGTTCCAGTCGGCCATGCTGCCTGGCATTCTGCTGGCAATGCTCTACGCAGGCTATGCCTTTGTTTATGCGCTGCTGAACCCGTCACGTGCACCTGCCGTCACGCTTGCTGCGCGGGGCGGTAACCCGCTGACCCGTAACGAACGTCTTGGCTGGTTCATCGCCGCGCCGGTCCTGCTGATCGGTGGCGCAGTCCTGCTGGCCGAAATCGGCGTGATCGGGGCACAGGACCGTCATCTGAGCGCGAGCAACGATGCCGAGAACGTTTCGATCCTGCGTACCAATGTCAGTGAACAGTGTCAGGCGTCGATGATCGAACTGCACGGTCAGGAAAAATGGGATGAATCCGTGGCGCTGCGCGCGGCCGGCGCGGCCGCCGTGGCCGAGGCCGAAGCACAGGCGGCAGAAGACGCCGCCGATGCAGATGGCATTGAAACGCCTGCCGACAGCGTGCCTGTGATGAATGCCGCACCGATCGGCACCGGTGTTGCCACCATCGTGGTTCTGCTGGGTCTGGTGCTGACCACGGCGCGTGGTGTTGCGCCGATGGCGTCGCCGGTTCCGTTGCTGGTGGGCGCGCTTGGGCTTGTTCTCGTGCTGATCGTCGATCTGCTGCTGATCGGGCCGCTGACCTCGTCGGGCGCCACGGTGCTGTTGCTGGCGATCCCGCTGGCCATCACGCTCTGGTCCTGTCGTCATGCGGCCGCACGGCTGGCGCAGAACGACCTGATCCGCGTGGTCTTTCCGCCGCTGGTCCTGATTGTGGCGGTGCTGGGGTCGATCCTTGGCGGCATCACCAACCCGACGCCGGCAGCGGCGCTTGGCGCGGCGGGGGCGATCATGCTCGCGGCCTATCGCAAGCTCAAGGACGAAGGCGGATCAGGCAAGATCATCATCATGGCCACGCTGGCGGTTGTCGTGATGATCCTGCTTGGCATGAACTTTGACCTGCGCATCAATCAGGCGAATGTCACGTTCGAGGGCTGGGTCGCGTTCTTCCTTGCCTATGCAAGCTACATGATCGCCGCCTTTGGTCTGGCCTATTCCTGCTGGGTGCTCTACCGTACCGGCGTTCTGCGCCCGGTGGTACGGGAAACGGCCAAGGTGACCTCGATGGTGTTCACCATCCTGATCGGGTCACAGCTGCTGAACCTCGTGGTGATCTCTTTTGGGGGCGAGCATTACATCCAGCAGTTCCTTATGAGCTTTGACAACGAATTCAAAGTCTTCCTTATCGTGATGCTGGTGCTGTTCGTGCTGGGCTTTGTGCTCGACTTCCTCGAGATCATCTACATCGTTGTGCCCATCGTCGGCCCCGTCATCTACGGCGGCAGCTTTGACCCGAAATGGGTGACGATCATGATCGCGGTGAACCTGCAGACGTCTTTCCTGACGCCGCCTTTCGGTTTCGCGCTCTTCTACCTGCGTGGGGTTGCCCCGCCAGAGGTGACGACCGGGCACATCTACCGCGGGATCCTGCCATTCGTGCTGATCCAGGTCGCGGGGCTGGGGCTGCTCTGGCTGTTCCCCGCCATCGTGACGATCGTGCCGCAATTGCTTGGCGGCTACTGATCCCGGTTAACTTGCTACGGTGAAACAAAAACCGCGCCTCACACGGGGCGCGGTTTCTTCGTTTCCGGCTTTTGGTCGGGCTTATTCCAGCACTTGTTTGCGGGCGGCGCTGGCCTCGAGATCAAGGTGCCCGCGCAGACCGTCGGGCATGGCGAGGTGGCGCGCCAGATCGTCGAGATAGGCCTTCTCCTCGGGCGTGTCGGGATCAACGGCAAGCACGGATGCCAGATAAATTTCGGCGCGCTGTTCATCCGTCCGGGCAAGCCGCGCGGTGGCCGAGGCATCTGCGGGGGCCGAGAAGCAGTCGAATAGGGCGGCTTTCTCTTCGGCACCAAGACCCAGCCGTTCGATCTGCTCGCGGATGCGCATATGTTCGTCCTGATCGATGTGATCGTCCGACTTGGCGGCCGAAATCATCGCGCGCATCAGCGACAGGCGGAAATCCTGACCGCTGGCATCCTGATCGTTCTCGATATCAAAGCCGCTGTTCGTGGGCGGTTTCGGCAGGTTCAGCGGGGCTTCCTCGGTGCCGGATGGCTGGTTTGTCTGCCAATCGCGATAGGCCTTGTAGGCCAGCCCGCCGACAGCGGCGAGCCCGCCGTATTTCAGCGCCTTGCCGCCCAGTTTGCGACCCTTCTTGGTGCCAAGCAGCAGCGCGATCATGCCACCGGCTGCAGCACCGCCCGCAAGCCCGCCGGGCAGGTTCGACACCCGGTCGCTGACCGATGTTCCCTGTTGCGATCCGCCCTGGCCGGACTGACCCGAACCCAGAAAACTGTCCAGCAGCTTATTGATATCCATCGGAAATCTCCCTGTGCGAATACGGTTGTAACCGAGGTGGGCACGGGGTCGTGGCAAATCAAGAAAGCAGTGGCGAGGGGGGCAAGGCACCCGTCCGCCACAGGGAAAACCGGCAGATATCCGCCGTCATTTCCATACCATGCGACGGCGTCAGCCGTTGGTCGGGCGGCGGTCGGGAAGGTTGATGTTGGCGACCTGTTCGGCAATCGGATCGGTCGACAGGGGGTGCAGGTCCGAGGAATAGGCCGCAGGGTCGCGCATCTGCTGCCATTCGCCCCCCAGATAGACCTCGAGCCCCGAGAACTTGGATTTGTAATCCATCTTCTGGCTGCCCGGCACCCAGTACCCGAGATAGACATAAGGTAGCCCTGCATCGAGCGCGATCTGCACGTGATCGAGGATCATGTAGGTGCCTAGGCTCGCACGGGGACGGTCGGGGGCGTAAAAGGAATAGACCATGCTTAGCCCGTCATCGAGCACATCCGTGAGGCTGACGCCGATCATCTCATTTTCCTCGGGATCGGAATATTCGATCACCCGGCTGCGGATCGGGGTTTCCTCGATCATCGCGGCGAATTCGAACACGTCCATATCGGCCATGCCGCCATCCGCATGGCGTGAATCAAGATATCGGCGGAACAGGTCATACTGGTCTTCGGTCGCCCAGGGCGATGTTGCCTTGCGCTGGATCCCGGCATTGCGCGAGATCACCTTGCGCTGGTTGCGCGAAGCCTTGAACCGCGACACGTCGATCCGCGCCGACAGGCAGGCGGAACATTCTGCGCAGGAAGGGCGGTACAACACGTTTTGCGACCGGCGAAAGCCTTGCTGCGAAAGCGAGTTGTTCAGCTTGTCGGAGTTTTCGCCCTGCAGTGCCGTGAACAGCTTACGCTCCATCCTGCCCTCGAGATAAGGGCAGGGCTGAGGCGCAGTTACATAGAACTGCGGAGCTATTGGCAAAGTGTGGCGCATCAATCAGTCATCGTTCTGTTTCAATGATGATAACAACGCGATACGGCCCCGCCAAGTAGCGAAGTTAACTCAGGGCCGATGCGCGGCGATTGAGCGCGACCGAACCGAGTAGAGAATCCGTGAGGCCCTGTGCCCGCGGCCCGGTTAGCATCATGATCACCGAGATGACCTGAAGGATCGGCACAGCCATGCTGAGCGTATAGCCAAAGGTGTGCAGAAAAGCCAGCGAAAGGTCAAAAGGCCGTCCGTTGATGTCGCGCAGCTCCAGCCCGACAAAGCGCATGCCCCATGTGGCAGAGCCGTTTGCGATGGTTACCGTTCGGTAAATAAAACCAATTGTCAGGTAGAGGATGGGCCAGACGAAGAGCCCGACAAAGGCGGTCAGCACGACCACGACCAGCGAGAGCAACACGATCAGGATCGTGTCGACGATCCAGGCGACGAGACGCTTGGCCGGTACGTTTTCGTAAAATTGCGGCTGTCGTTCCGCATCGGGCAGGGCTGACATGGTTGTTAGGGTCCTTTGTTTAGCAGTAAGCGGCAATCCCCGCCGGTTGCAGGGATTGCACAAATATCGGTCAAAGTGTCGATTCGGTGCCGTTGTCTTCGCTCTTGCGGGCACGTTCGTCGATGAACTGGTCGAACTCGGCCTTGTCCTTGGCTTCGCGCAGACGCTCGAGGAAGGCCTCGAAATCATGCTGCTCCTGCTCAAGCCGTTTCAGCGTATCGGCCTTGTAGGCGTCAAAGGCGCTGTTTCCGGTGGTCGAGGACATGCTGTATTGCGTCGATTTCCACGCCGAGCGGCGCTTGCAGGAAGAATTGAACATGCGTTTGCTCCAGATCATATAGGCAAGAAGGGCGAGACCTACAGGCCAGAAGAAGACAAAACCGAGTACCATCACGGCGATCCACGCGCCTTTGCCGCGTGCGTCAAGCCAGTGTTCGGCCTTGGAAAACCAGCCCATCGGCGATGGGGCATGGGCAGTGCTGGTCAATGTTTGCATCGTCGTCAGTCTCCGGTGTTGGATCAGATGGATGTGAATGTCTTTCACATTACACCAGATGGGAAGTCACCCGGCCCTCTGCAAGGGGTGATGTGAAAAGAATTTACATTATCGCTTTGGACGGCTCGGCGCAGGCGTTATTCCGTGAAATGGACGAATTCGGCCCCGGTCAGTGCCGACAGGCGCTGCGGCGCGATGGAAAACACATGGTGCGGCGTACCGGCTGCGGCCCAGATTACCTCGAAATCCATCAGGCGCGGGTCAAGGAAACTACGGATCGGGTTGAGATGGCCCACCGGGGAAACGCCGCCGATGGCAAAGCCGGTCTGTGCCCGGATCAGCGCGGCATCCGCCTTGTCGAGCGGTTCGCCCGCCAGTGCCGTGGCCTTGCTGGCGTCGACGCGATTGCCACCTGCCGTCACGAAAAGCAGCGCCTCGTTGCTTTCTGTCCCGCGAAAGATGATCGACTTGGCGATCTGGTCGACCCCGCAGCCCAGCGCATCTGCGGCATCCTGCGCGGTGCGGGCGAGGGCGGTTTCGCGGATGTCCGGGGTTTCGCCTGCGGCTTCAAGGGCGGCGCGGACTCGTTTCAGGCTCTTGCTCATTCTTCTTTCTCTCGATTGACGCGGCAGGACGGGCGTGCATGTTCAAGACCATGTTACAGAGAGAAAATCCACCCCCGGACCTTGCCGGGATGTTGGCGCTGGAAAGCTCGGTCTGGGAGGCGCTGGTCCGGGGCGATGCCGAAGCTGATCGCGCTGCGCTTTCGCCGGATTTCCTGGGCGTCTATCCAAGCGGGTTTTCCGACCGCGAAGGGCATGTGTCCCAGCTTGATGCAGGGCCGAGCGTGGCCGAATACGCGCTGAGCGAAGCGCGCCTTCAGGTCTATGCGCCGGATCTGGCCATGCTGTCCTACCGCGCGCGGTTCCGGCGTGGACAAGAGTGGCAAGAGATGTATGTCTCCTCTCTCTGGCAGCGGCAGGGGCATGGATGGCGCAACCTCTTCTCGCAGGATACGCCGGTCGCGGGTCTGTGAACCCTTGCGCCGCCGCGCGCGGCATGATTGCGTCAGAGCATGGAATTCGCCCGTCAAATCACCCGTCTGCCCCGCGCCTATGATCCCGAACTGGGGCAGGACTGTCTTGACCGTATGCCCGGTCTTGACGGCGATCTTGCGGAACTGATCCGGGGCGCGGCGGGCAGCAGCCCTTACCTCAAGGAACTGGCCGAGCGGCAGAAGGACTGGCTGGTTCCCGCGCTCGAGGATGCGGACGCAGCCCTTGCGGCACTGTTCGATGACATCGCGGCAAAGCGCGAACACCTGCCAAAGGCGGACGAGCTGAAACCCCTGCTACGGCAGGCCAAGCAACGGGTCGCGCTGATCGCCGGGCTTGCCGATCTGGCCGGGGTCTGGCCGCTGGAACGCGTGACCGGCGCGCTCAGCGATTTCGCGTCGCTGGCCTGCGATGTGGCGATGAAGGCTGAGATCGCCCAGCTTATCCGGCGCGGGAAACTGCCGGGGCAGGGCGAAGATGACATCGCCGAGGCTGCTGGCCTTGTCGTGCTGGCGATGGGCAAGATGGGCGCGGGCGAGCTCAATTATTCCTCGGATATCGACCTGATCGTGCTGTTCGATGAAACCCGTTATGACGCGGACGATTTTCACGAGGCGCGGCAGGGCCTTGTCCGGGCCACCCGCAACATGTGCGCGACGCTTAGCGACAGGACCGGCGATGGCTATGTCTTTCGCACCGATCTGCGGCTGCGGCCCGACCCCTCGGTCACGCCGGTCTGCATGTCAATGGCTGCGGCCGAAACCTATTACGAAAGCCTTGGGCGCACGTGGGAACGCGCGGCCTATATCAAGGCCAACCCCGTGGCAGGCGATCTCAAGGCGGGGGCGCGGTTCATCAAGACCCTGCGCCCGTTTATCTGGCGGCGGCATCTCGATTTTGCGGCGATTCAGGATGCCCATGACATGCGCCTGCGCATCCGACAGACCAAGGGACTTGGCGGCGCCATCACGGTGCCGGGCCATGACATGAAACTTGGGCGCGGCGGTATCCGCGAGATCGAATTCTTCACCCAGACCCGGCAACTTATCGCAGGCGGGCGCGACGAAAGCCTCCGCCTGCGCGGCACTGTGCCGGGGCTGCAGGCCCTGGCTGCGCGAAACTGGCTCCCCTCGGACATAAGCAACCGCCTGATCGAGTATTATCGCGCTCACCGCGAAGTCGAACATCGCATCCAGATGGTTCATGACGCCCAGACCCACAAGGTGCCGGTCAACCCCGAGGAAATGGCCCGCGTTGCTTGCCTGATGGGCAAGGACAGCGCGACGCTTAGCGCTGAATTGGCCGAACGGCTGAGCGCGGTGCACGAGCTGACCGAAGGGTTCTTCGCCCCCGACACCCATGGTACCCCACAGGAAGACCCGCCTCCCGAGATCGACATTTCGGTCTGTCGCCGCTGGCCAAGCTACCCGGCGCTTCGATCCGAGCGGGCGCGGCGCATTTTCGAACGGCTGCGCCCCGAGCTTCTTAACCGCCTGTCGCGCACCAGCGAACCGCAGGAAGCGCTGCTGGCGCTTGACGGTTTCCTTGCCGGTCTGCCCGCCGGGGTGCAGCTCTTTTCTCTGTTTGAGGCCAATCCGCAGCTTATCGATCTGCTGGTTGATATCGTCGGCACCTCGCCGGCGCTGGCGGGCTACCTGTCGCGCAACGCCTCGGTCTTTGACGCGGTGATCGGTGGCGATTTCTTTGCCGACTGGCCGGGCGAGGAAGCGCTGACAAAGGGGGCAATCGACGCGCTGGCCCGCGAGCCGGATTACGAAAGCAAGCTGGATGCTGCACGGCGATGGGCCAAGGAATGGCGGTTCCGCATCGGGGTGCACCATCTGCGCGGGCTGATCAGCGCGGATGAGGCGGGCGCGCAATATGCCGATCTCGCCGACAGTGTCATCAAGGCGCTGTTCCCGGCGGTCGTCACGCAATTCGCGGAAAAGCACGGGGCGCCGCCGGGCCGAGGGGCGGCCGTGCTGGGTATGGGCTCGTTGGGGGCGCGGGCGCTAAACGCGGCCTCCGATCTCGATCTGATCGTGATCTACGACCCCGAGGATCAGGAAAGCTCTGAAGGGAAACGCCCGCTTGCCGCACGGCCCTATTACGCGCGGCTGACGCAGGCGCTGATCACGGCGCTGACCGCGCCGATGGCCGAAGGGCGGCTGTACGAGGTGGACATGCGCCTGCGCCCGTCGGGAAATCAGGGGCCGGTCGCCACAAGCTGGACTAGCTTCCGCGACTACCAGCAGAACGAGGCATGGGTCTGGGAACATCTGGCCCTGACCCGGGCAAGGGTCATCACCGAGAGCGGCACCGGGCTTGGGCAGGAAATCGAAACCTTCCGCGCCAAGCTGCTGGGGCAGGCGCAGGATCGCGACAAGGTGCTGCGCGAGGTGGCCGAGATGCGCGACAGGCTCATGGCTGCGAAATCTCCGGACGGTCCGTGGGACGCCAAGACGGGGCCGGGGCGCATGCAGGATATCGAACTGGTCGCGCAGGCTGGCGCGCTGCTGGCGGGCGAGCCGGTACGCGGCGTCGGCGACGGTCTTGGCGCGGCGGCGACGGCGGGCTGGTTGTCGCAGGCGGATGCCAAGGCACTTGGCACTATTTACGACAGGCTCTGGGCCGTACGCACGGCGGCACGGCTGCTTACCGGTGGTCCGCTTGACAGCGCCCGCATTGGCGAGGGCGGCGCGGCATTCCTTTGCCGCAGCGCCGGGGCCGAGGATCTCGACAGTTTGCAGGACGGGCTGGTCGCGTCCTATTCGGAAACGGCCGCCCGGATCGACGCGGCGCTTGAGGGGGTATCACGCGATGAAGAATGAGGACGACCCCAAGGGGCTGATCCGCGAGGCTTACCGGATCGACGGGATCACCCTTGCCGAATGCCGGTCGATCTTTCTCGACTGGGCGCTGAGCCTGCCTGCTGAGGCGGATACAACCCCGGCGATAGAGCGGTTGTCAGCGCATTACGGCCCGGATCATCCGGACCATCCGATGACCGCCGTGCTGGCCGAAGGCAAAACCACGCTGACGACGCCGCGCCGACGGGGCGGCTGGCGTTCACGCCCGCGCAACTGACCCTTTCGCCGCGCCGCGCTCCGGCGTATGAGACCGCCATGACAGAGAACCCCACCACCCCCGACCTGCCGCGCGTGCGCCTGAAACCCAAAGCCAATGCGCGCGGAATGCGCCGCGGCTTTCCATGGGTTTACGACAACGATCTGGTGACCGACCGTCGCACCCGCGCAATCACGCCCGGCGCGCTGGCGGTGCTTGAGGATAGCGAGCGCAAACCGATCTCGCTGGTGGCGGTCAATCCAACCTCCAAGATCATCTGCCGGGTGCTCGACATCGACCTGAACGCGCCGGTCGACACCGGTTGGTTTGCCACACGGTTTGCCCGGGCGCTGGCCCTGCGTGAACGGCTTTATGACGCGCCCTATTACCGGCTGGTCCATGCCGAGGCCGACGGGATGCCCGGCGTCGTGATTGACCGGTTCGGCGATACCTGCGTTGTGCAACCCAACGCGGCTTGGGCCGACGCGCGGCTCGATCAGCTGGCCGAGGCGCTGGCGCAGGTGACCGGTGTGACCACGATCCTCAAGAACGCAAGTGGCCGGACCCGCGCGCTTGAAGGGCTCGACGATCAATCCTCGGTTCTGCTGGGCGAAGCCCCGACCAAGCCGCTGCAGGTGCCGATGAACGGGGCGACCTATATGGCGGATCTGACAGGCGGGCAAAAAACCGGTCTGTTTTATGACCAGCGCCCCAACCACGCTTTTGCAGCCAGCTTGGCCAAGGACGCGCGGGTGTTGGATGTCTTTTCGCATGTGGGGGGCTTTGCGCTTGCCACGCTGGCAGGCGGCGCAGCTTTGGCGCTGGCCGTCGATGGGTCGGCCCCGGCACTGGAACTGGCAGAAAAAGGAGCCGAGGCCGGTGGCATGGCAGACCGCTTCACCACGCGGCAGGGCGATGCGTTCGAAGTGCTGACGGTACTTGTTCAGCAAGGTGCGCAATTCGACGTCGTTATCTGCGACCCGCCCGCCTTTGCGCCGAACAAACAGGCGCTGGATGCCGGGTTGCGCGCCTATGAGCGGATTGCCAAGCTGGCCGCGCCGCTGGTTGCCGAGGGTGGCTATCTGGGTCTCTGTTCCTGCTCTCACGCTGCTGATCTGGCCAAGTTCCGCGAGGCGAGCCTGCGCGGGATCGGACGCGCGGGCCGTCAGGCGCAGCTTCTTTATACCGGCGCGGCTGGACCGGATCACCCGCAACTGCCGCAGCTGGCCGAAAGCGGCTATCTCAAAGCGGTGTTCTTCCGGCTGTGAAGATCGTTATCGACACCTGCGTTCTGTACCCGACGGTGATGCGGGAAATGGTACTGGCCGTCGCGGCACGGGGCCATTTCACGCCGATCTGGTCGGCGCGTATCCTTGAGGAATGGGCGCGGGCCGCGATCAAGCTGGGCCCGCAGGGCGAAATGCAGGCGCGGTCCGAGATCGCACTTTTGCGGTCGCGCTGGCCCGATGCGGAACAGGCTGCCGCTCCAGGAATCGAAGCGCGGCTCTGGCTGCCGGACCCGGCGGACCTTCACGTTCTGGCCGTGGCTGTCGACGCTTCGGCGGACGCGATCATGACCCTGAACGCCAAGGATTTTCCGCGCAATATCCTTGAGGAAGAAGGTCTGGCCCGCGTCGATCCCGATGGTTTCCTGCGTGGCATCTGGCAAGAGCATCCCAAGGATGTCGCCGATGCGGCGAACGCCGTTCTCGAGGAGGCCCGTCGCCTGTCGGACAAGGGGTGGGAGATGCGCGCGCTTCTCAAGAAAGCGCGCCTGCCGCGATTGGCCAAGGCGCTTGGCTGAACCGGCTCAGACGCCCCAGTCGCTTTCCAGCCGTTCCAGCGCGGCGATCCGTTCCTGCGTTTTCGGGTGGCTCATCAACCATGCGGGCGCGACACCGGCGCGGTTTTCCGTCAGCGCGTCCAGCTTGGTAAACAGCGACTTCTGCGCCGAGACGCCGATCCCGGCCTTGGTCAGCAAGGCGGCGGCATAGGCGTCTGCCTCGTATTCGTCCTGACGCGACAGGCGTGCTGCCAGCAAGGAGGTCAGCATGCCCGCGATCCATGGCCCGATAAAGGGAATGAAGCGTCCCAGCACCATCATCAGCGCGGTGCGCAGGGCGTTCTGACCCGAGAAATCGATCATCCGGCGTCGTGCATGGCCCAGTGCCACGTGGCCCAGTTCATGGGCGATGACGCTCGACAGTTCCTCGCCGGTGACTTCGCCGTTCTGGAACTTGCGATAGAAACCGCGCGTGATGAAAATCCGCCCGTCCGGCGCGGCAAGACCGTTCACCGGGTCGATTTCGTAAATGTAGACGGGGATGCGCGCCACTTCGAGACTGGCCGCCAGACGGTCGGTCAGCTTTTTCAAGCGTGGATCGGCCAGTTCCGTCGATTTCGCGCTCAGTTCCTTTTGGGTGCGCCAAACGGAAAAGCGATACATGACAATCGCATAGATTATGGCCAGCAGGATCGGGGTAAAGCGCAGCATGGCCCAGATATGGCGCGGCGAAGGGGCGGAAACAAGTCGCGAAAGATCAAATTCGCTTGGTCGCAGCGCCGATCACCGGCAGGGCGATCGAACGAAAACGGGGGCGGCATATGCCACCCCCGGTCGTGTTCCATTTCCGCGGGATCAGGTCGTTCGGCGACGTCTTGCCGCTAGCAGTCCCAGCGCGCCGACCAGCAGCACGCCCGTCGCGGGAAGCGGGATCGCCGGCGGCTGTGATGTGCGCAGCGGTCCTTCGAGCGTGTAGGTGTTGAGGTAGGGACCAAGGTTGTTCGGCGGTGCCAGCATCTCGAGATAGAGATAGGCGGAGATATCCGTCGGGCTGCTGAAGTTCATCACGAAGGTCGACGGAAAGGTGTAATTGACCGCCGTTTCCGATGTCACACCAACGCCGGGCACATCGATGCCGAAAATCAGGGAATCCGGCTGGGTGCCGCGTGGCAAGTCGATCGTCAGCGTATATTGCTCGTTCGCGTAGAAATCATAGAGCGTTTTCGAGCGCAGGATGGCCGGAGCGGGCGAATTACTGCCATCAAGGTCGATACAGGTGGTCGGGCAGGCATAGGATCCGCCCGCGTTCAGAATATCGACATTACCTTGCACAACGTCCCAGTTCGTCAGATCGGTAACGGTCGTGAAACCTCCGCCGCCCTGATCGTCATCCGAGAACGTGTCCTGAAAGATCACTGCTGCCTGCGTACTGCCTGCAACCAGTGTGAATGCTGCCGCAATGGCGGCAAGTCCAAGTCTGAGCATAATACCCCCGGTGAGTTCGTCATAAAATTAACGCAACCTTAACATGCAAGGAGGCTATTACAAAATGGTTTCTGGAAAGCGGAATCCCGTCAGCGCGTAAGTTCGCGCATGCCCTTTCCAAGACCCGCCAGCGTCATCGGAACCATCTGATCTTCAAAGATTTCCTGGATCATCTTGATGGAGTGGGTATAGGCCCAGTATTTCTCGGGGACCGGATTGATCCAGAGGTTGGACTGCCAGTGATCGCGCGCCCGCTGGAGCCAGGTCTGCCCGGATTCGGGGTTCCAGTGCTCGTTCGCGCCGCCGGGATAGGCGATTTCATAGGGGCTCATCGAGGCATCGCCGACAAAGATCGCCTTGTAATCCGGCCCATAGGTGCGCAGCACTTCATGGGTCGGTGTCTGCGCATCCCAGCGCCGCCGGTTGTCGCGCCAGACGCCTTCGTAGAGGCAGTTGTGGAAGTAGAAATACTCCATGTGCTTGAACTCGGACCGCGCGGCCGAGAACAGTTCTTCGACCACCTTGATATGCGGGTCCATTGAACCACCCACGTCGAGAAACAGCAGCACCTTGACCGCATTGCGTCGCTCGGGGCGGGTTTTCACGTCAAGATAGCCATGTTCGGCGGTAGACCGGATCGTGCCATCCAGATCGAGCTCGTCCGCGGCGCCTTCGCGGGCCCAGCGGCGCAGGCGTTTCAGCGCCACCTTGATGTTGCGCGTGCCCAGTTCAACCGTGTCGTCGAGGTTCTTGAACTCGCGCTTGTCCCAGACCTTGACCGCGCGCTGGTGGCGGCTTTCCTTTTGGCCGATGCGCACGCCTTCCGGGTTGTAGCCATAGGCGCCAAAGGGCGAGGTGCCAGCGGTGCCGATCCACTTGTTGCCGCCCTGATGGCGGCCCTCCTGCTCCTTGAGCCGCTCGCGAAGGGTTTCCATCAGCTTTTCGAACCCGCCAAGCGCCTCGATCTCGGCCTTTTCCTCGGGGCTCAGGTGCTTTTCGGCCATTTTTTCAAGCCAGTCGGCGGGAATGTCCACGGCTTCGAGAACCTGCTCGAAGCTTATGTTTTCCAACCCCTTGAAACTGGCGGCAAAGGCCTGATCGAACTTGTCGAGATTGCGTTCGTCTTTCACCATTGCCACGCGGGCAAGATAATAGAACGCCTCGACATCATAGGTCGCGAGGCCTTTTTTCATGGCTTCCAGAAAGCTCAGGAATTCACGCAGGGAAACCGGAATGCCGGATTTGCGGAGATTCTCGAAGAACGGGAGAAACATGAAACTGGCCCCTGATTGCGTCTTATTGCCCGCAGGTTAACGGCTCTTGCGCCGGGATGCCAGTGCGGCCCTAGATCGAGGCGCGGTGGATGAAAACCGTGGCGAACAGACCGACGATGGCAAGCGCGATGGCGCAGGCAGCGGCATACTGGAGCATGTCCAGCCTGTTGCCACCCTTGCGCCGGGCCGTGATCGCTCCAAGAGCTGCGCCAAGTACGGCGCCCCCGATGACCAGCATGTGAATTCCTCGCTTTCAGCTCAGCCGCGGGGCAGGGGCGAGATATCCGAGATTTCGCGCATCTTTGCCTTGACCGCCGCGTCAGAGCCGAACCCGTATCGCGCCCATCCCAGACTGTCCAGCCTGACCGAACGCGCCTCGTCGCTTTGTCCCATCAGGTCAAGCGCCTCGGCCTTGAGCAGCATCAACGTCGACATGAGCGCCGCATTCTCGGCCCGTGCTGCGACCGGGATATAGGGGTCGACCTGTTCCAGCGCGCTGGCGCCCCTGCCTTGCGAAATCGCAAAAGCGGCGGTCTGCGTCACCACAAAGGCGCGGTGCAATTCGGTGCCCGGCGTCGCGGAAAGATAGCCCATCGCGCTTTCGTAATGCTGCTGGGCAAGACGGGGGTCTTCGTTCTGGATCATCCGGCCCAGCAGGTAATGGCTGAAGGCACGGCGGTGATCCATCCAGCCCAGATCCTGCGCGGTACGCGCGGCACTTGCTGCGGCCGAACGTCGGGCGTTGTTGCTCGACCCCGGGCCAAGCGCGATCTGCACGTCGCCGATCCAGCTGCGCGGCGTGCCGGAAATCGCATGGGACGGCTCGCTGTCGCCACGCGGGTTCAGCCGGGTCAGGATCGAAGGCAGACGCGCGGCGACTTCGGCTTTCGACATGCCGGAATGCAGCTCGGGCGCATAAGACGCGCGCAGGATCAGCATGTCATAGCCGGTCAGTACCGTGTGCACATTGTCGTCGTTGAACACGGAATCCTGCAGCCGGTAGAGATCGTTCAGCGGACCGATGGCCTGCGCCAGTTCTTCGTGCAGGCAATCGCGGATTTCCTGTGGCGGCGCGTCATGGGGCACGAAGATACCCATCTTGTAGCGTTCGCGCAGCAGTGACCAGTTGGTCGCGGGCTGTCGACGCTTGCGTTTGAATTCCGCAAGGCTTTCAACATTGGGAACGACGAAACAGGCCGCTTGAGGCAAGGCTTTACGGATATCTTCCCGGCTGACCGACTGGATCGTGATATTGGCATCCTGCGCTTCGCCGACCTGCCGGATGTCGATCCCGGCCTCACGCTGCAACCGGCCCACCAGCGCGGTCAGATCCGGGCGCAGGCTGGGCGCGGCGTTGCCGGTGACACGCACCGAGATCGGGCCTTCGAAACGGGTCAGGATCGGCAGCGGACGACCGCTTTCCAGCTCGAAATGCAGGGAAAGGAAATCGGCAGCGATATTTGCGTTGGACGCAACCGGGGCACGCACCATTGTTGGGCCGAATGTCTTGACCGGCGGCAGGGTGCTGTCCGCGATCCTTGCGCGGGTTGGAGTGTCCGATGCGCCCCTGTCCGAGCAGGCTGCCAGAACGGCGGCAACAAGGATCAGGGCAAAGCGGATCATGGTCGACTGTACTTGATAAAGGGCGTCTTGACGCCGATCCGGTCATAAAGCTTGCGCGCGGTTTCGTTGAAATCCTGCGTCAGCCAGTAGACCGATGGCGCGCCGGCGGTGTCAGCGGCGGCATAGACCGCTTCGATCAGCGCGCGCCCGACGCCGGTGCCGCGGCTTTCCGGCGTGGCGTAGAGATCCTGCAGATAACAGACATTCTCGATCTTCCAGCCGTGGCGATGAAACAGGAAATGTGTCAGCCCGATCAGCTTGTTGCCGCTTTCGGCCACGAAGCAGCTGAAATCCTGCGGATCGTCTCCGATCAGCCGCGCAAAGGTAGAGTCGTATATCTCGGGCTCGACCGATGTCTCGTAGAACTCGAGATAGGCGGTCCAGAGCGCAGCCCAGCATTCCCGGTCATCGGGGCGCAGGGGGCGGATCAGGAAGGTATCTGGTTTGTTCATGGCCGCAAGGTGTCAGAGCGCGGGGCATCGCTCAAGTGAAATTCCTTTGACCCGCGCCCCTGACAGGTCGGACCAGGCTAGCGGTTCTGACCGCGCGCCATAAAGGCCAGACGTTCAAAAAGATGTACGTCCTGTTCGTTCTTGAGCAGCGCGCCATGCAGTTTCGGCAGGGCATTGGCCCCGTCGCGCTTGAGGTCCTCGGCTGTCATATCCTCGGCCAGCAGCAGCTTGAGCCAGTCGAGCACCTCGGATGTGGATGGCTTTTTCTTGAGGCCCGAGGTTTCGCGCAGTTCATAGAACTGGGTCAGCGCGGTGGTCAGCAGGCTTTCCTTGATGCCGGGGTGATGCACTTCGACGATCTTGCGCATGGTCGCTTCGTCCGGGAAGCGGATGTAGTGAAAGAAGCAGCGGCGCAGGAAGGCGTCCGGCAGTTCCTTTTCATTGTTCGAAGTGATGATCACCACCGGGCGCTGTGTCGCCTTGATGGTTTCGCCGGTCTCGTAGACAAAGAATTCCATCTTGTCGAGTTCCTGCAAGAGGTCGTTGGGGAACTCGATATCGGCCTTGTCGATTTCGTCGATAAGCAGGACGACCTTTTCATCCGCCTCGAAGGCCTGCCAGAGCTTGCCCTTCTTGATGTAGTTCTTCACGTCATGGACGCGTTCGTCGCCGAGCTGGCTGTCGCGCAGCCGGCTGACCGCGTCGTATTCATAAAGACCCTGCTGGGCGCGGGTGGTGGATTTGATGTTCCATTCGATCATCTTCAGGCCAAGGGCATCGGCCACCTGACGGGCCAGCTCGGTCTTGCCGGTGCCGGGTTCGCCTTTGACCAGCAGGGGGCGCTCGAGCGACACCGCCGCGTTGACCGCGATGGTCAGGTCATCGGTTGCCACGTAATCCTTGGTACCTTCAAATTTCATGTTTACTCAATCCTTTGCCGTTCCCATGGCTATTCGGTTTCAGTTTAGGCCTTTTAACCCGAGCGCGGCGTGATTGTGTAGTGACATTCTCGGACGGCTCGTCTAAACGCTGCGACATGGGGTGCCGGATGTCTAGGGAACAGTGATGCAGGACGTTTTTGGCCAGACTGAGGGAGCAGATATGAAGCAGGATGTTTTCCTGCCGGATGACTATCGTCCGGCCGAAGATGAACCGTTTATGAATGATAAGCAGGTTGAATATTTCCGACGCAAGCTGCTGAACTGGAAACAGGAACTATTGGCGGGAAGCCGCGACACGATCGAAGGGCTACAGGACGGGACACGCAATATCCCCGACGTAGCCGACCGTGCCAGCGAAGAAACCGACCGCGCGCTTGAGCTGCGCACCCGCGACCGTCAGCGCAAGCTGGTCTCCAAGATCGACGCCGCGCTGCGCCGCATCGAAGAAGGCGAATACGGATACTGTGAAGTGACCGGTGAGCCGATTTCCCTGAAACGCCTGGATGCGCGCCCGATCGCGACGATGAGCCTCGAGGCGCAGGAACGCCACGAGCGCCGCGAAAAAGTCCACCGCGACGACTGATTTCGGTTGGCCTGACCGGTCAGCCAATGAATTACAGCGCCGGGGCGGGTTGCCCCGGCGTTTTTGTTTGTGACGAACGAGAGACTGATGGATCTGAAGGGGCGCGAGATCTCCGTGCTGGGTGCCGGTATCGGCGGACTGACGGCGGCGCTGGCGCTGGCACGGCGGGGCGCGCAGGTACGCGTGCTGGAACAGGCGGCCGAGCTGGCAGAGGTTGGGGCCGGGATCCAGATCAGCCAGAATGGCATGGTGGTCCTGCGGGCGCTTGATGTCTTTGGCGATATCCCCGGTGGGGCGGTGCGTTCGGAAGGTGTCGAACTGCGAGATTTCAAAGCGGGGCGCGCGGTGACCCGCCTGCCGCCGCCAAAGGCCGGTCCGACATGGTATTTCCACCGCGCCGATCTGCTGGCCAGTCTTGAGGCCGCCGCGCGGGGTGCGGGCGTCCGGATCGAACTGGGGCAGCAGGTGGTCGGGCTGGAACAGGTCGGGGATGCGGTGACTGTGAAGCTGGCCGATGGCGCTCGCATCGAAAGCCCGCTGGTCATCGGCGCGGACGGGGTGCGCGGCGCTTCGCGCGGCTTTGTTTGCGGGTATCAGGAGGCGCGGTTTTCAGGGCAGGCGGCATGGCGCGCGATTGTACCGGCGACAGGTGGGGAACCCGCGCGGGCGGTCCTGACCATGGCGCCGGGCCGCCATGTGGTGACCTATCCGCTGCGCGACGGCGCGTGGATGAATATCGTGGCGGTGGAAGATCGTCGCGACTGGCGACAGGAAAGCTGGCGCGCAGAAGGTGACGTGGCCGATTTCCACGCGCGTTTCGGCAATTTCGGCGGTGACGTTGGCGAACTGCTTCGGCGGGTGGAGCAGGTCCATCTTTGGGGGCTGCATCTGCATCCGGTTGCCGAAAGCTGGCATCGCGGACAGGTGGCGCTGCTGGGAGACGCGGCCCATCCGACGCTGCCTTTCATGGCGCAGGGGGCGTGTCTCGCTATCGAGGACGCCTGGGTGCTGGCGCGGACCCTGAACGAGGGCGGGCTGGCGCGATACGAAGCGGAGCGGATCGACCGGGCCCGTCGCGTGGTGGCGGCGGCGCGGGGTAATACATGGAAGTTTCACGCGCCAAGCCCGTTTCGCGAAATTGGCCAGATTGCGCTGCGGCTTGGCGGCGAGAAGCTCGCGCCCCGGTTCGAGTGGATCTATGGCACGGATGTGACCGCCTGAGTGGGCGCTTGTCGAAATGGTGCGGGGGCGCTGCCCCGTCGCCCCACGGGGCGACTCCCCGGAATATTTTGGACCCAAAGAAGCAGGGGAATCAGATGAGCGCCATGCGTTCGGAGCGTTCCGGGTCGGGGAAGGGCCGGTAGAGCGCGAAATCGGCCGCATGGACCAGCGCGCTGACTGCCTGATGCAGGCTTTCAACCTCTTCGCTTTGCTGGCCAGAGAGGCGAAACGCCTGATCTAGCTGGGTCATGTCGGCGACTTCGACCTCGAGCAGGAAATCTCGGTAGGAATCCGCCGCAAGGTTGAGTTTGCGTCGCAACAGGCGCCAGCTGCCGATGACGCCGCGGCCTTGCAGGAAAGTCATCCATTCATCCACGGCCTTGGCAAAGGCCAGCGCCTTGGCATCGTCCTTGAGATCGATGGTTGCGCAATAGAGGTTCATTCAGCATCACTCCGCCGTTTTTCGGGGAGTTTGGCGCAAATGAGTTACCGGCCTGTTAAGATGGTCGGGGCGGGAACCGGTATCCGGCACCCGCCCGTCGATCTTATTCCTCGCCGGCGATCGTGCCTTCTTCTGTCGCGTCGTCTTCTTCGCTTTCAGCGATCCAGGCCACGCTCACGACCTCTTCGCCCTTGGCGGTGTTGAAGACGCGGACGCCCCCGGCGCTGCGCGAGCGGAAGGAGATGCCTTTCACCGGCACACGGATCGACTGGCCGCGCGACGTCGCCAGCATGATCTGGTCCTCGAGATCGACCGGGAAGGAGGCGACCAGATCGCCACCGCGCATCGCCTTGTCCATCGCCATGACGCCCATGCCTCCGCGTCCGCGCAGCGGGTAGTCGTGGCTGGAGGACAGCTTGCCCGAGCCCTTGGCGGTGATCGTGAGGATCAGGTTTTCGGCCGCCGACATCTCGGCATAACGCTCCTGCGGCAGGGTGCTGTCCTCGTTGCCGCCATCCTCGTCGGATTCGGAATCGTTCTCGACCACCCCGGCCATCAGGCGGCGCATCTTGAGATAGGAGGCGCGCTCATCCGGTGTCGCTTCGAAATGGCGGATGATCGACATGGACACGACCCGGTCGCCATTGGTGAGGCGGATGCCGCGCACACCGGTGGATTTGCGGCCCTTGAAGACGCGGACATCGGTGGAGCGGAAACGGATCGCGCGGCCGGAATCGGTGACCAGCATCACATCGTCATCTTCGGAGGCGATGCGAGCGTTCACCAGTTCCACGCCTTCGGGCAGGTCCATCGCGATCTTGCCGTTCCGCATCACATTCGTGAAGTCGGACAAGGCGTTACGACGCACGTCGCCCGCCGAGGTGGCGAACATGATCTGCAGGTCGTCCCATTCTTTCTCATCCCGGTCGACCGGCATGATCGCGGCAATGGATACCCCGGTCGGGATCGGCAGGATATTGACGATGGCCTTGCCCTTGGAGGTGCGGCCCCCCTGCGGCAGGCGCCATGTCTTGAGCTTGTAGACCATGCCTTCGGTGGTGAAGAACAGAAGCTGCGTATGGGTGTTGGCGACAAAGAGTGTCGTCACCACGTCGTCTTCTTTTAATCCGCCACCGGAGAGGCCCTTGCCGCCGCGTTTCTGGGCGCGGAAATCGGCCAGCGGGGTACGCTTGATATAGCCGCCCGAGGTGACCGTGACCACCATGTCGGCGCGTTCGATCAGATCCTCGTCTTCCATATCGCCGGACCAGTCGACGATTTCGGTGCGACGCGGCACGGCAAAGAGGTCGCGGACCTCTTTCAGCTCGTCCGAAATGATCCCCATGATACGGTCGCGCGAGCCGAGAATTTCGAGGTATTCCTTGATCTTGCCGGCCAGTTCCTCGAGCTCGTCAGTGACTTCTTTCACGCCGAGCTGGGTCAGGCGCTGCAGGCGAAGTTCGAGGATCGCGCGGGCCTGGATCTCGGACAGGTTATAGGTCCCGTCTTCGTTCATCGTGTGGCTCGGATCGTCGATCAGGCGGATGTAACCGGCGATCTCGGCGGCGGGCCAGCGGCGCGTCATCAGCTTGTCGCGCGCCTCGGCTGCATCGGCGGAAGCGCGGATCGTGGCGACAACTTCGTCGACGTTGGAAACGGCGACGGCGAGACCACAGAGGATATGGCTGCGCTCGCGGGCCTTGCGCAGCTCATAGGCGGTGCGGCGGGCGACGACATCCTCGCGGAAGTCGATGAAGGAGGTCAGGAAACGCCGCAGGGTGAGCGTTTCGGGGCGACCACCGTTCAGCGCCAACATGTTGCACCCAAAGGATGTTTGCATCGGCGTGAAGCGGAACAACTGGTTCAGTACGACCTCGGCCGTGGCGTCGCGTTTCAGCTCGATGACAACCCGGACGCCGTTGCGGTCGGATTCATCCTGAACATGGGCGATGCCCTCAAGACGTTTCTCGCGCGCGGCTTCGGCGATCTTTTCGATCATCGAGGCCTTGTTCACCTGATAGGGGACTTCGTCGATGATGATGGCCCAGCGATCCTTACGGATCTCCTCGATCCGGGTCTTGGCCCGGATGATCACGCTGCCACGTCCCTCGAGATAGGCTTTGCGTGCGCCGGAGCGGCCCAGCATGATGCCGCCGGTCGGGAAATCGGGGCCGGGGATATAGTTGATCAGCTGCTCGGAGGTGAGATCTGCGTCTTCGATCAGCGCAAGGCAGGCATCAATCACTTCGCCAAGGTTGTGAGGCGGGATGTTGGTCGCCATACCGACCGCGATACCGCCGGCACCGTTGACCAGCATGTTCGGGAAACGCGCGGGCAGAACCGTTGGTTCGCGGTCTTTGCCATCGTAATTGTCTTGGAAATCAACGGTTTCCTTGTCGATATCCGCAAGGAGATACGCGGCGGGCTTGTCCATCCGCACTTCGGTATAGCGCATGGCCGCAGCGTTATCGCCGTCCATCGACCCAAAGTTGCCCTGACCATCCAACAGCGGCAGCGACATTGAGAATGGCTGGGCCATACGCACCAGCGCGTCGTAGATCGCGCTATCGCCATGCGGGTGGTATTTACCCATCACGTCGCCAACGGGGCGCGCGGACTTGCGATAGGGCTTGTCATGC
This sequence comes from Phaeobacter sp. 22II1-1F12B, assembly GCF_002210165.1. Taxonomy (GTDB): domain Bacteria; phylum Pseudomonadota; class Alphaproteobacteria; order Rhodobacterales; family Rhodobacteraceae; genus Heliomarina. Next base: position 16,210 of record NZ_AQQP01000003.1, on the reverse strand, counting down.
GCGTTGTTGGTTTCATGCATCGCGTAAAGGATGCGGCGATGCACAGGTTTCAGGCCGTCACGAAGATCCGGAATCGCCCGGCTGACGATGACCGACATGGCGTAATCTAGGTAGGATGTGCGCATCTCGGATTCGATAGACACGGACGGGCCCGAGTAGCTTGGGCGCTCGGGTGGCATTTCGTCCATGTTTTCAGGGGGTTCTGGCGTATCAGTCAAGTCGGCTGCCCGTTTTTTGGTCGAGACTATATATTGTGGAGCGACCTTAGCAGAACCGTCATATGAGGTGCAATGCCTCGTGGCCCGGCTCTTTGGCAGCCACCGGGAATAACTGCTAACAGCTTGTTTTTGTTGATTTTAAAGATTTTGATTTCAAGATGGACCTACAGGCAAGTGTGAGAGGGTTCAAGATGGGAATGAGCGAAACGGAAATGATGCTGAGGGGCTATGGTCTGACGACGGCGGAATTCTATTATCGGATGCCGGATTACCGGAACGTGCTGAACAGCTTTGTCTGGCAGGAATACGACCTTGCGCCGGACCATCCGAAACTGTTCGAATTCGTGGATTTCTGGAACAAGGAAATCGACGGGCCGCTGCATTCGGTGCGATTCACGCATCGCAAACTGCTGAGTTCGGGCGAGTGGCGCAATGTCACCGGAGAGTTCACGCTTCATTAATAAAGCGTGTCGGACGGCGGTGCACAAAGCGTGCACCCCCTGTACATCGCTCCTACGGTGTTTCGGCGCGAAAACGCCCCTGACCGGGTCTGGCGGGCGTTCGTGGTTAACCAATCATGAATTCTGAGCGGGCGGGCGGCATGCCATTCGGATCTCCGATATGCGGAAGCGATTGTCGGGCCTTTTATCTCAAAAGGAGACTTCGGCTGTGCGCTTGGAGATGCGTTCAGGGAAGTTGCCGGTCAGGAACAGCTCGCCCCGCCCAGCACGCAGAATTTCGCGCAATGGGGGTGGTTGAGGTTCACGTCGCGCTCGGCCTCGGCCAGTGTTTCGCCGAGTTCGAATTCCGGCGCATAGGGCAGCAGGGTGCAGGCCAGGACGGCCGGTTTTGAGGCGCCCTTGCGTTTCACCACCATCCGGGACGAGGCGCACATCACCGCGTCGGGGGACTTGTCGAGAATGCCCCAGCAGGCGGTGGTGATTTCCGGCACCTCGGCGGTGTCGTCCATTTCGGGAAAGAGGACGGTCATCGCCGGATCGTCCGCGTCGATGTCAAACCCGTAGCGTTCGAACAGCGTGCGGAAACCGGCGCGGGCGTCGGGTTCGGATTCGGCCCATCGCATACGGCCGGCAACGGCCATGCGCAGCCCGGTGTCACGCAGCCAGATCATGCCTTCGATGGTCTTGGCAAACGCACCGGTGCCGCGTTCTTCGTCGTGATGGTTGGCGTCGAAATGATCGAGCGAGATGCGCAGGGTGATCCGTTCGCCAAAGTCTTTTTGAAGATCCGCCAGCCCGGCACGGATGCGTGGGCGCAGCATCGGCTGCATCGCGTTGGTCAGGATCAGAACCTCGTATCCGCGCGTCAGGGCGGCACGGGCCATGTCGAGCATCTGCGGGTTCATGAAAGGCTCGCCCCCGGTGAACCCGATTTCGCGGATCGGCCAGTTGCGCGTTTCGATCTGGTCGAGATAGTCGTTCACCTCGTCAGCGGTGAGGTAGACCAGCGCATCATTGGTAGGGCTGCTTTCGATATAGCAGTTCGCGCAGGTAATATTGCAAAGCGTGCCCGTGTTGAACCAGAGCGTTTCAGGATGGGAGAGCGCGACAGAGGCCCGTTCAGACCCGTCGGCGGTGATGCGGGGATCGACGAACTTGCCCGAATTTGCGCCCCGATGGTCGAGATCTTTCATTTACCTGTCCGAAAGCTAGAAACTTTGGCCAAATTATCCTATGGCTGGGGCAAAGTAAAAGCCGGTTTACAGAGTTGTGATGCGTCATGGAAATGATATGATGTTTGCGCTAACTTGTTAATCGGTGGAATGGCTTGGCCCGCTAATCGGGCTAGGTGCCACGATGAGATGCGGCATATGTCGCGGACTGAAAGGACCGAAGATCATGGTTTCACGCGTCATTCCCGTCGATCCCTTTGATCTGGTGATCTTTGGCGGTACTGGCGATCTTGCAAAGCGCAAGGTCATTCCGGCGCTGTTTAGACGCTATTGCGCAGGCCAGATGCCCGAAGGGGCGCGGATCATCGGTGCGGCGCGCTCGGAACACGATGCAGCGGAATATCGCGAATTCGCCGCCGAAAGCATCCGGGAGTTTTCGCCGGGGCGCGGCTGCGAGGATGGCACGCTGGAGGGTTTTCTCTCTCGGCTTGACTATGTGACCATCGACGCGATGGGCGAGGATGGCTGGGAAGATCTTGCCTCGAAAATGACGGAAGACCGCGTGCGGGCTTTCTATTTCTCGGTCGGGCCCGGGCTGTTCGGCCCGCTGGCGGATCGGATTCACGCCCATGGCATGGCGACGCCAGAGGCGCGGATCGTCGTCGAGAAACCTTTCGGGCATGACCTTGCAACTGCCAAGGCGCTGAACGCCACGCTGGCCACGCATTTCGACGAAAGCCAGATTTACCGGATCGACCATTACCTCGGGAAGGAAACGGTACAGAACCTGATGGCGGTGCGTTTCGGCAATATGCTCTTTGAACCGCTGTGGAATTCGCAATTTGTCGACCATATCCAGATCACCGTGGCCGAGACGGTCGGTGTTGGCGGTCGGGGCGAATATTACGACCAGTCCGGCGCAATGCGGGACATGATGCAGAACCACCTGATGCAACTGTTGTGCCTGATCGCGATGGAACCGCCCGCGCGGTTCGAACCGGACGCAGTGCGCGACGAAAAGCTCAAGGTGATCCGCGCGCTTGGCGATGTGCTGCCGCATCACCTTGTTCGTGGGCAGTACGATGCCGATGCGGACCACCCGAGCTATCGTGAGGCGGTTGGTAATCCACGTTCGAAAACAGAGAGTTACGTGGCGCTTAAAACCCATATCAATAATTGGAGATGGGCCGGGACGCCGTTCTACCTGCGCACGGGCAAGCGGCTCAAGGCGCGGTCTTCGGTGATCAACGTGATGTTCAAAGACACGCCGCATTCGATTTTCGGCGAAGAAGCCGGACGGCACGCCAATGTACTGTCGATCCGCTTGCAGCCGAACGAAGGCATCACGTTGCAGGTGACCATCAAGGAACCGGGACCGGGCGGTATGCGCCTGATTGACGTGCCACTGGATATGACCTTTGCCGAAGCTTTGGGCGAAGAAGGCGGCGATCCGCCGGACGCATATGAACGGCTGATCATGGACGTGATCCGTGGTAACCAGACCCTGTTCATGCGGGGGGATGAGGTCGAGGCCGCCTGGGCCTGGACCGATCCGATCATCGCGGGATGGGAAGCTCGGGGCGATGTGCCGAAACCCTATGACAGCGGTAGCACCGGACCGCGCGATGCGGAGCTTCTCTTGCTTCGTGATAAACGTGAATGGCGGGGGATAACGCCTTGAAGATCAAGGAATATGCAGATCGGGATATGATGGCGATCGGGGTGGCCGACACGCTGGCGAGCGAGCTGGAATCCTGCCTGTTCAATCATGATTTCGCGTCTTTCGCCGTGCCGGGCGGAACGACTCCGGGGCCGATCTTTGACGCGCTTTGCGGTGTCGATCTGGACTGGTCGCGGGTACATGTGATGCCTACGGACGAACGCTGGGTGCCCGAGGATCACGAACGCTCTAACGCGCGGCTGATACGTGAGAGATTGCTTGCGGATCGGGCTGCAAATGCCCGTTATATATCACTTTATCGGCATGGGGCTGAGCCGGAGCAGGCTCTGGGTGGCATCGCCGAAGAGCTGACGCCCGAGCTTCCCTTGTCGCTTCTGGTGCTTGGGATGGGGGGCGATATGCATACGGCTTCGCTCTTTCCCAAAGCGCCGGGGCTGGAGGCTGCACTGGGGCGCAGGGCGGGACCGGTTGCAGTGATGCGGCCCGAAACCCAGCCGGAGACCCGGATCAGCCTGACCGCGCCGGTGCTGGACGGGGCGATGTCAAAGCATCTGGTGATTACCGGAGCGGACAAGCGCGAAGCCTTGGAAAAGGCACGTGGCCTGCCACCGGAAGAGGCGCCTATTGGCGCAGTTTTGTCAGAAATAACAGTGCATTGGGCAGAGTAATATATGCAAGACTTTAAGTACCTGGGTGCCAACCGAGAAGCGGCAGCGTCACGTCACATTCTTGATCTGTTCGACACTGATGCGGGGCGCGCGGATGATTTCAGCGCCGATGCGGATGAGATGCGGCTGGATTACTCCAAAACCAATATAGACCCTGATACCCGCGCGGCGCTGATCAAGCTCTGTGAGAGCAGCGATCTGGCCGCGCGCCGAGACGCTATGTTCTCGGGTGCGGCGATCAATGAGACCGAGGGGCGCGCGGTATTGCATACGGCCCTGCGCAATCTTGACGGTGACCCGGTGATGGTCGATGGACAGGATGTGATGCCGGGCGTTCTGGAAACGCTGGAACGGATGCGCGATTTTGCCAATTCGGTGCGCTACGGTGCGCTGATCGGGGCCGGGGGCGAGATTACCGATGTGGTGAATATCGGTATTGGTGGTTCCGATCTGGGACCGGCGATGGCGGTTCTGGCGCTCGCGCCTTATCATGACGGGCCGCGCTGTCATTTCGTGTCTAACGTGGACGGGGCGGATGTTTCCGACACGCTGAAAGGGCTGGATCCAAAGACGACGCTGGTGATCGTCGCCTCCAAGACCTTCACGACCATCGAGACCATGACCAATGCCAAGACGGCCCGGGACTGGATGGAGCAGGGTGGCGGCGACCCCGCGAGGCAGTTCGCAGCCCTGTCCACCGCGCAGGAAAAGACGGCCGATTTCGGTATCGATCCGGCGCATGTGTTTGGCTTTGAAGACTGGGTCGGCGGGCGCTATTCGGTCTGGGGGCCTATCGGGCTGAGCCTGATGATTGCCGTCGGTCCTGCGAATTTCGATGACTTCCTGCGGGGCGCGCAAGCGATGGACAGGCATTTCTGCAAAACGGAGTGGGAAAAGAACCTGCCGGTGCTGCTCTCGCTTGTCGGGATCTGGCACCACCAGGTCTGCGGTTACGGCACCCGCGCGGTTCTGCCCTATGACCAGCGGCTCGCGCGGCTGCCCGCCTATTTCCAGCAGCTTGAAATGGAGAGCAACGGCAAGTCCGTGGCGATGGATGGCACGACGCTTGATTATGCGTCTGGCCCGGTCGTCTGGGGAGAGCCGGGCACGAACGGGCAGCACGCGTTTTACCAGCTGATCCATCAGGGCACGGCGGTCATTCCTTGTGAGTTCATGGTTGCCGCTGAAGGGCATGAACCGGAGCTGGCGCATCATCACCGGTTGCTGGTCGCCAATTGCCTTGCCCAGTCCGAGGCGCTGATGCGTGGGCGCAGTCTTGACGAGGCGCGGGAAAAGGTGGCGGGCAAATTCGAGGGGGCGGAGCTGGAACGGCAGGCGGCGCATCGGGTGTTTCCGGGCAACCGCCCGTCGGTCACGCTGATCTATCCCAAGCTGACGCCTTTCGTGCTGGGCCAGATCATCGCGCTTTACGAGCACCGGGTGTTTGTCGAGGGTGTGATCCTTGGGATCAATTCCTATGACCAATGGGGCGTCGAGCTGGGCAAGGAACTGGCGACATCGCTCGGGCCGATTGTCGACGGCACCGAGAGTGCGGCGTCCAAGGATGGGTCAACTCAAGCGCTTGTTGAGTATGTGAAAACACACCGCAAGTAAGCGTGTCTTGACAACTTATGGCTTATTTGGGGCGCTGGTTGCGCCCTCATAGGTTGTAATTTTCGAAAAATAATGCTAGCAAAAAGCGTCCGATTATTTCGTCGGGCGCTTTTTCTTTGAATTTTTATAATTTATTGTTCGGAGTACGATTATCATGTCAAGTATGTATCACGGCCTCTCGCGGCTGGACCAGCTGGTCAAGGTGTGTCTTCATCAGGAAGGTCCGGACAAGCCCTTTGCGAGTGTCTTTGGCCGTCTGAGACCCCCCAACCCGGTATTGATCAAGAACATCACGCACCAGGATGTCATCGACAAGCTCGATGAGCTGTCCCAGACGATGGCGCGGGATGAGAATGAGGACGGCCCGGCGGATGCGGGCATGACCTTTCTGGGTCAGTTCGTGGATCACGACATCACGATGGACGCGACCAGCGCGCTTGGGACGCGGATTGACCCGGCGACGATTGTCAACGTCCGTTCGCCCGCGCTGGATCTGGACTGCGTCTATGGCGCGGGACCCGAAGCCTCGCCGCATCTCTATGGTAAGGATGACGCGGATCATTACCTGATGTTCGGCACCGCCCATAACGAAAAGGATCTGGCGCGGACTTCGGCGGAAAAGGCGCTGATCGGCGATCCGCGCAACGACGAGAATATCATCGTGTCGCAGATACAGGGCATGTTCATCCGGCTGCACAATACGCTGATGAGCAAGATCGACGAAGGCGGCGGCATGGCCGAGGAGATCTGCGAATGTGCGCATGGTGGACTCGAGGCGCATGTCTGGCACGACTATGTCCATCCCAAGCTGAAGAATTTCGAGGAAGTGCGGCGGTTTATCCGGCTACATTACCAGTGGTGCGTCTGGAACGAATTCCTGCCGTCCTTTGTCGATCAGGCCTGTCTGGACCGGGCGATGGCCACGGATGTGTTCAGCTGGAACGCGCCGGTGATGCCGGTGGAATTCAGCGGTGCGGCCTATCGCTTTGGCCATGCGACAACGCAGGCGGGGTATAAGCTGACGGCGGATGGCGATCAGGACCACCTGTTCAAGTTCCTTGGCTTTGGCAAGCGCCCGGTTGCGGCCGATATGGACATGGGCATGTTCTTTGCGATGAAGGACGGGCCGAGCGTGCAAAAGGCGCGGCCGGTCGGGCCGGGTCTGGGGCGGACGCTGCTTGAACTGCCATTCGTCAAGGACGAAATCGAGTTGAGCGATATCGAGATTACGATGACGCTTGCGCAGTCGAAAAACCTCGCCCTGCGCAACATGATCCGCGACCGCTATACCTATCAGCTTGCCTCGGGGCAGCAGATGGCCGCCTTTCTTGGCGAGGAAGAAGTCGCGGTGCCGGATGTGCTTAAGCAGGCGGGTTTTGCCAAGACACCGCTATGGTTCTACTGCCTTCAGGAGGCCGAGCAGCATGGCAATGGCAAGCTGACCGGCGTGGGCGGTCTGATCGTCGCCTCGGTCTTTGCGAACCTGCTCAAGCGGGACAAGACGACATATCTGCATCATCACCATTTCAAGCCGTGGAAGGGCTTTGGCGGGCAGCCGAGCGTGCTGGCCGGGATGATGGCCTATGTCGAGGAACACTGGTCCGATAGTAACCACCGCGAGGCGTTGAAATCGGGCTAGGCGACCGGCACGTTGCCAGTCGCGACAAGGGGGAAGGCCCAACACCCCCCTGGTTGGGGCGGCCGTAATGGTCGCCCTAACGTTCGTCGCGGGCGCCGTCGAGTGACATGAACTGTTCGCGCAGCCCCTCGGGAAGCGGGTAGCGGCCCGAGCCGTCGGGTTTGTCGAGAACGATCACCGCCTGCATCCGCGCGCGCATGTCCCCGGACCAGACCTGCTGTTCGAGCGTATAGGAAGAATTTCGGAACGCGGTGACCTGACAGGTGGCAATATAGCTTTCCTTGATCACCATTTCGCGAATGTAACGCAGCGTAATACTGTGGACCATGAACCGGGGACGCTGGTCAAAGAAGGACAGGCAGTAGGCGTCGGAATAGGCCACGCGGGCGGATTCCATCCAGCTGATGTAGGCCTTGTTATTGACGTGGTTTTGCGAATCCAGCTCGGAAAAGCGGACTTTATCGGCAATTGCCATGCGTTGCGGCGTGGTTACGCCATGCGCGATCTGCTCTTCTGCCGAGAGGGGTGTGTGATAGCGAAGCTCCATGTCAGAGGGGCTAGTCCAGTGCGACTTTCGTCGCAAGGTCATTCTTGCAAAGCCTCGAATTCATTGTCAGTTTGATCGGCGGAGAGACACCGGGGAGGGATTGGTGCGAAACGGCCGCTTTCGCCCGTGTTTTCAGAAAATTTTGGACAATGCCGGGGGATAAATTCTTCCGGTCATGGAAGAAGAGGAGCCTGCCATGCTGGGCCAGATGATGAACAAGCCGATGTTGATATCCTCGCTGATCGATCACGCGGATACCTATCATTCGGATACCGAGATCTTTTCGGTAGAGACGACCGGCGGAGTCGAGACTGCCACTTGGGGCAGCGTCGCTGGCAATGCGCGCCGGCTCGGGTCGGTGCTGAGCAAGCTGGGCCTGTCGGAACAGGCGCGCTGCGCGACACTGGCATGGAACAACCGTCGCCATCTTGAGATTTACTACGGCGTGTCCGGCGCCGGTTTCGTTTGCCACACGATCAACCCGCGCCTGTTCCCCGAACAGCTTGTGTTCATCGCCAACCATGCCGAGGACGAGGTTCTGTTCTTCGACAAGACCTTTGTACCGCTGGCCGCACTTTTGGCGGACAAGGCCGAGAAGCTGAAGCATCTGGTCTACATGGGCCCGCGCGACGAGGAAGTTGCCGAGAAGGTGCCTAATGTCACCTTTTATGACGAGATGATCGCAGAAGGCGACGCGGATTTCGCATGGCCCGATTTCGACGAGAATACCGCGTCGAGCCTCTGCTATACCTCGGGCACCACGGGCAATCCCAAGGGCGTCCTGTATTCGCACCGTTCGACCGTTCTGCACGCTTTTGCGGCCAATTCCATCGACTGCATCGGCTTTTCGGCGCGCGACGTGGTGATGCCGGTGGTGCCGATGTTCCACGTCAATGCATGGGGCGCGCCGTATTCCTGCGCCATGTCGGGCGCGCGGATGGTGATGCCCGGGCCGGGGCTGGATGGCGAAAGCCTTGTCAAACTGATCGACACCTATGACATCACGCTGGCGCTTGGGGTGCCGACGATCTGGCTGGGCCTGCTGGGCTATGCGGCCAAGTCCGGCTCCAAGCTGAACTCGCTGGAGCGCACCGTGATCGGTGGTTCGGCCTGTCCGCCGTCGATGATCGACACGTTCCGCGACACCTACGGCGTCGACACGATCCACGCCTGGGGCATGAGCGAGATGAGCCCGCTTGGGTCGACCAACCAGCCGCTGGCGAAACACAGCAAGCTGCCGGTCGAGGAACAGCGCAAGCTGCGCGAAAACCAGGGCCGTCCGCCTTACGGGGTCGAGCTGAAGATCGTCGACGACAACGGCAAGCAGCAGCCCAATGACGGCAAGACCCAAGGTGACCTGATGGTGCGCGGCTACTGGGTGCTCGACAGCTATTTCCGTCAGGAAGACGAGGACCTGCTGGATGACGGCTGGTTCGCCACGGGCGATGTCGCCACGCTGGACCCGGATGGCTACATGACGATCCGCGACCGATCAAAGGATATCATCAAGTCGGGCGGTGAGTGGATCAGCTCGGTCGAGCTTGAAAACATCGCCATGTCGCATCCCAAGCTCGCCAACGCGGCGGTGATCGGTGTGCCGCATCCGAAATGGGACGAGCGCCCGCTGCTGGTCGCGGTCAAGGCCGAGGGCGAAGAGCCGAGCAAGGAAGAGCTGCTGGCCTATTTCGAGGACAAGATCGCCAAGTGGCAGATCCCCGATACGGTGGTCTTTATCGACGCGCTGCCGCTGAACGCAACCGGCAAGGTGCTGAAGCGTAACCTGCGCGACCAGTTCAACGACGTTCTGAGCGCCTGATACAAGGCTGAATCAAAGTGAAACCGCCCCGTCCGGGTTACCTCGGGCGGGGCGGTTTTTGATTGAAGGGTGGGAGACGCAAACCGTGTTTGACGGTTATGTCTTTTAAACTGGGGTTTTGGGCAAAGCGCGGCGGAGGTCGGGTTTGAGCCCACTTTACCTGATGCTGCGGGTTGCACCAACGACCGCTTTTAAAGGGCGGCCAAAAACGTGACAAAATCAAAGGCAATTTTTCCAAGGGTTTGTGGCACCATATTTTTCAATAGTTATAGTGTTAGTAACGGCCGTGATAGAAACGACCGTGTTTGTCGGTTATCCCCCGCCCCATAGTTCTATGAGACATCTTTGACGGCCTATTGAGGGTCAAACGGAGGTGGATGAAGACTCAGAAGAAGCACGACGGCGCCGCGGGCCCGGAGAGGCCCGATGTCGGTACGCCCGGGGTGCCGGCGCCACCGAAGAACGCGAATGCCCTGTCGTGCGCGTCGAACACCATTTCCTGGATCTCGCGCGGATACGCCTAAACGAACGGCATCCGGCTGTGGCAAAGGCGGACAGCGTCGGATGCTGCAAAGCCTTCGTAGTCGATTGGTGGAAGATAGCACGGCGCCGAACGGTGCCGTCTTGGATCATTCCAACCGTCGATCGATGAACTCGAAGATCGCCATCGGCGCTTCGGCCTTCACCCGGAACTCGCGCCCAACGAGAAGCTTCAGACCTGTTTCGTTGCGCGCTACAAGTCAAACGTGTATCATGCTTTTCATATTTGTGATGTCGTTGTTTTCCTGAATGCCTCAATGAGGGCAGCATGGATATTCAAGATATACTCTATTTTCGGATGGCAGAGCGGCTGGCGTTAACCGTAGTCATCGTCCTCGTCTCACTCATCGTCATGGTGAGTTTCTGGCGCACGGTTCAGAAGATTGACCTAACTGACGGCGGCAAGCTGGGGCTCGCGGGCTCCTTCGCCTTTTCCACGCCGGTCTTCGTGCTTTTGACCATCATCGGCTACGCCTGGGTGTCGCTCTCAAACGAGATCATGATCGGCGAAAACAATGCCGCGATGATGGGCGCCGGACAGCGCGTCGAGACCGACCCCGAGCTGCAAGCGCTTCTGCGCGAGATGCGAACCGAGGAGCAAAAGACTACGCCACCTACCGATCGCGCCAATGACCTTTCGCGGCTCGAGGAAAAGCTTTGGGCGATCAATTGTGCCGCGCGTGAGCAGGATCTGCCGCAACCCGTCCAGCGCGGGCTGGTGACCGCAAAGCTCGCGCTGATCGAGCCGCTTTGGGATCCGGTTCTCTGGGGGCCTTTCGCGCAATTCGAGACGTGGGCGCGCTCAGGCGCAGGCCCCGCGCCCGCCGAGGTCCCGAAGGCGCTCTATGAAGGAGTGGACCCGAGATGCTGAAAATCCTGCTTGTTGCTCTGACACTTACATTGTTGGCTGCCACGACGCGGGCGGACGCTCTCTACACGGCGGCCGAACTCGAGCAGACTCGCGCACGTTCTGCCGACCTCATCGTGGATGTGCTCCGCCGCGACATCATCGCCAATCTCCCCGCCGCGCAGATTTCAGCCGCAGCAACTGTCCGCGTGCAATTCCCGGCGAGGGGTGATTACCCGCTCGCGTTCTGGTCTTACCCGTCGCAGGACTTGATCGTACTGCCGCTGGAGTCGCTGCGATTCTTCGGAGATCTGAGTCTGGTCTATGCTTGGTTTGATAATCGGCAATGCACCGTGGAGCCAGTCCAGGCCTACGCGCTCCACGTACTCGCGGGAAACACAGATGTACCGCCGCTCCGGGCATTCGGGCTCGTCCGCGACTCGGTGATCGCGGCGCACAGGCAGGACCCGTTCACTGGACAGATGCTGTCCGCAGACGATCTCTCGCAGAAACTCTTCTCCTCCGCACTCTATTTCATCATGGCGCATGAACTGGGCCACATCCTTCTGAACCACACGGGTGGGCTCAAGGGCCAGATCTCGCAGGCGCAGGAACGGGAGGCCGACCGCTTCGCGCTGGAGCATTTCGCGCGCGTGGGCACCGCGCCGATCGGGATGCTGTATTTCTACATGGTACACTGGTTCGTTGATCCGTTCGGTGAGGCTCAGTCTGGTCACAGCCATCCGTTGTCTGCGGACCGCGTCCTGTCGCTTGCAGACGAGATTCTGTACCGCATCAGCGACTTCACGTGGCGCGAACCGAGCGAGGCACCGATCCGCCAGGCGGCGCTCGCCATGCGTCAGGTTGCCGAAATCGCCCGAAATGACCAATTGCGACACCTCGCCATCAACCACCTATCAGATGCCTTTCCGGTAGCGGGGTTGCCGCAGACCTGTCCCTGACCGCTGCCTGCATTGGGGCCGGCCAAGATAAGAGGACTACCAATGAGACTCTCCTTGCTTCCCCTTTGTGCACTGCTGAGCGCGTGTATCGAACAGCCAATGGGCTACGGCATGCACGGCGGAGGCGGCATGTCTAACCGGTTGGTAGAGAGCTACATGGGTGCCAGTTTTGATTCACAGATTGCTCCCACGCTCCGCGGCACTTGCACGGATCGTGAGATCGCCACGTTGCGCCAGACCCAGATGGAGGTCACGCACGCGACCAACCAGTTCGATATCGGCGGCGTGATTGCCGCCAGCGAGCGGCTTTACGGCGTCTCGCCAGGCTGCCGTGCCGCCTACCAGCAGATCGCGGCGCAAATCTGTCGCCAGTCTGCCATGGATAGCTGGCAGCCCGGATCGGAGCCCTATGAATCCGCCCTCGCGCGCGCCCGCAACTGCAGTTGACGGCGAACTGGCCATCGCGTCACGCCGTCGTCATAGAGATCAGTGGAGAAGTGTGATGAAAATAGGTTTGATTGGCTTGAGCTTGGCGTTGCTCTTCGGGCTGACTGTCTCGCCCTTCGCGCAAAGCCTTCAAGAGGTGACGAGACATCTTCAGGGGGATTGGCAAGATACCTCGACGGGGTTCGTGCTTTCCATAACCGACAACGATTATATGCTTCTGGATGCGGCAGATACAGTGATTGACGCGGGCAAGTTCGCCCTCTCCGGCGACGCGGTCACGGTGTTCAGCTATTCGGACGGTTCTCAGACCCGAATGCGCTACGGTTTTCAGAATGGCTTCCTGCTGATACAGGATGCCTCGGGCGTATCTTCCTACCGCAAGGTTGCTGGGCCCAAGAAATTCAAATCATGTCCCCCGGGGAAAAACTTCCTGCTATGCTAAGGGCCTGAGCAAAGCTCAAACCTGTGTCGCTGCGAAGCTGTATCTCGCTCAACGCCCGGGGCATTCAGAGTAAGCGAAGCGGAACTTGCCACTCGTCCGCACTTACAGACGGACGGGTATCCTACTCTCGGGATGCACATTCCACCAGAAGGGGTTGGTCCAAAAACGACCGTTTTCGTTATGGCTCGTTTCATGGAAAGCTGCCGTTGACGCAATTGCAGCGAAGTGGTGCTTTGTCCGCGATCCGAACCTTCAATCGGGTCGCAGCGAAGGTCCGGAAGGAGCCCTGTTAGCAGATGCTGCGGCGCGCACGTATGTCAGCTTTGCAGCAATGGTATAGACTTTCCAAATATACCTGATGGTTGTGCGGAAGCTTCTAGATCAACAAAAGCTTATCTCAATTTGATGCAACTGGGCCCAGCCAAAAGAGACATCCGTCATCCAAGATAATCCTTCACGACTGTGCCATTCTTCACGATAAGGGAGAGGTTTGTGTCCGGATCGCCCAACCAGTCCAGACTCTTCTCGGGATTGCCTTCAACGACTAGAAGATCCGCGAGCGCTCCTTCGGCGATTACACCGAGACGGCCTTGGTAAGGTGCGCGCTCTCCAGACAGGGCAAGCAACTCACCCGCCGCGCCTGTTGCCATGCGGAGCGCGTCGAGAGGCTGCATGAAGCGTGTCAGTTTCGCAAGCTGCCGGCCCTGGCCAAACGTGCCGCGCGGGTTCATCAGGATATCGGTGCCGAACGCCATCTGCACGCCCATGTCGCGCCCCTCTTCGAAGGCCCTGACCGTCCCTTCGGCAACTTCCATCTGTTTGGCTTGCTGGCGCAAATCGCTCTTGGGATTCGCGTCTTCGTCGGCGAGGAACGGCTGGATCGACCACCAGGCACCCTCGTCGCGCATCATGGCTATGGTTTCACTGTCGGCAAGCTGGCCGTGCTCGATGGATTTCACACCGGCCCTCAGAGCACGCTGAATGCCACCAGGCGTGTAAACATGGGCGCAGACATAGGTGCCCCAATCGGTCGCCGCCTCGACTGCGGCGCGCATCTCTTCCTCCAGATATTGCACGGTATCCAGCGGGTCATATAGCGACGAGACACCGCCACCTGCCATGATCTTGATCTGGCTGGCACCCCTCATCAGCTGCTCACGGGTGCGGCGCAGCACGTCATCCCGACCGTCGGCAATGGCCGCGACGCCCGCAAGTTCGGAATGGCTCAGATCCTCGCCTGTGCGGGGCACCTCGCTCAAGAGGCGAAAGTCGCCATGACCTGAGGTTTGCGAAATCATCGCTCCCGAGGGGAAGATGCGAGGGCCAGGCAGTACCCCCTGGTTGACGGCGAGTTGCAAGCCAAACGCCGGCCCGCCCGTGTCACGCACAGTGGTGAAGCCGCGCATCAGAGTTGCACCGGCCTCGCGTCCCGCCATCAAGTGAATAAAGCCGATATCGGCGGCCAACGCCTGGGTTTGCGTGACGGCGGCCAGCGTGGAATGCCAATGTGCATCGATCAGGCCGGGGATCACCGCGCGGCCTCCGCAATCAATCCGATTGGCATCCTCCGGCCCATCACCCATCGGCACAAGCGCCGAGATCCGCGGGCCTTCGATCAGAATATCACGGCCGCGTTGCATCTGCAGCGTCGTACCATCGAAATAGCGGAGATTAGTCAGCAGGATCGGGCGTCCGGCTTCTTGGCCGCTTGCGCGCCTTGGGCTCAGGCCAAAGCCCGCGAACAGACCGAGCACGGCCGCCGATCCGCCCAGCATCTGGCGGCGGTCAAGATCCGCCGAGATACGTGCGAATGCAGCTTTGGTGAGCGGTGCGCCACACAGGCACATGTCGATCAACGCGCCTGTCTCTGGGTCGGGTTGGATGCATGACAGGCACATATGCGTCTCCGAGATTTGCTAGCCTTCCAAGAAGCTGCAGTGAAAAGAGGAAAAAGCAAGCCTTTTGGGAAGGGTAGTATCGCCGTATGTCGGCCAATAACGCTTAAAGGATACGTGCCTTGCCAGTTGCAATATCATCAGGCGTCACAATCAATCTGTTCTGGACAAGCCACCAAAAGCCGACATTGACACGGGCGCTGCGAAAGCGCGCTCTGTCCCGCATAGCCGACCCACATGTTTTTCGAATACCCCCTAAAGAATTCCTTCAAGACGGGTTCTTGTTCTTTTTCAACTCCGCCAGAAGCGCGTTGAGCATCGCGTCTACATCCGCGTTCGACCAACGGTGATCCGCAGATTCCGGGTAGCGGTCGAATGACATGTCGAACTCCAGCCCCCAATCCCGCGCGAGCCTTTCGTTGGCATCCGCGAAATGGGCGAGGAAAGCGCGTGCTTCGTCCTTTGTCGGCAGGAAGGGCGAGGTGCCATCGACGCGGTCGAGGATGTCTTGGATATGATCCGGGTCTAATCCGATTTCAGTAAGCCTTAGACCCAGATACGTAGAGTTTCCTGAAAGGGAACTGTTCTTATTTGCAGTAATGGAAAACGATACCTTGGCCTTGCGGGCAAAGTCTTCGACGATGTCCACGCCGCGTTGTCGTATTTCGTCAAAGGAAGAGACAACCACGTTGCTCTTGCCGAGAGCATTGGCCCAAATGTTCAGTTTATGCGCATAGTCGAAATAGTTTTGTAAATGAGGACGATACTCGGGTAGCGGTGAGGCACTGATACCGTAGAACCTGCTTGTAGGCCGTGCGCCGATAACCTGACGTCTGTGAGACGATGCCAAATAGTCTTGGCGCCGCAGGTAACAAATTATGCGAACACTGTCGAAACGGGTGCGGATGAGTTCGCATATTTTTCAATTTCAGTTTCGTCTAAAAGCCAGAACAGACCTTCATCTGGCATGATGATATTCTGGTCCTGTGGCGCCAGCAGCCGATCCGCAGCTTTAGGCCTGATACCGATACGGAATTCCTCTTCCAGCCCTTCGCTTTTCGTCAGTCTATCCACCTTCGGAATATTGACGAAGACAGGGTCCGACTCCTTTTGGCGCTGCAAACCTCTTTTCAACGCTTTCTGGATCGATGTCGTACCGGTCTTGTGAGATCCGATATGGAGGATAAGGTCACCCATTCAGGGGCTCCGAAGTAAGCATCCGGCGTAGGCCGCGGCGCGGTCAACGCGCGCGGTCACGGTC
>NZ_AQQP01000029.1 GCF_002210165.1 Phaeobacter sp. 22II1-1F12B | reverse complement strand
CCCTTGACAGAGGCCCGCCCCATTACGGAAGCGGGCTTTTTGTCCTTTGGAACTCAGACCCTGATCCAAAGGAAAATCCCCATGACGAAGCCCCGCTCGACGCTCCCCAATCCTGTTGAATCCGACGCTAACCTCGCCTCTGCCCTCGAGCAGATCGGCACGGAGATCGACCACCAACCCCTGCGCAGCTCAGCGCTCGCACGCATCATGCGAGAGACCTTTCTTGGCAGTGATGCCGGGGGCGCCTGGGACTGGCGGAAGGCCTATGACCTGATGCAGGCGGCGGCTGTGCAGGCGCTGCTACGTGGCGACAACAGTGAGGATGATTACTCTGCCGCAAAACTCCTTGCGTCACGTCTCCTGACGGAAACCCGCCGGTCGGAACAGCAAATCCGGTTGCAGCAGTTCTCCACGCCGTTGCCTTTCGCGGCAATGGTCGTGCGGGCAGCAGCCATTCGAAAGGGCGAGACTGTGCTGGAGCCCTCGGCTGGCACCGGAGCCCAGGCCGCTTTCGCCGCCCGGTCCGGTGCCACGCTTTTGCTCAACGAGATCGACCCCTTTCGCCAGCGCCTCCTGCGCGCGGTTTTCGGCGGCGAGGTGACGGGCCATGACGGCGAGCATATCGACGATCTGCTGCAGACACCGGTTTTACCCGACGTCGTGGTGATGAACCCGCCCTTCGCGTCTTCGGTCGATCGTTCCCGGGACAAGTACATCGCCGCCAAGCACCTCATCGCGGCAGCAAAGCGTCTGGCACCTGGCGGGCGGCTGGTGGCGATCATGCCGCCGGGATTCGCGCCCGAACGCTATGCCGCGCATTGGTCACGCGCCTGCGGTCTCCTGACGCCGCGCTTGGCGTTGACGATGTCGGGGCAGGTCTACCGCAAGCTTGGCACCTCTGTCGAAACCCAGCTGTTGGTCTTTGACAAGGTGCAGGAGGGCGGCGAGATGATCCGCGCCACTTTGTGCGATCTGGATGAAGCGCTTCCATTTGTCGATGCCGTGGCCGCAACACGGACCGAGATGCGCCCGACCCAACGGGTTGAAGCGATCCCTCATGCTCGGCCGACCTTTCGATCATCTGTCCCGCGCAAGACCGCTGCCGGTGTTATCACCGCCCCCACAGCCAGGGCCAATGCCGTCCGTCCGCTCAGCTTCACGAGCCTTGATATCCCGCGCGACAACACGCCCATCTCGGACATCTATGCGCGCTACCGTCCGCAGCGGATCGAGATCCCGGGTGCGCAGGAACATCCAACGCCGCTTGTCGAAAGTATCGCCATGGCCTCAGTCGCGCCGCCCATGCCCTCTGGCGCGGCCGGTTCAGAATTGCGCCTGCCTGCCAGGCTGATCGAGGAGGGACATCTCTCAGAGGCACAGCTGGAAACCATCATCATGGCGCATGATGCCCATGGGCGTGATTTGCCAGGCCGGTTCACGATCGATGACGACCAGACAAAGCTGACGCGTGCCGATGATGACCCGTATGCGTGTCACTATCGCCTCGGGTATTTCCTCGGCGACGGCACCGGTTGTGGCAAGGGCCGCGAATGCGCAGGGCTCATCCTTGTGAACTGGCTGGCCGGGCGCAGGAAGGCGATCTGGGTCTCCAAATCCGCCACGCTTATCGAGGACGCGATCCGCGACTGGACCGATCTTGGCGGCTCGCCCGCCGACATTCAGCCGCTCTCCAAATGGAAACCGGACCAGACCATTCCGATGGGCGACGGTATCCTCTTCGTGACTTACGCCACGCTGCGCTCGGCGGGCAAATGCGGTACCACGCGACTGAGCCAGGTTCTCGACTGGATGGGTGAAGACTTCGAAGGCGTCCTCGCATTTGATGAAGCCCATGCCATGCAGAATGCGGCAGGGTCCGAGCAGGGCAGGGGGGTCAAACCCTCCCAGCAGGGCCTTGCGGGCCTGCGGCTGCAACTGGCCGCACCGCGTGCCCGCGTCTTCTACATCTCGGCCACGGGTGCCACGAGCGTGCACAACCTGGCCTATGCCGCACGTCTCGGTCTCTGGGGACAAGGCCCCGAATACCCCTTCCCGAGCCGCGAGAGTTTCGTCTCGGCGATGGAAGCCGGCGGCGTGGCCGCCATGGAGGTGGTCGCGCGCGATCTCAAGACGCTCGGCCTCTACACGGCCCGTGCCCTCAGCTTTGATGAGGTGGAGTATGACGTACTAGAACACGCGCTCACCCCGGCCCAGATCGAGATCTACGACGCGTACGCGGGCGCGTTTCGGACGATCCACCACAATCTCGAGGCGGCACTGACCGCGACTGGCGTCAATGACGCCTCGGGGGAGACCAATGCCTCGGCCGCACAGGCTTCGGCCAAGTCCCGCTTCGAGAGCACGAAGCAGCGCTTCTTCAACCATCTCCTGATGGGCATGAAGGCGCCGACCATCATCCGCGCCATCAAGGACGATCTGGCGGCGGGCAATGCTTGCGTCATCCAGGTGGTCTCAACGGGTGAGAGCCTGCTGAAACGTCGGCTTGAGACGATGGACGCGGGAGACGAGCTCGTCGAGGGTGCCTTGACGCCGCGCGACTATGTTCTGGGCTACCTGGAACAGGCCTTTCCGATCCATGCGCAAAAGCTCGTGGAGATCGACGGTAACATGGTGGCGGAACCCTTGCGGGATGAGACCGGCGCACTGGTTGTCTCGCGCGAGGCGCTCGCTCTGCGCGATGCGGCCATGATGGAGTTGATGACGCTGGCGCCGATTCCCTCGGCGCTCGACCAGATCCTCTGGGCCTTTGGCGACGAGGCAGTGGCCGAAGTGACAGGGCGGTCTATCCGGCCCCTCAAGGCCGAGGATGGTCATCTCTTCATCGAAAAGCGCGCCGCCAGCAGCAATTCCTCCGAGACCCAAGCCTTCATGGACGGCGAGAAGGATATCCTGATCTTTTCTGACGCGGGCGGCACGGGCCGCTCCTATCACGCGGCGCAAACGGCGAAGAACCAGAAGCGGCGGCGGCACTTCCTGCTGGAGCCCGGCTGGCGCGCCGATGCGGCCATCCAAGGGCTGGGCCGCACGCATCGCTCGGCCCAGGTCAGCGCGCCCTTCTTCCGGGTCTGCACCTCGGATGTGCATGGCGAGAAGCGCTTCACCTCGACGATAGCCAAGCGCCTCGACCAGCTGGGGGCCTTGACGAAGGGCCAGCGCGAGACCGGTTCGCAAGGCATGTTCCGGGAGGAGGACAATCTCGAAAGCCCGATCGCGCGGGCGGCGCTGCGCGGGTATTTCGCCGATCTCGCCGCCGGGCGCGCCGAGGCGATGAGCTACGAGAGCTTCACCGACTGGACGGCCCTGCGGCTGATCGACAAGGACGGGGTGCTGCTTGAAGAGCTTCCGCCGATCCAGCGGTTCCTGAACCGGGTGCTGGCGCTCCCCATTCATATGCAGAACGCACTCTTTGCCGAGTTCATGGCGAGGATCGCCGATCAGACGGAACGGGCGCGCGCGGCGGGCACGCTCGATCTCGGGGTGGAAACCCTGCGTGGCGAAAAGATCGAACAGGTCTCCACCGAGGATCTCTGGACCTGCCCGAAATCCGGCGCCGTGACGCGGATCATCGGACTGGAGGTCACCGACCCGGTCCACGTTCTTGGGGCCGAAGAGGCCATATCGCGCAATCCGGATAAGCTGCCGATGGTCAACCGCGCGTCCGGCCGCGCGGCGCTGATCTCGGCGCGGCCCATGCAGATGTATGACGAGGACATCGTCACGCTGATGCGCAAAGCGGTGCGGCCCAATGGGTCGAGCTACCTCGAGGAGACGCGCTTCGAGTCCTCGGCCTGGGAAGAGATCGGCAAACCTGAGTTCATTCGGCTCTGGGATGAAGAGGCGGCTGCCCTGCCGAAGACCACCACGACCAAGCTCTACCTGCTGACCGGGCTGCTGCTGCCGATCTGGAAGGACATCCCGACCACCAATGAGCGCATCTACCGGGTTACGCCGGACGGGGCGACCGCCATGATCGGGCGCACGCTGAGCGAGGAAGGGGCGGCCGCGCTGCGCGCCCGCTTCCTCGTCTCCAACCCGCAAACACCGCAAGAGATGCTGACCGCCGCCCTCGGCACCACCACGCCTGTCGATATTGGAAGGGGTCTGACCCTGACTCGTCGCCGGGTCGCGGGCGAGATGCGCCTCGAGCTGGGCGGTGCCGAAAAGGGCATGATCGAAGGGCTCAAGGCCCTCGGCTGCTTCACGGAGATCATCGCCTTCCAGCTGCGGGTGTTCCTCCCGCATGGGGACGGGATCGACACGGAAAGCATTCTGGCCCGGATCGTGGGGCAGGCACCAGATGCCCTCTCAGTGGCAGCAGAATAGGCAAGGGGGGGAAGATCATGACGCTCGATGAAATCAAGGCGGCCGTCGATGCCGGTCAGACCGTGCACTGGGCCAATACCGGCTACATTGTCCACAGAGATCGGCTCGGTCAGTACTTGATCACCTATGTGCCGAACGGAAGCTGCATCGGCCTGACTGACTGGAGCGGGCACCGGTTGAACGGAAAAGAGGCGGAGTTCTTCATCGCGCGATCGGAGGACGCCGCAGGAAATCCGGGCAGCCAATCAAGACCAGACAGGCAGGGGAGGGGCGTAGCACCCGGAGGTGCGGGGGCATTCCCACTCGGACGACAGCTTTGACCAGTGGGCGGGGCTGAAAGGAAAGCGAGCTTTCTGATTTGTGATCCCTCAAGGGGTCGAGAAAGCAAACCCGGATGCGCTGGCAAGGATGTCAGGCACCGACCAATCTGAAAGGAACCATCCCATGTTCGCAGGAACCCTCACCCGCAATGTCGAGACCGCATCCGCTCAGTACACCGGCATGATTCACGGGGCACGCTTTGACATCGCCATCCAGCTCGAGGCACGGGCCAAGATGTCTGAACGCAGCCCGGATTTTGATGTAACGGCAGTCAACAAATCAGGCCGCAAGGTGCGTATCGGCACGGCCTGGAACGAGACGGGCAATACCAGCGGCAACCCCTACATCTCGATGCAGATCGATGTCGGCCTCGGCCCTTTCCGGGTCAACGCAGTACAGACGAAAGAGGCGCGCGCGGCCGAGAGCGGCGAATTCGAGATCATCCCGCTGGTCTCGAACGGCCTGATGAAGTCCGGCTCGCTCTCGGGCGAGCTCACCGCCATGGACGCCGACAACGCCTTCACCGGCTACATCGCCAACATGATGTTCGATCTGGAGTTCATGCTGATCGAGAACAGCTACAAGACCGAGGAGACCCACCCTGACTACCGCATCGAGGTCAGCTCGCCCCGGGGCACACCGATCCGCGTCGGCTCGGCCTGGATGGCCAAAAGCAGCCGCACGGGCAATGACTACCTTTCGCTGCTGATCAACACGCCCGATGGCGACCTGCGGGTCAACGCCGTGCAGAACGAAGAGCAGCGCGGCGGGCAGACCTTCTCGATCATCCCGTTCATCGAAAGCGGTGAGCAGCCGCAGGACGCGGGCGCGGGGCTCTCGCTGGTCGCCTAATCGGCGCGCGAGATTAGACGATCTGGACCGAAAGGGGAGCCGTGTGACCACGGTTCCCCTTTTGCTGTGTTTGATTCAATAGAGCTATCGAACTGCCACATCATATGGCGTTCGGATGTAGATGAGATGCCTAGATTGGGAGCGGCGCGCGGAGTCTCGATTAAAGTCAGACTTGTACAACCGCTTGAGCGGCAATCAAGGCGTCAACAGCAACTTGAACCTCGGCGTAGAGCTCGGTGTCCAACTCCTCCGCGTCGATTTCCACAATCAATGCGTAGCGTACAGAAGGCAAAACCTCAGCGAGAAGCTTTTTCGACTTCCACCATCCGGTGACAGGGTGAACAGCCAGCAAGTTGCGCCGCGCCAGATCTGAAGCCTTGCACGTCAACTGATCTATATGGAGCGATCCGACATGGCGCCGATTGCTACCGTAGTCCCAAAGATCATCCTCGTCGTTTGCAGGACCATCGGGCTGTTCGGCCGCCTTGCTGATCCGAGCCAGGAATTGGGCTTCGTTCTCGCCAGCGCGATTAAGTTGGAAACGTAAGTTGTGGGACGCGTAGCGGTACCGAACGCCGCGCGAGGCTTCGGACGGGTTCGGAGCGATAAAGCTACTGAGTGCCACCCGCAAGGTCACATCGGCATTGCCGAGCGCGCGCAAAGCCTCAACGGGCCAGGGAAGGGCGAACAGCTTCATTTCATTGTGGACATCACCGCCGGTCTTTTCAGAAATTCCGTAAGGCGTAATTGTGTCTTCCACGATGAGGGTCAGCGCGTTCGACGCGCTGCGGCGGGCACGGGCCATGTCCGGCACACCATATCCATAGCGCTGAAAAAGGGGCGTGTAGTGACCCTTGTTCGGCTGGGCCGGCAGATGTGCACGCATCTGCTGCGTCCACCGGGCTGAAGACACATAGAGACCACGGACTGTCTCGGGCCAAAGCGTCGGATAGTCCGACCAGAGTTCCGTTACGTCCTTCGCCGCAAGCGCTGTCGCCGCGCTGGTGTCGAAGGTGAATGTGAAGGATCGGACCGGATAATTGTGGTGCGTCGAAAGGAGTGATAACCATCCGTGCCGCATTGGCGGAGGCATGGCACTTAGCGCCCAGTTTCCACCCTCAAGGACTACGTCCGGCTTGTTCGGCCAATGGGACGACCACGATGCAGTTCTCGAAGCGGGCGACAAGTCGCCGAATGGTGCAAGCGCCTGGGCCGGCTCTCCGTCTGGCAGTACGGTCTTCTCTGTAAAGGCTCCGACAGACAAAACATTCCACGCCTGGGCCGGCGACTCGATTTCGTTGTCCTCGTGATCACATCGGTCGAGGTAGTTTCCGGCACCAAAGGTGAAGTTGTCAGTATTCCCGGCCGAGACAAGCAACAGGCGTTGTTGTTTCACCTCACCTGAAACGCCGGCGGCGAGCTGATCGACCTCCGTCGACCAGGACGTCGGAGCGCCGTCATGCGGGGTGTCCTCACCCGTCGTCGTGGTCATGGTGAAGGTCCGGCGTCGGGGGCCGACCTGTTCGACCGCATTGATCGCCTGTCTTGTCACCGCGCCGAGGAGATGATGCGGGTTCATCCCTGCATCAGGCAGCAGCTTCACGGATTCCAGACGGTTCACGACAGAAACCGGGTTCGCCTGGTGCAGTTTTGGCGTAAGATCTCCAAAGAGCGCCAGTCCTCCCATCTCCGTGCCATGGCCCTTTACGTCCTCCAATCCCCAGGCCGGGTTGGCGGCATGTCGGTCATCCACACTGAGCGCCGGCTGAATTAGAGGATGCGCGCGACTGACACCGGTATCCAAAAGCGTAACGTAGCCAGGATCGGGATTGTCAGTGTAGGTCGTACGGCCCGCGAGCTCGTCGACCCACTGCGCCTGTTCCGCCACCGGCAAGCCGTCGAAGAAATCCGCTGTGATGGTCGGAGCGGCAAGGGCGCGCACGCCGCCTAGTCGGCGGACGGCCTGAGCGAGCTGATTGCGATCGGCCTGTACGACCACAACGATATCTTCGGGAAACTCCAGCCGATCCGCTCCCACGGTGACGCCATAGTTTGGTGCGGCCGCGACGAAGGCTTCGGTCATTTGAGGCTCGAGCCAAACCTCCCAGATGGTCGCAACATCCGCTCCGGGAAATTTGCCTGGAGGGCTGCGCCAGAGGGCACGCAATCCCGCTTCTGTGATGGCAGCAACGCTTTGCACCAGGTCCGCGTTCTTCGGACGACCCGGGACGATTTCACCATCTTTCTCGCGATCAGGCGTGTCTTCAGTCCGAAATTGTTCGACCTTCTTGCGCAGCTTTTCGATACCCTTAGCTGTCGCAAACACCGTCGCGCGCTCTTCGGCGCCACCGGGATCAGGGGCCTCGGCGACGCGAAGGAGAGTCAGGCCACTAGCATCGAGGCTGTCTTTCTTCAGGCGCTCGTCGACACGCGAGCGTACTTCCAGATAGACGCCGGGAAGTTCGGCTGCTGGAATGTTCGGCAGCGCGTCGATGGCCTGAAGCAATGCTTGGGCGTGCGCCGCGCGATTGGGGACATCACTTGGTCTTTTGGACCCGCCCCCGCCCTTTGCTTGGAACGGCCGAGGTTGTCCGAGATTGCGAAGGTGGAAGTGCCGAAGGTCTCGTGCCATTGTCATCGGTCCCTAGTTCTTGGAGCGACCGTCGGCGTTCGAGGGCATCAAGCAAATCCTGTGTCGCAATCTTGTCGGTATCATTCAAAACGGCACGTCGAGCGGCATCTTCCGCCGCCGCTACAACATCGGCCGTTGAGAGGCCTGTGGCAACATCTGTAACCCGTTTCCATCCCATGCGAGCGAGTGAGAAGCCGATCAAACGGCGTTCGAGCGCCTGCCGAATAGCCGGGCCATCGGGCATGACATATGGCAACACGAGATCAAAGCGGCGCAGTACAGCGCGGTCAAGAATTCCCGGCAGGTTTGTAGTGGCAATGACGATCGAAGGCCCGGTATCCTCATCCAAGAACTGCAGGAACGAGTTCAGAACCCGCCGGGCCTCACCGACATCGTTCTCACCGCCCCGGGCCGCGGCCAAAGCGTCGATTTCGTCGAAGAGATAGATACCGCGCGTCGTCTTGACGGCATCGAATATCATCTTCAGTTTCTGCGCTGTTTCACCCATGAATTTTGTGATCAGCCCGTGGAGCATGACCGAAAAGAGGGGGTACTGCAGCTCACCGGCAAGCGCCGAAGCACTCAGGGTCTTGCCGGTTCCGGGAGGGCCGGAAAGGAGAACGCGCCGCCGTGGCTTCAACCCTTTTGCCTCGAGCTTTTCGCGCATTCGCGTCTCAACAACGAGATGCGCGAGTTCGCTCTCTATCCTGTCCGGCAAGATGACATCGACGAGGCGCTCGGTCGGATAGGACGCGGCGAGGAACCCCGCCAGATCACCGCGGGGTGTTGCGATAGGAGTGATCGCAGGGGTTCGCTTCGAAGGCGGCTTCTGCCCCGCTTCAGCCCATTGTCGCAACTGTTCAGCCAGCCGGGTATGTCCCTTCTGTTCTTCAGCAGCAGAGAGTTGCATCGCCAGATCGTAAAAACGATCAGCGTCCCCTTCTGCGTGGCTCTTGACGAGACCGATGAGTTGTTGGGCGGAAGCCAAGGTCGAGCTGCTCTTTCTGAATGATCATTTTCAATGATGCTAAGGTCTTTTCTACATTCGAACCCCTCAGCAGACCAGACAATTTGCGCTGTTTGGAAGCAGAGTGTGTCGGTTTTGTGCTCTCGAGCATCGACTTGGGTGCTTGCCTTACGGCCTCCCCCGCTCGGCTTCGCGTGTCGCAGGGGAGAACGGCCCTTCGGTCCGTCGCGCATTCGGCCATGCGGCCTCACCGCGGCGTTGCACCCAGGCCCCCGGTTTGCCCGCCTCGCGAGCACGTCCCTCCCCGGCCGCTCCGCCGGATTGCGCTCTGGTCTGTTTTGCGGAGCAAAACGATCCCGCCGCTTCATCCGTCTCCCGCGTCCGGTCTGGCCGTTTGCCTGCTCGGGTCGGGCAAACCTACCGTCAAAACACACACACATGAGTGCGGAAGCATATCCTCCGGATGGCCCCCAAATCAGCCCGCGTCAAGGATCGCAAAACTTTTCGGCCAGGGCGGGGACTGTGGCGCGGGGCGGTCCAGTGCGTGAGGGTGTGCGTATGTCGGGTGTCGCGCGCGGAAAACTTTTGCGCCCGGCAAGCCGGCGGCTGCGCCGTCCCTGACCCGGGCAGATTCGGAAACCAGGCATTCGGCCATGCCCCCACACTCGCGTGGTGGCTCCTCAACCGAATACTGGAGACCAGACATGGCTTACGACACCGCAAACACCTACGAGACCATCGAGCTTTTCGGGCTGACCGAGAAAGACGCACAGCTGCCGATCCCGGAGGATCACATCCTGACCGACCGCATCATCCGCGAGAGCTTCGAGGCATTGCTCGCTCCGCTGCGAGGGACTGGGCTTGAAGCAGAAATCGAACCGCTGGCCCATGGGCTCGCGACGATCCTGCAGCGCCGCAAGGTGGCACTCGGCAAGGAGGTCGACCGCACCGCCGACAAGATCGGCGCGCTGGCAAAATCCCACGACGGATCGGAGATCGCCGAGACCGCGCTCGAAGAGGCGCAGGCGCGCTTTGTGCAGCTGCGCGAGATTGTCAGCGCCATCGAGGTGATGAGCGAGGCAGCGGCGGAATGCTACGAGATCGAGACGGGCCACGCCTACATCCCGGCAGCCGGGTCGCGCGCAAGCGTCCGGGCGAAAGAGACCGGGGCGGTCTTCGAGGCGCGGCAGCTCCTGGAGCAGCACGACCGCGAAACCGCCGAGAAGTCGAAAGTCGAGGGGGTGCCCCTGATCGTCTCAGGCGCCACCGACTGGACCGATGTCGATGTGATCTTCAACACGCTCGACAAGGTTCGCGAACGGATCAAGCAGAACCGCAATCAGGAGATTTTCCTTTGCCACAAGGGTGGCAAGCACGGGGCGGAGATGATTGCGGCTCGGTGGGCCCGGGCACGCGGGATAGCACAGGCGCGCTTCGATCCGCGCTGGTCCGCGCATGGACGGGCGGCACCGTTCAAGTGCAATGACGAAATGCTGGACGACAAGTTCGCGGCGACGGGGGTTGTGCTCTTCGGCGGCAACGGGGTCGCGCTGAACCTCGGGCAGAAGGCGGAAGCGAAAGGCCTGACGGTCATGCGGGTTGCGGACCCGGCGAAGAAGGCGTCGCAGGATTGAAGAGAGAGGGTCGCCTTCGGGCGGCCCTTTCGTCGTTTCTTATGGGTGTGGACGTTCTCCAAATCACTTTGCCTAGCAATTTCCTGTTTTGATAGGTATATGAATGCCAAGCAAAACTTGGAAATGATAGGCATGACCCCACTCAGCAGCATCGCGATGAGCGCCTATACCGACCTGGTGCGTCTTCTGAAGGACGACGCCTTGTCCGGTGTCGAAGGCAAGCCCACGCTCAAGGAGCGTGGGGATAAGGCTTATTGGTATGCCGCGCGCCGTGTCGGGACGGAGATGCGGTTCATCTATATCGGCGAAGACAGCGACGAGACGCGCGCACGTATCGACCGGATCGAGGATCTGCGCGCGACCGCCAAGGAGCGGCAGGCGCAACGGTCGCGGCTCGTTCGGCTCTTGCGCGCTGAAGGCATGACGCCCACCGACCGGGCGACCGGGTCCATCCTGTCGGCCATGGCCGCAGCCGGAACTTTCCGGTTGGGTGGTACCATCGTCGGAACCAATGCATTTCGCCTCTATGAAGGCGAGCTTGGTATCCGTCTGCCAATTGGCGGTATGGCCAATACTGGCGACATCGACATCGCGCAGTTCGAGAAGCTCAGCGTTGCGTTGCAGGATCAGGTCGACCCGGGTCTTGCCGAGACGTTCTCAGCGCTCAAATTCGATCCTCTGCCAGCTCTTGACCAAGGTCGGACATGGCGATGGGCCCAGGGTGGCAGCGGCCAGTTGGTCGAGTTTCTCACACCGGCGTTCGGAGATGAGACCATCCGTGATCTGCCAGCATTGGGCGTGAACGCCCAAGGATTGAACTATCTCAACTTCCTGATCGCTGAGCCGATCCACGCGGCGGCGATCTATAGATCCGGCGTTCTGGTGCAGGTGCCCCGCCCGGAGCGTTATGCAGTCCACAAACTGATCATTGCCGACCGGCGCCGCGATGGGGCAGGGAGCCTGAAATCCGCGAAGGACCGCGAGCAGGCGGCTTTCCTTATCGAAGCGATGGCCGAGGACCGGCCCGATGATCTGGCTCGGGCCTATGCCACCGCAATGGAGGTTGGGCCGCGCTGGCGGGAGCACATCGGCAACTCGCTGAAGCGAATGCCTGATACCAGGGGGATGCTCGACAGCTTGGGCGCGTGATGGCCGTAACGGGGTCGTGCTTGGCGCGGCCCTTTCGTCATGTCTCATGGCGCGTGCGATCGGTCACACTTGATCGGCAGCTCACGGCATCCAGCACCGTCATCCCTCTACCCAGCCCGTCAGAGTGCGGCCCATCCGCATCGGTATGGGCTGGGGATGGTGCGCACCTCGCACATCGTCAGCAGCGCAAAACCGAGGGGTCGAGACATCGCACATGAGGCTGAAGACCTGTACAACCTTCGGGTGGTGTTTCGGAACATCGCATCCACGCGGGCGGGCTCCGTCAGCACCTCGGCCAGAATCGGCGGGACGAGGACGCGGAGGATGGCTGCGGCGTGATGGCAAGGGTCATCCGGAT
Source organism: Phaeobacter sp. 22II1-1F12B (assembly GCF_002210165.1). Lineage (GTDB taxonomy): Bacteria > Pseudomonadota > Alphaproteobacteria > Rhodobacterales > Rhodobacteraceae > Heliomarina. The sequence goes on along the minus strand of NZ_AQQP01000029.1, from coordinate 8,588 downwards.
CACTCCTTTTTGCTCATAGATGTGGATCGCACGGGGTCGGCCCGTCCGTCCCCTCAGCTCACGCTTCGGCAAGCACAAATACGGCTTCCACGGCGGGGCCGCGGACCCTCCGCATTTGCGCTTGCGACCGGTCCTCTTGCCCCCGTGCTGGGTGATCCTCATCGCAATAAGGAGTAACCCAAATGACCAACCACTACGTCGCCACCGTCCCCGTCAAGTTCACCGATACCGATGGCCAGGAGCGCACCCGTTTTCAGCGCGTGGGTGCGATGTTCCGCAACACCCGCAATGGGGATGGCTCGGAGTTCTTCAGCCTCAAGCTCGACTTCCCGGTCGCGGTCTCGGAGCTGGTGATGTTCCCGCCGAGCGCGAAGGATCCCCAGGACTGAATCCTCTCAAGAGGATGGGCCGCCCCAGGACGATCTTGGGGTGGCCCGATCCCTGTTCCAGGGATGCCGTCACCGGCGCGTGTGAACGCCCACAGCGACTTCCTCTTGGTGTCGGTATCCTCGCGCTCAAAGGACGATCGCCGCCCGGAATGATCAGGCCGCGACAGACCGGCCAGTCAGCCTCAAGGGGGCCATCCACAAAAACCTATCGGCCAGGGCCTCCCGGTTTTTGCGGCAGAGATTTGGGGGCCCAAATCTGGCCCTCCTTGACCCTGCCTGTCCGCCCTGTCGGTGGGGTTTGCGCCCGCCCGCGGTTCCGTCCGAACACATGGGTGTTCGGCCAGAGCCTCGGGCGGGGCTGGCGGACCGGACCCCTAGGACAGGTGTCGCCCGGTGGTGAGGGCGGCAGAGCCGCGTCCCTGCGGGCCGCGGGGGAAGCGGACACCAAGGCTGCCTGAGCCTGAATGCGACGTAAGTATATAATTGACAGCTTGGTATAATATCGTAAGGTAGGGGCAGCCTTGGTGGAAGGTGGCAGGAAATAGGGGGTCTTTCTTCGCATGTCTCGCTCAAAACGCCTCACAGATGCGGACCGCATGGAGATCGTTCGCGAAGCTGCGGAAGGCGCTTCCACTTCAGTGCTGGCGGAACGCTTTGGCGTGTCGGTGCGGGCGATTCAGTACACGCTCAAAGCCGATGCCGAGCGCCAGACGGATGCCGCAATTCCGGTCTCAGCGGTCAGTGTCAAGGTGACGGCTGCGGAGCTTGCGGCGCTCGACGAGGTGCTGGTCGAGGCCGGGATCGAGAGCCGTGCCGAGGGGCTCAGGCGGCTCATTCAGGCGGCAGGCGGGGTGTTCGTTCCGGACGCGCAGATGGCAGCAGAGATGGCGCGCTACCGCGCCTCTCTGCACGAGGTCGGTAATGGGGTCGCGCAGATCGCCAAGCAGATGGCGCAGGCCAACCGGCAGGGGCAGGGGGCTGGCCCGGAGTTTACCGAACTGCGCCTTGCGCAGATGCGCGGGCTGGCGCGGTTCATCCTCGATTCTGCTGACGAGATCGATCTGCTCCTGCGCCGCCGTCGGGACGCAATGCAGCTGCAGGCCACAGCCGCGCTGAGGGAGTTTGCCCATGCGGCTGAATGATGCCGTCCATGCCGTCACGGGCGAGGTCTTCCGGGATGGCTGGAGCCGCGTCCGGGGCTCGATGCAAGGTCTGCACGTGGCCAAGCAGACCCAGCTTACTCGCGCGGCAGCAGGGCATCGGCCAGCGGTCTTCAAGGCGATCCGGGGCGGGGGCACGCATACCAAATCGCAGCTCGCAAACCAGCTCGATTACCTCACCACCAAGTCTACCCATATCGTGGACAGTAGCGGGTTCCTGGATGGCAAGGCGAAGCTCGAGGCGGGTGACATCAAGGACCTGACGGAGCGCTTTGCCAAGCGGTGGGATGCGGGCTTCAAGCCCAAGCTCGGACAGACCACCCACATGCTCATGTCCTTCCCCGTGGGCACGCGTGGGGAGGATGTGTGCGACATCGCGACGGATGTGGCCGAGCGGTTCTTCCAGACGGACGCGGGGCATTTCGATTACATCATCGCGGTGCATGAGGACCGCGATCATCCCCATGCGCATCTGGTGCTGAACCGCCGCTCGCAGGAAGGCGAGTTCTTTTTCCTGGGGCGGAACCATCGCTTCAACTATGGCGACTTCCGCCTCGCCATGGTCGAGGAGGCGGAAAAGTATGGCGTGCGCCTCGAGGCCACGCGCCGGGTGGATCGCGGGGTTGTACATTACCCGGCCCGCACAAGCGAGGTCTATGCGGCGAAAGAAGAGGGCCGCGCACCCCGCGAGCGCGAACGCGTGGGGGCCGACCTGACGCGGACGCTGGCGGAGATCGCCAACACCAGAACTGTCTACCACTCGCTTGCCGCGGAGGCCTCACGGGAGGCCCGCGAGGATATTGCTGCAGCCCTCTTCCGCGCGGGCGAGGTGCTGGCGCGCGGCGGGCAGGTGGACCGAACAGGAGATGTGTATATGGCCGAGGATGAAAGCTTCGAGGATCTGAGAAGCCTCTATGCCGAGAAGCTGGCGCGGGTGCAGGGCATGATCGCCGAGAAGTCCGACGCGGAACGTCCCGTGCTGGAAAAGCGCCTCATCGAGATCCAGGCGCAGGTCCAGCACATGCAGCCGCTCGGATTGCGTTCGAGCACGCTGTCTGCGGCACCGTCGGAAGGTGGAGTATATTCCGAGGCGAACATCCAAGAGAGCCAGTTGGAGCGTCTTTCCGAGCCGCGCTTGCGGTCGCGGATCGACGCGGCGCTGCGCGGCACCGGGATCAGCGCATCGGAAGTGGTCGCCCGGATCGAGACCGGGGCCTCCAATGCAGCACTCGAGCATCAATGGATCGCTGATGATCTCTCCAAGGTGGCAGAGGCACGCGATCTGAACCTCGAACGCCGCGCCGATCTGGAACAGGCGCGCGACATTCTCAACGATGTGCATGTCGAACTTGGCACGCTCTTGGAGCGGGAGAACGTGCTGCGCCGGGATGGTGTCATGGAAGCGGAAGCGGTCAGCGAGCGGTTCCATTATCACCGGGACGCGGTCCAGGCGATGGAAGGGACAATCCGTCAGGAGATGCGGGCCGAGGGCCTGACAGCGCAGCAGATCGAGGACCGGGACTGGGAGGTTGTCTCGCGGGCAGAGCGCCGGATCGAGGCGGAGCAGCGCGCGTATCTCGAGGCACACCCGGACCTGCTCGCACGCCCCGGCGATGTGATCGACCGGTCCGAGCCCTATAGGGAGACCATAACCGATGCGGCCCGCGCCAGTGAGATCACCCGCGAGGTCGACCGGATCATGGAGGCACGCGGTGTCCGCACGCCTGTTGCAGATGCTGTCGCGGATGACTTGCGCGCGCGCTATCCGGACATGCCGTCCCACCTCGCCCACGGGCTTGGCGCGACCTATGCGGCCGTCGTCGAGATACGTGACACGGAGGCCATCAATCAGGTTCGCCGCGACAACGAGTTGCGCGAGGGGCTTGGGGTTGGCACGCGTGACGAACGTCTAGCCACCCGCGGTGAAACTGCGCCGCAGTCTGACCGTGCCGACCGCCTTGCAGACGAGATTACGCGTGCTCTGGAACATGAGCGGGCGGGGGAGTTGTCCGCGCCCTTCGACACCGAGGCGGAGCGGGACGCATTTCGCGACGAGATCGCGCGGGTGCTTGATGACCGTCAACTTGAGCGGCTCACATCCGGCGATGCCGATGCGCTGGACAAGGTTCTCGAGGACCGCCTCGACCGGCTCTATGTCGCCAAGGTCTATCTGCAATCGGATGCCGCGACGGCCAACACGGACGCCTTGCGCCAGGTGGTCGATGAACTTGCCGACACTGAATATGAAAAACACCGCGCGACAGATGTGGATGGCGAGACCGAGCGGGGTCAGGTCCATTGAGCGCCTCCATGGGAAAAGCGCGGATCGCCACGGGCGTCCTGCTTGTGACGCTGGCGACCGGGGCCATGGGCTATACCATCGCCTCGGCGGTGCTGACTTACCAGGATCTCGGCTTCGGGGCCGAGATCGACTTTGCATATATCGCGCAGAACTATTTGGCGATCCTCGATCGCCGCCCGGAGGACGCGCAACTTATTCACCTGATCATCGGCAGCTTCGCCGCCGCCGGCCTGATGCTGAGCCTCGCCCTTTCAGGCTCGGCCCTCACACGCTTTGGCCAGACCCATTGGCAAAGTGCGCGCGAGATGAAGGCCAATGGCTTCTTCGGGGCGCCCGGGACCGGGTTCATCCTCGGCAAACTTGGGCCGCCCGGCTCCCGCGCCAATTACATTTGCTCCAAGGTCTTCCCCCATGCGCTGATTGTGGCGCCCACGGGCCGCGGCAAGACCACGGGCTTCGTCATTCCGAACCTGCTGACCTGGCAAGGCTCTGCCGTGACGCTCGATGTGAAGGGCGAGTGCTTTGAGGCCACGGCCCGGCATCGCGCAGCCCAAGGCGACAAGGTCTATCGCTTTGCCCCCACCGATTGGGAGGGCAAGCGCACGCATCGTTACAACCCGCTCCTGCGCATCTTCGAACTGAAAGATCCCGCGCGCCAGCAGATGGAATTGCAGCTCTTGGCGACGCTCTTTTTGCAAAGCGACAACGACCGGGTGCAGGGCCTCCTCAAAGGCGGGATCGATCTCTTCGTGGCGGCAGGGCTCTTGGCCTTCCAGCGCAAGCGCCCCACCTTGGGCGAGATCTACCGCATCGCGGCCTCGGGCGGGAACAAGCAGAAGGAGTATTTCGCGCGGGGCCATGAGGTGGAGAACAGGGCCGCCAAGCTGATTTTCACGCGGTTGGCCTCCACCAACAATGACACGCTGACTTCATACGTTTCGCTCTTGATGACCTCGGGGCTGGACCAATGGCAGAACCCGGCCATCGATGAGGCGACGGCGGTCTCGGACTTTGATTTTCGCACGATCCGCAAGAAGCCCTTTTCAGTCTATCTCGTGGTCCAGCCGCTGATGGTGAAACCCCTCGCGCCGCTGATCCGGCTCTTCTTCTCCGATCTCCTCTCGGCCATGCAGGAAAAGGACCCAGGGCCGGATGAGCCCTGGCCCGTGATGATCATGCTCGATGAGTTCAACCGCCTCGGCAAGATGCCCATCGTGGTCGAGAGCATCGAGACCCTGCGCACCTATCGCGGCCATTTGGCGGTGGTCACGCAAACCATCCCCGCCCTCGATGAAATCTATGGTGAGAACACCCGCCGTGCGCTGCAGGGCAACGCGGGCGTGAAGCTCTATCTGACGCCTTCTGATGAGAAGACCGTCGAGGAGCTGAGCAAGGCTGTCGGCAAGACCACGAAGACCGTGGTCACGCGGTCTCAGTCCATCGGCAAGAACCCTTTCGAAGGACGCAGCCAGTCCACACGGACCGAAGAAAGCTCTCTCCTGCCCGAGGATGAGGCGCGCCGCCTGCCGCTCGACGAGATCGTCATGGTCATCGATGCCCAGATGCCGGTCCGCGCGAAGCGGATCCAATATTTTGACGATCGGCTGTTCAAGGCGATCCACGCGGCACAAACGGGCGAATTGCCGTTTCCGCAGCCGGGGGGAGGGGGCGCACAGGGTGATCTGCCGCTGAGTATGCGCGCCATGCCAATGACACCGCCACCGGACGGGTCAGGCAGAACCGAGGCCGACGTTGAGGCCGCACGCCAGCCTGCTGATGGCCAATCGTCAGGGCAAACCGATGTCGCCCCAAAGAAGATTGCGCCTGTCGTTCAAGCTGTGATCGCCGAGGAACAGCGGCAGATTGAGATGGATTTTGGGAGCCAGGTTGCGGATGCCGAGGTAGCGAGCGCCGTGGGTGAGGCGCAGATGCGCTCCGCCGTCGATGGCTTGGACGACATGGAAGCGATGTTGCGAGAGGGTGAAGGTGGTGAAAAGCTGCCTGCTCACCCATCAAACGACATTGGAGACGATCCATCGCCGAACAGCAACGTTACGTGTTGAAGCCGCAGCCTCGTAAAGAACCATGACCCCCAGACGGACAAATCGCAGTCTCACTTGACACAGCTGCAATCAGAGAACTGTTTTTCGCGTCGTCGCATCGGCAAACATTCAATGAATAGGGTCTTAATTCTGTAACAATCGGAGGCTATACGCTAACCGAGCTGATCTTATCTGCCACTTGCAAAGGAATGTTAGTAGTGCTGCCCGAAAATATCCTTCTGTCCGTCGCCGCGCTGCTGGCGCTCAGCACGACAACCGCCGTAGCCGAACTGAAATACTCGAACGATACAGGCGGTAGCGTGAAGCTATACGGTCAGTTCAACCCGGCATATCTGTCATTTGACGATGGTGTCGCCAGCTATGGCGACCTCGTTGACAACGAAGTGTCCAACAGCCGCGTCGGTATCGAGGTCAAACAGGAGTTTGGCTCATCGGTTCTGATCTTCGATTTCCTGACTGGTATGGGCTTTGGCCAGTCATCCAACTACAGTCAGACAGGTGATCCCGATTTCTTCAATTGGGATCGTACATTCGTGCGCGAGCTCCAACTCAGCCTCAAAACCGAAAACGCCGGCACCTTCACCTTCGGGCAGGGTAGCATGACAACCGACGGCGTTGCCCAGTCGGATCTGTCAGGCACCAAGGTGGCCATGTACAACGGCCTCGATACGGTTGCCGGCAACTATGAATTTCGGACTGCTGCGGGGGCATTGTCCGGGGTCGAGATCGACGACACGTTTACAAGCTTCGATAGTTCGCGCCGCGGGCGTATCCGCTACGATTCGCCCAGCCTGAACAACTTTACGTTTTCGGCCGCTTACGGCACAAACATCTTGACGCCGAACAATGACGACATCTTTGCTGACGCGGCTGTGCGGTACAAAAACGAGATTGCCGGAACCAAGATTATCGGTTCACTCGGGTTCTCCCGCCGGACACGCAACGGCGTTGACCGCGACGATACATTCGGGTCGATCAGCGGCCTGCATCCATCCGGCTTCAACCTGACGCTCGCAGCGGGAAGTCGCAAGGACAGCGGTAGCTACAGCTTTGCCAAGGTGGGATACATCGCTGACTGGCTTTCGGTCGGCAAGACGTCGATGGCCGTTGATTTCTATAACGGGAGCGATTTCGTCACAGATGGTTCATCGTCCAAAAGCGTCGGTTTTGGTGTTGTTCAGAAATTCGATGCTGCAAATCTTGAAACCTACCTCGTTGTACGCAGCTACGAATATGCCGATTCGACGAACAGTTATCTGGACGCATCGTCGGTTCTGTTTGGCAGCCGCTGGAAGTTTTGAAAGCAGCGGGCAAATGGACAGATCGTCCATTTGCCCGCCTGCCTGTTTGGTTTGCTCCCTCGCGGGACAACTGGATCAGATAACCAATTCCGGCGTGTCCCGGAAATTTTTCCCGTCAGTGATGGCCGATGTTCCAGGTGATCTGGCTGTGGGGATCCGCAAAATGGAAATTCCGCGTATCGAGGTGGTTTGAAGTGGTCCCAAGATTTCGGACAGGTTTGCAGCGTTTCTAAGGTGTATCGGGTTTAAGTTTCATGCTGCTTTTTGCTCTTTGCGACCGTCCCAATATGCCTCGTCCGGCGTTCGCCGATCAAGCGCGGAATGTGGCCGGTTGGTGTTGTAGAACGCGATCCAGTCTTTGACGACCTTGCGAGCCTGGAAGCCGTCATTGATCTCTTCGAGATAGATCGCTTCCTGCTTCAGGCTGCGCCACAGCCGTTCGATGAAGATGTTATCGAGGTAGCGGCCCCGACCGTCCATCGAGATGCGCACGCCAGCCTCGGTCAGCGTCGTGATCCAAGCCGATCCCGTGAACTGCGACCCTTGATCAGTATTCATAATCTCCGGTGGGCCGTGTTTAGCGATGGCTTCGTTCAGGGCATCGACGCAGAAGTCGGCATGCATTGTGTTCGATAGCCGCCAGCTCAGAACCCTGCGCGTGGCCCAATCCATGATCGAGACTAGGTACAGGAAGCCGTTCTTGACCGGCACGAACGTGATATCGGCACACCAGACCTGATTGGGGCGGTCGATCTGCATCTTTCTCAGCAGATACGGATAGACCGGGTGCTGCGGGTGCGGCTGGCTGGTTCGGGGGCGTTTGTAGATTGCCTCCAAGCCCATCTTCGCCATCAATCGCCTGACGCGATGACGCCCGACAATGGTTCCTTCCCGCCACAGATAGGCCGCGATCTGGCGGCTGCCGAAGAACGGGTATTTGGTGAAGACCCGGTCGATCTCTTTCATCATCGCCAGCGTGTCCGCGTCGATCCCGACCGGCGTGTAGTAGAACGCGGACCGCGACAGCTGCACCAGTTTGCATTGCTGACTGATACTCAGATCGGGGTGATCCCGCTGGATCATGGCCCGCTTCTTTGCCCGGCTCACCGCTTCAGCCCTTCGGACAAAAAATCGTTCTCGACTGCCAGCCTCCCGATCTTGGCATGGAGCTCCTTGATTTCTGCTTCTGTCGGCCCTTCCGGTTTGCCGCCACGGGCAAAAACATCGGCCATGCCTTCGACGGCCTGACGCTTCCACGTGCTGACCTGGTTCGGATGAACCTGATGCTTCGACGCTATTTCCTGGATCGTCTTGTCACCACGCTATGGCGCGTCAATCTGAGTGAGACGCCAGCGACAATCAGGATGAGATTC
>NZ_AQQP01000028.1 GCF_002210165.1 Phaeobacter sp. 22II1-1F12B | reverse complement strand
TGATCACCTGCTGCGCTATTTGGAGGCTGCGCAGGCAATCATAGCCTTAAAGCCGGCATCATTCCGAAGGTGTTACGGCAGTGAGCTCATCTCCCGCGATCTGGATCTCTGGGCTTACGCCAACGACGTCACGCTGGACTTCTTACGGCCAGGGAAGCCGACGGATAACGGCTTCATCGCGGCATTCAACAGCAAGCTCCGGTCAGAATGTCTGAACGCGCATTGGTTTATGAGCCTTGTCGACGCCCGTGAAAAGTTGGAAGCTTGGCATAGACACTACAATGAGGATCGTCCCCACAGCGCGATCGGATACAACGTCCCGATCGCCATGCATTATCCCGATGACGCTACCAGCCCGTCATCGTGAAACAGCCGGGAATTTCCAGCTTCCGGCGGCCCAACGTTGGGGAGCAGGGCAGGTTGGAGCGGACTCTACCTCAAACTGGAGGAAGATACGGGTTTCAGGTCATGGCCCAACTCCGATTTAGGATGACAGCAATCCGGCGTGCGAAGGCGACCATCGCGATTTTGCCACCACGGCGCTGTGCGAACTGGGTTCCACATGATCTCACTCATGTCGATCGGCCACGGTTCATCATGACGGTTGCGGCCTGGCATAATGCACGCCTCAGGTTGACGTCGCCAGCCTTGGTGATACCGCTGGATATATCCCTTCAACTAATTGGCTGCGTGAGGGTGTCAGGCCAAAACAAGGGCCGACTCTCTTTGAGGATCGAAAGCGAGCCGGATTATCGACTGCTGAGCGGAAAGTCAGCGCGACGACCGCACCAATGCCTGGCATGGTCATCAAACGGTGGCATACTGCTACGTCTTAGGCGAGCTGGCGTACCTGTTTCTCAATGGCTGCCAATTCCTGTCGTAAAGTTGCTTTGGCACGGAGAATTTGTGCTGTTGCGTCTTCCAGCGTGGGGTTACCGTTCGCCAACTCCTGTATGCGGTCCTCGAGTCTGCCACGCGATGTTACATCGACCTTGAGGCCGAAATTTCGCAGCAGACCTGTAAGCTACATCTTCAGGGCGATCATGCTTTGCTGAGTGGTTTTACGAGCACCGAGTATGGCACGGGTTCCTTGCGCTGAGACGGATTTACAGAGCACCGGGCGGAACCAGCCGAGGTCAAGAAGGCGCGCAATCCCTTCCGAAACACTCCGGTTTGTCTTGATCGGTATCGCCTTCAGGCTCCTTTCGCATGGCGGGTTTCCATGAGTGCCGCCTCAAGGCCAGCTTCGGTCAGCCCTCGGTGCAGACATTGTTACAGTGGCCCAGCCTATAGACCAATCGCTGCGACAATGCCGCCCAGATCGCACAGCCAATGCGCCAAAACCTCAGGCTCGCTCTCAGCCACCGCTTCTTTGATGATCTAGCCGTGCTCGTTGATCACGCAGATCGACGACTTCACAAGCGATGCATCCAATCCCACAAATAGCTTCATCCCGTCATCCTTTATGAAGGTTCAATACGGGAAGTCATTGCGATTGATGATAAAAATTCCGCTCAGCACGCGACGGTCGTCGGCTAGCGACTACAGTGGGACTTCGGGAAGTCGGGTTTTAAACGACCCATCTGCGCATCACTCAGCCAGAAAAGATCAGAAATGCTCACCGCTTGTTTTCGCACGCTCAATCATGCCGTTCCACACAAATCTGTGGGTCCCAAGCGTAAGGAACATCAAGCGGATGGTTTCTCCCGGATGCTCTTTTCAATAACATGAGCTCGTTTATCAACGATTTTTACAAGTCGGGAAATAGCGGATTCGCGCCCTAGCGGATGAGGTGATGTTTTTCCAGATTTCCAACGTCCAACGGTAGGGCGACTTGCGCCAACCATATCGGCAAACTCAGTGTCGCTGGCTTCCAGCAATGTTTGGCATTCGTTGATAATGGAGGCAAATGAATCATCCCAGCCAAGGTGTCCGGATCTTGGTACGTACGTCGACAGCCTAGATGAAAGTTGCTTCAAAGCACGAAGGCGATCACCTTCCAATGTGATCGTATCCTGCTTCTTCTCTAAAAAGGTATGAGTTGCCATTCTCTTATCGTCTCGCTCGCTGTTAATCATTGGCAGATAATTCCTAGTACAACGTACAACATGCACACATGGTTCAAGTCAACTGCAAAATAAATATCCTTTATTAATAATTACTTAATTAATTTTGTGTCGGAAACTTGCGCGCAAGTTGATCATTTTTTGTCATCTATTTCTGTTGGGTAGGCGTATTTTGTTGGAACTTGCGTGGTCGAGAGTAGTCCAAGAACACACCCCGCTGGTAAGCCTAAAGATCCAAGTCAGGTGAGACGAACTCCGATCGCTGATCGACGCGAATGGATTTGGGGTAGTCGACCTTGCCGGATATGCGCTCAAGTTTCTGGACAACATCTTCGCCTCGGTAGCTGAACCTCGGATCAGTCGCAGGCGAGAACCGCGAGAAAGTGTCCACGATGGTCAGCACGCGGATTGTGCGGCCTGTGACCAGTTGTTCGTGCACAAAGTCCATTGCCCAAGTCTTATCGCTTTGCGTTGCTTCCACACGATCCTCCCGAAGCTTAGCTTTGACCCGGCGTTTCGGCGTTTTTGTTCCGCAGTTGCAGGCCCATTTCGCTGTAGAGACGGTAGACACGCTTGGCATTCACCAGCAATCCTTCGCGCCGCAACAGTACGTGGATGCGGCTGTAGCTATAGCGCACACGAGTCTCTGCAATCTCTTTGATCCGTTTCCTGAGTTCGGCCTGCTCGTCGCCGCGTGCTTTGCAATGGTGAGTCGAGCGATGTGCCTGCAACACGCCACAGGAACGCTGGATGCTGGCATCCCAAATGACGCGCAGCTCATCGACCAGTTCTCGGCGACGGGCACACCTCAGGGCTTTCGTTTAATGACGTCTTGCAACATTGACTTATCCAAAGAAAGGTCAGCCACCGGACGCTTCAACCTCGCGTTTTCCTCATCCAACATTTTGAAACGTATCATCCTAGAAGGCATCAATCCACCATACTTCTGGCGTCGGTCATAAGACGTGGTTTCCGAAATCCCAGTCTTGCGGCAGACCTCAGCAATGCTCGTGCCTTCTTCGACTTGCTTCAACACAAACGCGATCTGCGCTTCAGTGAACTTGTTCTTCTTCTTCATGGAACTTTCCTTCTTCCGCTCACGGGATCATAATTGAAAAATTCCGGCTCAGAACGGTCCAGTTTTCGGGCAGCAGGTCAGCCATCTACTCGTCGGACAGCCAGTAAAGGTCGCTCATGGCACCGCTCCGTTTTCCGAGCCGTGAATCACGCGGCGAGTTGAAAATCAATGCATCCTGACCCTAGCGCCATGCTGTCTTTGGCGGGAATTGAGGTCGATTGCGGAGCGTCGGCTAGCTTCAGCGATTGGCAGCACGATGAAGCTGTAAATACGTGTGACACATTTCCCGTAACCCATTGATATTTATTGCGCCGGAAATGTGTCCGCGTGTGACACATTGGCGTTGATTTTAAAGGATTTTTCGGGAGATTTGGTAGGCCCGGCAGGACTTGAACCCGCAACCAAAGCGTTATGAGCGCTCTGCTCTAACCAATTGAGCTACAGGCCCGACTGCGCATTGACTACGCAAGCGGTCGGGGACGGTCAAGCACGAGCTTGCAATTCCGGCCCATTGTATCGTGATGGCACAGCCTTTTTTCAAAAGAACGTCTGACCGCACCTTGGTCAGGGGGCAGTGCACCGTATTAACCTTGCCAAAGCGTTAACGCGAGCGCCTGTTCTGACGGCCAAGCCGAACCCTCTGTGCGCCCTTGTTGCCGAGACATCGCTCTGCCCGTGGACTCCTTGATCGCACCGCGCTATCGGGGGGCGGCAATCGGACCGGAGGACGGGAATGAGCGGCCAGTCAAAGAACGGCATAACCTATGCGGATGCAGGGGTGGATATCGACGCGGGCAATGCGCTGGTCGAGCGGATCAAGCCTGCGGCCAAGCGGACCAATCGCCCCGGTGTGATGAGCGGGCTGGGCGGCTTTGGCGCCTTGTTCGATCTGAAAGGCGCCGGGTACGAGGACCCGATCCTTGTGGCCGCGACCGACGGGGTCGGGACCAAGCTGCGCATCGCGATCGACACGGGCCATGTCGACGGGGTCGGGATCGACCTCGTGGCCATGTGCGTCAACGACCTTGTCTGTCAGGGTGCAGAGCCGCTGTTTTTCCTCGATTACTTTGCGACCGGCAAGCTGGATACCGATACGGCGGCCCGCATCATCGAAGGGATCGCGACGGGCTGCGAAAAATCCGGCTGCGCGCTGATCGGCGGCGAGACTGCCGAGATGCCGGGCATGTACCCGCCGGGCGATTTCGATCTGGCCGGGTTTGCCGTCGGGGCGATGGAACGCGGTCATGAACTTCCCGCGGGCGTTGTCGAAGGCGATGTGCTGCTGGGGCTGGCCAGCGACGGGGTTCATTCCAACGGGTATTCGCTGGTCCGGCGTCTGGTGGAACAATCTGGTCTGAACTGGGAATCGGATTGTCCTTTTGCCGAGGGTACGCTGGGTGCGGCTCTCTTGACGCCAACGCGGCTCTACGTGCGTCCGGTGCTTGAAGCCGTGCGGTCTGGTGGCGTTCATGCGCTTGCGCATATCACCGGCGGCGGCCTGACCGAGAACCTGCCGCGCGTTCTGCCCGAGGGGCTGGGCGCCACAATCGATCTGGACAGCTGGAAACTGCCGGGTGTTTTTGGCTGGATGGCCGAAACCGGTGGTATGGCTGAATCGGAAATGCTCAAGACCTTCAACTGCGGGATCGGCATGATCCTGGCGGTTGCTGCCGACAAGGCGGATGAGATCGCCAAGATGCTGGGCGAGGCCGGTGAAACGGTCGCGCGCATCGGTACGGTCGTTCCGGGCAAATCCGTTTCCTATAGCGGGACGCTTTTGTGAGTCACAAGCGTGTAGCGATCCTGATCTCCGGGGGCGGGTCCAATATGGTCTCGCTGCTGGACAGTATGACCGGCGACCATCCGGCGCGGCCCTGCCTTGTTTTGTCCAACCGGGAAACCGCTGGCGGTCTGGCAAAAGCGGCCGAGCGTGGCGTTGCGACGGCGGTTGTCGATCACCGGCCTTTTGCTGGCGATCGGGCGGCTTTCGAGGAAGAACTGATCAAGCCGATCCTTGAGGCCGAGGCCGATATCGTTTGCCTTGCAGGCTTCATGCGGGTGCTGACCGACGGATTCGTGTCAAAATTCCACGGGCGGATGCTGAACATTCACCCGTCGCTGCTGCCCAAGTACAAGGGGCTGCATACGCATCGCCGTGCGTTGGAAGCCGGGGACAAGGAACATGGTTGCAGCGTTCATGAGGTAACGGCGCGGCTGGATGACGGTCCGATCCTTGGGCAGGCGCGGGTGCCTGTTCTGCCGGAAGATACCGAAGAGACGCTCGCCGCACGCGTTTTGGAGCAGGAACACCGCCTTTATCCCGCAGTTCTGCAGCGTTTTGCGGCAGGATCGCGCGAACCGGTCTTTCTTGAGACCACAGAAGAATAAGACCGCTGAAGGTCGCTTTTCAATTGCGATAGATTGTCATAACACTTTTAGTGTTTGCGCAAGCAACAAGAAATAAAGCAAAAAAAACCGGGTTCTAATGAAAACGATCACGACGACGCAAGATTTGAGCGACTTTTGCAAGGCTGCGGCCGAACATGATTACGTGACCGTCGATACCGAATTTTTGCGCGAGCGGACCTATTACTCCAAGCTGTGCCTTATCCAGCTTGCCATGCCCGGCACGGATGAGAGCAACGCGGTTCTGGTCGACCCCTTGTCCGAGGAACTGTCGCTTGAACCGCTTTATGAGCTGTTCCGCGACACCAGCACGGTCAAGGTTTTCCACGCCGCCCGGCAGGATCTCGAGATTTTCTGGGTCGATGCGCAGGTGTTCCCCGAGCCGCTTTTCGATACGCAGGTTGCCGCGATGGTCTGCGGGTTCGGCGAACAGGTCGGCTATGAAACACTTGTACGCAAGATCGCGCGGGGCTCGGTCGACAAGTCGTCACGTTTCACCGACTGGTCGCGCCGCCCGCTGAGCGAGGCGCAAAAGTCTTATGCGCTGGCTGATGTCACCCACTTACGCCAGATCTATGAATACCTGTCGGCCGAGCTCGACAAGACGAACCGCAAGCGCTGGGTCGAGGAAGAAATCCAGATTCTGACCAACCCCGGTACTTATGAGGTTGAACCGCGCGAGGCGTGGAAACGCCTCAAGACCCGCACCAATTCACCAAAGTTCCTTGCTGTCGTGCGGGAACTTGCCGCGTTTCGTGAGCAATATGCGCAGGAAAACAACGTGCCTCGCAACCGCGTCTTCAAGGATGATGCGCTGGTTGAACTCGCCTCGGCCAAGCCAAAGGCGCATACCGATCTGAGTGGTCTGCGACTGCTGCTGCGCGAGGCGCGTCGTGGCGCGATTGCAGACGGCATCCTTGCGGCGGTGCAAAAAGGCGTAAACTGCCCGCAGGATCAGATGCCAAAGCCCGACCGCAGCCGTGAAAAGCTGCAGGTGAACCCGGCGCTGGCCGATCTGTTGCGGGTACTGCTGAAATCCAAGACGGAAAGTTCCGGCGTGGCCGCCAAGCTGATCGCATCAAGCGCCGATCTGGATGCCATTGCGGCCGGAGAACGCGATCTGCCGGCCCTGTCAGGCTGGCGTAGCGAAGTCTTTGGTCTTGATGCCCTGCGCTTGTGTGACGGCAAGATCGCGCTTGCCGCCAAGGGAAACAATGTGGAAACGGTCGAACTTTAGCGGCGGTTTGCCTGCATCGAGTTCTGCGCACCGGTCACGCGAATGGTTCGGACATTCTGCAACGTGCCCGAAGAGAGGCTGAAAGCCTCGTAAACCGTGCGTGTCGCGGTGCTGCCAATCGGGGTCGGATCGACGGGATACCGGACGCGGAAGGCAAAGCTGAGAACGCCATCGGTTGCGAGCAGGTCCGGATCCTCGGGGCGCAGTTCGGCGCGATAGGCACCCTGACGGTCAGCGACGCCGGTGACGTGGACGATGGCCCCCGAAAGTGTGCGTTCGATGCGAAGCTCGGAGATGGTGCCGATCAACACGCTGGTGTCGACTTCCTCGGGTTTAGAGAACATGCCGTTGCGTTCTGCCGGGATGAGGGGATTTCCCCCGCTTTCCGCGATGGCGGCTTCTCTTGCCGCTCGTCTGGCCCCATTGCCGCAAGCTGAAAGAACGAGGCCGGAGGCGAGAAGTAAAATCAGGAATTTGCGCATTGGATGGACCGGTTATTAAGTAATTCTCCTTCGGTTACCGCATCCTGCGCCACTTGAAAAGCCGCAAGGCGGGTCTGGACAGACCCCGGGGCAGCGCATAGGTCAGGGACGCGCGAGAAAGGATGCGATGACTATGGCCAGCCCTGCCTTTGAAGAAATTGTGGAAGACTTCGAGTTTCTCGAGGATTGGGAAGACCGGTATCGTTATGTCATCGAGAAGGGCAAGGCGATGGACCCGCTGCCCGACGCGCTGAAAGTACCGGCGACAAAGGTCGACGGTTGCGCCAGCCAGGTCTGGCTGCATCCCCAGATCGAAGATGGCACCTTCCGTTTTGACGGGGAAAGCGACGCGATGATCGTGCGCGGTCTGATCGCTGTTCTGCGAGCGCTCTATAACGATCTGCCTGTGCGCGATGTGCCGGGCGTGGACGCGGGCGGAGAGCTGGCGCGTCTTGGTCTGAACGATCACCTCTCGGCCCAGAGGTCGAACGGATTGCGCGCCATGATCAAACGTATCCGCGAGGTTGCGGCGGCGCAGGGCTGAGGGTGCCTCAGGATTCCTTATCCATCCACCGCGACAATGTCGTCGCCAGATCGCCGTAGCCAGTGAACCGTTTTTCAAACGCCAACCCCAGCCGGTCGGCGCAGTCTTTTGCCTTTGCGGTCAGTGCGGGATCGTTTGTCTGCGCCTGATAAACCAGCTTGGTGTAATTGCCAAAGTACATGGCGGCGAGTTCGGGGTGACGGTCCAGCCCGAGCGGTTTCCAGACAAAGGCGTCGAACTGGCGGGCAAGGAAGTCGGTAAGGTAGAAGGCGGTGATTTCGTCATCGTGAAGGGCGAAATGCGCGTTCCCTTCGAAAAATGAATAACAATGCGGCCCGGCGACCATGTCCACGCCAAGGTCCGCACAGGCCTTCGCAAGCTGGCCACCCGTGCCGCAATCTGCATAAACGACAAAGATTGTCTCGTAGCTCGACCGGTGCTTTTCGACCGATGCCCTGACCGCATCAGTGATCTTTTCGGGCGAGTTATGCAGGATCGCGGGCAGGCATGTGAGGTCCATATGCTGCCAGCCGTTCATCTCTTTCAGCGCGAGGATTTCTCGCGCAAGCGCGCCGCAGGCAATCAGCAGAATGCGGCCCTGAGATCCGGTCGAAAAGCCTTCGTGGGTCAGCTTTTCCGCATCGGGCAGGGGGGCGGTCTGGTTTGACATAAAGCTGACCTTTGCGTGTAACCTTGAAGCATTTCTTGCACGAAGCGGGCCTGCGTCCCAGTTCAATCGGGCGCTAGGCGTACAAAGAAAAACAGATAAGAGTCGGATACCCAATGACCAATTCAGATTATTCCCGCACAGCGGCGGGCGTGCCGCCCGCAAATCTTGATACTGTTGGCAAGATGTTCATCGCCGGTGTGCTGGCGACAATGGCTTTTGATTTCTGGGGCCAGATCGTCAGCCCCGGGCTTGGTTTTGCAAATCTCTCACCGCATGGGCTGGCAAAAAGCCTGCTGGGCAGCCTTGGCCTGCCGAGCGGCGATTTTGCCGGTTATTTCATGCATTTCTATCTGGTTGGTCTGATCGGTTATCCGGTTGGCTGGCTCTTTAT
The DNA here is from genome assembly GCF_002210165.1 of Phaeobacter sp. 22II1-1F12B. Taxonomy (GTDB): domain Bacteria; phylum Pseudomonadota; class Alphaproteobacteria; order Rhodobacterales; family Rhodobacteraceae; genus Heliomarina. The sequence goes on along the minus strand of NZ_AQQP01000028.1, from coordinate 12,465 downwards.
CTTTCGTCCGATCTGGCAGCGCCTGACCGGCGGCGCGGGGGGCTGGTTTTTGCCTGCGGCGATCTATGGTTTCGGGCTGTGGGTCTTTGCGATCGGCGGCATCACCGCGATTGCGGGGCTGCCGTTGTTCCTTAATTTCACTGGGATCACATGGGTCGCGCTGGTCGGGCACGTGCTTTACGGCATCGTTCTTGTCGCGGTTCTGACCGCGATCCCAAGAAACAGGTAGACCTGAGAAACAGTGCGGCGCTGAGGCGCCGCACTTTGGCCTGATCAGGCGTTCATCTGGTTGTGACGGCGTCCGACAAAATCCTTGGCGGTTTCCACGGCCACGGCCGCGTCCCGGCAATAGGCATCCGCCCCGATTGCCTTGCCGAATTCCTCGTTCAGCGGCGCGCCGCCCACCAGAACGATATAGTCGTCGCGCTTGCCCTGTTCGACCAGCGTATCGATCACGACCTTCATGTAGGGCATCGTGGTGGTCAGCAGGGCCGACATGCCAAGGATGTCGGGCTGTTCTTTTTCCAGCGCTTCAAGATAGCTTTCGACCGGGTTGTTGATGCCCAGATCGACCACTTCGAACCCTGCGCCTTCCATCATCATGGAAACGAGGTTCTTGCCGATGTCGTGGATGTCGCCCTTGACCGTGCCGATCACCATCTTGCCGACGCGCGGCGCACCGGTTTCGGCCAGCAGCGGTTTGAGAATCGCCATCCCGCCCTTCATCGCGTTGGCGGCGAGCAGCACCTCGGGTACGAACAGGATACCGTCACGGAAATCCGCGCCGACGATGGTCATGCCGCCGACAAGTGCCTCGGTTAGGATCTTGTAAGGTTCCCAGCCACGTTCGAGCAGGATATTGACGCCTTCCTCGATCTCTTCCCTGAGACCGTCGTAGAGATCGTCGAACATCTGTTGGACAAGCTCTTCGTCGTCAAGTTCCGAGAGAATGATATCGTCATCTTCCGACATGGGCGAAACCTTGATTTTGCGTGAGGCGACATGCCCCGCGATTTCCCGCTTTTTGCGCGAACCGAAGAATGCGGCTGTAATATTTGCGACACTGATCGCTTCGCTTCCGACCAATCTTCTTATTGACCGAACCCGGTAATCAAGATGTTTATACGCGCCGACCGAATTATTGCGTTTGTTCGCTATTTGTTCTAAAATTCTGCGCATGTCGGCATCTGTTCCCATCCAGCCCGAGCGTCGCAAGGCGCGTGGCGCGCCCAGTAATCAGCCGGGCCGGTATGAACTTGGGCGCACAGATACATGGGATGGCTGGGATATTCCCGAACCCTTGCCTGCATTCAAGACGCAGGTGACGATGGAACTGGTGCGAAGCCTGATCACTTACAACCGCTCGCCGGATCTGTCCTTTGATCGGTCGATCAACCCATATCGGGGCTGCGAACACGGCTGCATCTATTGTTTCGCGCGGCCCACGCATGCCTATCTGGGACTGTCCGCCGGTCTGGATTTCGAAACGCGGCTGATCGCGCGCCCGAACGCGGCCGAAACGCTTCGCAGAGAGCTGCGTGCCAAGCGCTATCAGGTGGCACCGATCGCCATCGGGACGAATACCGATCCCTATCAGCCCGTCGAAGCGAAGCATCGCATCATGCGTGACTGCCTTGAGGTCCTGTCCGAATTCCGGCATCCGGTGGCGATCGTCACCAAAGGCGCATTGGTCGAAAGGGACCTCGATCTCCTTGCGCCCATGGCGGAGCTTGGCTTGCTGCGCGTCGGCATTTCTTTGACGACACTTGACCCGGATCTGTCACGACGAATGGAGCCGCGCGCGCCGGGGCCGGAGCGGCGGCTGAGAATCATCGAGACCTTGTCGCGCGCGGGTATTCCGGTGCGGGTCATGACCTCGCCGCTCGTGCCGGGGCTGACGGATCACGAACTGGAAAACATGCTCAAGGCGGCAAAGGATGCCGGTGCGGTCGCGGCAAGCTGGATCATGCTGCGTTTGCCGCGCGAGGTTTCGGGCTTGTGGCAGGAATGGCTGGCCGAACATCAACCGGGCAGGGCCGCCAAGGTCATGGCCCGCCTGCGCGAGATGCACGGCGGCAAGGATTATGATCCCCGTTGGTCCCATCGGATGCGTGGCGAAGGGATCTATGCCGATATGATTGCAAAGCGGTTCAAGGCGGCAGCTTCCCGACTTGGTCTTGATGAAAAACAGCCCGAACTGCGGACCGATCTGTTTCGCCCGCCACCGCAGGCAGGCGACCAGCTTGACCTATTCTGAGGAGTTTCAGGTTTTGTCGAAAAATGCTGCGAGCTTGGGGCGCAGCCAGTGCCAAAGTCCGGGGGCACCCGCGCTAATCGGCGTGCCGACCCGCTGATCAAGCTGGTCCAGCGTGACGTTATACTCGGCCCATGTGCCGCCGCCATTCGCCAGATTGGCCACCGGCGTCTGCACCCGGTCGATTGCCTTGGCAAAACGCGCATCCGGAGACTCGGCAGCTTCGAATTCCCGCCATATCTCAAGATATTCCTGCGCCTGACCTTCTGGCAAAAGGCCAAAGAGCCGTTCGGCAGCGGCCTCTTCCTTGGCCGCCATGGCAGCATGATCGACGGTGCCATGAATGGGCGCGTCGCCCGCGTCGATCTCGACGATGTCATGCAGCAGGAGCATCCGCAATACGCGCGCAACACTGACCTCGGGTCCGGCATGTTCGCCAAGGACCATCGCGTAAAGCATGATATGCCAGCTATGTTCTGCCGAGTTTTCGCGGCGCGACCCGTCGATCAGGCGCGACGCTCTCAGAACGGATTTGAGCTTGTCCGCTTCTTTCAGGAAAGCGATCTGCGCTTCGATTCGCTCGCTCATCCGCTGTTATCCCGGTGCCTGTCCGGTCGCCTTGTCGCGAGATGTCGCCAGTTTTTCCTCGAGAAAGCGGCGGGCCGTCACTTCGGCCAGCCGCACGCGGATTTCCGTCAGATAGGCTTCCTCAAGCGTCTGCGACGATGCGCCGAGAACGGCTGCCACTTCGGTGTAGAGCCGGTCTTCGCCGGTCTCTTTCATCGCGGCCATCGTGTCGTCGGCCAGTCTGGAAGCGATTTTCTCGACGCTCGACATGTTAGCGCGTGGTTTCGGTCAGGCGGCGTTTCACGTAGTCCGACACCGTGCCGATCATCGTATCCATATGTTGATCCTGGAAAAAATGATCTGCACCGGGCACTTCTTCGTGGGTGATCGTGATGCCTTTTTGCTCGTGCAGCTTGGAGACGAGCGAAACGGTATCCGCAGGCGGCGCGACACGGTCGGCGCTGCCGTTGATGATCAAGCCCGAAGACGGGCAGGGGGCAAGGAAGGAGAAATCGTACATGTTCGCCGGCGGGCTGACCGAGATGAAACCGGTGATTTCCGGGCGACGCATCAGCAGCTGCATGCCGATCCAGGCACCGAACGAGAACCCGGCAACCCAGCAATGCTTGGAGTTGTTGTTCATCGATTGCAGGTAGTCCAGCGCCGAAGCCGCATCGGACAATTCGCCGATGCCTTGGTCATACTCACCCTGGCTGCGTCCGACGCCACGGAAATTGAAGCGCAGCACGGTAAAGCCCATGTTGTAAAACGCATAGTGCAGGTTATAGACAACCTTGTTGTTCATCGTCCCGCCGAACTGGGGATGCGGATGCAACACGATGGCGATGGGGGCGTCTTTTTCTTTTTGCGGGTGATAGCGGCCTTCCAGGCGGCCTTCGGGTCCGGGAAAAATGACCTCGGGCATGGGCAGTTGGATCCTGTCTCTTTTCGACCAGGCGTCGCGCGGCATTCTTGACGAATTCGCTAGGGCACCTTAGAACGGTTCTAATTCTGTGGGCGGGAGACCCCCGCATCGTCATGGCAAATACGCACTGCTTAGGGAAACGTCAATGTTTTCGCGTTGCAGCTCAGATTTGGAGAAGATCGGGTGAAACTTTCTACAAAGGGAAGATACGCGATGGTCGCGCTTGCGGATATCGCGCTGCAACCGGAAGGCACTCTGGTGAACCTCAGCGACATCTCGCAACGGCAAAAAATTTCCCTGCCATATCTCGAGCAGCTTTTTGTCAAATTGCGTCGTCGCGACCTTGTTACGTCGGTTCGCGGGCCCGGCGGCGGCTATCGTCTGGCGCGCCCGGCATCTGACATCCGCATCGTCGAAGTGCTGGCGGCGGTTGATGAAACCGTGGACGCCATGCATAAGGGCGCGGGCGCTTCTGGTGGGTCCTCCGGCAGTCGGGCGCAATCGCTGACGAACCGGCTCTGGCAGGGGCTAAGCGCCCATGTCTACGTGTTTCTGCACCAGACCCGACTTTCCGATGTCGTCACCAACGAACTGGCCCCTTGTCCGGCCGTGCCGGGGCTGTTCGATGTCGTTGACGAATAAGCCGGAAACGGTTGCAACGCAGGCAATGCCAATGGGGGCGCGGTGAAACGCATCTATCTCGATCATAACGCGACAGCGCCGCTGCGCCCCGAGGCGCGGGCGGCGATGATCGAGGCGATGGATATCGTCGGTAACCCGTCCTCCGTCCATGCCGAGGGCCGCGCCGCGAAATCGCTGGTCGAACGGGCGCGGGCACAGGTCGCGAGCGCGTTTGGCGCGGACGGTGCAGATCTCGTTTTCACGTCAAGCGCGACTGAAGCGGCAGCGCTTGCCTGCGCGGGGCGCGATCTGCACGGCGGGGACATTGAACATGATGCGGTCGGCGCTTGGATCACAGCCGATTTGCCTGTTGCCTCGGACGGGCAAGTCAGTGTCACGGATCCCGCGAACACTGTGCTTCAGGTCGCAAATTCCGAAACCGGCGTTGTGCAAAAGCTGCCATCGGGGCTGGCTGTCACGGACGCGACACAGGCTTTTGGCAAACTGCCCGTGGCCTTCAACTGGCTCGAGACGCAGATGGCGCTTGTCTCTGCTCACAAGCTTGGTGGACCGAAAGGCGTCGGCGCGCTTGTGGTCAAGCGCGGCACCGAGGTCGAGCCACGGATTCGCGGCGGCGGTCAGGAAATGGGCCGACGCTCGGGGACCGAGAACGTGATTGGCATCGCTGGCTTTGCTGCTGCAGCCGAAGCTGCCGCACGGGAACTGGCCGATGGCGCGTGGGAGCGGGTTGCAGAACTTAGAAATATTCTAGAAAAGGCACTTGAGGCTTCGGCGAAGAACATTATTTTTGTCGGGAAAGAGTCGCCGCGCTTGCCGAACACGTCATGCCTTGCCGTGCCCGGCTGGAAAGGCGAAACGCAAGTCATGCAGATGGATCTGGCCGGATTCGCAATCAGCGCCGGTTCCGCCTGTTCCAGCGGAAAAGTTCGGGCGAGCCGAGTATTGCGCGCGATGGGATACGACGAAGAAACAGCGTCGAGTGCCATACGCGTATCGCTTGGCACGGATACGACGGAAGAAGACATATCACGCTTTGTCGATGCGTGGCTGAGCAAGGAAAAGAAACATCACGCGCGCGTTGCGTGAGGTTAGGAGAGACCAGATGGCCGCATTGGACCAGACACAGGTAAAGGAAGGCGTCGACCAGGATACGGTTGACGCGGTACGCGAGGTCGGCGGTGCGTATAAACACGGCTGGAATACCGATATCGAGATGGAATACGCGCCCAAGGGCCTGACTCCGGATATCGTCCGCCTGATTTCTGAAAAGAACGATGAGCCCGAGTGGATGACCGAATGGCGACTCGAGGCTTATGAACGCTGGCTGACCAAGAAAGAACCCGACTGGGCGATGGTCGACTATCCTGAAATCGACTTTCAGGATCAGTATTACTACGCACGCCCCAAGTCGATGGAGGTCAAGCCGAAGTCGCTTGACGAGGTCGACCCCAAGCTGCTGGCGACCTACGAGAAACTCGGCATTCCGCTCAAGGAACAGATGATCCTCGCGGGCGTCGAAGGGGCCGAGGAAGCGCCTGCCGAAGGGCGCAAGGTCGCCGTGGATGCCGTGTTTGACTCGGTTTCTGTCGGTACGACTTTTCAGGCCGAGCTGAAAAAAGCCGGTGTGATATTCTGCTCGATCTCTGAAGCGATCCGCGAATACCCGGATCTGGTCAAGAAGTACCTTGGCTCGGTCGTGCCGGTTTCGGACAATTTCTATGCCACGCTGAACTCGGCGGTCTTCTCGGACGGCTCGTTCGTCTACGTGCCGCCGGGCGTGCGTTGCCCGATGGAGCTGAGCACCTATTTCCGGATTAATGCCGAGAATACGGGCCAATTCGAGCGTACTTTGATCATCGCGGACAAGGGCTCCTACGTGTCCTATCTCGAAGGGTGTACGGCACCGGCCCGTGACATCGCGCAACTGCACGCGGCAGTAGTTGAAATCATCGTCGAGGAAGACGCCGAGGTGAAGTACTCCACAGTGCAAAACTGGTATCCGGGCGATGAAAACGGCAAGGGCGGGATTTACAACTTCGTGACCAAGCGTGCCGATTGCCGGGGCGACCGTGCCAAGGTGATGTGGACGCAGGTGGAGACCGGTTCTGCCGTGACTTGGAAATACCCTTCCTGCATCCTGCGCGGTGATGACAGCCAAGGCGAGTTCTATTCGATCGCCATTGCAAACAACTACCAGCAGGCCGATACCGGCACAAAGATGATCCACCTTGGCAAGAACACCAAGAGCCGGATCGTGTCCAAAGGCATCAGCGCGGGCCATGCCCAGAACACCTATCGCGGGCTGGTATCCATGCATCCCAAGGCCAAGAACGCGCGCAACTACACGCAGTGCGACAGCCTTCTGATCGGCGATAAATGCGGGGCGCATACGGTGCCTTACATCGAAGTCAAGAACAACTCGGCCCGGGTTGAACACGAGGCGACGACCTCGAAAGTGGACGATGACCAGATGTTCTATTGCCGGTCGCGTGGCATGGATGAGGAAGAAGCCGTGGCGCTTGTCGTGAATGGCTTCTGCAAGGACGTGCTGCAGGCCCTGCCGATGGAGTTCGCGATGGAAGCGCAGCAGCTTGTTGCGATCTCACTGGAAGGGTCCGTCGGGTAAAAATCTTCTCGAAGATTTTTGGCAAATTTTTTGAAAAAATTTGTCCCGCCGTCTGGACGATGCCGAGGAAGTGTCTGATGCCCATTGGGTTCTTGGATAACAGCTTGCAAATGCTGGCCGTACGAGTGTCAAACTCACGTCAGATTTCCTGCGCAGGGTGCGCCGTGACGCGACCTGTTCGGGAATACCTCTGCCATGGAAGACAGCTATCAGAAACAGCAGTTCGAGGCACGTCTGGAACGTATCCGGACGCGCGAACCCGAGCCGCATGTCGCCACGAATACGGGCAGCCAGAACAGGCAGGCTTCGGGCGCAAGCGGCAGAAGGGTGCCGTTCGCTTTCGTTCTGGCCTTCATGACGGGAGTACTTGTGCTGCTCGCGGCCAATGTGATTTCGTTTCAGACACAGGGCGAGTCCAGCTTCTTTCTAAAGATATTGGGCACGGTCGGCCCCTTTGCAATTGCCGGGGCCCTGTTGTTCGTCATCATGATCGGGTTGGGGATGCGCGACAAGCCGCATGTCATCGGGCTCGCCGCCGGGTTGGTTGCCATGTATCTGGGCGAAGCCTATCTCGCATGGCTGTTGCCGGATCTCTGGATGGCGCTCTACTCGCCCGAACATCTGGACAACATGCTGATACAGGCGGGTCTGCGCACGCCGCCCATCGTTTCCTACTGAATAGTCTCGTCGCGCCGCTGCCGCGAGAAGAATTGAACGCAACTTTGCCCCGCGTATCCCCGGATGCGCGGGTGCCAGCCGTATGAGAGAAAAATGCTCGAAATCAAAAACCTGCACGTAAAACTCGAAGAAGAAGACAAGCAGATCCTCAAGGGTGTCGATCTTTCGGTAGAAGCCGGAAAGGTCCATGCCATCATGGGGCCGAACGGATCCGGCAAGTCGACGCTTTCCTATGTGCTGTCCGGCCGCGACGGCTATGAGGTTACCGAAGGTTCGGCGACGCTGGGCGATCAGGATCTTCTGGATCTTGAGCCTGAAGAACGCGCCGCAGCCGGGCTTTTCCTTGCGTTTCAGTACCCGGTCGAAATTCCGGGCGTCGGCAACATGACTTTCCTGCGGACTGCCGTGAACGCGCAGCGCAAGGCGCGGGGCGAAGAGGAAATGAACGCAACCGATTTTCTCAAGCTTGTGCGTGCCCGCGCCAAGGAACTCAAGATCGACGCCGAGATGCTGAAACGCCCGGTCAATGTCGGGTTCTCCGGCGGTGAGAAGAAGCGCAACGAGGTGCTTCAGATGGCGATGTTGGAACCCAAGATGTGTATCCTCGACGAAACCGATTCCGGTCTCGACGTGGACGCGATGAAGCTTGTCGCCGATGGCGTGAACGCGCTGCGCTCCGAGGGTCGGGGTTTCTTGGTCATAACCCACTATCAGCGCCTGCTGGATCACATCAAACCCGATGTCGTTCATATCATGGCCGATGGCCGTATCATCAAATCCGGCGGCCCCGAACTGGCGCTGGAAGTCGAGAACAACGGGTATGCCGACATCCTGAACGAGGTGGTCTGATGGCGCTTGCCGAACGACGCATTACAGCCACCGAGGCCCGTCTTGAAGGGCTTCAACTCGTAAAGGGCGGTTGGTCCTCTGCGGCGCGCAGCGATGCGCTGCAACGGCTTCGCCAGATGGGGTTGCCGGAACGGCGGGACGAATACTGGAAGTTTACCCGGCCCGACACGCTGGTCCAGCCCGAGACGCCCAAGGCTTCGGTTTTCGACAATGACGAGCGCCCGATTTTCGACGGGTTCGACCGTCTGCGTATCGTGTTCGTGGACGGTGTCTTCGATGCCGAGGCATCGGACGATCTGAGCCTCGAAGGGGTCAGCATCGAACGGCTCGCGGATATCGCGGACAAGGACATCCATTGGGCCAAGGACCTCTATGGTGTTCTCGAAGCACGCGGGCAGTCGCCGGTTGCGCGCCCCTTCGCGGCGCTGAACACGGCCTTTGCAACAGACGGCCTGATGATCCACGTGACCGGCAAGCCGAGCAAGCCGATCAGCCTGATCTATACGCATGCCAAAGACGACTCCGATGCCATCCTGCATCACGTGATCCGTGTGGACGCCGGGGCAGAGGCGACGATCCTCGAAAACGGCCCCGCTGCGGCGCGGTTCAACAAGTGCATGGAAATCGACGTTGCGGACACGGGCAAGCTGCATCTGGTCCGGGCCCAGGGCCGGGATCACGAACGTCGAGCCGTCACTCATCTATTCGCACGTCTGGGCGAGGAATCCACGCTCAAGGCCTTTACGCTGACGGTGAACGGCGTACTGACCCGGAACGAAGCGGTTGTGGAACTGACCGGTGACGACGCGATTGCGCATATCGCCGGTGCCTGCGTTGGCGATGGTGATTTCCACCACGATGACACCGTTTTCATCACCCATGACGCGGTGAATTGCGAAAGCCGCCAGGTCTTCAAGAAGGTTCTGCGCAACGGGGCAACCGGCGTGTTCCAAGGCAAGATTCTCGTCAAGGAAGGTGCGCAAAAAACCGACGGTTACCAGATCAGCCAATCGCTGCTTCTGGATGACGACAGCCAGTTCCTTGCCAAACCCGAGCTTGAGATCTATGCCGATGACGTGGCCTGTTCGCATGGTTCGACCAGCGGCGCCATCGATGAGGACGCGCTGTTTTACCTGCGATCCCGCGGTGTGCCGGAAAAGGCTGCGACAAACCTTTTGACGCTGGCCTTTCTGGCCGAAGCCGTTCAGGAAATCGAGGACGAAGCTCTGGCAGAAGATCTGATCGAACGTCTGGAAAACTGGCTGGCACGGCGGAGCTGATGCCAGTCACGGCAGACATTACAGCGACCTATCGCGGCCCCGGCCGCGTGGTCGAAAGACTTCTTGCGCAGGGGCGGCAGGAAACCCGGGCGCTGACGTTCGTCATGCTGGCCTGCGTGCTCATCTTTGTCGCGCAGGCTCCGTATCAGGCACGCGAGGCGCATCTCAACCCGGATGGCCCGCTTGCCGTTCGTCTGTATTGGAGCGCGTTCTTCTGGGTCTTCATCATGCCGCTGGTCCTTTATGCTTTTGCGCTGGTGGTGTGGCTCGTGTCCAAGCTCGCGCGGCGACGCCTGTCCGCCTTTGACGTGCGACTGACCCTGTTCTGGGCGCTGCTGGCAGTGACGCCGGTGACCTTGCTTCTCGGCCTGATCGCCGGTTTCGTCGGACCGGGGCCGGGGTTGCAGTTGGTCTCGGTGCTTTGGCTTGGTGTGTTTGGATGGTTCTGGATCAGCGGTCTGATCCGTGCGGATGGAATGGCGGCATGAACGCAGCAGATTTGCAGACATTTGCGCTCAGGTCGATCCGCGATCCCGCCGGTGCGGCACCGGCACTGATGAACCTGGAATTGCCGCGCAGCGTGCTATGGAGCGGCATCATCCTTATGGCCGCACTTCAATCGCTGCTGGTCGGCTTTGCCGTCTGGGTGACACCAGTCCCCAACGATCCGGAATCGCCCGTCGCCATCATTCAGGCGCTCTACGGCGCGCCACTCTGGTTCTTTGGCGTCACGCTTCTTATCAGTGCCCTCACGATCTATGCTCTTCTGGGCATGGGGCGGCTCTTTGGCGGTACCGGAACACTCCAAGACATCATGGTGGTGATGGTCTGGTTCCAGGCCATTCAGATCGCCTGCAAGCTGGTCGCCATGGTGCTTGGGCTATTCGCGCCGATCCTCGAAGCGCTTATGGTGCTGGCGGCAAGCGGCATCGGCATCTACATGTTCGTGAACTTCATCAACCAGGTTCACAGGTTCGACTCGATCGGCCGGACGCTGGTTGTCATCGTTTTGGCCATGCTTGCCGTGCTGCTTGGCTTTTCGCTCTTTGTCGTCCTAGTCGGGACACCCTTCATGGGAGAGTCGCTCTATGTATGATGTAGAGAAGATCCGCGCCGATTTCCCGATCCTTGGACGCGAAGTGAATGGCAAGCCGCTGACCTATCTCGACAATGGCGCCTCTGCCCAGAAACCGCAGGTGGTCATCGACGCGATCACCCGTGCCTATGCGGAAGAATATGCCAATGTGCATCGCGGTCTGCATTTCCTATCCAATCTCGCGACTGAAAAGTACGAAGCCGTGCGAGATACCGTCGCGCGCTTTCTCAACGCGGGCTCACCGGATGAGATCGTCCTGAACTCCGGTACGACCGAGGGGATCAACCTTGTCGCCTATGGATGGGCCATGCCCCATCTCGAGGCAGGGGATGAGATCATCCTGTCGGTAATGGAGCATCACGCCAATATCGTGCCATGGCACTTCCTGCGCGAACGACAGGGTGTCGTGATCAAATGGGTCGATGTCGATGCAACTGGCGCGCTTGATCCGCAGGCGGTGATCGACGCGATCACGCCGCGCACCAAGCTGATCGCGATCACCCAGATGTCCAACGTGCTCGGGACGGTCGTGGATGTGAAGGCAGTCTCGCATGCCGCCCGCGAACGGGGTGTCCCGGTACTGGTCGACGGCAGCCAGGCAGCCGTTCACATGCCGGTGGACGTGGCCGATATCGGCTGTGACTTCTATGCGATAACCGGCCACAAGCTGTACGGCCCTTCAAGCTCCGGTGCGATCTATATTAAGTCCGAGCGTATGGCCGAGATGCGCCCCTTTATCGGCGGCGGCGACATGATCAAGGAAGTCTCGAAAGAGACTGTGATCTACAATGACCCGCCGATGAAGTTCGAGGCCGGCACGCCCGGTATCGTTCAGGAAATCGGTATGGCTGTCGCACTCGACTACATGATGGGTCTGGGCATGGACAACATCGCTGCGCACGAAGCCTCGATCCGCGATTACGCCGTCGAACGTCTTGGCGGGCTGAACTGGCTGCAGGTGCAAGGCACGACCCCGACCAAGGGTGCGATCTTTTCCTTCACGCTCGACGGCGCGGCGCATGCGCATGACATTTCGACAATCCTCGACAAAAAGGGCGTCGCGGTCAGAGCAGGGCACCACTGCGCCGGTCCCCTGATGGATCATCTCGGTCTGACAGCAACCTGCCGCGCCTCGTTCGGGCTCTACAACACCAAGGCCGAGGTGGACACGCTGGTCGATGCGCTCGAACTCGCGCACGAGCTTTTCGCCTGACAGCTAGATCCACGCGGCATCACGGTTTGCCTGCACTGCCGCGTGGAAAAAAGCCGTTTTGAGATTGCAGGGCCGACGGGTTTACCCTATACGCCGCTGCAGGCACCCATAGCTCAGCTGGATAGAGCGCTGCCCTCCGAAGGCAGAGGCCTCAGGTTCGAATCCTGATGGGTGCGCCATTTCACATTTCTCCATCTGAAACACCTCTAAAGCCTTGAATGGTAATGCCTTTTCTGGGGTTCGAAGTCCTTCTTCGCGCGAGTACGCTACGCGCTCGGCAAAAGGTAAGCATCCGGCGTAGGCCGCGGCGCGGTCAACGCGCGCGGTCACGGTCC
>NZ_AQQP01000027.1 GCF_002210165.1 Phaeobacter sp. 22II1-1F12B | reverse complement strand
TCCGTTGTTCAAATCATCAAATCTGTCCCACAGGTGCTGACGTCAGACAGCTTCGCGAACGTATCGGCAAGACGAGCCACTTCGAGGATTACACAAGCCACCGTTTCCAACTGCGTCGTGGCATATCGACAGATTTCGACTTTTAAGGACCTATCATGAGCGCACTCGACGAAAAAATTAACGAGCATTTCGCGGGCTACGTGGTCCGAAAAGACCTTGTGAAAGCGGTCAAGGGCAACGCAATCGTTCCAACCTATGTCCTCGAATACCTGCTCGGGCAGTACTGTGCGACTGACGATGAAGCATCGATTGAGAGCGGCATTGAAACCGTCAAAGAAATCCTCAGAAAGCACTACGTTCACAGAAGCGAAGCGGGACTGATCCAATCCACGATCAAGGAAAAGGGACGCTACAAGGTCATCGACCAGATCAGCGTCTCGCTGAACGAAAAAACAGACAGCTACGAAGCCACGTTCGACAACTTAGGCATCAAAAAGGTTGCGGTGGATAGCGGCACGGTCAAAGCGCATCCAAAACTGCTTGTGACCGGCGTATGGTGTATTGCTGATGTCCAATACGAGTTTTCCGAGGACGCAAGAACATCTCCGTGGGTGCTCGAGACCATCAAACCCATCCAGATCGCGAAGGTCGACTACGAGGGGTACAAGGAGGCGCGCGCGCAATTTACCAAAGACGAGTGGATTGATCTCCTGATGCAGTCGATTGGCTTCAATCCTGAAGCCTTCGGACGTCGCAGCAAGCTTTTGCAGCTGATGCGCCTGATCCCCTTCGTCGAGCGAAACTATAACATCATCGAACTTGGCCCAAAGGGAACGGGTAAATCGCATATCTACTCTGAGTTTTCGCCACACGGGCAGCTGATCTCCGGCGGCGAAGTGACCATCCCGAAGCTGTTTGTAAACAACTCGAATGGGAGGATCGGACTGGTCGGCTACTGGGATGTCGTAGCCTTTGATGAATTTGCAGGGCGCGAGAAAACTGCGAACAAGGCCCTAGTCGACATCATGAAAAACTACATGGCAAACAAGACCTTCTCGCGCGGGGTTAACCCCATGGGGGCAGAAGCGAGCTTCGCATTTGTCGGCAACACAGACCACAATGTGCCATTCATGCTCAAGAACAGCGACTTGTTCGAAGCACTGCCGCCCCAGTTCCATGACTCTGCATTCATTGACCGTCTCCACGCTTATCTGCCTGGCTGGGAGATCGACGTAATCCGAGGTGAGATGTTCACTACTGGCTACGGATTCATTGTCGACTACCTCGCCGAGATCCTTCGCCATTTGCGCCAAGAAGACTTCTCCAACCGGCCGGACCTGCATTTCAAAGTCAGCGAGAAGATCTCAACCCGTGATCGGGACGCCGTCTACAAAACCATGTCGGGCTTCCTGAAGGTGATTTTCCCTGCCGGAGATGAAACAGCCGAAGATGTTGAAGAACTCTTGCAGCTCGCACTGGAAAGCCGAAAGCGCGTTAAGGACCAATTGTTTCGGATCGATGCAACCTATCCAGATGTGGACTTCTTCTACACTGGCTCTGACGGGGAAAAGCGGCGCGTTCAGACCGTCGAAGAGCAAGAGTTCCCCCAATTCTACTATCTGAAACCTGCCTTAGACCCGAAGCAGCAGGATCAATCCACTGATGCTGTCGAAGATGACGTCATCGAAGCCGAAAATGAGCCGCGCGACACATCGGAAACCTCAGCGCCCGCCAAGCCGCGCGCCGAAGAGGGTCACCACGTATTCGCCGAAAACCGAAAGGGCATCAGCTACGATAAACTGTTTGGGCCCTATCTGGACGGTGCATCGCGGATCGTAGTGACAGACCCCTACATTCGCTATTATTACCAGATCAAGAACATGATGGAATTCGTCGAGATGGTCATCCAGCGCAAGGCGTTGGAAGATCAAGTGGCCATCCATCTTGTCACGGGGCCTGATGACGGAAACGTCCAAAAGCAACGCGAATTGCTCGAGAGCATCACAGAAGCATGCATCGGTTCGGGGGTTGATTTCACCTGGGCATTCGATGGCTCAGGGACCGCTCACTCGAGAGATATAGTCACCGACACTGGCTGGAAAATCGTTCTCGATCGCGGCCTGGATATTTTCCAAGCACCCATGCGACGCGACGGCTTCAGCCTAGGCGACCGCCTGCAGGAGCACCGCATGCTGAAGAATTTCTATGTGACCTATGTGCGGCAAGACTAGCAGTGAAGCTGCGTAGATATTTCGGAAAAGAGCAAAGCCATGTTCCGCGTTGATTTAAACCAAAACCGTTTGTCCCGCCTGTCCCAGAAGCGCTTTTCTGAGTTGAACCTACGTGAGCGCGACCATTTGCAAGAGTGGCTGGCAAATCAACCTGACGCCCTCGGTGAGGAATTGCTGATCATTCAGAAGGAGTTCGACGGGTTTGATGAAACCCGTGAACGCCTGGATCTCTTGGCGCTCGACAAGGACGGCAACCTCGTTGTGATCGAGAACAAACTTGATGACAGCGGGAGAGATGTGACGTGGCAGGCGCTGAAGTACACCGCCTACGTCTCGGGCCTGACCAAGACGCAGATCGTCGATATCTATCAGCAATACCTCGACCGCTATGCGGGCGGCGGCAATGCGGCCGTGCGGATCTGCGAATTCATGGAAGTTGAGGAATTGGAAGAAACCGTCCTCAACCCCGGTAATGACCAGAGGATGATCTTTATCGCCGCGAATTTCCGACGTGAAGTCACGGCGACGGTCCTATGGCTTCTAAGCCGTGGAATTCGTGCACAGTGTTTCAAGGTGACCCCATACGCGTTTGGCGAAGAACTGATGGTCGACATTCAGCAGATTATTCCCACGCCTGAGGCCGCTGACTTCATGATCGGAATGGCGGCAAAAGATATTCAGGAAAACTCGGAGAAGACTGCCCAAAGGCGTAGCCATCAGGTCCGCCGCGAATTCTGGACCAGCCTCAAGGAGGCATTCGCGCAAAGACCTTGCCCAGTGTTTCCAACGATAACGGTAACTAAGGACAACTGGAACATATCTCCAGTTGTTGCTGGCACACACTACGATATTGTGCTGACCCAGAAAGCTGCCTTTGTGAAACTAAGTATCGAACGGCCTGCTGCTGCCGAAAACAAGGCGATTTTCGATCACATTCACTCGCATCAAGAAGAAATTGAA
Source organism: Phaeobacter sp. 22II1-1F12B (assembly GCF_002210165.1). GTDB lineage: Bacteria > Pseudomonadota > Alphaproteobacteria > Rhodobacterales > Rhodobacteraceae > Heliomarina. The sequence continues at coordinate 20,026 of NZ_AQQP01000027.1, read as the reverse complement.
GCGGACTTTGGAGCTGCGCTTGATTGGCGCAGGCTTCCACAGAACAAGGTAAGCCGAATTGAAGCATCACTGCCCTGCGATGGTTTTAACCCTGACAGCTGGCCAGAGGTCCATGATTGGATCCGCGAGACATCAACGAAAATGGCCGCCGCTATGGAACAACACCTCAATGAAGCCATCAGCATAGCGCGGTCTCATGACGAATAGCGGTTATGAACCGCGGATCATGCCAAGATTGCCAGAGCGGGAAACCCGCTCTGGCGCGAAGGTCACTCGGTGACCGGTTCTTCATCGCGGCGCGGGAAGGCGACCATTTCGACGTCGGGGAACATGCTGTGTTTGACGTTGATCGATGTGATGTTACCGCTGTCGTCGGTGTTGACGAAGAGCACGCCGCAGCGGTCCCGAAGTTTTTGCCGTCCTTTTCGCCGGATTTGACGTTCAGTTTCAAAGTTTGAGTAGCCATTTTTTGATCCTCACTTTGAGTGTTTCGATGAACATGGCCAAAGCTGGCAGCAAGTGGCTGTCAGCGAGAAACTTGCTTCGCGAGGAATGCGCTGGCGCAGGGGAATTTTCTTGTTGAAGCGGGGCTTACACCGCGCCTGCTACGGCTGCCCGCTTATGTTCAGCTATCAGAAACACGGCGTTGAGGATCTGAGTTCGGCACTCCAAAACCGACTGCCACGTCGCAACGCATCAGAATGGCCAAGGACCTCAAAATCCGGCTGCGGCCAAACGGCTTTCGGTCAATCCAATTCAGCAGCGGCCCCAGTTCACGCGCGCGCCAGATCCGCTTCCTCGTGCTCAAAGGCTGTCACCATCTCCCTGATCTCCCGCTCCGGAGCCCCCAAGGCACGGGCAACCTCACGCCAAGCCACAGTCGCTTCGGCCACCTCTGCAATGATGCGATCTGCCTCGCTAAGTTCGAGAAGATAGGAGTCATGTTGCGCGCGGTGCAGGGCGATACTGGCATCCGGGTTGTCGTCGTCGACATAGCTCTTTAGCACACGCGGCTGGTTCGGCACGGGGTTGATGTCGTAGGCCGGTGAGAGGCGCCATCCGCCACGCCCCCGCAGAAATCCGTGATTGCGCATGTGGTCATCGAGGTTCGTCACGAGAATGGAAAAGGCGACCCGCCGGTAGAGCTCTTCTCGGTCTTGGTCAGGCGTGACGCTTTCCGAGGTGATAATATCGGCCAGGTCCAAATAGCTGTAGCTTTCGCCATCCTTGCCGCCCAGCATCGCCATAGCTGAGATGAACGGGATCCTGCCGTCCTCGTACCGGTCAAACCGATGGGACAGGAAAACAGGCTTGTCGCCTGCCATCTCAAGCGTGTGGGCCGAAACCGTAATTCCGGCGCGTTTTGCCAATTCCAGTGCAATGGCTTCCCAGCGTTCCACGCAGTAGGTGTCCGTCTCTTTCGGGAACTTGGCGACAGACAGGCGGCCGTGCTGGTCAAGGATGCTTGCCTTTGGCCGAGCGCCGCCCAGAGAACTTCCCGGTGCAAACAGCATTTGAAGATCCTCAGCGGTCTCCTTCCCGCGCAGAACGCGCTCAGACGCATGAAGCAAATCCCCGAGGCTCACGAGCGCAGGCACGCCGATGCCTTCGCGTGCTTGAAAGTCGCCATCAACCCTGAAGCGCAGCGCACCCAAACGGGTTTCGTCATTGACGCCAAGCAGGTAGTCGGTTTCTTGCAGCACTCTCGGTCGTCGCCCCTCGGCCTCTGCCATGCGCCCCTCATAGCGCCGCATCACCGTTCGTCCCCAGGTGTCGGGGGCAGAATCCCCAAGCGGTGCAAGCATGTCCTGCCCTGCCTCAGGCACGAATTGCCCTCTGACGAGAGGCATGTCCGGCGAAAGCCCGAAGGCATTTTCGTCGGCAAGCCAGTCGTCATGATAGGTAAAGGACACCCGCTCTCGGCCGCGCCCCGCTGTGCGGTGGAGCGTGCCGACCCGTTTCAGCCCCTTCCAGTCGATCCAGACCTCAACCATTTTTCAGTCTCGCACGCTGCGGGAGGTCATCCAGGGCCATCTGCTCGCCAACCGGATCATCCAGATCCCCCCAGCCTTTCAGGAGGCCGAGCGCCTGCAAAACAGCCACGTAAGTGCCGATCTTGACTGCGGGGTTGCCGCTTTCGATCTTGGCGATGGTCTGCCGCGTTGTGCCAGCACGCTGCGCAACAATCTCAGCGGTCAATTTGCGGCGCAGTCGCGCAACGCGAATGTTTTCCCCAAGTGCCACGAGCTCCTTACGCGCCGCCCTGGGTATTTTGATCGGAACAGCCATAATGATATCTCCAAGCGACACTAAGCACCCATATGTTACGCTGAGAAAACATTAATGTCAAATTTCATCGCTTAGCTCCATAACCCAACGCCGCCACACCAGTCACACCTTATGTTATCTCAGTGGAACATTGAGCGCATTAAGGTTACCACTACGAAACACAACCCGGTCACCTCACCACACTGATACAACGCGTCTGCTCGAACGAAACGATTGCGTTGTCTTCCTTCGAGAGTCATGCCTGCAGCCCCGCAGCGCGAACCTGTTCGGGCGTTACCAGCTTTGACGCGATCAAGTCTTCGATCTGGCGGTTCGTGATATGGCGGCACAGGGGGTGGCGCTCGTGGATCCACTCGGCGAGGCTCGCACGGCCTTTGGCTTCGGCCTCTCGAGCCTTCTCACGGTCGGCCTGGATCTGGGCCAGTCCCTTCTCCCATCGTCGCATCTTGAACCAGTTGTCCGAGAAACAGACCTTACTGCGCGTAAAGCCCTCGCTTTCCTTCGCATAGGCTTTGACCGCCTGAAGCAGGTCATCGGGCTCTATCCCGGCTTTCACAGCCGCTGCGATCTGGCCCAGAGTAGTCCGCCGGTCTCGGATCCTGTCTTCGGGATAGGCCGCCAAGATCTTCTCAGCTTCAAGATCTTCAACCTCCTCCGCCGCCTCGCGCCTGCGCGTAGGTGGTTTATGGATGGTTTTAGGATGGTTTGGGGTCCACCGTGAACCCCGTACCCCGTTCACCGTGGACCCCGTACCGGGTTCAGGCTGGACGGGGGTCACTGTGAACCCCGTCTCAATGTCGGGCTCGGCCGTGGTTTCGAGCGCGGCCACGCGCTCCAGAACGATGCGGTAAATGACGGTGTAGCCATTCTTGCAGTGCCGCCGCCCCGTCTCAATCAGAATGCCTTCGCGCAGGAAGTCGATGATGGTGCGCTTGACCGTGCTCTCGCTGAGCTCTGTGTGGCGCTGGATCGTCCCCTTCGAACACCAGATACCAGAGCCATCGTCGCTCGCTTTGTCGGCTAGGAACATGATGATCTGCTTGCGCGCGGCGCTGCCAAAGCGGCGCTCGGCGCATTCATTTGCGATGCGCCAGCTCATGATCTCACCGCCAATTGGGTTGAGGTCAGACCGGAAATGCCGTAGGTATTGGGACGGAGATATTCTTCTATGCCGTTGAGGTGGGTGGCCGCCCCCTCAGCGGTTTTTCTTTGCCCTTTCGCCAGAGCGGGAGACTGTGAAAAACCGTTTACTTGGGCCTCGAAACCTATTGAAAAGTGACCCTGAACGAAACAAGTCCGTTTACAATTTTTCCCTTTAAAATCAGCAAAATTTTCCGGATTGCAAATCCGTGTACACCGGTTCGATTCCGGTACTCGCCTCCACTTTCCATTTATGAAAACTCATAGGCAATGGTTCGCAAGCGGCTGGCTATGTTGGATCTTTTTGCGGTTTTCGGTTTTTAGCGCTCCGCAAAGCGAAGTCTCAGGCGTTGCGGAGCACGCCCGCTCCGATAGAGCGAGATCTTACGAAACAAATACAGGCGTATTTTGCCAAGAAGCGAAATGTGTCTTCCAGTATTCTGGAGCGGCATTTTCACACCGCTCCGGAATTAGTGACAAACATAAAGTCGAACGACTTCCGATGACTAGGCGGCCTTTACCTCCGGGCTGTCCAGAAAATCGTAGATATCGTCGCGAACTGCGAAACGTTCGCCGTAAAGGTCGGCAAGTTCCTTTGCACGTTGCTTGAACCTCTCGACTCCTTCCCCGCGGATGAACTGGATTGCCCCGCCGGTCCACGCGGGAAAACCGATGGCGAATATGCCACCTAGGTTCGCTTCGACTTCGGTATTAAGGACACCTTCATCCAGACAGCGAAGCGTTTCTATCGCCTGACGATAGAGGATCCGATCCACGGCGTCTTCTATCGGGACGTCGGAATTGCCTTTTGCGAACCGGGCAAGGTCTGGCCAGAGCGTCCGGTTACCGGATCCGTCATAGTCGTAGAAGCCGCCTCCGTATTGACGACCGCCCCGCCCCATTTCGATCATCTGATCGGTGACCTCGGCCGTTGCTGTATTGTGAAGGCCGAAATTGCTCTCTAAGCCCAGACGTTCATCAAGTGAAACATGGGTCTTGCGGACTTTCTGACCGAGAATGAGCGAGACCTCGTCGAAAACCTGCAGCGGCCCGACCGGCATTCCTGCAAGCCAGGATGCGCGCTCAATGGCTGCAGGCTCCATGCCGTCAACCAGCAGCTGGCACCCTTCATCCATGAAGGTTCCGAAAACACGAGAGGTGAAAAAGCCACGCGAGTCATTGACCACCACCGGCATGTATCCGATCTGCTGAACGTAGTCGTAGGCCTTGCGCAGCGTTTCCTGGGAAGTCTTTTCTCCCATGATAATCTCGACCACTTTCATCCGGTCCACAGGGCTGAAGAAATGCAAGCCAATGAAACGGGTCGGGTCGGGACAGGCTTCGGCAAGGATCGAAATCGGCAAGGTCGAGGTATTCGATCCATAAATCCCGTCTTTTGACAGCATCGGCCATGTGTCCGCGATAACCTTTTCCTTGAGGTCGATGTCCTCGTAGACGGCTTCGATCACGATATCCAAGCTGCCGGGTTCGGCATTGTCGGTTGCAGGCGTGATGAAGCTCAACAGGGTTTCCTTGGCTTTCTCGTCCATTCGCCCTCTGGACATTGCCTTGTCGCAAAGCTTTTCAGAGTAGCCTTTTCCCTTTTCGGCGCTCGCCAGCTCGGTATCCTTGAGCAGCGTGGTCAATCCGCGCTTGGCATGCGCATAGGCGATGCCCGAGCCCATCATCCCCGCACCGAGAACCGCTGCTGATCCGGCTTTCCAGATCTCGCCCTCTGGACGCACCTTGCCGGATTTGATGGCCTGCATGCCGAAGAAAAAGGTCGAAATTGCTGCCTTTGCCTGTTTGCTGGCCATCAGACCGATAAACCGTCGTGTTTCCATCCGCAATGCGGCGTCAAAGTTCATCCGCATCGAATTCACAGCGACGTCGAGAATCTTCTCGGGCGCAGGCAGCCTGCCCCGGGTTTTCTGATACAACATGGCAGAAGAGACCTGGATGATCTGGCGGATTTTCGGGTTCAGGGCGTCACCGCCGGGATACCGGAACCCTTTTTGATCCCATGGCTGCACCGTCGCGTCGGGATTGTCCTTGATCCATTGCTTGGCAGTCGGGATCAGATCATCGCGATCAGGTACGATTTCGTCGACCATTCCTTCCTTGAGGGCCTTGGCGGGCGCCGCCTGTTTGCCTTCGAGGAGGTATGGCAGGGCTTTTTCCAAGCCCAGAAGCGCGGTCAGGCGGACAACGCCCCCTGCCCCGGGCAAAAGCCCCAGCGTGACCTCGGGCAAGCCGACCACTGCCTTAGGGGAATCCACGACAATGCGGTGGTTGCAGGACAAGCAAAGCTCGTATCCACCCCCGAGCGCCGCTCCGTTGATAGCGGCCACCACGGGGACAGGCAGCTTTTCCAACCTGCGATAGGTCGCCTTGGAGGCTTCGATCAGGTTGAATTCGCGCTCAGTCGCTTCCGTCGTTTCAAGTATATTGTTCAGATCGCCGCCAGCAAAAAAAGTCGATTTGGCCGAGGCAAATACCACTCCGGTCAAACCTTCTTCGGCTTCGAGACGATCACATACGGCACGCATGCCCGGCTCGAATCGCTCGTTCATGGTGTTGGCGTTCTGGCCCTGCATATCCATCGTCACGGTTACGATGCCGTCAGAGTCTTTTTCGTAGATGAAATCTTCCATTTGTTCCTCCCTCCGGCTTCTCACAGACGTTCGATGATGGATGCGATGCCCATGCCGCCACCGACGCACATGCAGATAAGGGCACGTTTCAGGTTCCGGCGTTCGAGTTCATCGAGCATCGTCGAAACAAGGCAGCCGCCGGTTGCGCCAAGCGGGTGGCCCATTGCAATCGCTCCACCGACCACGTTGAGCTTTTCATCCGGTACGTTCAGGTCCCTTTGGAGCCTCAGCGCCACCGAGGCAAAGGCTTCGTTGATTTCGACAAGGTCGATGTCATCGATGGTCAGCCCTGCCTTTGCCAGCGCCTTTTTCGACGCCGGACCGGGGCCTGTCAGCATGATGGTCGGGTCGGTGGCCGTCAGGGCGATGGAAACAACACGCCCGCGAGGATCGAGCCCGATATCTTTGCCGATTTTTTCATTTCCGACCATGACGAGCGACGCGCCATCGACAATGCCGGACGAATTCCCCGGTGTATGAACGTGATTGATACGTTCGACCGAGGGATATTTCGCAAGGGCGACCGCGTCGAAACCCATCGATCCCGGCATTGCAAAGCTGGCTTTTAGAGCACCAAGCTTTTGCATGTCGGTGTCCGGCTTGATGAAATCATCACGCTCAAGAACCGTGAGCCCGTTTTCATCCCTTACCGGCACGACGGAACGGTCGAACCAGCCGGAATCCCGGGCATGGGCCGCACGCTTCTGGCTTTCGAGGGCGAAGGCGTCGACGTCATCGCGGCTCCAGCCCTCAATGGTCGCGATCAGATCCGCACCGATACCTTGCGGCACGAAACCGGTATCGATGGCCGTTTCCGGATCTTCGGCAAAGGGGCCACCGTCCGCGCCCATGGGCACGCGAGACATCGATTCAAAACCGCCGGCGCAGACGAGATCCTCCCAGCCCGACGCCACTTTGGCCGCCGCCGTGTTGAACGTATCCAGCCCCGAGGCGCAGAAACGATTGACCTGCGCACCGGGAACCGTTTCGTCCCAGCCAGCCTTTTGAAGCGCGATTTTCGGAAGCACGGCCCCCTGCTCCATGACCGGTGCCACGCAGCCGAGCATGACATCGTCCACCAGCGCGGTGTCCAGATCGTGCCGACTTTGCATCTCTTCCAGCAAAGTGGTCACTAGGCTGATCGGTTTTACCTCGTGAAGGGTGCCGTCGGCCTTACCCTTGGAGCGCGGTGTGCGAATTGCATCGTAAATATAGGCAGCTTCTGCCATGTCTTTCCTCCCATGAAACCCTGTCTAGGCCGCGTCGAACACGGACATTCTTGGCAGGGGGTCCAGTTCCATTTGCGTGATGATGCGCGCTTCGGCCTTTTCGATACCGATGCCGCGCAGAATGACCTCGGCGGTATCGCTGCCCGCCTGCCGCCAGGTCCGGCGCCCATCGAGCACCAGCGTCATGGCGCCAAAGGTCGCCCCGCCTGCGCTTGCCGTGATCGACGCCACCTGATCGCGGTGAAAATTGAAACGACCGGAAACAAGCCCGCGGCGAAGTTCATCCGCTGGCATCGTTCCCCAGAAACTGCCCAGCCGCGGCTCAAGCATAGCGTACCGGGCGATGAAACGACCCCAGTGTGGCTCTTCGTGCACGCGGCGAACGCAAAGACGAATGGCCGCCGAGATCTTTTCCGCCGGGTCGGTCATGTTTGCCGCAGCTTCGAGAATCGATGTGGCGAATTCCTGAGCGACCGTGTCGCAGACCTCCGAGAATATCTCGGCAGGGTCATCCAGATTGTTGTAAATCGTCCCGCGCGAAATGCCGGCTTCCTTCGCCAGGTCACTGATAGCCACGCTTGTCCCGCCGTTCTCGGCGAACAGTCGCATAGCGGATTGAAGGATGCGCAGCGTGGCCGAATTCATTGTTTTTGCGGAACCTCGAAAATCACTGTTGACTGAAATTGAACACGAGTGTTTAAATCCTGTCAATATAGTTCATCGCCGGAGGGAGGAGACGGCATGGATATCCGCAAGGCAGGCAAGTTGCGCCTGACGCTCACGTAATGGAGCTATTGCAACTTATTATCGGCGGCCTGGCCAACGGCTGCATCTACGGCTTGGTCGCGCTGGGATTTGTGATGATCTACAAATCCAGCGAAGGCGTGAACTTTGCGCAGGGCGACATGATGATGCTCGGCGCGTTCATCGCCCTTGGATTGGGGAATTCGGATCAGATGGGGCTGCCATTCGCCGTGGCGGTGGTTCTCGCGATGATCCTGATGTTCGGCATAAGCTGGGGGGTCGAGCGCGTCGTCGTTCGACAGATCTTTGGCCAGCCCCAGTTTGCGCTTGTCATCCTGACTATCGCACTTGGCTTCATATTCAGGTTCGTCGCGGGCTCGATCTGGGGCTACACCCCCCTCGTGCTTGAAACACCCTTTGCCGGTCAGAATATGAGAACCGGTGGGATCGTGATTTCACTGTCGGACCTTGTGACGATCGGCGTTACGTTGGTTCTGACTGTCGCTCTCTGGTCGTTCTTTGCCTTTACCCGGATTGGCCTTGCGGCACAGGCCGCGTCGCAGAACCAGATGGCAGCGTACATCGTCGGCGTGCCGGTGATGCGGGTGAACTCGCTGATTTGGGGCCTGTCCGGAGCCGTCGCGACGGTGGCCGGGGTGCTTTATGCAACACGGGGCGCAATTGATCCCAACATCGGCTTGCTCGGCATCAAGGCGTTTGCTGCTGCCGTCATCGGCGGGCTCGGGTCGCTTCCCGGCGCGTTGATTGGCGGCTTGGTAATCGGCGTCATCGAACCGATAGCGGGCCGTTATGCGCCCGGCGAACTCGCCAAGATGTCACCCTATATCATCATGCTGATCGTTCTCGTGACCCGTCCCGGCGGACTGTTCAGCCAGATTCACATGAAGAAGGTCTGACACATGCGCGTCGTATTCAAGACAAGCTACGATCCGGATATAGACCTTCACGAACACGGTCACAGCAGGGCAAAGATCGCAATTCTGCTTGCCGTCATGGTCGCCCTGCCCTTTCTGGTAAATGACTACTACCTGGCCGAGGCCGCCAATACGCTGATCTGGTCGCTGGCAGGCATGGGGCTTATGGTAGCAGTCGGCCACACCGGGCAGGTCAGCCTTGGCCACGCCGCATTTCTTGCCATCGGCGCCTATGCGGATTCGGCATTGATGAGTGCAGGCGCGCCATTCTGGGTCAGCTTTCCGCTTGCGGGCCTTATCACTGGCATATTCGGCGCTCTCATCGCCATTCCTGCGGTCAGGATGTCAGGCATCTACCTTGCCATCGCGACACTTGCCGTGTTCGTGATTGTCGAAGAACTGGTGATCATACTCGAACCGATAACTGGCGGGGTTGGTGGCATCATGGCGCCTTCCATCACGTTCTTCGGTCTCAGTTTTGATCGCTACGGCGCGCTCGAAAACTTTTACTGGCTTTGCCTCGCCGTCGTTGCCCTTGTTACGTGGGGATACGCGAACCTGCTGCGGTCACCCACAGGCCGGTCCTTTCTTGCCGTGCGTGACAGCGAGGTTTCGGCCCGTGCCCTTGGTATCAACGTAACCCGGACCCGTGCTCTCGCCTTTGGCCTGAGTTCGGGTGTGACCGGGCTCGCCGGTGCGCTGATGGGGCATTACATCGGCTTCTTCAACTACGAACTCTTCTCGATCTTTGTCTCGATCAACCTGCTGCTGGTTGTGACAATCGGTGGCCTCGGCTTTATCCAAGGGGCGTTTCTCGGCGCTTTCCTCATCACGGCCGTGCCGCAGATAATCGCGATCATGCGCGACAATCTTGTTTCGGTGGGCATCGACCTGTCGGGGGTTCCCGGTCTGGATACGATGATCTTCTCGCTGATCCTTGTCGGCTTCATCATCTATGAACCGACCGGGCTCTATGGGCGCTGGCTCAAGATAAGAACGTGGTTCGAGATTTTCCCGCTTGCCCGCCGCGACATGTTCCGCCGTCAAAAGTCCTACCTCAAGACGGAGCGGATGAGATGAAGTTACTCGAAATCCAAGACCTTTCCATTCATTTCGGTGGCGTGAAAGCAGTCGACGGCGTCTCATTCGAAGTCAACGAAGGCGAGATCTTTGCCATAATCGGGCCAAACGGCGCCGGGAAGTCCACGATCTTCAACCTGATTTCACGGGTCTACACGCCAACGAAGGGCAACATCCGTTTCGAAGGTCAGGACATCACCGGTCTCAAGGCGCACCAGATCGCCGGGCTTGGGATCGCGCGGACCTTCCAGAACATCGAACTGTTCGACCACTCGACGGTGCTCGACAACCTGTTAATGGGGCGACACACCCACCGCACCACGAATTTTGTCGAGGATATCCTGTTCCTGCCAAAGGTGCGTCGAGAAGAGCGGGAACACAGGCGCCGGGTGGAACAAGTCATCGAGTTCCTTGAACTGGAGGCTTACCGGAAGAAGATGATCGCGGGGCTGCCTTATGGCGTCCGCAAAGTTGTCGAGATCGGAAGGGCGCTGGCCATCGGCCCCAAGCTGATCCTCCTGGACGAACCTGCTTCGGGGCTCTCTGTCGAGGAAACCCGCGATGTCGCCTTTTGGATTGAAGACATGCGTCGCGACATGGGGTTGACGGTGCTTATGGTCGAACATGATATGAGCCTCGTTAACCAGGTGTCGGACCGTGTTCTGGCCGTTGCGAACGGTCGTCCGTTGGCGCTGGGAGAACCGGCCGAAGTACAGGCACACCCCGATGTTCAGGCGGCTTACCTTGGCACAGGAGCCGCGGCATGACTGTTCTGTCGGTGCGAAATCTCGAAACCTTTTACGGCGCGATCATGGCCCTGCGCGGTGTCTCGATTGATGTCGAGGATGGCGAGATCGTCACGATCCTTGGCGCGAATGGCGCAGGCAAGACGACGCTTATGAAAACCATCGCCGGGCTGATGGACCCCGAAAAAGGATCGATCAGCTTCATGGGCGACAAGATCGCTGGGCTCGACCCGGATCGTGTCGTTCGCAAGGGCATCGCCTTGGTTCCAGAAGGGCGGGAGGTCTTCCCCTACCTCACGATCGAAGAAAATCTCAGGCTGGGCGCGTTTACACGGAGCGACAGCAGCGCCGACGATCTGGAAATGGTCTATTCCTACTTTCCGATCCTGAAAGAACGTCGCCGTCAGGACGCTGGTTTCCTGTCTGGCGGTCAGCAACAGATGCTGGCCATCGGGCGCGGGTTGATGGCGCGCCCCCGTCTGATGATGCTGGACGAACCCTCGCTCGGGCTATCGCCGCTGCTGACACAGGAAATTTTCGGCATCATCGCCCGCCTGAACAAGGAACAGGGGGTAACGATGTTGCTGGTCGAACAGAACGCTCACATCGCGCTGATGACGGCCCACAAGGGCTATGTCCTTGAAATGGGGCGCATCGTCATGGCCGGAACGACTGAAAAATTGCGAGCTTCGGACGATATTCAGGAATTCTACCTTGGCCGTTCGGGCGATCAGCAACGTGATCAGAAACGCTGGAAGAGGCGCAAGACATGGAGATGAGCCGCGTGGACACCTCCGAACATCTGACGTTTGATGGTTTCGATACCATGACGGCCCTATGGGCGGACCGATGCAGGAAATACGGGGACAGGGTCGCCCATCGTGAAAAGGAACTGGGTATCTGGCAAGCCTATTCCTGGAATGACTACTATGAGAGCGCCCGGAAAATCGGTCGCGCCTTGTTGGCGCAGGGCGTAAAGCGCGGCGAGCCCGTGCTTATCCTTGCGGAAGACAGACGTGAATGGCTCTACATCGATTTAGGTGCAGCTTCTATCGGCGCTATCCCGGCCGGTGTTTACACGACGGACAGCGCCCAGCAACTGGCCTATCTGGCAAATGACAGTGGCGCGCAGGTTCTGTTCGTTGAAAATGACGAGCAGCTCGACAAGTACCTCGAAGCCCGAGAGGACATGCCCGGCATCCGGACCGTCGTCGTCATGGATCGCGATGGCCTGGCGTCGTTTTCCGACCCTCAGGTGATGTTCCTCGACGAATTCTACGCTCTGGGCGAGGAAGAAGAATCCCGCGAGCCGGGACTTTTCGAGAAAGCGATGGAAGCCGTTCGACCCAGCGATCCGAGGATGCTGATCTACACGTCCGGAACGACCGGCCCGCCCAAGGGAGCGATCATCACGCATCGCAACATGATCTTTCAGCTCTCGGCCGGTCAGCAGGTGCTGGAGTTCCGCGAAGACGACAACCTGCTTTGCTTTCTGCCGCTCTGCCACGTGCTGGAACGGCTGGTCTCGGTCGAGGCGCCCATTGCAAACGGGTGCATCGTCAATTTCGCGGAAAGCCCCGAGACCGTTTTCGAAAACCTGCAGGAGGTCAGTCCCGACAGTTTTGCAGGCGTGCCGCGGATTTGGGAGAAAATCTATTCCCGGCTCAAGATCATGAGGGCCGATGCCGGTCCCTTCAGCGGACGCGCGTTTGACTGGGCATTGGCGGTTGGTGATCGCTATGCACGTGCGGAAAATCCCGGGCTTGGCCTGCGGCTGACGCATGCGATTGCCGATCTCACGATACTTTCGAATTTGCGCCGGATGCTTGGCTTTGCGAATGCGCGGCGCGTGACATCTGGTGCGGCGCCGATTTCGCCCGAGCTCATCCACTGGTTCGCCGCGCTTGGCGTGCCGCTGATCGAAGGTTACGGCATGACCGAAACCGGCGGCGTCGCCACGATAAACGCCGTGGACGACAACCGCATCGGTACGGTCGGCCCTGCCCTTCCGGGCGTCAAACTCCGCATCGACGAGCAAGGCGAGCTTCTCGTCGGTGGGCCTTGCGTTTTCGGGGGCTACTGGAACAAACCAGAAAAAACTGCCGAAACGATGACGACCGACGGATGGCTTCGCACCGGTGATGTCGGCCGGATCGGGAATGACGGATCGCTGACCATTACCGGGCGGTTGAAGGACATCATCATCACGGCGGGCGGCAAGAACATCACCCCGGCCGAAATCGAAAGCCGGTTGAAGTTCTCGCCCTATATTTCCGACGCCGTAGTGATCGGGGATCGGCGCAAGTACCTGACCTGCCTCGTGATGATCGATCAGGAAAACGTCGAGAAATTTGCGCAGGACCGGCAGATTCCATTTTCGGATTTCGCCTCGCTGACAAGGGCTGGCGAAGTACGTGAGTTGATCGGCGACGTGGTCGAAGAAACCAACCGGCAGTTTGCGCAGGTAGAACAGATCAAGGATTTCCGGCTGATCGATATTCTTCTGACGGCCGAGGATGAAGAACTGACCCCAACAATGAAATTGAAACGGAATTTCGTGAACCAGCGCCATGCTGCGCTGATCGACGAGATGTACTGACCCGATATGGTCAATAAGGGAGGAAGGAATGAAATATCTGACGAGACTGGCCGCCGCAGCGACGCTGGCTGCCTCGCCGTTGCTGGCGCAGACGCCGGGCGTAACGGATGACGAAATTATCATCGGTGGCGCGCATGACCTGAGCGGAATTTTTGCACCGTTCTCGGTGCCTGCGGTTACGGCTGCCAAGGTATACTTCGACGAGGTCAACGCCAATGGTGGCGTCCATGGCCGCAAGATCACCTATATCGTCGAGGACCACGGTTACCAGGTGCCCAAAGCTGCGCAGGCGGCGAACAAGCTGATCAATCGCGACCAGGTGTTTGCGATGCTTCTGAACCTCGGCACACCCCATAACCTCGCTATGTTCCAGATGATGGGGCCGCAGGGCGTTCCGAACGTTTCCCCGATTACGGCTGCACGCCAGATGGTCGAGCCGCTCGAGCCGTGGAAATTTGCGGGCACTGCGTCCTACTATGACGCCGTCAAGGCAGCGCTGGCCTATATGCAGGAAAACGAGGGGACCAAAAAAGTCTGCCTGATGATCCTGCCGACGGACTTCGGCAAGGAAATCGAAGCCGCAGTTCACGAGCTGGCCGATGCGGGGAGCATCGAGCTGGGTGCCGAAATCGGCCACAAACCGGACGAGACGGATTTCACCGGTGCGCTTGGCAAGGTCAAGGAATCCGGCTGTGATACGGTCGGTGTGGCGCTTGGGATCAGCCAGATGATCAACGCGATCACCACCGCACGCAAGCTGGGGATGGATGATCTTAAGTTCATGCTGTCCAGTGCTGGATTTCACACTGTTGTTGCCAAGGGTCTTGCGCAGCAGGGCGTGATGGATGGTGTTTATTCCGCTGCAGGCTGGCAGGATCTCGAGGCGCGTCTCGGCGAACCCGAGGTCGCTGAATGGGTAGCGAAATTCAAGGAAGCAACCGGCGAGGATTATCCCGGCACGGGCGCCATCCTTGGACGGTCGGGTGCGGGCGTCATGGTCGCAGCACTCGAAGCTGCCGGGCCGGATCTGACACGCGAGAGCTTTATCAAGGCAATGGAAAGCCTTGATTTCGAAGATCCGATTTCCGGCAACCACGTGGATTTCAGCGCTGAAGACCATGAAGGCGCTGACGAAATCTTTGTGAACCGTATCGAAAACGGGTCCTGGGTTCTGCTTCAGACCCTCGAATAAACAAATATTGTCAGGGCGGACGCGATCCGCCCTGCAGCTCCCCTTTCCCCAAATCAGCCAATCTTTAGTCAGCCGGAGGTCCCGATGCTGAACCGAACGATCTATGACGAAGAACACGAGATTTTCAGGAAAACCGTCCGTGCATGGGCTGAAAAAGAAGTTTTTCCTCATGGCGAGGATTGGCGTGCGGATGGGTGCGTCAGCCGCGACATCTGGAAGAGCGCTGGCGAACAGGGCTTCCTCTGCATGTATGCCGATGAGAAATTCGGTGGGCTTGGGCTGAGTGACTTTCGCTATGACATGATACTCGCGGAAGAAATCGGGCCGCGAGAGCCGGGCTTCTTCCTGGGGCTCCACAATCGAATTGTCGGGCCGTATCTTCAGAATTTTGCAAGCGATGAACAGCGCGAGAGATTCATGCCCGAAGTTGTGACCGGCGACAAGATTCTCGCGATCGCGATGACCGAGCCGGGCACCGGTTCCGACCTTGCAGGCATCAAGACCCGCGCCGTCGATGAGGGCGATCACTGGGTTCTGAACGGTTCGAAAACCTATATTTCCAACGGCTTTCTGACAAACCTTGTTTTGGTTGCCGCGCGCACGAATCCGGATGCGACACATGAGGTGGGTCTGTTCTGGGTCGAAGAGGGCATGCCGGGGTTTGAGCGCGGCCGGAACCTCAAGAAGGTCGGTCTCGAAAGTCAGGACACGGCCGAGCTTTTCTTTGACGATGTAAAAGTACCAAAGGAAAACGTGCTGGGCGACCCGAAGGGCGGCTTCAAAACAATGATGATGAACCTTGCCGAGGAACGTCTCATCGGGGCCGTCGGGTTCGTCGCCCGCGCCGAACACGCCTTTTCGATCACTATGGAATTCATAATGGAACGCCGTGCCTTTGGACGCGCGATTGGCACCTTCCAGAACTCACGCTTCAAGATGGCATCGCTGCGCACCGAACTCGATGCCGCGTGGGCGCTGACCGACCACTGCGTCCGGGAACATATGGAAGGGCGTCTTTCGGCCGAAATGGCAGCGGAAGCCAAGCTTTACACCTCCGAGGTCGAAGGCCGCGTCGTGGACGAATGCCTCCAACTGCACGGCGGCGCCGGTTACATGGATGAATATGAAATCAGCCGGCTTTATCGCGACGCCCGGATCAGCAGGATCTATGCGGGCACCTCGGAAATCATGCGCGAAATCATTGGTCGCGGTCTGGGGCTGGATGAGCGGCAACGCAACTGATGTCGGGCCTGTCTCTTACGCAACCGCTGGAAAAGGCAAGACGGGAACGGCCTGACGGGCTTTTCACGATCTGTGGTACCCGCCGCAGGACCAACCGCGAATTCGTGGAACGTGTTTCGCGCATTGCAGGTGCGCTGAAATCCCTTGGCCTCAAGCCGGGCGACCGCGTGGCCATGCTGGCGCATAATTCAGATCGCTACGTCGAATACGTGTTCGCGACACTATGGGCTGGCGGTGTGATCAACCCGGTGACCACGCGTTGGTCGTTACAAGAGATGGCATTCTCTCTGGTCGACAGCGAGACTCGGATCCTCATTGTCGACGAGAACTTCATTTCGTTGCTTTCCGAACTGCGCACGCTCTCCCCCTGCATCGAGCACGTGATTTACGCCGGAGAACGCACCCCATCGGAACCGGTCAACGAATGGGAGGCGTTGATCGCCTCGCATCAGCCGATCGAGGACGTCTGCCGTTCCGACGAAGACATGGCAGCACTTCTCTATACCGGAGGCACAACCGGACGTCCGAAAGGCGTAATGCTCTCGCATGCAGCCATCGCCACATGTTCGCTGTCACTGACAGCGGCAGCGCCGAACGGTGGGGACGCGCCGGGCCTGCATGTCGCCCCGTTTTTCCACATCGGTGGCGTGGGCGTGATATTCCAGTTCGCATACCGACGGGCGCCACAGGTAATCATGCCAGTCTTCGACGCTGGCGACGCGCTGCGTCTCATCGAAGAGGAAAAGGTTGGCGACATCTTTGTCGTGCCGACCATGTTGCGCTGGCTGATCGATCATCCTGACATTGCGCAACGCGATCTCTCATCCCTTGTTTCTATCCGTTACGGGGCAGCGCCCATCGATGGCACGCTTTTGTCTCGCGCGATGGAAGCGATTCCGACCGCAGGCTTTATGCAGGTTTACGGCCAGACAGAATTCGCGCCGGTGGTGACGTGTCTGCCCCCCAAGGACCACGTCGGCGAAAATGCCGGAGAGCGCCTGAGATCGGCAGGCCGCCCGTTACCTACCGCAACGGTTGCAATTGTCGATCAGAACAGGACCCCTTTGCCGAACCGCGAAATAGGCGAGATTGCGGTCATGGGGCCACAGCAGATGCTGGGGTATTGGAACCGCCCGGAGGAGACCGATGCCGCCCTTTCAAACGGCTGGCTCTACACCGGAGACGCCGGTTTCATGGATGACGAAGGCTATCTTTACGTCGTCGACAGGGTGAAGGATATGATCGTAACCGGCGGCGAAAACGTCTATTCCGCAGAAGTGGAAAATGCGCTGTCAAAGATGCCCGGGGTCGCGACCTGTGCGGTCATCGCCCTGCCTGACGCAAATTATGGAGAGCGTGTCCACGCGGTGATTGTCCCAAGCACGGATGTCGAATTTTCGCTCGAAGACATACGTGCCCACTGCAAGGAACTGATTGCCGGATACAAGGCCCCCCGCTCGGTTTCCTTCATCAAGGAACTTCCGCTCTCGCCCGCGGGAAAGGTTCTAAAACACGTTCTGCGCGCCACAGTAAAGGACGGCGACCCGGTCTGACACGCGCGGAATACGCCGCGACAGCTCCCCCTGCCCTTTTTCTCGAAAACCAGTATGAGGATTTCGCATGCCATTTCCCCGCACACATCTGGAACCCGAACACGAAATGTTCCGCGAACAGGTTCGTCGCTACCTCAAAACGAATATGTCGGCCAAGGTCCCGAAATGGCGCGAACAGGGTCATGTAGATCGTGAGGATTTCGAGGCATTCGGCGAGAACGGATGGCTCTGTCTCTGGGCGGATGAGGAATTCGGGGGCCTGGGAATTAGCGATATCCGCTACGATCAAGTTCTGCAGGAAGAAACGATACGCTGGACGGATATCGGCTTCTTCCACAACGCCCACTCCATGCTCGTCGGTCCCTATCTCGACCGGTTCGCCAACCCCGAGCAGAAGAAAAGTTTTCTTCCGGGTGCCGTCAGTGGCAAGACCATCATGGCCATCGCCATGACAGAACCTGATACCGGTTCGGATCTTGCGGCGATCCGGACGCGGGCCGAGGATTGCGGCGACCATTACCTCCTGAACGGCGCCAAGACCTATATTTCAAACGGCATCATCGGTGATCTCTTTGTCGTCGCGGCGAAAACGGGAGATAAACGAGGCCAGATCGGTCTATTCGTCGTGACGGCAGATATGGCCGGCTTCTCTCGCGGGCGTCACCTCAAGAAAATGGGTCTGCCCGTTCAGGACACAGCTGAAATCCATTTCGAAAACGTGAAAGTCCCCAAAGAGAACCTTCTTGGCGACCCGGCAAAAGGTTTCTCCTACATGGCTGAATGTCTTGCCGTCGAAAGAACCATGAGCGCGATTTCTTCGCTCTCGCATGCGCAGGCAGCATTCGATGTCACATTGGAATTTATCAAGGACCGACGCGTATTCGACCGTCCTGTCGGGTCTTTCCAGAACACGCGCTTTATCATGGCAGATCTGCGGTCCAGATTGGATTCGGCACAGGCCTATCTGGATCAATGCGTACTTTTGGCAAATGACGACAAGCTCACCCCCGAAGACGCGGCCAGCGCGAAACTCCTGTGCTCCGAACTTCAGGGAGAAGTGGTGGACGCCGGGCTCCAGTTCCACGGCGGCGCAGGCTATATGGACGAATACGAAATCAGCCACATGTTCCGAGACGCCCGTATCGCCCGTATTTACGCTGGGACATCAGAGATCATGAAAGAAATCATCGGGCGCGGTCTCGGCTTGGGCGAGAAAGATTTGCGGTAAAAGAGCGTAATTTTGCCGACTGTCCCTAGGGATTCCTCGGAGCGCTTTGATTGAAAGCATTTTTTTCTGTCTTGGAAGCATCGGCTCTCAGCGCACTTCAAACCGGCAGACTAAAAGCAGTCTGCCGAGCACGGGGCTTCACAAAGATTTATCTTTTCCAGTCAAATGCTTAGAAAAACAAAACTGCAAAAATCAGAATGCGGTTACATCGCACTTGATCAAAGCCAAGGACTGCACCCGAATACACGACTATACTGTGGGAAATGGTGCTGCTGGAGGGCATCAAACCTCTATATGTTGTTACCCGAGGCTGACTTGCCTCAGACTTGTTATTTGTTTTCTCACAAAAAATCTGTCCGTTCCCGTCTTGTTCTGATCGCTGACATCCAATATGTTGGGGTGGATAAAAAGGTGGATCAAAATCGGTGGCAAAGCATAAGTTGGCGTCCTCTTTTGTGAAGTCAGCGCCCGCTGGGAAGCACAATGATGGCGCGGGGCTCTGGCTCATCAAGAGAGCAGATGGCGGAGCGCAGTGGATGCTACGCGTCACGGTCCATGGTCGCCGTCGTGAAATGGGACTTGGAGGGCTGTCGAAAGTTTCTCTGAGGCAAGCACGTATTGCTGCTGAACATTGGAGCGGGATAGCTGCTTCTGGCGTGGACCCTATCAAAGAACGAGAACGCCTAGATCGCGAACGGGCCCGAAACGACAACACCCTGCGAAAAATCGCGGAAGAGGCGTTCGAAGCCAGGAAGGCAGAGCTAAAAGGTGATGGCGCTGCTGGGCGTTGGTTCTCGCCTTTGGAGCTTCACGTGCTACCTAGACTCGGCCAGGTTCCGGTTGAAGAAATTGACCAGAGAGACATCCAATCAACGCTATCCCCAATCTGGCATAGCAAGGCGGATACAGCAAAAAAGGCGCTAAATCGTCTCGGCATTGTGCTCCGTCACGGTGCGGCCCTTGGTCTAAACGTCGACTTGCAGGCCACCGAGAAAGCGAAGGCTCTTCTGGGGAAGTCGCGACACAAAACCCGGAACGTTCCGGCCTTACACTGGTCGGAAGTACCAGCGTTCTATGCCAGCCTATCAGAACCAAGCATTACCCAACTGGCCCTGCGGCTCCTTATCTTGACAGGTGTTCGCTCAAGCCCGGTTCGTTTTCTTCACATCGATCAAATCGAGGGAGACGTCTGGACCATCCCAGGCGAAGGCATGAAAGGCCGACGGGATAGAACCGCAGATTTTCGCGTTCCACTTTCGGCGGCAGCGCTGGGCGTAATTAACTTGGCAGCGCCCTTCAGCCGAGAGGGGTTTCTTTTCCCATCTTCCAGAAAAGGCGTGCTTTCTGGCATGCCCCCATCGGGTGGTCCGGTTTGATTGTTAGTGCATCGTCGGC
>NZ_AQQP01000026.1 GCF_002210165.1 Phaeobacter sp. 22II1-1F12B | reverse complement strand
ATGAGCTCGCTTGGCGCTACCTCTGTGTCGATCTCACCGCCGGAGGTCTATACCTCGCTGGAGCGCGGCGTGATCGATGCGGCTTCGTTTCCGTTCAGCTATGCGCACGGTTCCTACGGGCTCCACGAGGTCTCGTCGTGGTACACCGACAATCTGAATCCTGGTGTAAACCATGCGTTCATCTTCGCCAGCCAAGCAGCATGGGATGACCTTCCGGAGCAGTACAAGACGCTCTTTATGGAGGTGAAGGAAGAGGTCTACCGTCGAAACATCGAAGCGATGGCTGCGGCCGACGAAAAATGGTTGCCGATCTTCGAGGAAGCCGGTCTCACGGCAATAAGCTATTCGGAGGAAGAACTGGCGCGCTGGCGCGAGGACATTGCGAAACCTCTCTGGGACGATTGGGTCGCACAGCAGAATGACGCAGGACGTGACGGTCAGAAGCTGCTCGATCTGATCCTGGATACTGCTGCACAATAGTCTAGCTCTGAGCGGCGGGGAGCAATCTCTGCCGCTCGGCAGGATGAACACTCGGTGGTAAACGCAACGTATCGACATTCAGTCAATTACAATTGGCGTGTTCGCGTAGGCTTTCATGTGGTTACCGCGCCGTCCGGTTCCGCGGCTCCCATCGGTTTTCGGGTTCTGTGTTGGATGTGCTTATCAAGGTCTTATCAGAGGAACTTGGCTTGAGCCGGGTAGGGGGCTTGTGTAGCCTCAAACCTTGACCGATCGCTCCCCCTTTTAAGTGCTTCAAGACCATCCCTGAGGTTGTCAGCCTAGCGGTGATGCTTTATGTGCGGTTCCCGTTGTCATTCCGCAACGTCAAGGACCTGCTTAACGAGCGAGGTATCGACGTTAGCCACGAGACCATCCGGTTCTGGTGACACCGGTTTGGCTCGATGTTTGCATCTGAGATCCGTCGGCGCCGTGTTCAGCAGTTGCGCGCTTTTTCACGATGGCAATGGCATATCGAAGAGGTCTTCGTGAAGATCAACGGTGAGCGGCATTACCTCTGGCGGGCCGTCGATCACGAAGTAGAGGTGCTGGAAAGTTTCGTGGCAAAGACGCGCGACAAGAAAGCCGCATTGAAATTCCTGAAGAAATCGATGAAGCGCCAGATCTGTGGCAATTTTGATGTCGGAATCTTCCACCACGAACCGTTTGCGCTGAATTGCCGATCCAAGAAAACGTGGCCGCAGCTAGATTGGGAAAGGTAGATCGTTCCGAAACAGTCTTTGATGCCAAATTGAATGAGTAATCCTCTAACGATTTCCTTGATGCCGACCGCTAAGAGGCGGCGATAGGCTGCGAAACCATCGCAAGGATCGCATCGACGATTTGCTGGCGCATTTCCGATTGTGTTTGTTCCTCGAAGAGTTCGGTCCCGAAGATGGCGGAAAATGTTGGACGGTTCGACACGTTGAAGAAACTAAAGGCGCTGATTTGCCAGTGAAGCCTTAACGGATCGATCCCGTCTCGAAAGACGCCTTGCTCTTGTCCGCGCCCGCAAATGCTCGATAGTTTTTCGATGGCCGCCACGTTCATGTCACGAATGACCTGCGAGGCCGACAAATGCTCGGCGTTATGTATGTTCTCGATCATAACCATGCGGATGAAATCGGGGTTCCGTCGGTGATGATCAAAGGTAAAGGCGACGAGACGCGCCAGCCCCTCTCGAGGGGGCAGGTGATCAAGATCAAGAGAGGCCTCGCCTTCGCGTACCTTTAGATAGGCCGCCTCAAGCGCGGAGGTGTAAAGGCCCAGCTTGTCGCCGAAGTAATAGTAGATCATCCGCTTCGACGTACGTGTGCGCGATGCGATCGTATCGACTCGCGTGCCTGACAGGCCATTGGCCGCAAATTCCGAAACGGCAACCGTCAGGATGTCCTGTTTCACGGCATCCGGGTTCTGGGTCCATCCCCGTCGATCTGAGTCTGTCGTAGTCGCCATGCCGTCCCTCTATCCGAGCCATAGCAGAAAACAAATGTTCCAGTCAGTACATTTCTCTTGACAATTGTACCGTGTGGAACATTTTGGGGAAAGGCAGCGGTTGGGGAGGACCGAGCGAATGCGGTCGGCGCAGCAGGATACAGGGACAGACACGGGAATCATGGCGTTCCGGATGGGTCTTGTGGGGCGTGGTATCCGGCTGTCCCGTACTCCGGCCATGCACGAAGCAGAAGCTGATGCGCAGGGCTTGAAATGCCGCTATGACCTGCTCGACACAGAAGCAGGGACCGACGGCTCACTGGCTGAAATTTTAGACCGGGCCGAAAATGCTGGATATGCTGGGCTCAATGTGACCTACCCGTACAAGCAGGATGTGATCGCGCATCTGCACCAACTGTCGGATGCCGCAAAGCGCATTGGGGCCGTCAACACCGTAGTCTTTCGCGATGGACGTCGCTTTGGTCACAACACGGATTTCTGGGGCTTCTCCGAAAGCCTTCGGCGTGGACTGTCCAATGCAAACCTTGATTCTGTTCTGCTGATCGGGGCAGGTGGGGCGGGGGCTGCGCTGGGACACGCGCTGGCCGATTTGGGCGTCACGCGGTTGATGATTGCCGACACCCGGACCGAGGTCGCACAAGCGCTGGCGCTTGGCGTCGGTTCGGTTGCGACCGCCGTAAGCAATCTTGCCGAGGCCGCTTCTGCCTGCGACGGTATCGTCAATGCCACGCCAGTCGGCATGGCGAAACTGCCAGGCACCCCCATCGATGCTAAGCTACTAAGTGAGCGCCACTGGGTGGCGGATATCGTGTATTTCCCGTTGGAGACGGCATTCCTGAAGGCCGCGCGAGCGACAGGATGCCGGACCCTAAGCGGCGAGGGCATGGCGGTGTTTCAGGCTGTTCGCGCGTTCGAACTCTTCACCGGCAGGCCGGCGGATCCGGATCGGATGCGTCAGACCTTCCGCCGTCTGGGTGAGGCCTAAGAGCGTCATGAAGACAGGCATCGCAACTGTTTCGATATCCGGCAACCTCGAGGAAAAGATCGAGGCCATAGCCGCCGCCGGATTTACCGGAATCGAGATCTTCGAACAGGACTTCATCGCTGATATTCGCAGTCCGCGGGCAGTGGGGCAGCGCATCCGGGACGCAGGGCTGGAGGTCATGTTGTTTCAACCGTTCCGCGATTTCGAAGGGCTGCCTGAAGGGTTGCGCGCCAAGGCCTTTGATCGTGCTGAACGAAAGTTCGATGTGATGCAAGAACTGGGCTGTGACCTCGTTCTGGTCTGTTCCTCAGTCCACCCAGAGGCCCTCGGCGGGATTGATCGGGCGGCCGCCGATTTTGCCGAACTGGGCGATCGTGCAGCTGCGCGTGATCTTCGCGTCGGCTACGAGGCGTTGGCTTGGGGTCGCCACGTGAATGACCATCGCGACGCATGGGAAATCGTCCGTCGGGCGGATCATTCGTCGGTCGGGTTGATTCTCGACAGTTTTCATACTCTCGGCCGAGGAATTGATCCGGAAACCATCCGGCGCATCCCCGGGGATCGCATTTTCTTTGTCCAACTGGCCGACGCCCCCGCGATAGAGATGGACTTGCTGTATTGGTCACGTCACTTCCGTAACATGCCTGGCGAAGGCGATCTCGCCGTCACGAACTTTATGCGCGCCGTGATGGCGACGGGCTATGCTGGCCCGGTAAGCCTCGAAATCTTCAATGACCAGTTCCGAGGGGGCAGTCCGGCTACGATCGCTCAGGATGGGCATCGTTCGCTGATCGCGCTAATGGACGAGGTGCGCCGTGCTGAACCCACTGCGGCTGCCGACATTCCTGAGTTGCCGGCACCTGTACGGGTTCGCGACACGTCCTTCGTGGAGTTCGCGGCGCGGGGCGAAGAGCTGTCCGAGCTGGAAAACCTGCTGCACAGCATGGGTTTCAGCCGCGTTGGCCGGCATGTCTCGAAGCAAGTTACCCTCTGGCAGCAGGGCGACATCCGCATCGTTCTAAATGCAGAAACCACCGGTCATGCAGCTGCTACGTGGAATGCCCGGGGCACGACGGTTTGCGACATTGGGCTTTCGGTCGATTCCGCCCCGGACACGGTGGAGCGGGCAACGGCTCTTGGGGCGCGGCCCTTTTCGCAGCCTCTCGGCCCCGGCGAACTGCCGATCCCGGCGATCCGTGGGTTGGGTGGAAGCGTGATGCATTTTATTGACCAGGGTGACCTGTCCGAAGTCTGGGATGTGGAATTCCGGCCCGAGGATGGATCCGCTAAAGGGGCGGGACTCACCCGGATCGATCACGTCGCGCAGACCATGACCTATGATGAGATGCTATCGTGGTCACTGTTCTATACGTCGCTCTTTGACATGCAAAAGGCTCCGATGGTCGATGTGGTCGACCCTGACGGCCTTGTGCGCAGTCGTGCCATCGCCGGCCCGACGGGTGATTTTCGCATCACGCTGAACGGGGCCGAAACGCACAGGACGCTTGCCGGCGCTTTCCTGGCAGAGGGATTTGGCGGAACGGTCCAGCACGTCGCGCTGGCCACCGATGATATTTTCGCGACCGCCATTGCGCTTGCAGATAGCGGTTTTGAGCCTCTCGATCTGTCGCCCAACTACTTCGACGATTTGGAGGCACGCTTTGACCTCGACCCGGCGATGCTGAGGCGCATGCGTGAGGCAAACATTTTGTATGACGCCGACGATAAGGGAGAGTTTTTCCAGATGTATTCGCGCCCATTCGCGGGACAAATGTTCTTTGAAATAGTCGAACGACGGGGTGCGTATGCCGGATACGGAGCGCCGAACGCTCCCTTCCGGATCGCCGCGCAGAAGCGGTTCCAGCGGACAAAAGGTATACCCGCTAACTGAGATGTGTGGGTCGAATTATCCTTTGGTCCGAAAAGCTTACTAAATCTCACCGGGTAACCGGTGGTAATGTCAAAGGGAGGAAATCAATGACATACTTTACTCGCCGGACCGCGCTCGCGGCCGCAATTGCCGTAACCACGGCGTTGACCCTACCAGGGCTGGCACTGGCACAGGACAAGCCTACACTGCGCCTGTCTTCGGTGGTGTCCGACAACGACATCCGGGCGGAAGCCTTTGCCGAAATTGCCGAGGCGGTATCGGGCAGTTTCGACATGCAGGTTTTCAACGGCGCGACGCTCGTGTCCCAAGGGGCTGAGATGACGTCGATTCAGCGCGGCAATCTCGAAATGGGTCTGATCGCACCCCAGACCATCGCCGAACAGATCCCGGCGTGGTCTATCGTGACCTCTGCCTACCTGTTCAGCGATTCCGATCACCTGAAAGCAACCTTCGATAGCGAAGTCGGTGAAGAGTTGAACGCCATGGCCGCCGAGGCTGGTATACACGTTCTGGCTCCCGTCTACTTTGGCACCCGCCAGGTGAACCTCGCTCCCGAAATGGAAGTCATGACACCCGAAGATCTAAGCGGCGTGACCATGCGGATGCCCGGGGGTGATGCATGGCAGTTCCTGGGCGAAGCTATTGGCGCCAATCCGACCCCGCTGGCCTATGCAGAGGTCTACACAGCTCTGCAAACCGGTGCGATCGACGGTCAGGATAACCCGCTGCCAAATGACTACAACATGAAGTTCTACGAAGTGACGAGCCAGATCGTCCTCACCGGTCACTTGATCGGTTTCGACGTGCTCGCGATCTCCAAAGAACTCTGGGATGGGTTCACGCCCGAACAGCAGGAAACCCTGCAATCCGCAGTGGACGAGGCGATTGCGAAGTCCACTCAAAGACACCTCGACCGCGAGTCCGAGCTGGTGCAGTTCTTCAAGGACGAAGGTCTGAAGGTCTACGAACCCGACCGGATCGCTTTCCGCGACTTCGCCCAGCAGAAATATCTGGAATCCGAGTTCGCAGCCAGCTGGCCGGAAGGCATGGTTGACCGTATCAACGCGCTGGCAGAATAAGTCGCACTACACCTGACACCACCGGACCCGCTGTATGCGGGGCCGGTGCATGCGGATTTCGAAAATGAGCACCCCATCCCAACCAATTCGAACGCTGCGCGGTTTGGCCGAAGCAGTTCCGGCAATCCTCTTGGCCACAATGTTCGTCTGTTTCATCATCCAGGTCTTCATGCGCTATGTCATGAATAGCCCCGTTGGCTGGACGGTAGAGGTCTGCGTGATCGCTTGGTTGTGGATCCTCCTCTGGGGGCAGTCGGTCTCGGCCGAAGAGGTCGACGAGATCCGCTTTGACATTGTCTACGGCAGCGTCCGAACGGAAGTACGCCGCTGGTTCCGTATCATCTTCGCGATCCTGTTGGTTGGCATCTATGCTTGGTCGCTGCCCGCACTGTGGGACTTTGTGACCTTCATGAAGATCCAAAAGACATCTTACCTCGATATCCGCTTCAACTGGGTTTATTCCATCGCGCTCATCTTCTCTGTGGTATCCATCTTGCGTTACGGGTGGATATTCTGGGGCGCGGCGAGCGGTCGAAACACGGGCCTCTCCACGATTGAGGATATCGGTCGCAAGGATTTCTCTGAATGAGCTGGGAATTCGGCGTCGCTGTCGCCCTTATCGTCTCCTCCGCGGTCATCGGCCTGCCTATTGGTCATGCCATGCTTGCGTCCTCTGTTTTCTATCTGCTGCTGCAGGGGCAGGACATGTCCATCGCTTTCGAGCAGATGCTGACCGGGCTCTATGGCTCGTACGTGCTTCTGGCGATTCCGCTCTTCATTTTCGCGGCCGACCTGATGAACGTGGGTACGCTGTCGGACAAGCTATTGGACTTTTGCCGCGCCCTCGTTGGTCGGTTCCGTGGCGGCTTGGGCCACGTAAATGTCGTGTCTTCTCTGATCTTCTCGGGCATGTCCGGCTCTGCCATCGCCGATGCGGTCGGCATGGGGAGGATCATTATCAACCTTATGACCAAGGACGGCAAATACCCCGGCTCCTACGCTGGGGCGATCACCGCAGCCTCGGCCATCATCGGACCCATTATTCCCCCTTCCATTCCGATGGTGCTCTATGCGCTGGTTTCGGACACTTCCATTGGCTTCCTGTTCTTGGGCGGTGTGGTCCCAGGCTTAATCTCGGGCGTTCTTTTGATGGCGATGAATGCCTGGCAGGCGCGCATCCACAATTATCCGGTCGAGGACCCGGTTCCGTTGCGGGACCTACCGCGTATCACCCTGCGCGCCGTTCCGGCGCTGCTGATGCCCGTTATCCTTCTGGTCGGCATATATGGCGGCATCACCACCCCAACCGAGGCCGCAGCCCTCGCGGCGCTCTATGCCTTCCTCGTTTCGACGGTTTTCTATCGGTCAGTCACGTTGCGTATGGCCTATGACACGGTCCGCCAGAGCGCCAAGTCTACTGCGGCTGTCGGTTTCCTGATCGCTGGTGCGCTGGCTTTCAATTATGTTGTTACCATTGAGCAGGTGCCGAATGTCATTCGCGGCGCACTGGGCGAAACCGAGCTTAACCGCGTGACATTCCTACTGATGGTCAATGCTATGCTGTTGCTTCTGGGCTGTCTGCTTGAGGCGAACGCCATTCTGCTAGTGATCGTGCCGATTTTCCTGCCTACGGCGGTCGCTCTCGGCGTGGACCCGGTGCACTTCGGTGTCATCGTTGTTGTGAACACGATGATCGGCCTCGCGACGCCCCCTTACGGGCTGCTCCTCTTCGTGGTCACGTCGATCACCCGTTCTCCCATCCGCGAAACGATCTGGCACCTGCTGCCTTTCCTCGCCATCATGATCGCCGGCCTCGCGATCATCACATTCCTGCCCGAGCTCGTTCTCTGGCTCCCACGTCTTTACGGCTACAACGGCTGAACCAAGGAGTTTCCGATGTCCGACACGCTGCTCATCATCAATGGTCCCAATCTCGACATGCTTGGGACACGACAGCCTGAGGTCTACGGTCACGATACGCTCAAAGATGTCGAGGCGCTGTGCCAGCGAACTGCCAAAGAGGAAGGTTTCGACATTGATTTCCGGCAGAGTGACAGTGAGGCCGAGATCATGAAATGGATCAAACAGGGGCGTGGCAGCACGGCAGGGTTGCTTATCAATCCCGCCGGTTTCACTTCCACTTCGATCGCGATCCTGGACAGTCTGCTGATCTATGATCGCCCGATCATCGAGGTGCACATCTCACCGCTCTTCAAGCGTGACGAATTCCGCCACCCTAGCCATGTGTCGCGCGCCGCAGCCGCAAAGATCGAAGGCTTTGGTATTCGCGGTTACGAATTTGCGCTGCGCAAACTGGCGGAATGGGCTCGTTCCTGACCCGCGCCTGCTCGAAAGAGCGCAGATCATGACAAATGAGATAATGGCACAGTTTTACTCCATACGCATGTTGCCGGTGAATACCTTATTCCGCCCAATACAGCGACCTATGGCCCATTCCTTAAGTCTGAACACGCCCGTTCAACAGGCTTCTTAGAACGATCAGCGTTGGTTTGTGGCCGCATCTGGCCACAAGCTGTTCTACAGAGCAAATTGCTGTTTATGAACGCGTATTGCGCTGACACCGAATGTCTCAACGCAACCTTTTTGTGAGCGGCAATTGTTGGTCGAAAACAGATTTTTTCCTGTCGCTATTTTTGGTTTGCAAACCACGGCGTGTGTTTGCCTGAGCGGTCAGCAATCGGATGAAACGAGATCGCGCAATCCGTGCGCTGAAGATGGCTGTGGCGATCCGCCAGCCTTCCAAGCTCTGCCTCCACCACACGGGCCGTGGCAGCCAGTACTGTTCTCACGATTCTCAGAAGCTTGTGCGGGAGAACGGCCTCCATGTATCGATGAGCGGCAAGGGTAACTGCTATTTCAACACCGCTGTTTTACGTCGGCGACGACAGTCCGCCGGACTGTCGATAGTTTCCCTTCTCACCTTCTTCAAGACGATTAAGGTTGAGCTAATCTAGCAAAGATCGTGGCAGGCGCGCAGAGAGTCCGAGCTAGCAATCTTCTAGTCATCTACGACTTCTGAAATCCGCGGGGGCGGCCCTTAGCATTGGGTTCGAGTAGCCCGGTCGCCTTCGAAAGGAAAGTGGCCTAGATGAGTAATTGGAACGGCACAGCATCGCGACACGTCTGCCTATCCGTTAATGTCATAGCGTCCTCCGTAGTCTTGAAGTATCTGAGCGCACGCCGATGGTTCTCGGCTTTGTGGTCCATGCAGGCCGTTCGTGGCGGTCGCCCATCAACCTTCGTCGATTTACAAAATTTCTGTGCGCAGTCACCGTGAGCCGATGGAGAACTTCCCGAACGGTATTGTCCGAACCTGTGGCCCGACGTTCCGTTCCCCGAGGAAACTCATCTCTGAAGTTGCTGGATTGCATACTTGCCTCAATTTTGCAGGCAACAGGTCTAGAAGCTTTCAGGCGCATCAGAGAGCGTTCGACTTCAGTCCCATCCCCTCCGCCACTTGCCCCCGCGAAAGCGTTCTCCCGATCCGGCTACGGTCGAATTTTCTCGTTGTTTTCGAGGGTTACGCTGGAGGGGCTGAGCACTGCTTTGTCAGCAGATGGGACTAAATCGGTTCTCCCGGCCCCAAAGTCTCTGAACCTGATGACTGCGCTGATTTGGTGAATTTCTTGCAACGCACTGTAAGTAAGTGATTTTCCTGTAGGCCAACCTAAACACTTCGACCGGATTCGCCTTCGGCGAGATGGAACAGAAATCGAACGTCCGCCGGTCCGTAGGTCTCGCGCCGTTTGCCAGTTGCTGCGGCGAGGTACACGTCAATATTCTGCAGAATGGGTGGATTCCGGTCTTTCGCTGCGGGTGCAAATCGGCAAGATTAGGATTTTGAAAGCGGACGTTCATTGGTAGCCAGGCTCTACTTTGCACATGGTATAGATCCTTTAGAGTCCAACGGCCGTTGGCTGCACTTGCTAATGCCCGAGACGTCACCCTGGCCGTCAGAAACTGGATCGAAGCTGCCTGCTCACAGACCGCCTACATCGAGCCAGGCAGCCCTTGGGAGAACGGATACTGTGAAAGCTTTAACGGGCGGATGAAAGATGAACTGCTCAACGGGGAAATCTTCCACTCGCTAAGGGAAGCGCAAATCATCATCGAAGAATGGAGGAAGCACTAAAATACCAAGAGACCACACAGTGCCTTGGGCTATCGCCCGCCAGCACCTGAGGCCCTTATCCCCTTGTCCCAGAGGCCGACAATGCACTAACAATCAAATTGGACCCGTCAAATGAGGTAGCCCATTTTGGAGCGCGACGGCATTAAAAAGGTCGTCAACATTTCTTCCAATGGGGCCTATAATTTTGACGCCTTTGACCCGCCTCACTACCGCGCATCGAAGGCAGCGCTCGATACCCTGACAAAAGACCTTGCCCGCCGCTATGCTCGAGACAGGATTTCTGTGAACTCCATTGCGCCTGCGATGACCGAAACGCCTCTTTTCAACGTTGTGAGCGAGGATGTGCTGGCCGAGGCGGTCGCACAGATGCCGCACGGAGGACCAATGCAGCCTGCGGTGGTAGCTGCTTGGGTCGGTTTCCTGATTTCGGCTGCTGGAGATGTTTCGAGCGGGAACATTATCATCCTCAATCAGGGACGAGATGTGCGTTAGTCGTAGAATTCAGGTGACTTCCGCAGCTTAGGCCATTGTTCGGGCTCGTGTCCGAATATGACGAAGGCGTTACGCTCTTCGGCCAGCTGCATCAGCCTGTGCGCATTTTCGAGCGCGGTTTCCGGATCGGACGCGGTGTCAAACCGCTCATCTATTTCCGAGCGGCGGGATATTGCGTCACTTGTCAGCATCAGGCATCCGGTGTTGGGCAATTCGATCACCATCGCGATCTGTCCGGGCGCATGACCTGGTGCCTGCAGGACCTCGAAACCGGGACCAATGCGGGTGTCGTTTGGCACGGTGATGTAGTCTCGGTCGGGCCATTCCCAAGGTTGGCCGCCCGACCAATAAAGCGGCTTTGGCAATGCCCGCTCGCGCTCTGAAACAAACATGGGGGCCTGAAGGAAATCGAAAATCCCGCCAAGGTGATCTATGTGCGTGTGGGTCAGAATAAACAGATCGATTTGATTTGGCTGCACGCCGGCCTTTGCCAGTTGCGCCTCTGGCAGGTTGTCGTGCGACAAGGACAAGACCTGACCAAAATCGCCAAGCCCATCTTCGGCGGTCGCGCGGGTCGCATTCGTGGCATATTTAGCGGGAAAACCGCTGTCGATCAGGATATGCTCACCAAGATCAGTGATGATCAGGAAGCCGCATATGCCAATGTCGCGGGGCCCCGAATGAACACGGAACATGCCGAAGTCGAGCAGGTAGAGCCGTGCAGGCTTTCCCCGGAGCAGTTTCAAATCGTCCACAGCGCGGGCTCCTTGTGTCGCTAAGTCGAGCCAAGGTGACCACGAAGCTTGGAGAGAACAAGCCAATCGCATGCCTCTCTCAGCCTGTTCCTTGCTTTCCGACTCATGCGTTCCTAAAACCTCTGAAGACGTGTAGGGGTGATCCAAAAATTGCAGCAGTTATCGGGATCAGCCCAAATGGTTTCCGGTGACATCGTTCGCCAGGACCCACGCGCTTGCAACACGTTCTTCGCCGGACATAGCCCGGCGTTTAATTCAAACATGCCTTCTCTCTCTCCCATGGAGATTTGCAGCCCCATATTGGTGCCATCGGCGGGGTGGCTACGTCATCGAAGCCATCTAAAATCGGTACTTTATCGCAACCTGCGGTATTGTCAGAGATGTTGTAAAAAGCCGAAAGATGCAGGCTCAACAGGTTTTTTTGTGTCCGCGCCGGAGGCCTCGCGAAGGCATTGTCAAAGAAACTGGCTTGAGGCCGGGCAGGGGGCTGAGTGGCGTAGCCGGATGACAAAATGCAACCCTTTCAGGTACTTCGAAACATCGTCCGAAATCATCCGTCTGGCGGTTATGATGTATTTCCGGTTCCCGCTATCCCTCCGAAATGTGGAAGATCTGCGGCACGAACGCGGCATCGACGTCAACCATGAGGCGATCCGGTTTTAGTGGCATCGCTTCGGACCGATGTTCGCCTCCGAGACCCGGAAGCGCTGGATCGAGGCTATGAAATCGAGCCGCTGGAAATGGCATCTCGACGAGGTGTTCGTGAAGATCAACGGCGAGCGCCACTATCTCTGGCGCGCCGTTGATCACGAGGGCGAGGTTCTAGAAAGCTTCGTGACGAAGAGGCGTGACCGGCAAGCCGCATTGAAATTCATAAGAAAATCAATGAAGCGCTACGGTCGGCCAGAAGTCATCGTGACCGATCGTCTCCGATCTTATGGTGCGGCTTTGAAGGAAATCGGTTCGGTCGATCGCCAAGAAACCGGCCGCTGGCTCAACAATCGGGCCGAGAATTCGCACCTGCCATTCCGACGACGAGAAAGAGCAATACAGCGTTTTCGACGGATGCGAAGTTTGTAGATTTTCGCCGCCGTCCACGCCTCGGTTTTCAACCATTTCAATTCGGAGCGCAGCCTCTCTTCCAGAGCAAACTTCAAGAAGAACCGCGCCGCTGCTCTCGCCGATTGGCGCGGCCTCTGCGCGGCATAAGGGACAGCCAACCTACATATGGTGAGACGGGTTCGAATTAGTCTGCGAGCACTTTAGGAACAAACCGGAATTTAACTTTGAGGGTAATTCCGGTCCGCTGCTTATTTGGTATGGTTGATATGCCGATATGGGAAATAAGAGGAGTCCAATTTAGCAGTCTTGTTACTGCTGGTATCCAGAAAGAAACAATAAAAATAAGGTCACGAAGCTTAGTCGCTGCGAGCGCAGGCGTCGCTCAGTGATCAGTTTCTTAATTTTAAAACAATTGGATAAATGGTCTCTGGTACATCTTTAGTACAGAGAATCCGTTCTGTTTGGCATCGAGCGGGAAAGTAAACCGGAAGACCGGAACAAACCGGAATTTAGTGCGGTGGGTAATTCCGGTCGCGCCGGTTGAAACAGACGTATTGGCTCTGAGACGGGAGAGTTTCGAGTGCTTAGGTCATACCAATTTAGCGCTATGAAGTTTTGCGCCGTAATTCGGAAACTGATACGATTGGGCGGTTTCAAGGAACTGGGAGCAAGTTTCGCTGTCGACATGGGCCCGATCGCGCAGTTCGACGCACTACAGTGGAACTCAAACATTTCGCGGTATCGATACGTTGCGCCGATGTAAGACAAATAGGAGCAAATCAGCGTGCAGATTCCTCCTACTTCTGCATAACGAATGTGCCAGGCGCCGCTCCGAGACTTGGCGCGTTTTGCGGAGGCGAAACCTGCGAACTCGAATGCTGTGCCAGCCACCCGGTCCACGCCGGCCACCAAGATCCTTCTTGAGTATCATGCGCGTCGAGCCAGCTGTCCGGATCGACATAATTCTCGTCCGACAGTGCGTGGCCTATGCGGTAGTGTCGCCCGCGATGCCCCGGTTCGCTGATGATGCCGCCGTTGTGGCCACCTTTGGTTAGTACGAAGGTGGAGTCGGTACGGGTGAAAAGGTTGATTTTGTAGACCGAGCGCCAAGGCGCGATGTGGTCGCTTTCGGTGCCCACCACGAACAGAGGCGCGGAGATGTCGTTCAGCGAGATCACCTTCCCCTGAACCGCAAACCGACCAGCAGAGAGGCGGTTTTCGAGGAACAGACCACGCAGGTACTCAGAATGCATCCGGGCCGGCATTCGCGT
Organism: Phaeobacter sp. 22II1-1F12B; assembly: GCF_002210165.1. Classification (GTDB taxonomy): domain Bacteria; phylum Pseudomonadota; class Alphaproteobacteria; order Rhodobacterales; family Rhodobacteraceae; genus Heliomarina. Next base: position 11,100 of record NZ_AQQP01000026.1, on the reverse strand, counting down.
GACATCGGCGTTCCAGACGCCAATATCGGTCGGCATTTCTTCTTTCCCCAGCATGTATCGGCGGACGGCGCGGGTCCAGATCAGGTCTTCCGCCCGGATCGCGGCGAAGGCACCCGCCATCTGCGGTTTTGCAAGGAAGCCTTGTTCAAACATCAGGTCCTCGAGATACGCGACCTGGCTTTCGTCGAGGAACAAAAGGAGCTCGCCAGCCTCGGTGAAATCGGTTTGCGCGGCAAGAAGCGTAATTGAGGCGAGACGGTCGTCATTGTCCCGTGCCATTGTTGCAGCCGCGATGGCCAGCATGGTGCCGCCCAAGCAGTAACCCGCCGCGTGGATTTGTCGGTTGGGTTGCAAGTTGCCGATTGTGTCGATCGCCTGCATGACACCTTCTGTCCGGTAATCCTCAAGCCGCCAGTCGCGCGATTCCTCGCCCGGGTTCACCCAAGAGATCGTGTAGACTGTGAAGCCTTGACCGACGAGAAAGTTGATCAGCGAGTTCTGTGGCGAAAGGTCAAGAATGTAATATTTCATGATCCAAGCCGGCACGATCAGTATGGGCTCGGCCTGCACGTTTTCGGTTTGCGGCGTATAGCGAATTAATTCCATCAAGCGGTTTTGAAAAACGATCTCGCCCGGAGTGCAGGCGATCTTCTCGCCTATCTCGTAGCCCTCAGGTACGGCGGCGGGGGATTGCGTCAGCAGACGTTCTAGATCTTCGGCATAGTGCTTCAGCCCCTTGGCGAAATTCCGTCCACCGGTCTCGCGTGCGGCCTCTAGGATTTCGGGGTTGAGCCCCGCGACATTCGAGGGCGACATGGTATCCAGCATCTGGCGCAGCATGAAGTGGACCCGGTCGGCGCTGTGCTGTTGCAGGCCGGGGATCGCGCGGGTGGTTTCTGACCACCAGTCCTGCATTGCAAGGAACCCCTGTTGCCAAAGTGCAAATGGCGAGGTGCCCCAGCCATCATGGGTGAAGCGATGGTCGTGAGACTTCGGCTTGAATGGCATTTCTTCAGCATAAGCCCCAGTCACCAACCCGCGCAGCGCCCATCCCCACCAAGCGGCGGAATTTCTGAGCGCCTTTTCTGCAAGGTCGGCACGACGGCCTGGCACGCCAGCGAGGTGCATTAGCCAGTCCGACCATGCCTCAATCGTGGCGGCCGGCGACAAACCGCCCGTGGCGAGGGCCATGGCAGCTCTGGTTTGCCGGTCGAGCGAGAAGCGGGGGTAAGGTGGCTCCTTTTCCGTCTGCGATGTGGGTTTGGAAGCTTTGGGCCGGACGGGGGATGGGGCAGGGGGTGGCGTTATTTTAGAGGCATGCATGACGGATCTCGCGGTTTGATCTGTGGCGATGATCAATGCCGTGAAGGTTTGCGTCCATGATCCAGATCAGTCTGAATTCATTTTTGCGATGTGGGGAAACTTTCAGGCAAAAATTTGTATTCGCGAGAAGAGATAAAGGATGAGTTTAAGCTTTCTGTCGTCAGATGATTTCCAAATTTCCCCCCTCATCATGGGAGTATTCCAGCTTATGGCGCTGAAGCCGCTCGCAAAGCCTTTTATTTAGCCCAGCGCGGCGGTTTGGAGAACAGACGGTACCCGTCGACTATTGGTGGATGATGTAGCGGCTTTAAAGCTAAAACGGGAATGAAAATGGAAGAGCTATAGGACGACTTGGGTTCGCTTACTTGGCAAGATTAACGGCCCAGCTTTTAGGGTGCTATGACTTTACGATGATCGGAATCAGATCACTTGGAGTCACAAAAATTCATATCAAACTGGACCGCAACAGCCGCTCGGATAACTGTACCCCAAGGACTTCAAAGCTTAATTGTTCAAAGTCTGAAAGTCCTGATTAGGCATCGACGGCACTTGATGTACTGCGGGAAGCCTCGCCAACCTAGGAACCAAATCCAATCGATGTTTTCTTGGTTGTCAGGCGGCGTTCGCCAAACACTAACTCGACGGCAGAGAAAACCCATCGACCACGATTATATTCAATCGGTCTGCCCGCGGCTGACAGGTTTACCGAAATGACCTGTAGCAAGGGCGTGCGATGCGTCACCTGCAGCGCTTCGGCCTCCATGCGGTTTGCGAACTTACCGTTGACGCGGGTCTCGCCTCTCGTGTGGTGGTCGATGCCGTGGGCCCGGTAGACGTCGGTGACTGATTGGGCAGGGGCAAAGGCCGCTTCGAAATTCTCGAATTGTTTGGCCGGAAAGTCCTTGGCCGCCAAGTAGATCGGGGCGCCATCGACAATCCTTAGGCGGCTGAGGCGGATGATCTCTGCGCCCTCGTCGATGGCCAACCACGCGGCGGATTGTTGGTCTGCCCGGACGCGCGTCAGTTCCAATGTGCGGGTTTCTATGCTCTCGGCATTGGCTTCCAGGCTTTGCGAAAAGCGAAGATCGTCATCGACCGTGTAGCTTGTCCGGCTACGGCGAACGAAGATGCCGACCCCTTTTCGTGCCTGTAACTGGCCTTCCTGCTGCAGCTTGGAAAGCGCTTTGCGCATGGTAAGGCGGCTAACGGAAAAGAGTTCGGCGAGGTCGACCTCTCCGGGCAAACGCGATCCGGGGGTGAGTGGCCCGCTGAGGCAGGCATCACCGAGTCGGTCATAGACCTGTAACCAGATCGCTCGGTGCTGCTTGGGCAGGTAGGGCGCACGGCCGATATCGCGCAGCCACTCCAGAGCCGCGCCGTCAACGCCGTCGATGTTCATCTGCCTAGTCACGCTGAAGCACTCTCCGTCCGCCGGCGAAAACGGTTTTCAGTCTGCGGGTTTCAGCGTCGATGATCAACACATCGGCACGGAGGCCTTCTGCTATCCTTCCACGATCCGAGAGCCCCACCGCTTCGGCGGGCGAACTGGACACCAGGCGCCAAGCCGTTTCGAGCGGGACAACACCGCGGTCCGCAAGCGCAAAGGCCGCGAGCAGGGGAGCGGGATAGTAGTAGTCGGACGACAGGACAGAACAGAGACCGCTGGAGATGGCCGGTTCGGCGTCAATCGCATTGTTCTGGCTACCGCCCCTCAGCACGTTGGGCGCCCCAAGCACGATATGTTCGTGGCCCGCAGCCGTCTCGCGCGCCGTGTCCCATGTCATTGGGAATTCGGATACGGAGACACCAAGGGCACGGTTGGCGCGGCGCTGATCCGGCGAGGTTTCGTCATGGGCAAAGACCGTCAGCCCAAGCGCCGTGGCGGCCTTGGTCACTCTGGCAATCGCTTCGGGAAGCTCATCGATCCTCTCGTGAAGCGCGGCAATTTGGGCCACGACCTCTTCGCGCGGGGTCTCCATGCGTTCCGCCATGCGGATGATCTTTCGGTGGTCCGGCGGCAGATCGAGGTAGGCGGTAAGATGGTCGTTGAGGGACAGCACCAGCTCGGGGCTACGGTCGAGCCAAGAGATCAATTCGTCCAACGGGTCGAGACAAAAGACCTCCCAGCGCAGGTTCACGCGTGTATCGCAGTCGAGTGTTGGTGCGACATCGGCCAGGATATCGAGGAACGTGCGCGCGGCATCGAAACTACGCAGGCCGGTTTCCCAGGATGCCGTCAACCCGTGATAGGCGGTCGTGATGCCGTTGCCGATCATCTGTCGGTCGGCTTCCTGCAGTGCGAGGGGCAGAGGGAAGTCAACGCCCGCACGCGGGCGGATCACCCGTTCAAACCCATCGCCGTGCGCATCCACGATACCAGGTAGTACAAGGCAACCTTCACAGGCGATTTCGGCACCGCCGAGGTGGTCGTCAAGCGAGAGATACCCCTCCACAATACTGATATCGATCTCTTCAAAACCGTCGGGCGTGAGAACTCGGCCACCTGTTATCTTCCAATTCGTCATCATTTCCTGACCTCGATTTTGCACCCGTCACGGTGTCGTTACAGGAATCGATTATCCCATCCATGTGACATTGCTGTGTATACAGCATTACCCATGGAGCCAAATATGTTTCGCAAGTTTCTGACCGCAGCCGCCGTTGTCCTGGCGACACCGCTTGCTGCTGAACCCATTAAGTTCGCCGTTACCGATGTCGAAGGCCTCGAAGCCCTGCAGCAGGAATTTGCAGCCTTCGAAACCGCGCTGGAGAACAAGACCGGCCTCGAGATCGAACTGTTCCCGGTGTCGTCGCGTACGTCGGCCGTCGAAGCGCTGAACCAGGGCAAAGTCGACCTGGTGCTTACCGGCCCGGCTGAGTATGTCGTTATCAAGGAGCTTTCCAGCGCGCAAATCGTGGTGGCCTGGCAGCGCCCGAACTACTACGCGCAGATCGTCACCATGACCGAGGGTGACATCAAGTCGGTCTCCGATCTCAAGGGCAAGATCGTGACCTTTGGCTCGGTCGGCTCCACTTTTCAGCACCTCGGGCCGGCACAGGTTCTCTCCGACTTCGGTCTTGCCTATGCGTCCGACTACCAGCCACAGATCATTTCGCGAAACGTCGCGATCGAAGCGCTGATCCGTGGTGACGTGCAGGCGGTCGGCATGAACGAAGGCCACCTGCGCCGAATTCGCGAAGCGTTCCCCGATCAGTCCTTCACCGTGATCGCACGTGGCCGCGACCTGCCGAACGACATTCTCGTTGCCCGCAACGACATGGACGCAGATGATCTGGGCAAGATCGCAAATGCCTTTGTCAATGACAGCGCGGAACTGATGGCGGCAGTCACCAAGGGCGAAGACAACAAGAAGTACGAGGGCGGATTTTTCCTCACCAAGGTCAATGACGCCGACTACGACTACGTGCGCGAGATGTACAAGACCATTGGTGTCGATACCTCGGCCTTTGTTGGCGAGTAATCTCCAGGTGCCAATCTGGCGGGGCGGCACGCCTGCTCCGCCATTTTCTGTTTTGAGGAATGAAGCTTGTCAGAGTTGCTAGAGGATATTCGTGTCGGTATCCGAACGGAAACGGCGCAAGATGCCTTCGCTGGTTCAGCGCAAGGGCAGGGTAAGCCGATCCTCTCTGCTACCGACCTCAGAAAAACCTATGACAGGGCTACGCCTGTTCTCAAAGGGATTGAACTGACGATCCGGGAGGGCGAACGTGTGGCGCTGATCGGTTCCAACGGGAGCGGCAAGTCTACACTCCTAAAGTGTCTTATCGGCCTTCACCCAAATTCCGGTGGCCAGATAACTGTGATGGGCCACATTTTTGGCCGGAGTCCCGATGCAACTCAGCGGCGAAGCATTCGCCGGGCCACGGGGTTTGTTTTTCAAAAGCATTGTCTTGTAAGGCGGCGCACTGTTCTGTCGAACGTCGTGCATGGGATGCTGGGGACCGAGGGAAGCTGGCGCGGGTTCAGCCAGACCACCGCGCCTCAGTCATGGCGCGCTGCCGCTCTGCGGGCCTTGCATGAGGTCAACCTCGGCGAGTTTGCCGAACGGCGGGCCGATGCGCTGTCGGGCGGGCAGCAGCAGAGGGTGGCCATCGCACGCGCCCTGGTTCGGCAACCCAAATTACTGATCGCGGACGAGCCTGCGGCAAGCCTTGATCCGGTGTCGGGGCGCGATGTGATGGAGTTGTTTTCCCGGCTTTGTGAGGAGCATGGGATCACCCTGCTGTTTACCTCCCACGACATGGCACATGCTTGCGAGTTCTCCGACCGTGTTATCGCCCTACGGAACGGGCGGATCTTTCTTGACCGGCCCAGTGCCGATGTCACCAACCGCGATCTGGAGGAAACCTTCAATGGATGAAGCGCGGCAACATGCGATGCCTGGGCGCTGGTCCGGGTTCTCGCCGATCACCTTCATCCTGCTGGTCGGAACAGGTGCGCTGATCATCAGTTCGATGCAATCGGTGTCTCCGACACCCCGGCAGCTCGCCGATGGTCTGCCCGGCATGGTGTCGCTTGTTGACCGGATGCTGCCACCAAACACCGATCCGGCCTTTCTCAAGCGGATTGGCTTGCGGATCATCGAAACTTTCCAGATCGCGCTGGTCGGCGCAGCTATCGGCGTGCTGCTCAGTCTCCCCATCGGGTGGCTCGCGGCACGTGGCATCACCCCCTTGGGCCGTGGTGGTTACCTCGTTAAAGCCGTTGTTTCGCTGCTGCGCACGGTGCCAGACCTTGTTTGGGCGCTCCTGTTTGTCGCAACCGTCGGGCTGGGTGCAGTCGCCGGTACAATGACAATCGTGGTGGATAGCGTGGGCTTTTGCGGCCGGTTTTTTGCCGAGGCGATGGAGGATTCAGACAAGGAACCTCAGGAGGCTCTCTCGGCCATCGGCGCAAATCGCCTTTCGATCCTGTTCGGTGCAATCCTTCCCGACGCCGCGCCCTCGCTGATCAACACATCGCTGTTTGCGTTGGAGAAGGCCGTCAGGTCGTCAGTGGTTCTAGGCCTCGTTGGCGCGGGTGGGATCGGACAGGAATTGAAGGTTGCATTTGACCTGTTCCAGTACAAGAACGCCTCGATGATTATCCTCGCGATTTTTGTCATTGTGCTAGTGATGGAGTATGTGACCGACCGCCTGCGGGTGAGCGTTCAATAGCGCATCCTCGCTGCGGAAGTGGCGGAAAGGCCGAGCTACTGCTGTGTCAAAAGACATCTGGTTGAAGCGTTCCGCTGCGTCCCTAAGCGGGTCGGCAAGGGGTGTGAGGGAAACCGGTTGAGACGGGCAGGGCGGTGCGCAGCCTCATGGCATGCGGAAATCTGATCCGTTCAGGTGATTTCCTAGCCTCCCGGAAGTCATGCGGCTGGCGGTAATGCTGTAGGTGCGCCTCTCGTTGTCGCTCAGCAGCGTCGAAGTCCTGCTGGCTGGGGTGAACGGTTGGGGTTGGCGACACATGATGGTTTCCTGTGGCGTTATAAAAAGACGCGAAAGTAAAAGCCTTTTTATTCAAGGCTGTCGTTCGGATGCGCGTTACATGGACCGTGCAGCTGATCGACAGTCAAATTCAGAAGAGCCCCGAGCGGGTGTTCCTCTTGGCAACATGCATGATGGATCAGGTAGTTGAGTAGCTGCGGTGAGCGCTCTCACTGGGGGAGGATCAGAATTCGATCTCTAAAAGGGATACTATCCAAAGTCTGACAGAGCTTCCTAACCAATATTACTGCATTGCGGAACGCATGACACATTTCGCGTTATTGGTGATGCAAAGTTCGCGCCATTTCTAACGGGCAGAGTATGCAGAGCAAATCAAGTGTTGGATAGTTTCCAGCTATCCAAAAGTTGTCTGGAAGTGATCCTAGCGCAAATAATCACGGCTGAGTCGCGGCTGCAAGAATTTGATGTCAAGAGTTTAGGTGGGAAAGGAGGTTGTGGGTCGCATTCAACGAAGATTCAGTTTGGAAATCTTGCCACATCGCCAACTTCATTTGAGCTATTTCAAGCAAGTCAACGATATCGTCAATCAGTGGATCTGCACCACGCGTCGCGATTTCACCTCTAAGGTACTGAAGCATGCGTTCTTCTGCAGTGATTTGGCGCAAGTTGTTGATCTATCCTAATAAGCTTCGCATTGATCAAGCCCTTCAGAATTATACCTCGGCGACAGGGAAGCCGAGGTATAGATGAAGTTCAAAAGGGACTTGAGCTATTCTCGCATCAAATATTGAGTGAACGATTGACGCAAGGTCAACTTTAGACGCTGTGGGCGTTAAGTCATGAGCGAAAATCCGCTGTTGACTTGTTGGTCAAGAGCGGCGCGACACACAGTGTGGTGCAAATTATGGTGAATTTAGTCTACACATTTTTACCCTCGGGCTCACTGAAACGCCGTGTAAATACGCTAACTTACCTCGTTGGCACGATACGTACATGTCCGCTCTCGGCTCCTAGCTGACCTCTACCGTGTCGTCGCCCGCAGCGGCGCGGATTTACCGGTTCGGCTCTTCGCCGCAGTTGCAAAGCCAATAAGACGCGAACTCACATTTCGCGGACAAATCGCGTTTTCTCTGCGAGCGAAGGTATGACGGCTTGTGGGATGAGTTTTCATAACCTTCTTATCGGAACTGGCGCAAATCAGGCGGCGAGTGACAAATCCAACCAGCGAGCTAGTGTTCGTAGATTTCAAAACATCAAACGCATTTCATACACCGTCGATTCCGATTACTGCGACCGACGCAAGAGCCCGCATCAGCATTTTAGGTCCAGCCCAAAGCGTACCATGACCGCCATATCCAGGCTGCGCTCCGGCGGTGAAGTCTGCGGCCGCAAACAGGACTGTCGGCTCCATAATGTATCGCCCGTCGCGGCGTAATCTTTCCGCATTACGCTGGACGCCCAGGTTCGACCACATTGCTCCATTCATGGCAGGGCAGATGACCACAGGCGCACGCGAGGCTGTGATCGTTAATGACAAGAGATCCGAGCAGGCGCTTCTTGCGATGCGCTCCATACTGTTGGCGGTTGCAGGCAGAATGCAGATGACATCTGCGGACATGGCGAGGTTGACATGTGGCAGGCGAAGTCCGTCCTGTCTTTCGAAGCCGCTGGACCAACAGCGAACGCCGTAGGCTTCCAGCAAGTCGCGCGTGAGGAAACGCTGCGCCGTTTCAGTGAGAATAACGTCCAACTGCCGTTGAAAGCCCGTCAAAACGAGGCTCAGAACAGTCTGTGGAACGAGACCTGCGATAACCGATCCGGTGCAACCGAAAAGAACGTGCCCGATCTGGGTGTCGGGCGGTTCGAGATTAAAGGTAGGGCAGCTAGACATAACCTCATGGCGCCGGGCGACCAGCGCTTGCGGCGTATTCTCAGTCAGCAGGTGGCCCTCCTCCAAAAGCCGCTCCAGCAGGCCGCTGTCAAGCTCCGGAGGGAATGAATGCGCCGCACACAGGTAAGGAGCGGCACATGTAGCTAGAAACCGAGACCAATCCGCCGGATCCGCGACAAGGACGCGCAGTGGTTGGGTGACCGGACCAACAAAAAGCACATGGTCGCACCCCGTTAGAACAACGTGCGCGGGGTTGCGCATCAGATGGGCGCCCTGTGTCACGGTGCGTTCCACAATACCGGAACCCCCTTGTGAGTCCGCCGGTATACGAGGCGGAACTGACGATGCCTGCGGAAAAATATCTGGAAACGTCCGCATTCCGAAAAACCGAAACCACGTGCCAAATGGCGCACCGCAGCTATGCGGCGGCGTGTCCGGATGAAAACCCTTGGGCAATCCTTCAATTTGGACGATGTGAGCCAACGCTTGAAAAGACATCTTGCAAAGCTTGGATTGTCCAGATCGCTGTTTAGGACGAAGCGACCATCGGTATCTTGGCTAACCCGCTTTCCCTGACAATCCGTCGCGATACCGATGAAAGCGAGGAGACCGTCTCCCGGTTTTGCGTCCCAAGGCCCAAGTCCGTAAAGCGTTATCAGCTCTGGCGTGAGGATTACACCAAGCACGCAGCCCAGCACACCGTATGTTCCAATAGCGGCAACACTGATCGGCTTTTCCCCCAACCCACTTAATATACCCCACGCACTGTCCGGGTCTGACACATGCCCCACAGGCATCGGCGTATCGCTCCAAAGCCCAGAGGAAAACGCATCGGACAAGCACGACGCCAGACTTGCAGGGTCGACTCCGCAGTCCAGTATTCTTAAGCAGATGGCAGCGTCTGAGACTGGCATGTTTTGCAACATTCCCGTTCACCTTTCGTCCGCGATGCAAGCTGCTTCGTCGAAAGGCACACAACAGTCGAATTCAGCTAAGTGCGCCTGTCTATGGTCGCGAAGACTGCATCGCGCTAAAGCCTAAATGCGCCCACCGCTCCCTTCAAAGAAGTGCTTTCGTAGCGAGGACAAGAGCTGGTCTTCTTCAGCTGAAAGCCGAAAAGTCCGAGTATTCCTAAGGCAAGTAGCGTTATCGAGGCAGGCAGCGGTACCTGCGACGGGTGGGGCGATATGGTCGCCGTCCGTCCGGTGAAATTCAGTGTCCTCGTTTTGCCATCAATCGCAAAATTTGTTGTTCCAAAAAATACGCCTTCGGTGGTCGGCATGAATGCATACTGGAATTGGCAGGACTCGTTTGGCGCGAATGTCTTTCCGGCACAGTTCTGAGAACCGGGGAAATTACCGCCTGGAACAGCACCACCTGCAAAGTTGGGCGAAAGACTTGCGCTGCTGACATTAGTGATCGTGACGAATTGCGGAGGCGACAACTGGCCGATCAGGGCCTCACCGAAATTAACGCTTAGCGGCGTCACAAGGAATGGGTCTATTCCGTTGCCCTGGAAGTTCAGCGTATAGGTTGCGGCATCGATTGCGAAATTGGTCGTTTCTGTGATCGCTCCTTCGCCTTCCGGTGCGAACTGGTAGGTGAACTGGCAGGACTCGCCAGGGGCGAAAGTCTTACCGGCGCAGTTCTGGAAACCGGGGAAGTTAGCCCCCGGAACCGCGCCACCAGCGAAATTTGGCGATTGTAAGTCACCGCTGACATTCGTGATCGTCACGATCTGGGCAGGCGAGGTCGAGCCGACATGCATGTCACCGAAATTGAACGACCGCGCTGTCACAAGAAACGGGTCTGCATTTGTGGTCCCCCCAACTCCAGTGAACGAGAGTGACGTCAGCTCGCCGTCAATTGCAAAATTAGTTGCGCCTGCAATTGGGCCTTCTGTTTGCGGCGCGAACCTGTAAGTAAATTGACACGACTCGCCCGGGGCGAAAGTCTTACCGGCGCAGTTCTGTGAACCTGGAAAGTTACCACCCGGAACCGCGCCCCCCGCAAAATTCGGCGACAAGTTTGCATTGCTGACATTAGTGATCGTCACTACCTGAGGAGCGGACTCAGATCCCAAGGCTACGTTTCCGAAGTCGAAGGAAGTCGCCGTCGCCAGGAAAGGACTTATTCCGTTGCCTTTGAAATTGAAACTGTAACTCTCTGAATCGACTGCAGCACTGGTCGAGCCCGAAGCTGGACCAAGCGCCTGTGGCGTGAAGCGATAAGTGAATTGGCACGACGCGCCGGGCGCGAGAGTTGCGCCGGCGCAGTTTTGTGAGCCGGGGAAGTTGTTCCCCGACACCGCGCCGCCAGCGAAATTGGGCGAAACCAGAACGTTACCTAAATTAGTGAAGATCACTTCTTGAGGCAGCGAGGTGTAAGCATCCGGCGTAGGCCGCGGCGCGGTCAACGCGCGCGGTCACGGT
>NZ_AQQP01000025.1 GCF_002210165.1 Phaeobacter sp. 22II1-1F12B | reverse complement strand
ACAAGGGCATTGGCGGACTTCCTCCGCATTATGCCGTCCTCGTGATAACTGCGGTAATGACGAGCTCGTCATTAGCGCAACCAGTTGTGAAGGTAGGCAGCATTCATCTCGAGCGTATGCGCCGTAAAGCCAAGTTCCTGACCCAGGAACACCGAGGTCAATTCCGCGACGATCTCCTCGCGCGCATAGGACGTGTTGCCAAACTTCGAGAACCCGAAATCACGGTTCAGTCGATGGGGGGCTTTCGTGGCATGGGCCAGCTCATGGGCCCAGACCCCGTAGAAATTGCGCGGATCCTGGAACCGCGTGATGGACGGCATGTAGACCTTGTCCACGGGCGGCAAATAGTACGCTTCTGTTCCCGTGAAAACGGTCGTGATGTCGATGGCGTCAAAAAACGCCTGCATGTGCGGGATGGGCTCGGACGGAGGATGCTCAAGCACCGGGTCCGGCTCGGGATGGAAGCTATCCGGCAAACCCTCGATCTGGCAGGCATTGAACACGCGGTAGGATTTCTGGAAGCGGAATATACGGGCTTCCTCGGAGTGATCATCCTCGTCACTGCGGTCATGCTCATCTGCGCCCGCGTCTTTCCGGCTTTGACCGTAATAAACGACGACAGAGGATTTTTCGCCCTTGCGGACCTTTGCGTCCAACGCATTGGCTTGCGGCAGCGTCATCCAGAAGGGAGAGCTGTGGCCCGCCATCACGGTCCGCATCGTCAGCAGGAAGTTGTTCACTCCCCGGTAGGGTTCACCGCCCACGCGCAAGGGTCTGGAGCTACCGCCAGCCGTCCAGGGCTTGCGCCAAGGCAGAACGCCGCGCTCGATGATACGGATGATTTCGTTCGTGATGACCTCGGAGGCATCGAATTTGGGCGTGCGGGATCGGGCCATGGCTGGCGTCCTTTCGTGTGTTGGTGAGAGAATTTAGGGGTCAGGTTGACTGGCGGGGGCGCGGATCGTTGGCGATCCTGGCACCGAGGGCTTCGACCATGTCGATGTAGGTGGTCAGCGACACGGACTTGCCGGGACCCGAAGAGTCAGGGTCGCCGCCTGCTTCAGATAGCCGAGGTCACGCAGGACAGTCTCGCGCTCGAGCCGTTGTGCCTGCCCCGTCTGGCCGGTTCGGCGTAGTTCCTTGTGTCGCCACCACCTGGCAGCGGTCGCGCGCAACACGCGCAAAACACCTGTTTGCATCGGAATGCCCTTCATCAGAAAAGACAGACCGGAATCCGGCCCGGACCCATCTGAGGGACCCCAAAGGCCCTCATCCGTCAGTCACAAAACCCGAAGGACACTTTCACTCTTTAGGGATCTGATGCCGGGGAGCGTTAAATGCAAAGCTCATGAGAACGTAGGATCCTCCACTTTCCGGCATCAGACACCAATGAGGAACAGGATCAGGCCCGGACGCCCTCTTTCGGGCATCCTCAGGCCTGACCTCCCCCGGCCCTCCTCTTCCTCTCAAACCCCATGATCTGCGCAAGCGGCTTGCTTTTGTTTCTGTTATGTTCTATTTTAAGAACCACGCTAAGAAGGGAGATCCCCGATGGAAAGCACCACTTACGCCCTGCCCGCGACGCCCAAGCAGATCGCCTATGCGCGCGCGCTGGCCCTGCGCAACCAGACGCTTCTGCCGTGGCAGGTTCAGCAAGATCGGCGCTCCTTGAGCGCCTGGATCGACGCACAGGCCAAGCTGAAGCCGGGCCCGCAGGACAGCCGCCCGACATCGAAGCAGGTCGCCTTCGCCGAGCGTCTCGCCCGGATCAAACGCCGCGCCGTCCCGGATGAGTGTTTCCGCGACAAGGGGCTGATGTCAAAATGGATCGATGGGAACAAATGAAGCTGGGTAGCCCCTGCGGTGATTGAGACTACTTCAGCCGATCAACAATCGATGCCCCGCCCGACCTGGCAAGCGCGATCAGGCTGGACTGGATTTTGGATGTGAAGACGGAACTGAACGTGCCGATGGGCGTGCGGTCCTCCCAGACATAGGACCGCTCCAGAATATCGGTGTTGATCTCGTCCAGCATGACCCATTTGCGGACATGGGTCTCCAACCCCACACGCTGCGACTCGATCTGTGGCACCTCGATGCACTTGCGCGAGGGCAAGGGCGGTTGCGTCGTGATCGGCAGGATGAACACCACGGTCTCGCTATCGGACTTGGCGACAGTGACGGCGATACAGACAGGCCGTGTCTTGCGGCCCTCTGTCTCGCCCGCCATCTGCTCGCGTTTCCACAGGAACGGATAGCGGAAAACCTCTCCAGCACTCGGCTTAGTCATCAGCCTGCGTCAAGTCCCGCTCGAGCCCTTCTATCATCAGCGCCTTGAGATCCTCGGGCATCTCGTCAACCATATGAGCCTGTTGCGTGGCCCCCCGGGTGAGGTGCTGGTACTGGTCCATGCTCATCAGCACGAATTTCGGCTTGCGATGTTTGGTGATCGCAATCGGCGACCGAATGGCCGCGTCAAACAGGTCACTTGTGTGCCGCGTCAGGTCGGCCGCCTTGAACTCGGGAAGCTCATGCATGATCAGGGTCTCCATTTGTCCAGAATATACATACATTCTGGATATTCTGCAAGAGATGAGTTGCGACCTCCCCTGTGTCATCCGAACCGCGGCACGGTCCAGCGTAGGTGTACTCATAGGCGGTGTTGCCGTCCTCAACGGACTCGTCCGAGGTCAGGTGGTCGTAGCCGCGAAAGACTGCCAGCGCGCCTTAGCGGTCAAACATGACGAAGGCCCCTGCCCGCCCGATGTCTGTCGCATTGAAGGCTAACGGCCGGATCTCGATCTTTTGGATCTCTGCTTCCAACACGCCAAGCTGAGGATCGATCTCGGGGGGGGGTTCATCTTGTCTAGCGTACTCTTCTTCCAAGGCCTGATACTCGGAGAGTAGTTTGGTATGGGTTGCTTGTTCATCCGTCACCAGCCAATCGAGCAGCATTGTGCCACCCTCAGCGTTATAAGCATTAACACAGACAAACACGTCGGTAAGATTGGCCACCTGGGCCGAGGCGTCTGTGAACATCTAGCAAACCTAAATTGCCTTCTTGTTCCATGATAAGTTGATCACATCCCAGACCTGCACCTGACGCGGGTGATCTGGGTCACCTTCAAACCAACATTCTTCTTCTTGATGATCGTATGGTTTGAAGTGTGCCGCAATTGTCTCTTGATCTTCGATGGCTATGCAGACTCACCAGCCGGTCGAGTTTATGTGGCGAGAGCATCAGTTTTCTTGCCTCATCATAGCGTCGAGGTAGGCGTTGTTGTTTTTCACCTGTCCTGTGCTGGCTCTCAAAATTAATTCGTCGAGTGCAATAAGGAGCTGCCCTGGACCTCGTTTTCTAAGGTGTTTCATGATCCTGCCTTGTTCTATTCTTAGCAATTTTCCGACATGGGCCAATATTTCGAGAACTGATTGATGATCTCTCGGTTCATGCGGGAAGAAGCCCGATACGTTTTTCAGGTCCGTCCAAGCCATAATTGTTGGATCTCGGCGTTCATGGAAACCAGAGGTGCTGTGCGCATCTGCTCTATCTTTTTTTATATTCAATCTTGTGGGTTCTACGTGCCGGACATTTTGTCCGTCGTCGCCGGACATTTGGTCGGGCATTGTTTCCTGAGCGTCATGGTTTCCGGCCGGAAACTCTCTGATCGTCGCTCCGGCCAACTCTGCCAGCCTCTTGATAAGCTCTATGATTTCGTCGGCTTTGAGAGTTGCACGGCGTAGGATGTTTCGTACGTTCTGGAGAAATGAGACAGTCTCAACATCCTTTGCTTGGCGCAAAGCCTCGACACGAAGAGCCAGTGCCTCCGCCTTGAGTGACCGTAGCTTTTCCTGATCGCCCACAAGCTGTTCTGCGTATTCGGTGAGCTCTCTTTCCCGATCATACATTGGCTGCAGATCGAAGCCAAAGGCATCTCTGATCAATCCACCGTAGCGAAGAGGGAACCGTTTGCGGGTTGCGCTATCCCTGCGCTGGATCAGCCCGGCATCCACGAGGTGTCCGATACACCGTCGAATCGTTCTCTCGTTCAGGCCGTTCGTTCTCTCAGACAATGATGCGTTTGAGGGAAAGACGATAGTCATTGGAGCTGTTTGTCCGGCCTTCTTCGGCATGAAGCTGATCAAGGCCTGCAGTGTTACTAGGTCATTTGGTGTCAGACCGAGTTCTTTGCGAAGCGCTCGGATCGGCTCGATGACCCTGTACGGGTTCGTACCGGGTACAGAAGATCGTTCCGCCAAGGCGGGTGTGTGAGAAATTACCTGTCTCATGATGATATCGGCTGAAAAAGCTTCCCCGTTCACCGCGAACGGTGTTGAAAACGATTCGGCTTCGGGGTA
The DNA here is from genome assembly GCF_002210165.1 of Phaeobacter sp. 22II1-1F12B. Taxonomy (GTDB): domain Bacteria; phylum Pseudomonadota; class Alphaproteobacteria; order Rhodobacterales; family Rhodobacteraceae; genus Heliomarina. The sequence continues at coordinate 23,085 of NZ_AQQP01000025.1, read as the reverse complement.
TCAATCAGGTGTCTAAGCTAATCGAGGCCCTTCGGAAGCACTGCTTTCGGGGGGTCTTTCCTTTTCTGGCCTGTCCTCCTTTCTGCTCAGTTTTCGTTATCTTCTATGTCAGGACCATCAAGATCCTGATCCCTGCCGGAGACTGGGTTACCTATGGGTTCCATTTTCTCTGGGGTAATGATCTGCCCTGGACCAGCGGCCTTCGCGTTCGCCAACGCGAGAAGAGCGGCCTCCGGATTCTCAGAGATCCACTTATGAAGCCCGTCATCTCCGCTCTTGACGGTGATGATCACGTTTCTCTTGGTGACCTTCACCATCCCGAGTTTTGTCTTGATTGCCGATGGGGCAGGGGGCTTGTGCTGTTTCAGGAGCCCTTCGAAGATCGCAAAGCGTTCGTCGGAGGGCTTCCCTGAACCTCTGGATTCCATGAGAGCATCATGGAATTCTCGGTTTCCGGCCGGAAACCCTTCATCTCCTGAGAAGCCAAGGCTCTCATAAGACTTTGCGGCAGCATACCAACGATCCCGTCCAACCCCGGGTGCCGCCCCGATCTTTTGGATGAGTTCAGTCTGAATACAGGAAGTGACTTGTTTCATGCGAGCAAGTCCCGTGAGCTTGTCACCGGCTTTCCTTGCTTTCTGATCGATGTTGAGGGCGTCACAGACCAGTCCCTCATCCTTGCCGGACTCTATGAGAGAACGTGCAAACAGGGCTTTCTCGATCCAGCTGAGGTCTTTTCGGAAGCTGTTCTCTTGGCCTTGCGCAAGAATCGCTTGATCCTCATCCAAGCCTCTGATGAGAGCCTTTGCGGGCTTGCCAATAAGTCGAAGGGCCGCTAATCGCCTGCGCCCATAGATGATCCTGTACCGGCCCTCTTCGGGACTCAGAAGTATCGGGATAAGCTGTCCCTGCTTGTCAATGCTTTCAGCCAGTTCCCTGATGTCATCTTCGTCATCCAGGGCCAGACGATCCTGGAACTCGGAATCATCAATAAGGTCGGTACTGATTTCTTGAATTGAAGATTGTGCCGCATCCTGAAGAGAACGGGCCATTCCCGAAAGGGCAGGGGCTCGTGACTGGGTTCGAGTCGGAGAAATCGACGAGCTCTGCTGCTTTTCTTCATCCTCGGGAATGTCGAATGTGACTTTGCGGGCCATTACTTACGCCCCCATGCCGTTTTGATGAGCCCTTCGACCTCCGCCACAACCCCGTTGATGGACTCGATAGCCCGATCGTACGTCTGGCGATGAAAATCCGTTCTGGCGATCTCGAACAGTGTCTGTTGCGTGAGCCCAGCGTCAGAGACTGCAGAGGATTTCAGGAAAGGCTGAGTAAGAACGTCATCCGTGAACATGGTCCGCAGGAATGCCGCCATCTGGGTTTGGGGGCCGTCATTGGGCTCGAAACGAGTGATTAGAAATCTCATGAAGTCCCAGTCGGGCGATGCGCCCACATCAGCAATTGTTGCCATGAGGCTGGATGTGAGCTGCAGGAATTGGGCCATCGAGGCGACGTCAAGCATGCTTGGAATGACAGTGACGACTAGGGATGTCGACGCCACCAAAGCCGATAGTGTGGTAAACCCGAGTTGCGGTGGGCAGTCGATGACGACAATATCGTAGTCTGTCTCAACTTCATTAATGCAAAGGGCAAGCCGCTGATAGAACGGCGGCCTGATATTGTTTCGAAGGGCGTGTGCGGTTTCGGTCTCGAACTCAGAGAGCAACAAGCCGGCTGCGGCTAGATCGAGGTTGTGGAAATACGTTTTGCGCACAACGTCTCTAAATGGGATAGGGTCCTCGTACCGAAGGGCATCGTACACCGTTCCGGCCTCAGGGAAGTCGATTTCCGGCCGGAAACCGAACATGGTGGTCATTGAGGCTTGTGGGTCGAGATCGATTGCCAGAACTCGATAACCATCAAGGGCAAGCTTTTGGGCCAGATGGATCGCCGTTGTCGTCTTCCCAGCGCCCCCTTTGAAGTTGGCGATCGAAATGATCTGGATATGCTCCCCATCCCGACGACGAGGAACGATATGCTGGAACTTGGTGCTTGACCGGGCTATTTCGTGGCGCGCTATATCGATTTGCTCTGCAGTGTAGAACCTGCGGCCGCGGGCGTCTGTCTCGATATCACCGAGATCGAGCTTGTCCTCGAAAAACATCTTTCGCAAAAAATCTTGGCTTACACCGAGGATCTGGGCAACTTCCGTGGATGAGAAGCGTCTGAGAGCCTTTCGTTCATCAGGTAGAAACGACTTGCGCATATTCACATCAAGCGATTTGCTTAGACGTGTCGCCATCGTTTGGATCTTTTGATCCATTCTGATCCGCTGCTCGTTCATGCCCGTCCCGCCGCCCGTCTTCCAGGTCTATCTTGAGAAGGAACGCAAAACCGCCGGAAACTGATGGTTAGCGTTCTTCCGCAAAAATGTCAGGAAAGCGTTTGACAGGCAAGGATTTTTTCAAATGGTGGGTTGGTATCCCGTGAAATCATTTATTTACAATGACTTATCTTATTTTGCGGATCCAGCGCGTCAAGTGCTTGTGTCGCTGCCATCTCTTAAACGCAAGATGTACCCGATTCACATAGGCGGTTTTGCTTCCAAAGAACGAATCTGAGTCTCTTAAATCATTCCTAGACTCTCGGCTCGCTCCAACAGCATCTTGACCGATGAGGGCTGCCATCTCGTTCGGCCACGTGGTGTGCGTTCGCGCATAGATTCCAGCCGTTCACAGATCGCTTGAAGCGTGATGTCGGGATCTGCGCCCTTGATGCCAGCAATAATGGCGGGCAGGCGATCGTCCGTTTCGCGGCGCCCGGCGCGGGCCAGCACCTCGGCCGGCAGGAAGCCGTCGCGGACATAGGCCTTCACAGCGCGCAGCAGGCGGCTTTGGGTCCAGCGACGCGCCTCGGGCAAGGGGCCGTTGATGATGCGCACAACGTCTTCCCAAGCCAAGTCGGGGCGCAACCGACGGACATGAGGCACCCAGTCTTGTGCAGTCTCGTTCAGGCGCTCCATGTAGCCGTCCTGTCTTGCCAGCCGCACTTTGCGAAGAGCGGCAGGGTCTTTGGCCCGCAGCCCTGGGTTCCCGCCCACACGGCCCTTCGTGCGCGCGCTGGCGAGGCCGGCCTTGGTGCGTTCCCGGATCAGGGCGCGCTCGAACTCGGCCGCGGCGCCCAGAACCTGAAGCGTGAACTTGCCTTGCGGGGATCCGGTGTCGATCGGGTCCTGAATGGAACGAAAGAACGCCCCCTTGGCCTCCAGCCGCTCGATCACCTCCAGCAGATGCGACAGAGACCGCGCAAGCCGGTCGATCCGAACGACAACCAGCGTGTCGCCCTTGCTGATGCGCTCCAATACCCGGGCAAGCACCGGCCGCGCGCGATTGCTGCCTGAAGCGTGCTCTTCATGGATCTCGACGCATCCCGCAGCTTGCAGGGCCTCAGACTGGGGCAGGGGGGTCTGATCCTCAGTGGAAACGCGGGCGTAGCCTATCAGGGGCATGAAAACAGGCCTTTTGCAGTTTCGTATATTATTACTAAACGACCGTTTGTAACCAAATGCAAGTAGGTGCTCTCTCGTCGTGCTCGTCCAAAAACCTTTGGTTTCCTTGCGCTGAAAGCGATCTGAGAGGTTTCACCTGCAGTCGCGCGCGCGTACTATATAAATGGCGCAGGCAGCGGCCACGAAAACGCCTGGGCAATGTGCAAAAAATCAGTATTTTGCACACAAGATGACGCAAGCCTCTTCTTTGACTGATGATTACGGCGACCTCCTTATCACCATCGAGGAGGATGAAGAGGCTCACGAAGACGATCTCTGGTTTCTACCTAGGTCACTTGAAGAAGAACCGGATGATTTGCCTCCAGGGCCACGGGCGGAACCGCCCGACACTGCTGTCGTCGAAGACTGGGCAAAAGCAGAAGGCGTTCACGCTGCGCGACTGGCAAGAGTGGCTGGACGCCTGGGAGCTCTGGATGACCGGCTGCTGCGTGGCCCGGAAGGCTGGCGGCATCGCCTCGCTCTTATCGAGGCAGCGGATCTCAGCTGGTTCGCAGGGGATCGGGTGAGTTCTGATCGTCTGGCGCTCTGGATATCGATGCGGCTGTCAGGTGCACAGGATGACCCAAATGCACTGGCAAGAGTTGGATGGGCTGTTCGGCGCCTAACAGGCGGTCCTGGACCGAAAGCTGACTTGGCCGCCTTCCTGGATCGCCGCGATCCCGAGAACATTGAAGACAGCGCTGAGCGTTTCGAGGATCGCGCGGGTGGGTGGCTGGACGTCATGGCAGCCGCAAAGGGTCTCCACCCGATCACGCGGGCGTGCATGGGGTATCACCTGTGGAGCTTGGCGGGCCTCGGACGCCACGGCGACCAGATCGAAGCTGCCGTCACCGCGTCCAGGATCGCGACCAGCGATGGAAGCGGTGCCATCTTCGCGCCGCTCGCTATGGCCGGGGCCGGGGGGCTGCGCGTTTCGGGCTTGCCACCCGAGCGTTTGGCCCGCTGGTTGGATGGGATGAACAGCGCAATTCTAACGGCGATGCGAACACTTGATGATATTGAAGTGTGGATCGGGCGGGCAGAAAACGTCATGGCGCAATTATCTGGCCGCACGCCGGTTGCCTTGCGAAAGGTTTTCACGGAATGGCCCTTGGTCTCCGCCCCGATGGCTGAGGCCATGACCGGAGCCAGCCGCGCCGCCGTTCAGCGCAATCTCGCATGGATGGAGGCAAGCGGTTTGATCCGCGAGGTGACGGGGCACGGGAGGTATCGCATGTGGAAAGCTGACCTAATATAGGTCATTTGTCGAGGCTGACACCGGCTTGACCTGGCACGCTTTAGTGCCGCCCCAGATGATCGTTTAAGCCACTTTCCGTTCGAATGCGACAAGGCTTTTCCAGCCCAAAGCGTTCGTTAGCCATTCGTCTCACGTTTTTGTGACAATTGATCGCTTGAAGCTCCAGTGGGTGAAGGTTGTAACCAGGCGAAAGAGGCACGACCGAAGGATTGATCATGAAGCTAATTAAAGACTCATTTATCTCACGTCGCGGAGCGCTGCTCGGTGCGGCCGCAAGTGGCGTGTTCCTAGGAGCAGGCGTTGCAACAGCGCAAACCACAGCACCACTTGCTACGCCACCAGTGCGCCGCAATATTTCATCCTTCAGCACCTCAAACTGGCGGGATCACTTCGATAATCTAAACCACGGTGCAATCCTGTGCGACATTGATTCCCGAGCGGTGCAATATTGGTCAGAGGATGAAAGTGTTTATAAGCTGTATCCGTCGAGCGTTCCGGAATCCGAAGAACTGACAAAACGCGGATACACTAGCGTTATCAAGAAAGTGGAAGGACCAAGCTGGCGCCCCACGCCTTCGATGAAGATCCGCAATCCGGATTGGCCAGACTATTTTCCACCCGGTCCAGACAACCCCTTGGGTACACACGCCCTCTACCTTTCATGGCAATATTACCGCGTCCACGGAACGGGCGACACGCGGAAAATTGGCCGCCAATCGTCGAACGGATGCATCGGCCTTTACAACGAACATATCAAAGAACTGTTCGCTTTGGCTGAGGTAGGAACACAAGTGAAATTGTTCTGATCGCGCACCTAGCATGACTTGTTAAAGTCTTTTTTCGTGTACCGGCGTTCATTCAACGTTCACCGTTCGAAAGCCACAGCTTCATGAATCGAAGAAAATTCCTCCTTGCCGCCGGGGCTGTTGGCACTTTGGCCAGTCAGCCAGTTTCAGCCCATGTAGTGCTGCCAAAGTATGATTTACCGCCGGAGTATTTACCTCAAGTAGTGAGCATTCCAGAGGGCTCCGCTCCATACGAAATCCATGTTGTTCCAAGCCAGTTTGCCCTGTTCTGGACCCAACCCGATAACACTGCAATTCGCTACGCTGTCGGGATCGGTCGCCCGGGCCTTTACGAGGCAGGCGAATTCTATGTGGGGGCAAAGAAGGAGTGGCCCAGCTGGACACCGACCCCGGGCATGTTGCGTCGTGAACCGAAAAAGTATGGACCGTTTCGGAATGGAATGCCTGGCGGTCTGAGCAACCCTCTAGGTGCGCGGGCCCTCTACCTTTTTCAACCGGGACGCGGGGATACCTTTTTACGTGTGCATGGCACAAATGACCCAAGCACTATTGGCAGTGCCGTTTCAAACGGATGCGCCAGATTGGTTAACGATCAGATTGTCCAGTTGTATGATATGGTTCCGCTGGACACGCGTGTGATCCTGTACCCCGCAACTTTCTAGGGTCAGGATGCATTGATTTTCAAAGCGCTGCGTGATTCACGGCCCGGAAAACGGAGCGGTGACATGAGCGACCTTTTCTGGCTGACCGACGAGCAGATGGCCAAGCTTTCCCCTTTCTTCCCCAAGTCCCACGGCAAGCCTCGGGTCGACGACAAACGCGTCTTGAGCGGGATAATCTTCATCAATCGCAATGGCTTGCGCTGGCGCGACGCGCCTGAAGCCTATGGACCGCATAAGACGCTGTACAGCCGGTGGAAGCGCTGGAGCGAGAAAGGCATCTTCGCCAGGATGATGGTCGGCCTGGCTACCGGACACCGCGAAGAAAAAACCGTGATGATCGACGCGACCTATCTGAAAGCACACCGTACCGCGACCAGCATGGCCGCCAAAAAGGGGGGCGCGGTCGCCTGATCGGTCGAACCAAGGGCGGCATGAACACAAAACTGCATGCCATCTGCGACAGCCAAGGACGACCGCTCAACCTGTTCGTCACCGCCGGACAGGTCAGCGACTACATCGGCGCACGGGCGCTGCTCAGCAGCCTTCCAAATGTCGAATGGCTGCTCGGGGATCGGGGCTACGACGCTGATTGGTTCCGAGAAGCATTGCAAGACAAGGGGATACGCGCCTGCATTCCCGGCCGAAAGCAACGCAAGACCCAGGTCAAATACGACAAGCGCCGCTACAAGCGGCGAAACCGCATCGAGATCATGTTCGGGCGCCTCAAGGACTGGAGGCGCGTGGCAACCCGCTATGACCGCTGTCCAAAGGTCTTTCTCTCAGCCATCGCGCTCGCAGCAACCGTCATCTACTGGTTATGAATCCTGACCCTAACGAATTGTCGCTGCGCAACTTCGGACCAGGTATCGTGCGAGCAGTTTTCTCCTCCCAAGCAAACTGGAAACTGCAAGGATCGCATGTTTACTCACGAAAATTTGCCCTTGAACCTCTAGCCACTAGAAGTCCTATCTGTTCAAGGAGAACACATACCGTTCTTGCCATCAATCGCCGGTGGGAACCGAAAGGGTACGACATGCTGACAAGACGACACTTCATTCAAACAACAACGGCGCTATTTTCTGCGACCGTTCCCGGCGTGACGTTTGCCGATAGCTGGCCCACCGAGGCGCAGAAGGCTGAATGGGACGCACAGGTGACGCCTCCAAATTATGTCCCCGAAACCTCCAATCCCTGGGATTTGCACCCGCGGTTCCTGCCGCAACGAGTCCTTGCGAAGGCCGGTCTCGTGCCGGGAGATATCCATGTCGACGCGGTCGCACGATATCTTTACCACATTGAAGAGGGTGGAACCGCGATGCGCTACGGCGTGGCCATCGCGCGGGGGAACCTCTACGAGCCGGGTGTCTATACCATCAAGCGCAAGGTCAGGTGGCCGCACTGGCAACCGACACAGAGCATGATCAATCGCGACCCCGAACTTTATGCTGACATTGCCGATGGCATGGAACCGGGACCGGAAAACGCGCTTGGATCGAGGGCGCTGTATCTCTACGTCGGGGATCGCGATACCCTTTTGCGCATCCATGGCACTCCGAGCCCACGGAGTATCGGTGGCCGCGCAAGTTCGGGCTGCGTACGGATGGTCATGGCTCATATCAATGATCTTTACCCGAACGTCGAGACCGGCTCTACGGCCTATCTTTACTCGGCGGAGGACAGCGTGACTGCCCGCAGCTAAGCCAAGCAGCGGACGGCAAACGCAATTAAGTTTCGCGAGGGGTGCAGATACGATTGCCGTTCGCCGTGCGCAGCGGCAGCAAGGTTGTTTCTACGGGGCCGCTGTGTTTGTACCAGTAGCACCCGTCTTCCGGTACCAAGCGCGCAGTTGCAACATCCTGATCCGGGGCAGCCATTGCAATCACGGCTTCGGGAACGTTGCCCCCCTGTTTTGCCACGTCGCCCGGTCCAGTCGGCTGGACTGCGCACCCGGCCGTGAGCGACAGCGCCACTGCAACCATCATTTTTTGCTTCAGAATCAAAACCCGCATTAAGTTTCCTTTCGTGACTGTTTTTCTTTGCAGCGGCTGTTCATGCCTCAAGGCGTGATAGAGCCAGTCACCGCATCCTCTAGCAATAAAACAATCTGAAATACCACCGTATTTTGCTCTTGAAGCTCTAGCCACTGTAGGGGCTATGTCATGGTAAAGCACCCGAATCCAGAGGTCCATTCATGCCGTCCGACACCCATCGTCACGACCACGATCACGCCGAAGATGCCCAGACAAGCGGCGGCAGCTGCTGCGGGAGCGCCGGAACGTGCGGCGACATCGTTCCGGCGACCCCCGCGCCAGCGGGCGGGCGCAGTTTTCAGGTGTCCGGCCTCGATTGCGCCGAGGAGGTAGCAATCCTGAACAAGGTGGTCGGCCCGAAGATCGGCGGGGCCGAACATCTTGCGTTCGACGTGATCAATGGACGGATGACTATCCTCGACAGCGCCAAGAGTGTATCGGACGGCGAAATTGCAGAACTGGTCGCAAGCACCGGCATGACCGCCAAGCCCTGGGATGCCGAAAACGCGTCGGTCGACCAGGCGGCCCATCTTGCACGCCAGCGGCTGTTTACGGCGCTCAGTGGTGGCTTCTGGGCCGCGGGATTTCTGTGGCACATCATCGAGACCGGCATGGGGGGGGCACTTGGCCTCTTCGCAGGGCACGGCGAAGCGCCGATGCCACTGGTCGAGGCAGGGCTATTCGCGGTCGCGATCCTGTTCGGTGTTTGGCTCGTGGCGCCCAAGGCATGGTCGTCCGCACGGCGGCTGTCGCCCGACATGAACCTGCTCATGGTCGTCGCAGTCGCGGGTGCAATTGGCCTCGGCGAATTTTTCGAGGCGGCGACGGTTGCGTTCTTCTTCTCGCTCTCGCTTTTCCTCGAAAGCTGGAGCGTCGGGCGTGCGAGGAATGCGGTTTCAGCTCTGCTGGACCTGGCGCCGCCGACGGCAAGAATTCTTTATGATGACGGTTCGGAAGCGGACGTACCGGCTTCCGCGGTTGCTATCAACGCACGTTTCGTCGTGCGCGGCGGAGATCGCATCCCATTGGATGGTGAGGTTGTCGATGGGGCAGGGGCCGTCGATCAGGCGCCAATCACCGGAGAGAGTGCGCTGGTCCCAAAGGAACGGGGCGACGAAGTCTATGCCGGTACGATCAACGGCGAAGGCACACTGACGGTGCGCGCCACGAAGGCCGCCTCGGACACCGTGTTGGCCAAGATTATCCGCATGGTCGGCGACGCCCATGCCCGCCGTGCGCCGGTGGAGCAGTGGGTGGCGAAGTTCGCCCGCATCTACACGCCTATCGTCATGGCTCTCGCCATTGCAATTGCCCTGCTGCCGCCGCTCATTTTCGGTGGGGCCTGGGATTATTGGTTCTACAATGCACTCGTGCTGCTGGTGATCGCCTGCCCGTGTGCTCTGGTCATCTCGACACCGGTCTCCATCGTCGCCGCACTCACCGCCTCAGCGCGGGCTGGGGTGCTGATCAAGGGCGGTGCATATGTTGAGGCACCGGGCAAGACCACTGCACTGGCCATGGACAAGACCGGCACGATCACCATGGGCGAGCCGGAGGTGGCGGCGGTGCATCCGCTGGGCAAAGCATCGGCGCAAGATCTGATGACCCTCGCCGCTGGGCTGGAGGCACGTTCCTCGCATCCCTTGGCGCGCGCCATTCTCGCGCGGGCAGAACCCGAAGGCATCAATGTGTCCGCCGCGCAAGATACCCGAACCGTTCCAGGTAGGGGACTTGAAGGACGCACAGACGGCCGGTCGATCTGGCTAGGGTCCGACCGGTTTGCCGAGGAGAAGGGTTTCGGCGACGCCATTCCGAAGGATCTGCGCGACCGCATCGAAGGGGCCGGCAGCACCCTTGTTGCCGTGGGCGACGACACCGGCGTCACCGGCATCCTGGAATTGCGCGACCGTATCCGCCCCGATGCCAAGGGCATCGTGGCACAGCTCCACGCGCAGGGCGTGAAGACCATCGTCATGCTGACGGGCGACAACGAGCGGACAGCGCGCGCTGTTGCAGCCGAGGTCGGCATCGACGAGGTCCGTGCCGAGCTTCTGCCCGAAGACAAGGTGACAGCTATCGAAGAACTGGTCGAAACGCATGACATGGTGGCCATGATCGGCGACGGGGTCAACGACGCCCCGGCCATGGCGCGCGCGCATTACGCCATCGCAATGGGTGCCGTTGGTTCGGACGCGGCAATCGAGACGGCGGATATTGCCCTGATGACAGACGACCTCGGGAAGGTGCCTTGGCTGATCGGTCATTCGCGCCGGACAATGTCGATTATCCATCAGAACATCGGTATTTCCTTGGCGACCAAGGGCGTTTTCGTTGTCGCTACCGCTTTCGGAGTGGCATCGATGTGGGGCGCTATTGCAGCCGATGTAGGAGTGTCATTGCTGGTGGTGGCCAACGCCCTGCGCCTGCTGAACAGCCAAGAGGCCAAGGCGCCGCCGTCTGGCGGTGAACAGGTTGGCGAAGGCTTGGCCAAAGGAGCGCTGGCACATGGTCATTGAACTGGGAGAACCCGGAAAGGAGCCGAGACGAGACATGAGCGTGAAGGGCAGGATGATGTGTCCGGTTTGCGAGGTGCCCTTGAGCATGACCGACCGCCAGGGGATCGAGATCGACTTCTGTCCCGATTGCCGGGGTGTCTGGCTCGACCGGGGTGAACTGGACAAGATCATCGAGCGTTCGGCACCCGATGTGGCGCCTCAGCGGGTGCCTGAGCCGCGCGGCTACGACGATGATCGCGGCTACCGGCGCGGAAAGCACGGCGGCGGCGACCGCAAGCACGGCTATCGACGCAAATCCTGGCTTCACGAGTTGTTCGATTAAGGCTTGCCGTGGTCTCCCTGCCGGTCGCCCTCAAGGCGCTGCGGTAGGCCCGCAAGGCATTCAGCGGTGAGCAGGTTGGTCCAGAGATGGCAAAGGCCGCGCTTGCCCACGGACATTGATCACGCAGCATTTGCAAGGTAACGTAATGTCCATATCAGACCTCACGAAAGAGGCATCGAGCAGTGAAAACCATCCGATTTCCCCGCCGCGCCGTCCTGTTGGGCGGATTGGCAGCGTTTTTGTCTGGCTGTGCCAGCAAGTTCCGCAGCTATGGCGGACCCGAAGTGACCCGTGTTCGGCTTTACAAGGGGCAGCGTTTGCTTGTTCTGGACGGAGCCGATCGCGTATTGCAAACCTATCCGGTCGGGCTGGGTTTCGCTCCTGAGGGTCACAAGCAATTCGAGGGAGACGGCCGGACCCCTGAGGGCGCTTACGTAGTCGATAAGCGCAACCCCGACAGTACGTATCATCTTTCGGTTGGCATCTCCTATCCGAATGAGGCCGACATCGCCTTTGCTGAAGCGCAGGGCCTTTCCCCCGGCGGCGACATCTTCATCCATGGTGGTCCACGCCCAGGCATCGACCCAACGGACGTCCGCGACTGGACAGCTGGCTGCATCGCGGTCACAGATCGGCAGATCGAGGACATCTATGCAATGGTGAAAGACGGAACACCGATCGACATCTACGCCTGATGGGAGGAGATGATCTTCCGTCAGATCAGGCAAATCGTCGGCACAGGGCCACGTTGATCGCTTCGATGGCGATCACGGCCAAAGTGACACTTGCCGCCGTGGGCCAGCGCAAGCACCCGGTACGCGTAAGGACACTACAATATGTGTCCAGCCGTGGCAGTGGCGAGACAGGCGGGCCCTAGCGGAGAAGAATACGTCTGGTCTCATGTCGAATTCAATCTATCCGAGGGCATAGACGATGGTCACGACGGTAACCATGACAACCATGAACATGGAGAATGCGCCAAGGGCGAGCGTACGGCCCATGTCTCGGTTCGGCTTCCCTACTTTCAGACGCAGTTCCTCCGCGGTTTCCGGAAACTCGAGCGCCGCCGCATTCGATTGGCGCATCAGGTCGTAGCGGGACGTCCAGCGCCGTTCCTCCGCCGCGTTCCAGCCGTTCAGCACCAGAATGATTGCCGCGATGAGAACCATCGACGACGGGACCCAGATTACGTAGCCACCGATTGTCTCGTCAGCCAGGGCGCGAAGTCGGCCACCGCTCGCTGCGATGATTTCTGATCCATAGAGAGGCACCTCTTTGAGCGTTGTCAGGGAGCCCAGAAAGATGTTGGAAACGATCACCACGAACCCTGACATCAGCCGAGCACCGCGCCGCGCTCCTTCAGGCGGATCACGCAGATCGAACAGCATAGCAAAGTACCAAAGCCCAGCCAGCACCATAGACAGATGTGCTAGCGCTTCCATCGCCGCAATACGTTGTGTAAGGGCGTAGATCATCGGGATCTGCCAGACGAAAAGCGCACCAATCAACAAGGAGGTGGCAGATGCAGGAAGCGCCAAGAATCGCGGGATGCGCGCACGCCCAATCGCGGCAAGGCGTCGGCGCCATTCCCTTTTCAATCCGGCTTGAAGGACAAGCCAGGGTTGAGAAACCGCAATGAGAATGGGTCCTGCCAGTCGCAGAAGAAGATGCTCGGCCTGGTGTACCGAAAACAGACTGTGCCCCAATGGCGGGAGCGGCCCATTCGTCGCGACGAGGACGGCCGCGAGGCCGACAAAGAAGACGGCTCGACGCCAGCCAGAAACCCTTCCGAGACAGCGAGCGTGTATTTTGAGCCCACGCAAAAACAGCCATGCTGTAAGACCGACAACAATGAGCGACACCGGTGACAGCACATAGCCGAAAGGGTCGTAAAGGAAGAAGAAGTTCGTGATCATTCGCTCTGGCCCTCGCTCATCCGAGGGTTGTCGGAGGTAGCCGGTGTGAGCCGCGATATCCCGGAAGCGCCGCCACGGGCTAGTGACAGATCGGTCGACATGGCGAGGTATTCGCCTTGTATCCACGAGGGAAAAAGATTGTCGTAGAATCGAGATAGCGGATGTCCCGACTGTCCGGCGGGCGAGATGTAGTATGATCCCGCTGCTCCCGATATCGACATGACCGCCTGAAAATTGCTTCCGGCACTTACAAGGAATGGACGGTCTTCTTCAACACCAAATGACGTCAAGAATTGCGTAAAGGGATCGCCTGAGATCGGCGCTTGAAGGGACAGCAGGTCGGTCAGCAACCCACGTGAACTGATCGGCGACCACTGCATGTCCAATGTATGCTCCTCCCCCCAGGTCCAGGTCGAAAGATCGCGCCCATATCGATCGACCAGCCAGCCAAGGGCATCATCCAAGGCCACGCGAACCTGCTCCTCACATGTCTCTCGAGGTGACGATGGACGGATGTCGCACCAGATCGCGCTGCCGCGACGATCGCTGAGTACCGCATAAAGAAAGTCCGGGTTCGGACGGGTCCAGAGTTGCTTCGCTGTCGGAAACTCGTCTTTCAAAATGCGCTGCTGCAAAGCCCAGACCCAGGTCCAAAACAGCAGAGGTTCCGGCGCATATCGATCCATTTCGCCATTCCACGACGCAAGCCTGTCCAGTAGCTCACGACGAAGGTCGTCCGTATCGGTGCCTTCGATGCTGTCTCTGGACTGCACGAACCAAAGCTCTTTCGCCATTAGGGGCAGGAGGGTTCGCGCCACGGAACTTACGGTGTCCCTTTGAACACCCATGACGCCTTCTGTCGAGAAGATCGATTGCCGCGTTTCAAGCTCCGCCAGTCGAATGTCGCGAAATGACGACGCCCGTACGGCTTCCTCTTTTGGCCAACGGTCAACGGTCTCTCGATCAATTACCAATGCCTCCATGCCCTTCGGCAACATGTCTGCGGCAACTCTAGTGGCATCGTTCGCGTCGGCTGAACGCGCAAACAGCTCCAGCATCGTCAGGAAACCTGCCGTCTGCATGGGTGATGGCCCCCCTGGCGCCTCCTCGTCTGGCACGGGAAGTGACCGGAAGGCCCAGGCGACGCGCGCGTTGCGACCAACAATAACGAAAGGTACGCCCGGCATTGTGGCCCCTATGGCCGGCCCCGTCGAAAATTGAAGATCAGCGAGATACCATTCCGAGGGAAGCGACAGGGAACCGCTGATTTCGGCGGCGAGAATTGGCGTCCCGGTAGCGGTTCGGTCACCGTCCATCGCCCACGCATTGAGGCGCTGCTGCGGATCAGTCGCCAGTAGTTCGGGCGCTCTCGGGCGATCCGTCGGTATAATGGCACCTGATATACTCGGCATTCCTTCCCGTGCGCTTCCCGGTCGCAGGCCATTCAGGAAAGACCGGGCAATCCTCAGGCTATCGCCGGGTGTCCAGGCCGCGATCGACCGTTCGTCTGCGATCAGCAGCTCCGGAGAGCCTCTGCCACGCCCGCCTTCCGACACAAGCTCGAGCCACGCATTGACGCCCGCGGCATAGGACGCGAGCGCGTCTGAGACCGCTGGCGCAACGGACAATGTCCCATCGGCTGGCCACGAAGCTTCCGCTTTTCGCCTTGCCCTTAACAGTTGACCGAGCCTGTCTTGGGCGTGAACGAAGCCGATCGCGAAGTAGACATCTGCAGCGGAAGTCGCGGAGATGTGCGGGACTGCCGAAGAATCTCGCAGAATGTCGACCGGTCCGCCTAAGCCTGCGACCGTGAAGTCCTCGTCGTAGTCGGGAACGGATGCGCTCAGCAGAAAATAGACCAACCCGGAACCAACCGATACCGTGATGCAGATTGCCAGAAACCCGTACAGCAATATGTTGAAAAGCCGTCTCATGTCGGTGCTGTTTCGAAACCCTTCTTAAAAAAAGATGCGCAAGAGGACCACCGATATGAAATAGGTGAGAAGACCGAAGGCGATCGCCGAACTCGCCGCATACTGGAGGATATCCAGCCGGTTTCCTTTTCGGCGTCGCGCCAGATATCCACCCCAGATCGCACCCGCGACAATGCCCGCGATTACCAGCATGACTTTTTCTCCGTTCTTGTTCTCTTGTTGCACCGGTGTGTGCCGACCAGACCTGCAGCCAGTCCGACGGCCCAAGTAGTGAAGATGAGAGCCAGCAGCGCCCAGTCACCGAAGCGCGCATAGAGCGTTGACGGATGAGCAGAGGGCAGAGCCGCATCTATGACACCGGTTTCTCCGTTGCCGAGCCGCGCGACGAGGTCACCGTTTGCGTCGATGATCGCGGAGATCCCTGTGTTTGCGGCCCGGACGATGGGAAGCCCTTCCTCGACAGCGCGCATGCGTGCGGACGCGAGGTGCTGCTCCGGTCCAATGCTGGTTCCGAACCAAGCATCGTTGGTCGCATTGAAAATCCAGTCCGGCCGGAACAGATCGTCGACCACATGGCTTGGGAAGATGATCTCATAGCAGATCGCCACGGCGACCAGCGGCACACCCGGAAGCGCAAGCGTTCGCGGGCCCGGTCCGGGCGTAAAGTCGCCCAGACCCGCCGTGAGCCGCTCGATGGGCAACCAGCCACGGAATGGCACATATTCGCCGAAGGGTACGAGATGGTGTTTCGCGTATCCGGTCAGGATTCTGCCGGTCGCGCCAAAAGCCTGGACCGTGTTGAAATATCGGGTGCCATCCTCGCTCGGTACACGGTCCGGCACACCGGTGAGCAGCACCCTGCCCTCTGTGAGCGCAGCGGCAATGCGGGCCTGCGCCTCCGTATCCTCGTCGAGGAAACCCGGAAAGGCGGTTTCCGGCCAGAGAAGCACGTCGAAATCGCCGCGCCGGGTTGAAAGCTCAAGATAGCGCGCGAATGTCGCCTCGCGGTTCTCGGGCGCCCATTTCTCCTCTTGTGGAATGTTGCCCTGGACGATGCGCAGGTCGACACCGGGTGGCTGTTGTGCATCCGACTGGAGGCGCAGCGTGCCGACAGCCCACATCGTCGCGATTCCGGCCAGCGCCATGAGCGAAACGGTCAATCGTTGCCGCCCGGACGCCATAGCAGCCGCGCCAGGGAGTACCGCGACGAACACGGTGAGAAAGCTTAGCCCATAGCTTCCGACCCAGGCGGCGGTCTGGCGAAGGGCGGCGTAGTCTACAAGTGCGTAACCGGCCAGATTCCAGGGAAACCCTGTCAGAACGTGACCACGCAACCACTCGGCCACGGTCCAGGAGGTCGCGAACAGGAGGCAGGCCAAGAGACTGCCCATGGCTCCGCGCCGCGCGATTTCGGCAAAAAGCGCAGCGGCAATGGCTGGGAAAATCGCGAGACCTGCGGACAATCCCGCGACCGCCGGAATCGCCATCGTCCCAAACCGCTCGGCCTCGACGTAGAAACTTTCCGCGATCCACCAAATCCCGAAACCGAACTGGCCGAGACCAAACGCCCAGCCGACGAGGAAAGCACGCCCGAAGGAGAGATCGCGAAGCCCGACAAACAACGCGGAATAGGCAACGGGAACAAGCAGGAGAATCGAAAGAGGCGGGAAAGTCAGAACGGTCATCGCCCCGGCGGCGAAACCAAGCGTCATCCGCGAAAGAAAACGGTGGCGCAGAGCGATGCGGTTCAGAATTTCCGGCTTCACGACTTGATCGAACGCCGCGCGCTGATCCATGGCGCGGCGAGCAAGAGCCCCACGCCACTGACGACAAATACATCGGCCAAGTTGAAGGCAGGCCAATGTGTTGTGCCAATGTAGAAATCGAGAAAGTCTGTTACAGCCCGATACCGCACACGATCGATGACATTGCCCAGGGCTCCGCCAATGATCGCACCGTAGGCAAGCATTTCCACCGCATTGTCGGCGCGAAACAGCATAACCCCTAGCCAAACACAGATGGCAAGAGCGAGAGCGATTAGGCTCCACCACGGAGCGCCGCCCAGCATCCCGAAAGTCACGCCGTCATTACGATAAAAGACGAGGTTGAATCCCGGAAACACGGAAATCCCGGCGCTTAAAGTGGCGGCATCCGCAACAACAATGGCTTTGGTGATCTGATCAATCGCGAACGCAGCAAGCGCCGCGAAGACGCCGATCACCGGAGATACCTTGTTTAGTGACATTGCCTCATCCCAACCAGACATCGAGAAACAGCATCAGAACGAGCCCGACTGCGAGACCGAGCGTCGCCCTGTTCTGATGGCCGCTGCGATGGGTTTCGGGGATGATTTCGTGGCTGATGACGTAGAGCATTGCGCCCGCGGCAAAGGCCAGTCCCCATGGCAGCAGCGGTTCCGACAGTGTGATGATCCCGGCCCCGAGCAGGCCGCCAATCGGCTCGACCATGCCCGTCAGCGCCGCGATGCCCCAGGCGCGCAGCTTCGGATATCCCTCGCCCAGCAGAGATACAGCGACGGCCAATCCTTCGGGCGCATTCTGAAGCCCGATGCCGACAGCAAGCGGCAAACCGCCCTCCATACCTCCGGATCCGAAGCCGACCCCCACGGCAAGGCCTTCGGGGAAGTTGTGGATCGTGATCGCAATGATGAACAACCAGACCCGCCGCAAAGACGCCGCTTCGGGCCCTTCGCGTCCCATCTTGAAGTGCTCGTGCGGCAGCTTTTCGTTCATCAGGGCGACAGCCCCCATGCCCAGAAGAATCGAAACGCATACGATGGCCGCAGGCATCGCGCCGTTTTCGAACATCGGCTCCGCCGCATCCAATGCCGGGATGATCAGCGAAAAGAAAGAAGCGGCGAGCATCACACCGGCAGCGAAGCCGAGCGACAGAGCGCGTGTGGCCCGAGACGGGATGCGCCCGAACAGCACGGGAACTGCTCCGACTGCTGTGAGCGATCCGGCGGCAAGACTTCCGAGAAAGCCGAGCATTATCGGAGACAGATTTCCCATGGGCGGGCCAGATTATCCTTCGGCGTAGCTCGAAAAGACTTCCGTCGACCCGTCCTTGCGGATGAGGAAGACATCATAGGCTTCACGGTCGTCTTCTGGCCCCATGCCGGGCGAGCCATAGGGCATCCCCGGAACAGCGAGGCCGACGGCGTCCGGGCGCTCCTCGAGAAGGCGGCGGATGTCAGCGGCCGGTACATGGCCCTCGATCACGTAGCCGTCAATGAGCGCGGTGTGGCAGGAGACCATGCGCTGCGGCACGCCGTTGTCTAGCTTGAAGCGCACGAGAAGCCCGCCGAACATGTCCTGGCCGGTCGGCACAAACCCGTTCTCTTCGAGATGTTTCATCCACGAGAGGCAGCAGCCGCATCCGTTGGTCTTGCGGACGTCGATCGCCGTTGCCTCTGCGAGGGCCTGGGCCGCTGGGAACAGGGCGAGCGTGATGGCGAGAGCTTGGGTCATGCGTTTCATGGGTCAGAGCCTTTCGGTTGTCGTTTTGGCAATCTCGCTGCCGAGGTTTTCATTCAGAAGCGCGCGCGCCTCGGCCAGACGCGAGAGCGCGGCGGTATCATCCGCTTCGCTCTCGGCTGCTTCGGCGAGCCGGTCGTCAGTGAGGGGGTCAGTCGGGCGCCCATCCACGAGGACTTCGTAGTGCAGGTTCGGACCTGTCGCCGTGCCAGTCGCGCCGACGCGGCCGATCACATCTCCCGCCGCAACGCGTTGGCCTTGTGCCAGGTCTTCCGGCACGGCGCTCAGATGCGCGTAGCGCGTCATGGTGTCGGAGCCGTGCGAGATTTCGACCACACGGCCATAGCCACCGCGCCAGCCAATGAAACTAACCCGCCCCGGTGCCGTCGATTGAACCGGTGTCCCACGTGCCGCTGCGAAATCGACGCCGGTGTGCATCCGGACGTTGCCAAAGACCGGATGCGTGCGGCGTCCGAACACCGAGCTGAGGCGCGCACCCTCGACCGGCTGTGCGAAGACGCGCAGCACCTCGCCATCGACGTAGATCGTCGCCTGACCGCTGCCGTCGTCCGGCCATACGATCTCGTAAAGCGAACCGCCGACCTCCAGTGCGGCGAAGGCGAGTTCGGGCTGTCCGATCCTGTCCTCTCCGACCCGCGCCTCACGCCAGAGAAGCCTTAGTGTTTCGCCACCGGCCATCTCGCGGCGGAAATCCACGGTCCCACCCAGCATCTGCGCAAGGTCCACGGAAAAACGGGCGGGTATGCCGGCTTCGTCGAGTGCCGCGAAGATCGAGCTGTCGATCACGGCTTCGCCGGCAAGGGTTACGATCTCCGGATCCGGAGCCACGACCTGTGTGGACAACTGCTCGCCGAAAACCACCTAGATCCGAACCCCGTCCTCGACGGCGAGTGAGACGGTGCGGGGGCTGCCGTCCACGGTCGAAGCGACAGTGACCGAGTGCCCCGGCCGCAGCCGTCGCAGATCGTATTCCGCACCAAGCGCGAGGGCAACTTCGGCTCTGTCAGGTGCCGCAAGACCGGCCTCTGACAGCAAGAAATCGAGCGTTTCGCCCGGAGCAATGTCGCGCGACCACGTCGACAGGGGTGGCTCGATCGCTTGCACCGGCCTGTCGGCAAACGCGGCCTGCAGAAGGGGCAGCGGGCTGAGGTCGGGTGCATCGTCTGCCCATGCCGCCGCGGGCAACGTCACGGGGATGTCAACGTTCTGGGGGGCTTCAGGACCTTGGGGCATCCAGCTACCTGCCTGGGCAAGTTCCGGCGGCACGGGTTCTTTCGACATGGAATCAGAGATGGCGATAGCCGCTCCCGAAACCGTCCCCGCAATTGCGACACAAGCCGCCAAAGATCTGAGCCTCATGTCGCCCCCTCCATTTCTTCTTCCAGCGCGCGGCGGATCTTCGGCACCGCGAATTCTTTGGGCTCGTGATAGTCGATCATGGTGACGAATCGCCCAGAGGCTGCGAACAGGAAGACGCTCGCGGTGTGGTTCATCGTGTAATCGCCGCTCTCCGCCGGTACTCGCTCGTAGGTGGCGCGGAAGCCGTCCGCGACGCGCGCTATCTGCTCTTCCGGTCCCGTCCAGCCACGTATCCCAGGATGGAAGTAGCCGACATATTCCGCCATCGCCTCGACGGTATCGCGCTCGGGGTCGACCGTAATGAAGACCACGTTCATCTCGTCGGCCTCGTCTCCCAGATCGTCGAGCCATCCCGAAATGTCCGAGAGCGTGGTCGGGCAGACATCGGGACAGTAGGTGAAGCCGAAGAACACCATCGTCGGGCGACCGATCAGGGTTTCCGGCCCGACCGCGTTGCCCTCATGATCCGTCAGACGGAAATCCATCTCGGTCAGGGCCATAGGCCGCTGCCCGACAGGTTCGGGTCCACCGGGTCCATCGACCTGCCACCAACCGACGAAGAGCATCAGGGCGACCGCCCCGACACCAGCCGCGCCGTACCCCAGGATCGCCCGTCGCCGCATCAGTCCTCCGGCCCTCGCGCGGCGATGCCGAGGATCGGCACATGGACCGTCACTTCGCCTCCGTCGTCGAAAAGCAGGGTCAGCGGAAAGGTGTCCCCTTCCGTCATCGGTTCTTTCAGCCGCATCAGCATCGCGTGCAGGCCGCCCGGCTCGAGCGCGACGCTTTCGCCAGGGGCGATCGCGATCTCCCCCGCCGGGCTCATGGAACTCACACCTTCGGCATTGGTCTTCGTCTCGTGAATTTCGGGCATCATCGCGAGCGGTGTTGTAAGGCCGATCAGCGTCACCGGTTCGTCGCCAGTGTTGCGGATCGCCATGTAGGCGGCCCCGGGGCGGTTCATCCCGATGGAGGCGCGGGACCACGCGTTCTCGACGACAACATCCTCTGGTCCGGCCAGCGCGGGCACTGAGAGCCCTCCAAAGGTCAAAAGCACGGCCAGTGTGCCGGTCAAAATATACTTTTTCATCGTTCTGATCCTGCCCTTTCCATTCAGCTTTACGCGGCAGCGACTTCGGCAGCCACCAATCGCCGCAGTTCTGCCTCCCCGAACGGATCGAGCGGCTTGCCGTTCACGAAGAATGTGGGCGTCTGGCGAATTCCCACGGTCTCGACGTCAGCACGATCCTGGTTCAGGATCGCCACGACATCGGGTGCCAGCATTTGCGTGCGCGCGGCCTCGGCATCGAGTCCGGCCGTGGCGGCGATTTGAAGGATCAGACCAGGCTCCGGGGCACCGTGCGACGCCCATCTCGGCTGTTCCCGCAAAACGGCCTCGAGCACCGGCACGTAAATGTCCTGCATGCGCGCCGCCTCGAGCACGCGGATCGCTTCCTCGGATGCCGCGCCGTGGAAGGGCGTGTAGCGGATCACGACGCGGACAGCATCCCCATGCTCGGCCATGATGTCCTTCACGATGGGATGAAAGGCGCGACAGGCCTCGCAGGCCGGATCGAAGAATTCGACGATCGTGACGGGCGCTTCCGCAGGCCCGAGGATGGGCGAGTAGGGGCGGATCATCGCGTCCGCGAGTTCCGGCGCAACAGGCTCCGCTTCGGCCACCGGGCCGGGGCGGGTTGCAAACCAGGTGGCTCCGCCGAAACCGGCGACGCCGAGGGCGAGAACGGACAGGATCAGGCCGCGTCGGTTCATGTTCGTGTGTCCTTCAATGAAAGGGCCGAAAGCGCCCCGATCAGCGCGAAGGCGGCGAGCGCCATCAGCGGGATAGGGATGCCTAAGACCAGTTGGTTGTCATCGGTGCAAGAGGGGCCGGTCGCCGTGCAGGGCTGGATGCGTTCGGGAACAAGACCGACGTACAGTCCCATGTGCCACAGGGCGACTGCGCCGCCGCCAAGCGCCAATGCGATGCCATAGCGCCCCACGCGGCCGTCCCGCCACCAAAGGCCCAGCCCGAGGATAATGGCCAAGGGGAACATGAAGGCGCGCTGGAACCAGCACAGCACACAGGGCGTCTGCCCCAGCACCTCGCCGATGAAAAGCACGGCAAGCGAGGCGACGAGCGCGATGATCCACGCCAGCCCGAGGGCTGTTTCTCCGGACATACGGTTCATGTCGGTCAGATCCTCTCTTCCAGGTCGGCGAGGATCTCTTCGGCGGAGGTGCCGTAGGGCCACGAGTCGGCGAAGCCCGCGTCGGGATCGAAGAGGAACAGATGCGACGTGTGGCCCATCGTGTAACCATCCGGCGCCGCAGCCTCTTCGACGCGTTCGAAGAAGATCGGAAAGGTCTCGGATGTGGCGGCGATCTGTTCCGGCATGCCGGTCAGCCCGATGATGCCCGCATCGAACAGCGGGACGTATTCGGCGAGTGCTGCGGGCGTGTCTCGTTCAGGGTCGATTGTTATGAAAATCGGCTGGACCTTGGCGGCATCGTCGCCCAGACCGTCCATCACCGCCGCGACCTCGGATAGGGTCGTCGGGCAGACGTCGGGGCAGTTGGTAAAGCCGAAAAAAACCAGCATCCAGCGCCCCGCAAAGTCCTCCTCGGTTCGAACCATACCCTGGTGGTCCGTCAGTTCGAACTCAGCGAAAAAAGGCGGTTCGGCGTCGGTTCGGGCGCTATCGGAACGATAGTCGGACCAGAGCAGAAGCCACACGAAGGCAAGCGCTGCCACGCCTGCCAAAACCCAAAGAAACTTCTGTGCCGATGTAAGGGACAATCCTGTTCGCCTGATTTTGATTCTTATTGCCTGTGCGGATACATCCTCTAGCCGCTAGAGGTTCAAGCACGAAATCATGGTATAGCTTGAACTCACGCGTCTGTGAATCCGACACTTGTTTATTCCGACGGCAAAACCTACACAGACTGTATCTTTTTCATGGAGGCGAAAATGCTCACGATCGGTACTCTGTCAAAGAAGACTGGCACAAAAGTGCAGACCATCCGGTACTACGAACAGATCGGACTCATGCCCGAACCTGGCAGGACCGAAGGCGGACAGAGGCGCTACGACAATGCACAGCTTGATCGACTGTCCTTCATCCGCCACTCGCGACAACTCGGTTTCTCGCTCGATGCGATCCGCGGGTGTTGTCACATTAACGGTCCTGAGGTTGCTGGTTCATTGATCTGGGCG
>NZ_AQQP01000024.1 GCF_002210165.1 Phaeobacter sp. 22II1-1F12B | reverse complement strand
AATCATGTTCTCGAAACCGCGTCGAGGGCTGACTTTTTCAGCAACCTGCTAAAGGTACTTAGAGCGGAAACTGCGGCTGAACAAGCCCTTGCAAACAGGGAGTGCGGTGATGAGTGACAACGTGGCAAAGTATGTCTACTGGATCGCGACCGGCCTTGTGGCGCTGGTCTATCTGGGTGGGCGACTTTCTACATCTCATCCCACGATATGGTCGCGGGCATGTATCGCGAGGTGTTGAGCTATCCCACATACATCATCTGGCCGCTCGCGATTTTGAAGATTGTCGGCGCGGTGGTGATTCTTTGGCGCCCTTCGGCGATGCTGGCGGACTGGGCTTACGCGGCGATGTTCTGGCATCTGGTGTTGGCGTTCGGGGCGCATGTGGGCGCGGGCGATCCAGGCTGGCCACCGGCTCTTGCGACCTGGGTGCTCCTGATCGCCTCGTGGATGACAGCCAATCGCGTGCGTGCGGTAAAGTCGGCATATGCGCCGACGTTTCCGACAGAGACGAATTAATCCGATGCGGAGTTGCCACGGCGCTGGCCATCCACCCTCGGGCTTGGGGTTCAAAAGGACGACAGAATGACCGAAAGGCAGCCGACAGTGTTTGTTCCCCAAGGAGGCGGCCCTTGCTTCTTCATGGACTGGAACCCGCCTGACACCTGGGACAGGCACCGCAGCTTCCTTGAGGCTTTGCCTGCGAGCCTGCCGGCAAAGCCCAAGGCGCTTCTCGTGATCTCAGGCCATTGGGAGGAACGGGTGTTTACCGTGCAGACCAACTCCGCGCCGCCGCTGCTGTTCGACTATCAGGGGTTTCCCCCCCATACTTATCAGCTGACCTGGCCCGCGCTAGGCGATCCTACGCTGGCGGCCCGTGCAAGCGAGCTATTGAATGGCGCGGGTTTTGAAACCCGGGCCGACGCCACGCGTGGCTTCGATCATGGGGTGTTTGTTCCGCTAAAGGTGGCTTTGCCTGAGGCCGACATACCTACCGTCCAACTGAGCCTGCGCGACGATCTCGACGCTGAGGCGCATCTTGCTGCTGGTCGCGCGTTGGCGCCCTTGCGAGACGAAGGTGTTCTGATCATCGGGTCCGGCAACACCTATCACAACATGGGCAAGATGATGCGGGCGATGAGGGGCGGACCCGATGGCCCGGTGAACGGCGGCGACTTTGACCGATGGCTCACGGGTGCGGTGACCCATGAAGACCCCGGGGCGCGCCGCGCCATGCTGGCTGCTTGGGATCGGGCACTCGGCGCACGCGACGCCAATCCGCGCGAGGAACATCTAATTCCATTGCACGTCGTGGCCGGCGCCGCGCTTGCGGATCGGGGGGAAAAGACCCTCGAGGATCACGTATTGGGCGCGGTCGAAAGCGCGTTCAGATTTGGATAGGACCAGATATGTGCTTCGAACTTCCCTTGCGGCAGGGTCCGCGCCCCGAAGCCACCGAGTGCGCCCCGCATGAGCAAGTGTCGCAGAACTCCTCGGCCGAGATTCACGCATTGTTCAAGCAGAAGGCCTTCGCCCTGCCCTTCGTCGAGCGTTGCCGATCGGGTATTTCGGTCCCCGGCGCCGAGGCATTAGTCCTGCCGCGGCCGCATGCCTGCGGCCCGCGCGAAGCCTTCATGATCGGACGCGAATTTGCGCATGTGCATCCCGCCTATGACGGTTCGTCGCACATGATGCTGCCGCTGCCGGCGATTGAGGAACTCATCGCGAAGGGATGGGGCGAACAGCACCCGATGGCCTCGGCCGGATACATCCCGGCCAATGCGATCATGGCCTTTGCTCCACGCGATGAGGCAGAGGTCGATGTGATGATCAAAATCCTGACCACAAGCTGGGGTTTCGCGCGCGGCAAGCTGGCGAATCCCGCCCCCACCCAAATCCACGATTGATCGCAAGCGCGCTTGCAGAAACATCAAGATAAGAGAGATACCATGTCCAACATCCAGAACGGCCCCTTCATCGTGACCGGCGCGTCCGGACAACTTGGCCGGCAGGTGGTCGACCTGCTGGTTCAGGCAGGTGCCGGGCCGGTCATCGCGATCTCGCGCACTCCCGACAAGCTTGCCGATCTGGCGGGAAAAAGAGTCGAGGCGCGCGAGGGCGATTTCAACGACCCGGCTTCTCTTGAAGCAGCCTTCGCGGGCGGCAAGCGTCTCCTCATCATCTCCACCGACGATCTGGAGCCGGGCAAGCGGCTCGCAGCTCATTCCAATGCGATTGCTGCGGCCAAGACGGTAGGTATCGACCACATCGTCTATACCTCCTTCGCAGGCCCAGTCGCGGAAAGTCCAATCGGATTCGCTCAAGACCACGAAGGGACCGAGAAGCTGATCACGGAAAGTGGGGCGGATCATTCGATCCTGCGCAACAATATGTACACCGACTTTCTGTTGATGGGCGGCCAGCAGAGCGTCGCCATGGGCACGCATTTCTCCGCCGCAGCAGATGGCAAGACCGGATATGTGACACGCGCGGATTGCGCCCGTGCCGCAGCCGCGGCGCTAATGAAAGCTACGGGAAGGAAGACCCTCGATATCACCGGGCCGGAGACGGTCAGCCAGGCCGAGGTCGCGGCGATCTTGTCCGAAATTGCGGGTAAGGAAATCCCCTATGTCGCCCTGCCCGCCGAGGATCTGGTGCAGGCGATGATCGCAAATGGACTGCCGGAGTTCATGGCGAGGGTCTTTGCCTCCTTCGACGAAGCAATCGCGCAGGGCTATCTCGATGTGGCCAGCGGCGATCTCGAATCGCTCACCGGCAAGCCCGGACAGTCGGTGGCCGATTTCCTGGCCGCTAACCGCGCGGCGCTTCTTCAGGCGCCGCAGGAACAATAATGCTGGAAAATGTCATGAGGCTTTACAACGCGAACTTCTCACCGAATGCGCTGCGTGTACGGGCGGTGGCGCACGAACTGGGCGTGGAACTCGAAATCGTCGAGGTCGACATCCGTGCCGGGTACAACCGCGCGGCGGAATTTCTTGCCCGCAATTCAAATGCAAAGGTGCCTGTTTTGGAGGACGGGAATTTCGTGCTCTGGGAGTCCCGGGCGATCTGTGCCTATCTGGCCGGGATCCGGCCCGAGGCAGGGCTCTATCCTGATGGCCTCAAGACGCGGGCCCTCGTCGATCAGTGGGCCTGGTGGCAAGCCATCCACCTTGGCCCGGCGATGCAGAAGTTGTCCTTTGAGCTGTTCCTCAAAGAGAAATTCGGCATGGGCGATCCTGATCCTACTGTGGTCGAAGTGGAACGGAAAGCCACCGATCAGTTCCTTGCCGTTCTGGAAACCGGACTCGACGATAAGGATTGGATTGCAGGCGCACTCAGCCTTGCCGACTTCTATCTGGCGACCACATTCATGTATCGCGACCAAGCGGGGATTTCGCTGGACGAATTCCCCAGAATCGCGGGCTGGATCGGACGGCTTGAAGCGCGTGACAGCTGGCAGAAGGCCGTAGCACCGCTTCTTGCGCTCTTCGCCTGACATCGCGCTCGCCGCGATGATTGAACGATCTGCATCACGTCCGGCGATCGGCCCGCTATCAGATTTAGACATGAGCAGGAAGCGTCGCATGACAGAAATTAGCCGCAGACAGCCGCGACAACCAACCTGACAAGAGTTCCTCCGGAAGCAATGCGGCGGTTTTGGGATGTAAATGCTGTGTCTCATCCCGATCTTTAGAGTTTTCGCGCGGGGTGTATTCATCAGGTCCGATAACTCAGCATCCGTCGCGCCAATGGAGCACGTGCCGTTCGTCCAAGACAAAGACTGATCTCACAGCCTCCGCGAGCGGGATGCCGAGCACAGTGTAACCGTGCAGGACAGCTATGCGGGTGTCACTGTTCCCTTAATTCTTGGACGCTGATGTATGTGACCGTTCAGAACGCGGGGTCATGCTGCCCTGAGCAAGGGTGGTGTAGGACTTATGAAGCTCGCAATGTTGCCTGCAATAGGCTGCTTCGGGGCTTCATATTTCGTTCGTTCGGACAGGTCCCCGTTCAGCACGGAAGCCAAAACAGTGAGCTGCTCCCCAACGCTTGGACAGTTTCCTGGGTGATTTAAGCTACTCTCTGCCCCTGCTGGTCGGTTTTGATTTGGTTGAAGTAGACCACGGCGGGTGGCTGTCCGCCATGGGCGGCGTGGGGCCGCTGGTGGTTGTAGAAGGTGATCCATCGGCCAACGCCGGCCTTGGCTTGCGAACCGGTCTCCCAGGCGTGAAGGTAGACGCACTCATACTTCAGCGATCGCCAGAGGCGCTCGATGAAGATGTTGTCGAGGCAGCGCCCCTTGCCGTCCAGGGAGTGTCCTGAACTCTGTGTATCTGGCCCGGTCCATGCGGTTTCAGATACTCAAGCGTCGAAGCGCTCGCCGAACATTATGGCGAACTGGTTGCGGGATGCAAACCATTCCCGGACATTTCGGCCATCCTTCTCGAATTTGCGGATTGCCAGGTAGATCAGCTTGGTTGCGGCCTCGTCGGTCGGGAACGAGCCGCGCGTCTTGATCGATTTTCGGATCACGCGGTTCAGACTTTCTATGGCATTCGTCGTGTAGATGATTTTCCGGATCGCCGGATCGAAGCCAAAGAACGGGATCACCTCGGCCCACGCCCGGCGCCAGGCCGGGGCGATGGAGGCGTATTTCCCGGCCCATTTTTCCTCGAAGCCATCGAGCTCGGCCTCGGCCAAATCGGCGGTCGGGGCGTAAAACCCGAGTTTGGTCCTTTGTCCGAGCCAGCGGACTTCGACGTATTTCACCAATAGCGGACAGGGTCGGTATTTGCTGGCGGCGAGCCCGTCGTTAAGCACGCCCATGGAGAGTCCGGGTCCGATGGACCCCATGATCGAGACCATGTCGCCAATGATCAGGTTCGAGCCCATCAGCTGACTGAGCTGGGCGATCGGCGTGGCCAGAACAACCCCGTAGCCATCGGCAAGCGTGTTCAAAAGCGGCACGTTTACGTCGAAGGCCTGATAGCTTCCATAGCAACCGCGATGCCCTGCCCACCACCAATGCACATGGTTACCAGAGCCCGTTTCAAACCTGTACGCTCTAGCTCGTAGAGCGCCTTTAGAAAGATTATAACCCCCGATGCCCCGATCGGGTGTCCAAGAGCTATTGCGCCACCATTGGGATTCACCTTGTTATTGTCCAAACCAAGAGTCTTGCTCACAGCTAAAGCTTGCGCCGCAAAAGCCTCATTCGACTCGATCACATCAAAATCTGAAATTGTCAGTCCTGTTCTCTTTAGAAGACCTGATACCGCTGGAATTGGCCCAATCCCCATGATGTCCGGACGCACGCCTGCTATATGATAGCCGAGCAGCCTTGCTCGCGGTATCAATCCCGCTCTGGCTGCAGTATCTGCAGTCGCTAATACAACTGCGGCGGCCCCGTCATTTAGGCCCGAAGCATTTCCCGCCGTGACGGTACCATCCTTCTGGAAGGCTGGGCGCAGGTTTCCAAGCGATTCCAGTGTACTTGCCTTAGGATGTTCATCAGTATCAAAAGACACCATGTTGCGTTTGACCTTCACCTCGACGGGAACAATCTGGGATTTGAAATACCCGTTATTGATCGCGTTCAGGGCGCGCTCCTGACTTTGCAGTGCAAACTCGTCTTGAACCTCGCGGGTAATTGCATATTCTGAGGCAACATTTTCCGCCGTGACCCCCATATGCCCTGTGCCAAACGGACAATTGAGTGCGCCGAGCATCATGTCGGTTGCACCAGTGTCGCCCATTTTTTGCCCCCAGCGGATGGCCGGCATGATATACGGCGAGCGGCTCATGCTTTCGCTGCCACCGGCAAGTGCTATGGCCGCATCTCCCTGAATCAACGACTGCGCCGCAGACACGATGGCTTGAAGCCCAGAACCGCAGAGCCGGTTTACGTTCATTGCAGGCGCTTCTTCTGGCACTCCGGACCCAATTGCGACCGCGCGGCTAAGATACATATCACGCGGCTCAGTATTAATAACATGACCAAACACCACATTTTCAATTTGCCTGCCATCGATGCCAGAGCGAGCAATCGCCTCTTTCGCCACGATCTCCCCAAGCTCGATGGGCGGCGTGTTGGCAAGAGCCCCTCCAAAGGTTCCGATGGCTGTTCGCGCACCGTCCAATACTACGATATCTTTCATTTTTTCACCGTTGCTTCGTTCTGCATCAAAAAGACCGCGTTGGTCCGTTGCCCAGTACAGAAATCATTTTTCAAGAAGTTCGGAAGTAAATGTTCCGAGGCGCGACACGCGCGCTCCGGGTTACTTCCGTCAGAAACGACACCTTAAAACCGGTAGGCAACACCGATATTCAAGATTGTTGGGTCCACCGAAACTTTGCCTCTGACCGGCGCCCCGCCGAGTGTCCCAGAGATATCTGTTTCGAATGGGGTATAACGTATATCAGCATTGGCAAACCAATTGTCGCTCATTTGATAGCGCATTCCAACTTGGAGAGCAGGCGCCCAGGCGTCTTTCAAGTCGAAGTCCGCGAGAGCATCCCCTTGTTCTTCCAGAAACAAGATTCGAGCGATACCGGCACCAACATAAGGGCTAACGGATGAATTAGTTGAAAAGTGGTATTGAAGGGACAATATGGCAGGGCCGTATTTTGTCTCTCCGACGGTCATCCCCCCCAAGCTGCCGGTTCCTGTAAGATCGGCGGTTGCAGGAAAACCACCAAAAAAATTCAATGCCAAAGATGAATTCAAGAAATAAGAAACATCGAAACTCAGTGTGGTGTCATCGGAGATATCGATACCAGACCCCGGTATTGGCGCACCGCCCGCGCTGATTGAATCCAACGTTTCGTTCGTGAATACTTTCGCCGCATTCAGGCCAAAAAGCCAGTCGCCTTTGGAGTAAAGCGGTTCCGCATTTGCGACGCTGAACGACGAAAAGCAACCAAGCATCGTGATCAACACAAACTTCGAGGCAAAAGACCCCTTGGATTTTACCTTATATTGTTTCATTTATTCCTCCCTTTTGGTCGTTTTTCCGCGCATTTTGCTCGGTCTCAAGGAGGCGGAACATGCGATCTGCAAATCCGCCTGCCTGTTTTCAGGCTACGCCAGAAGCACGTCTCCATATGCTTCCCGCAGCTTGTTCTTCAGCACCTTGCCAGTTGCGTTTCGTGGAAGTTCATCCACAAAAACGACCGCATCCGGGATCTGCCATTTGGCGACTTTGTCGGAGAAGAAGGAAATCACATCCTTCTCTGACACTCTTGCTCCTGGAGCCTTTACAGCGACAAGGACCGGCCGTTCGTCCCATTTTACATGCTTCGCTGCAATTGCTGCGGCATCTGCAATACCGGGATGACCGACCGCGATTCCTTCAAGTTCGACGGTGGAAATCCATTCCCCGCCCGATTTGATGATGTCCTTGGAGCGGTCTCGAATCGTCATGAACCCATCAGCATCAATCGAGGCCACATCGCCGGTTTCAAACCATCCATCGGATTCCAAAGTCGTGCCCGGTTCCGCACCGAAATAGCTGTCTACGACCCAATGGCCGCGAATGCGAAGATTGCCTTGCGCCGCCCCATCCTCGGGAATTGTACTGCCTGCATCGTCGACGATCTTGAGTTCCACACCGTAGGGCGGGCGGCCCTGGCTTTCGCGCACTTTCGCCTGTTCTTCCACGGTCATGCCCGCATGGCGTTCCAGCAAGGCATTCGCAGTCCCCAGAGGCGAGGTTTCTGTCATGCCCCAGGCGTGCACGACTTCGGTGCCATATTTGTCGCGGAATTCAGCGATCATTGACGGGGGACAAGCCGACCCACCGACCACCGTCCGTGTGAGGGTCTCGGCTTTGGAGCCAAGCTTGTCGAGCGATGCAAGCAGCCCCTGCCAGATTGTAGGAACACCAAGCGCGACCGTCACGCCTTCGTCGTCGATCAGCCTTGCGAGGCTGTCACCATCAAGCCCCGGACCGGGCAAGACCAGCTTGGCGCCGACCATCGCGGCGGCATAGGGGATGCCCCAGGCATTGACGTGGAACATCGGAACCACCGGCATCATCACTTCGCGCGCTGAAATGTTCAGCGTATCGGGAAGAGCCGCGCCCAAGGAATGCAAAACCGTAGAGCGGTGCGAATAAAGAACGCCCTTGGGATTTCCGGTGGTGCCGGAGGTATAGCAAAGGCTGGAGGCGTCATTTTCGTCGACATCCACCCAATCGGCGTTTTCGTCCCCCGTGGCCAGGAAGTCCTCGTAGAATATAAGTCCGGGGATCTTGCTGGCTGCCTTTTCGTCACGCGCGGACATGAGAACGAAGGTGTCGACAGTTGTCAGCTTCTCTCTGATCCCTTCGATGATCGGCAGGAACGTCTCGTCAAAAAATATGACCCGGTCTTCCGCGTGGTTGATGATATAGACAAGCTGTTCGGGGAAGAGGCGCGGATTGATCGTGTGGCACACCAGTCCACCGCAGGAAATGCCGAAGTAGCATTCCAGATGCCGCGCGTTGTTCCACGCGATCGTCGCCACGCGATCCCCTTTGAAGAGCCCCAGCTTTGTCAGCGCGGAGCCGAGCTGACGGGCTCTATCCGAAATCCCTTTCCAGTTCGTCTTTGTCTTTGTGCCATCTGTTTCCACCGACACGATCTCGGTGTTGCCATGATAGCGAGCGCCGTGATCAATGAGTGAGTGTATTGTGAGGGGCATCGCCATCATTTGTCCGCGCATTTAGCTTCCTTTCCGGATTTGTGTTTGGGAGCGGCTATTTGGTCGGTCTGGTAGGCTCGCAAGCCGCTAGTCGCGGCTTGCAGTTTCTTACAACAAATCCCATCGCATCCTTGGCAACTGGCTGTTTTTTCATGATTTTCGTAAGATTTTTTAGGCAACAGACCGGCTCCTGTTAAAAATACGCACCTGCCCCAGAATGATCTCGGCCGCATTCTCAGCGATGACCATGGTCGGGGCGTTGGTGTTTCCAGCGACAAGGCTTGGCATGATGGATGCGTCCACCACTCGCAGCCCTGATACACCGCGAACCTTAAGCTCGGGGTCGACCACAGAATCCTTGTCCGCACCCATTCGGCATGTACCAACCGGATGATAGATTGTTTCTGCGCTTTCCCGAATGAATGCCGCGATCTCATCGTCGGTCTGTACAGATTTACCGGGGTGCACTTCGTATTTGCTGTGCACAGACATTGCCGGCGCTTCGAGTATCCTGCGCCCAGCTTTGAAGGCTGCAATCATCGTTCCCATATCTTCCGGATCGCTAAGATAATTCGGCTGAATCAGAGGATCGTCCATCGGATCCGGGCTTTTGAGGCCGATATAGCCGCGGCTCTTGGGCAAAAGATCGCAGATGTGAAGCGTATAGCCATAACCAAAAGCGATCTTGCGGCCATGATCTTTCAGATATGTGGGCAGGAAGTGAAACTGAACATTCGGCCTATCGCGTTCAGGGGACGACTTAATGAACCCACCGCTTTCCGCAACATTTGACGTGAGAAACCCTTTACGTCTGAAGATGTAGGAAAACAAACCACCAATGCCACGCGGCAGAAAGCTGGGCGCGACACCGATCGGGCGCCGTGAGCTAGCAGCATGCATAATCGTTACATCGAGGTGGTCGGCCATGTTCTTGCCAACCTCGGGAAGGTCGTGAACGACGGCTAGACCATGCCGTTTAATTTCTTGGGCATCCCCGATACCCGACAGAAGGAGGAGTTGAGGCGAATTCACGGCCCCGCCAGACAGGATCACTTCGCCTCCGTCGTTGAGACGCAGTTGGCGATATTCGCCACTTTTCTGTAAGGTGACACCGGTTGCCGTCTTTTCCTCCATGACAACGCGGGTCACGCGGGCGTCGGTGAAAATCTCAAGGTTGGACCGGGCTTCAGCCCCGCGCAGGAAAGCTTGCGCCGAGCTCCAACGCCGACCGTCCTTTTGCGTGACCTGATACATGCCCAGGCCCTCTTGTTCGGCGCTGTTGAAATCGCCGTTGTGGGGGATCTGCAGTTCGCGCCCAGCCTGTACGAAATCACGGCTCAGAGGGTTCACGGTTTTCAGCTCACTCACGGAGAGCTCGCCGCCCCTACCGTGGGTTTCGGTTGCACCGAACCGATGGTTGTCTTCGATGCGCTTGAACAGGTCGGTCATGCGGTCCCAGCCCCAGACATCCGTGCCTGCCTCGGACGCCCAGTAGTCGTAATCGGCCTTGTGGCCACGAATATATACCATGGCGTTGATGGACGACGACCCGCCCAGCGTCTTGCCGCGTGGCCAGAACAGTTTGCGGCCATTCAGGTGCTCTTGCGGTTCGGTGTCGAATGCCCAGTTCAGCTTTTTGCTGTTGGCCAGCAAGGCGATCCCCAATGGCATGTGGATCAGGGGGCTCTTGTCCTTTGGGCCTGCTTCGATAAGCGCGACGCGTTTTGCCGGGTTTGCCGACAGCCGGTTGGCCAGAACGCAACCAGCGGATCCGGCGCCGACGATGATATAGTCGTACATTTCTTCTCTCCCTATTGGTTACGGGCGGCTGTTATCCAAGCACCCGGACCACGATGTTGATAAGACGGCGTACAAAGCCCGTGTAAGGCGGGAAAAGCATATGCGTGATCGAATGCTTTTCCTCCAGAACGGCTTTTTCATGGGAAAAGGCCTTGAAGCCGTATTCGCCATGGGCCGCCCCAATGCCGGAGTTGTTGACGCCGCCAAATGGAAGGTTCGGGTGCAGGAAATGCACCACTGTAAGGTTTACGCCCACCGCGCCCGAAGAGGTGCGCGTGATGATCTGATCAGCGAAGCCCTTGCTTTTGTCGAAGATATACAGGGCAAGCGGCTTGGGGTTTGCGTTGATCTTGTCGATAACTTTATCCAGATCGACATATTCGATGATCGGCAAGATCGGCCCAAACAGTTCTTCCTGAGTGATTTCCATATCGTCCGAAACCTCGGAGATCAGCGTCGGGGCAACGAAATTCTGGGCCGCGTCTGTCTGCCCGCCCTGAAGGATGCTTGCGCCTTTGGCACGGGCATCCTCGATCAGGTTGCGAACCCTGTCAAAGTGACGTTCGTTCACAATCCGGCAATAGTCGGGCGTTGCTTTTTGAGCCTCGGGCGTCTTTCCATAGACCCGGCCGATCTCGGCCTGAAGCGCAGCCTTGAACGCAGTCGAAACATCGCGATGTACATACACATGATCCGGTGCGATACAGGTCTGACCGTTGTTTGCGAACTTACCCCAGACGATGTTGCGCGCGGCCTTCTTGATATTGGCGTTGGGCCCGACGATTGTGGGCGACTTACCACCAAGTTCCAGAGTGACCGATGTCAGGTTTTTTGCCGCCGCCTCCATCACGACCTTGCCGATTGCCGGGCTGCCCGTGAAGAAAATGTGGTCAAACGGAAGCGACAGTAGCTCTTGGGAAACCGTGGCGTCGCCTTCGATGACCCTGACCAGATCCGGTGTGAACGCCTCTTCCACGATGTCGATGATGACACGGGACGCATTTGGCGTCATTTCTGACGGCTTGATGATGGCACTGTTGCCGGCCGCGATTGCCGAAACCAACGGCCCGAGCGAAAGATTCACTGGATAGTTCCAGGGCGCGATGATCAGGCACACACCCTTGGCCTCGGGGCGAACCCGTGCCTTGGTGCCAAACACCCCCAAAGTGGCGGGCGCCCGTTTGGAGCGCATCCACGACTTCAGATGGTGTTTGGTGTGCCGGATTTCCTGAAGCACAGGAAAGATCTCGGTAAGTTTAACTTCTTCGGCGGGTTTACGAAAATCAGCGGCGCAGGCCGCGATGATTCTCTCCTCGTTCCGCTTGACGGCCTCTGCCAGCCGGTCTAGCTGTGCGATGCGTGCCTTGCGGTCAAAACTGGCCCGCCGGGCAAGTTGTGCCCGAATCTGGGTGTCAAACGCCGCTCGGATGTCATCGGCACTGGCTGTTTTGACGTGAAATGATGCAACCTGATTCATGTTCACGCTCCTACTTCTCTTCGTAGAGGACATAGTCCTCTTTCGTGGCGCCACAGTCCGGACAGCACCAATCATCGGGGATCTGACTGAACAGAGTTCCCGGCGGGAAACCTTCGTGTTCGTCGCCAAGAGCTTCGTCGTAGATATGACCGCATGTGATGCAAAGCCATTTCCGGTAGGCAGTTCCGGCGGCGGGGGTCGCCTGTACCACCGGAGTAGGCTGCGGCGCAGGCGCTTGCGGTGCGGCGGTAGGAGCGGCAACCGCCACGGGTTCGGGTGCCGGTGCCGGGGTTGGTGCTGGCGCTGCGGCTTCGCCGATCAGCACAAAGTCCTCTTTGTCGCGGACCGCGCAATCGGGGCACGCAAAGTCTTCGGGCACTTGCGACCACGGCGTTCCCGGCGGGAAACCTTCATGCGGGTGGCCCTGGATTTCATCGTAGGTGTAACCGCAATCCGGGCATTGATATTTAGCCATTGTTCATTCCTCCCTTACACACGTGCGTTGACAGGCAAGCACATGCGTCGTTCCAGATTTTCTCTCGGTTGTGTCTGCGGCCCCGTCATCGAGTGAGAGCAAGGGGCTGTTTGTCAGGCCAGTGTTGGCCCCATCGGGGCCAACTCCTTAGTCTGAGGCGCCATGCGAGGGTTTTATTCGGCAGGCATGGCGGCAGGTTGTGCAGGTGCGACCGACCCGAATTTACGGTCATAGTACTCACGCATGCCAGGCTCGATCTGAATCTTGTTCAGGTCACCTTTGGCCCAGTCCAAGACACGATGATCCATGATCGATCGGAACCACGAGGGGACCAGCGCCGCAAAGAACATCCCGGGATAGCCCGAAGGAAGCGCAGGCAGATCCTTGAAGTCCCGCAGGGATTGATAGGATCGCGTCGGGTGCGCGTGGTGGTCCGAGTGCCGCTGCAGGTGGAACAGGATCAGGTTGGACATGATATGGTTCGAGTTCCACGAATGGTGCGGCTTCTGATGCTCATACTTGCCGTTGGGCAGTTTTTCGCGCAGCAAGCCATAATGCTCGATATAGTTGGCCGAGGTCAGCTGCCACCATCCGTACGCCATCTGAATGGGCAGGAACACAAGCATGATGGGCCCGAAGAATGCCAGCAGCCCGGCGTAAAGAACGACGGTAATGATCAGCGGCTGAAGAATTTCGTTATCCAGGCTCCAGACATTCTTACCACTCCGCTCAAGGCGAACCTCTTCAAGCTCCCAAGCGCGTTTGAAAGCCCCGGGGATCTCGCGGGTTGCGAAAGAATAGATGTTTTCACCCATACGCGAAGTTGCCGGATCTTTAGGTGTGGCCACGTCACGATGGTGCCCTTTGTTATGCTCAATGAAGAAGTGGCCATATCCAACCACAGCCAGCACCAATTTGGCCATCCAGCGGTCAAATGTTTCTTTCTTGTGGCCCAGTTCATGGCCGGTGTTCAGTGCCAAACCGTTGACGATACCCAGCGACAGTGCAAGCGCAATGAACTCAAAGGCATTGACCGGTTGGGTCGCCACCCACCAGCAGGATCCGACAAGAGCCGCATAGTGCATGGGCACGGTCAGATAAGTGAGCACGCGATAGTAGCGGTCTTTTTCAAGATCAGGCACGGCCGACTCGGGGGGATTCGAGAAATCCTCTCCGAACATCGCGTCCAGCAGTGGTACCGCCAGATACCACAGAATCAAGACTGTTCCGTACCAGATGCTCCATCCGGTTTCCGCTACTAGGTAAAGTCCGATCAGCGGCGTTGCCGGCCAGAATACAGACAAAATCCAAAAATACCGTTTCTTATCAACGTATGCTTCAGTGGCGCCGGCTTCTGCCGCGGCCGTTTCGTTCAAATCCTTCATCAGTCTGTTCCTCCCTGAAAGGCTGTCATTTGGCCATACGGTGGTCAGAAGCATGATTGCATTGCTTCCTCCTGCCGACTGACGCTGAGACGGCAAAATCCTCACAGACAGGCCAGCTAACAACTACACGTTCGTGTAGTTTTGAGTTTCGCGTGCTATAGTTATGGAGTCGGGACACCAACGATACATCGCTTCGGGGAGGGAGGGATGACAACGCCCTCCAGAGCAAACCCAGACGACATTTCGGGCTTTCTGAGACGGATGAATACCCGTCGCACAAAGTATTCTCAGGGTTATCTAAAGCGCGACAGGCTGAGTTTTACAGGAAACCCGACGGCCAAGTGTCTTCTTTACAAAGCGCCTCCCGGCTTTGGCAAGTCGGTCCAGGTCGCCCAGTGCGCCCAAGCCGCGCTCGAAAGAAACGAAGACTGCATCTATCTGGACTTTTCGTCTTTCTGGCCAAAAGACCTATCTGAAACCGATTTGATTGCGAACTCGATTGTCGCGGCGCTTTCCTCGGAAAGATTCCCCGCGACACCGACCAAGAGTAGTGTGAAGACCCTCGCGCTCGGCCTGCTCACGGATCATGAAAGGCCCGTCACGATCTGCCTGGATGGCGTAGCAGACGCTGCCACTACGCAAAGGTTTCTGAGAACGATCACACTGGAAACGCCGGAAACCGTTCGATTGGTCATAAGCGAAGGCTTGCCCGACGCGACGGTCTCTCTGTCGGTCCTCTCGGATGTCGTTACGATCGGCCCGGACGATTTGGGTTTCACCCTCGATGAGACTGGCTTGGTTCTGTCACTGGACGCAGACCAGGCAAAGAGAGTGTTCGATTTGACGGGCGGCTGGCCGCTTCTGTGCGCGCTGGCGGGAAAATCGACTGCCTCAGGCGAAGGCATCGTCCATCTGCCCGAGGTTCAGGCCTATTTCGAAAACGATGTGCTGGCGCAGGTGCCGCAACCGCTCCGCGATTGCCTGGAGAAAGCCAGCTGGCTGGAAGAAATCACTGAAGATATCTGCAACTACGTGTTCAAGACGGACGCTGCAGGCCTCAAACTGGCTAAACTTGAAGCGCACTATCGCCTTTTGGCGTCCAGCGCTGCAACACCAAACCGCTATGAAATGAACCGGGCGCTGAAAGATTATCTGCGCAATCGTTTCATAGAGGCAAACGGATCGCGCCAGTCGTATTTCCTGAAACGTATCGCATTCTGGCATTGGCGAAGAAGGGAATACCGCTTGGTCATTAAAGTGGCCCTACGGGCCCAAGATCATAATTGGGCCCAACGTCTGGGCGAACAAGCTCTGCTGGACCTTGCCCTGAGGCAGGGAGAGATCGAGGCCTTGATGACCTGGTTCACCGGCATTCCTCGGTTCAAATTAATCCAGACACCATCCTTGGCCATCGGATATGCTTGGGTGCTGTACTTCGGCCAACGTGCTCAGGAAGCTCAAGAGGTGCTGGACAGACTGAACGCCTTGCCCGCTTCAGATCCCGCGAAACAGGACGACCCGAATGGATGGGGGGAACTGGTCCACGCCATTGGTCTGGCCACACATGATGAAATGAAAGAAAGCGATGAAGGCTGCACTGCATGGGTTGACACCTATGGGTTGGTCAACCCCGTCGGGCAGGCGGCTGCACAGACCTGCAGAGCCTTCATTGCCGCCTCTGACAGGCAGTTCACTATCCTTTCAGATCAAATCGCCACGGCCACGGTCACAAGCGGAGCAGTCCGTCACCGCTATGCGTTTGGCTGGCTTGCTGGCGCCGGTATCCTGGCCAGACTGCTCAATGGCGACATTTATGGCGCGCGCGCCGAAATCCGGCGGGCACAGAAAGATGAAAACGTCGCCCAGGAGCGCACGCCGTTTGTCAGAGGAATGTTCACCTCCTTCGAATTTCAGGTCCAGGCAGAAGACGGCTCAATCACACCTGACGACGGCCTCCTGCATGAGGCTCTCGATTTCGCGCTGGCATTCGGGGTGACGGATGTGGTGTGGAACACGGTTCGAAGCGCGGTCGAGGTATATATTCGCCGAGGTGACACATCGCGGGCCTTCTTGTTGCTGGAACGCTGCCGCCTTACGGCAAACGAGCGCGGCTTGAAGCGGTTGGGTATCCTGATTCGGTTGGGTACCGAAGTCTTTGCCATGGGAACCCGAGCGAGTACTCCGCTCGGGATCGAACCTCTTCCATCGGACGAGGACTTGGTTTTCTTGCCAAACCAAAATCGCGCCATCCAGGCGGAACGTGAATTGCTCGAAGCCTCAAGGTTTCTGCGTGACGGGAAACTGGGTCTGGCCGAGAGGCAGGCGCGAAAAGCTCTGACAAACTTTGCCGCCATCAGGGACCAACGCGGTGAGGTCAGGGCGCAATGTACGCTTGCGACCACTATCCATATGATGGGCGAAGAAAAGCAAGCAATAAAAAGGATGGTCGATGCCAATCTGCAAGCACAACAAATGGGTGCATTCAGGTCTTTGAAAAACAGGCGGCATTTTCTGAGGGTCATTAGCCCAACGGCAAAAGCGTTCCTAGATCAAAGGACAGATCAATTTTCGATTGCCGGAAAAACGGCGCATGAACTGACGATCACTAAGCTCCCCGCTGCACATATATCTGCCCCGATCAGCCGAAAGCAAATCGGGGTTTTGCAGCATGCGGCACTCGGGTTGAGCAACAAGGAAATTGCAGCGCGCCTGCATGTCACGGAAGACACTGTGAAATGGCATTTCCGGAGAATCTTACCCTCCCTAAATGCCAGCAACCGTACCGAGGCCGTGTTAATCGCACGCTCGAAAGGCCTCATTTAAGAAGACTTCTACATACTCAGGGAGGAACCAAAAAATGGAAACAACCGTGATCATCGGCGATGGGGTCGCTGGGACGACTGCAGCCGCAACACTGCGCAGAAACGGCTACGAAGGCACCATTAAGCTGATTGGTGAAGAAGCGGCGCTCCCCTATCAACGCCCACCTCTGTCAAAGGCGTGGTTGCTGGATTCAGACAGGCCTAGACCGACCCCTTTGCGGCCGCTTTCCTTCTATGAAGATAACCGCATCGAACTGATGCGCGCGCGCAAAGTCGCCAAGATTGACACGAACGAGCGAAGAATTTTCTATTCAGATGGTAAAACAACGAAATTCGATAACCTGATCCTCGCAACCGGAGCGGCGCCTCGCCGCCTCGACTTGAAGGGGGCCGACCTGAAAGGGATTCACTACCTAAGAGACTTGGGGGACTCTGCAAGGCTTCGCCAGGCGCTGAGGCGCCCAGAGTGTCGTGACGTCGTCATCGTCGGTGCCGGTGTGATCGGACTCGAGGTGGCCTCTGCCGCAATTGATAGTGGAAAGGCCGTCACGATCATAGAGGTTGGTGGACGAGCAATGGCTCGCGTTGCCTCTCCGGCAGCGACAAACTTCATCACTGAAAAGCTATCAGATGCTGGGGTGCGTTTCATGTTCAACAAGCGTCTCGAAGAGTTTGGCGCTGCTAATCAACATGTTTCTTCCATTAACCTTGAAAACGGAATAGAGATTAAGGCCGATCTTGTGTTGGTGAGTATTGGAGCGACGCCGAATATAACCTTAGCCCAGGACGCGGGATTGGTTTGTGACAATGGAATCTGTGTGGATCAGGACATGCGGACATCCGACCCCAAGATTTACGCAATCGGTGATTGCGCGCGCGGTGACAACGCGTTCGTGTCGGGAAAGCCGCGCATTGAAACTATCCACAACGCATCCTCCCAGGCACAAATCGCAGCAGCTGCTATCTGCAACAAGACACGCCCAGCTCCCGTACCACCACGATTTTGGTCCGACCTCAAAGGCATGAAGGTTCAAGCCATAGGGATAGCGGCCGGTTACGATCTGGTACGACGCGTTCCAACCCAGCCTCCGACGTCATTGGAGGTGCACCTAAAATACCGCGACCGTCTTGTTGCAGCCGAGGTTATAAACCTTCGCCATCGTCAAGGCGAACTGGTTAAAGAGATTTCTCCCGTATCATTTTCAGATACAAAGTAACTGAAAATCCGTGTCCAAACCATGCGACTTCCTAAGGGAGTGTGCTGCGGATTTTATGGCCAACAGCAAATACGAATGCTGTGCAGCCTACTGCTAAAAGTCGCTTCCTTTAGAATTCGTCCTATACAACCTCCCTGTGGATGAACAACTGGCGGCACCGGTATTGCCGGTGCCGCCCTTTTCCGAAAGAGTAATTTAACGGCCCATAATGTTTGCGAGACCGATTATCCTGTGACCTGCGTTTGGGCAGGCACCCCATTCCGGCGATCTCGCGCCGTTCCAAGAATTCTTCTCTACACCTCCGAATGTAACATATATCGCGTGGCGATATTTCGCGCATCGTGTCCGTTTCGCGGGCATGAACTTGCGGGACCGTGTAGCACTGAACATCCAGGACTTGAGACGCGCCCGCGGCCTCAGCCAGGAGGAGCTTGCTCATCGGGCCGATGTGAGCCGCGGCCATATGGGCAAGGTCGAAAACGCCAAGTTCGCGGCCTCCCTCGATCTTCTCGAACGCATCGCCAAGGCACTCAATGTCGATCCCGTCGAGCTTTTTGTGAAGCAGCTAGTCCGTTTCCTGAGGCTTTGATCCCGCCCCGATTACGAAAGACAAAACGGCAAGAACGGTACGAGTGGCGCGGGTATATGTCGAAGAGAAAGACAGGCTGGCCTTTCCAGGACGGGTTTCTGAACGACGGTGAGCAGGAGATTAACCTTTTCACCGATTATCGTTGGAATGATGGCTCGGTGAGTCGCCGCTGGCATGTCGATCCGGAACGCTTTGATGCAGACATTGCCGACCTGCGCCCGGTCTCCCTGAAGGCATCAGACAGTTTGAGCCGCCCCGGGTTTACTGGAGAGTAAAACACTCAAAGGATGAGCCCTATGACGAAGAGACGATTCACCCCCGCCTATCCGGCTGAACTTCGCGAACGCGGTGTTCGGCTGTTTCAAGAGAACCGTGCCAATTACACCAGCGATAGCGCGGCGTATCGAGCGATTGCGCCGAAGTTGGGCTGTTCACCCGACAGTCTGCGCGTCTGGTGCCAGCAGGCCGGACGCGATAGCGGGCGACGGGCCGGACTGACAAGCGCCGAGAAGGATCGGATCAAGGAGTTGGAGCGGGAGAACCGTGAGCTTCGAACCGCCAATGAGATCCTGAAGAAGGCCAGCGCATATTTCGCGGCGGCGGAGCTCGACCGCCCGTTCAAGCGATGATCGCCTTTATCGAAGAGCTCCGGAGCGTCTTTGGTGTCGGGCCGGTCTGCCGGGTTCTGGGGATCGCACCATCGACGTTCTACGCGCACAAGGCGGTCGAACATGACCCCGACCTGGCGTCTTCCCGGGCAAAGCGCGACAAGTTGGACGAAGCCGCGATCAAGCGTGTTCACGACGCGAGTGGCGGCCGCTACGGGACCCGCAAAGTCTGGCATGCCCTGCGCCGTGAAGGACGCGACATCGCCCGCTGCACTGTGGAACGGTTGATGCGAACCACCGGATTAAAAGGCGTTGTCCGCGGCAAGAAGGTGATCACGACCAGCCCTGTCGCAGCACAGCCCTGTCCTGGTGACAAGGTAAACCGGGCCTTCGTGGCGGCGATGCCGAACCAGCTCTGGGTGTCAGATTTCACCTATGTCTCAAGCTGGCAAGGGATGGTCTACGTCGCTTTCGTCATCGACGTCTTTGCCCGCAAGATTGTCGGCTGGCGCGTGGCGACTTCAATGACCACAGGCTTTGTTCTCGACGCCCTGAACCAGGCCATCTGCCAGCGGGCGCCGTCCGGGGCAGACAAGCTGATCCATCATTCGGATCGCGGATCGCAATACCTGTCGATCAAGTACACTGAGCGTCTGGCTGAGGCCGGCATCGACACGTCTGTCGGCAGCGTCGGGGATTCTTATGATAACGCCCTGACTGAAAGCATCATCGGCCTGTTCAAGACCGAGGTCATCAACTTCCTCGGCCCATGGAAGTCGGTTGGACAAGTCGAATGGGAAACGCTGAAGTGGGTCACCTGGTACAACACCGAGCGCCTCCACAGCGCCATCGGATATGTCACGCCACAAGAAGCAGAGGAGGCATTCTTCGCAGACTTGAGCGCCACTGAGAAAGCGGCATAACTATTGAACCTCAAACTCTCCGGTAAACCCGGGGCGGTTCAGTCCGAAGGCATCCTCTTTGTCACTTACGCGACTTGCGTTCCGCCGAACGCGAAGGGAAGGCGTCGCGGCTCGACCAGGTGACGTCCTGGCTGGGCGAAGGGTTCGACGGGGTTATCACTTTCGACGAAAGCCACGCCATGGCGAATGCCGCCGGCGAAAAGTC
Organism: Phaeobacter sp. 22II1-1F12B; assembly: GCF_002210165.1. GTDB lineage: Bacteria > Pseudomonadota > Alphaproteobacteria > Rhodobacterales > Rhodobacteraceae > Heliomarina. The sequence continues at coordinate 18,948 of NZ_AQQP01000024.1, read as the reverse complement.
CGATCGCGGCGACAAAAAGGCGTCGCAGCAAGGTCTTGCCGGCCTCGCGCTGCAAAATGCCGTGCCAGATGCCCGCGTCCTCTATGTCTCGGCCACCGGCGCCACTGTGGTCGGCAATCTCGCCTATGCCACCCGCCTCGGGCTTTGGGGCACCGGGGATTTCCCCTTCGTGGCGCGGGCCGAATTTGTCGCCGCGATGGAGGCCGGGGGTATTGCCGCAATGGAGATGATCTCGCGCGACCTGAAAGCGCTCGGGCTGTATCTGGCACGCTCGCTCTCCTATGCCGGGGTCGAATACGAGATGCTGGTGCATGAGCTGACCCCCGCCCAGGTCGCGATCTACGACAGTTACGCCGATGCCTATCAGATCATCCACAACAACCTCGAGGCGGCCCTTCATGCCTCGGGTATTTCCTCCGAGACTGGAACTTTGAACGCTCAGGCGAAATCCGCCGCCCGCTCGGCCTTTGAGAGCAACAAGCAGCGTTTCTTCAACCATCTCATCACCGCAATGAAATGCCCCTCGCTGATCCGCGCGATCGAGGTGGACCTGGCGGCGGGGCATTCCGCGGTCATTCAGGTGGTCTCGACCAGCGAAGCGGTGATGGAACGGCGCCTCGAGGATATCCCGCCCTCGGAATGGGACGATCTTCAGGTCGACTTCACGCCGCGGGAGGCGGTCATGGAATATTTGATGCACAGCTTCCCGACGCAGCTCTTCGAGCCCTTCACCGACGAGAATGGCGATCTGCGTTCGCGCCCCGCTGTCGATGCGAGTGGCAACCCCATCATCTGCCGCGAGGCGGAGCGGCGGCGGGACGATCTGATCGAACATCTGGGCGCGCTCGCCCCGGTGCAGGGCGCGCTCGACCAGATCCTCTGGCATTTCGGCGGGGACGCGGTGGCCGAGGTCACGGGGCGCAAGCGGCGCATCGTGAAAACCCTTGAAGGGCGGCTCAAGGTCGAAAACCGCCCTGCCTCCTCCAACCTCGGAGAAACCCAAGCCTTCATGGATGATGCCAAGCGCATACTGATCTTCTCCGATGCGGGCGGTACGGGGCACAGTTACCACGCCGATCTTGGAGCGAAGAACCAACGGCTGAGGGTGCATTACCTGCTTGAGCCTGGTTGGAAGGCCGATAATGCAATCCAGGGGCTTGGGCGCACCAGCCGCACCAATCAGGCGCAGCCGCCGCTCTTTCGCCCCGTCGCGACCAATGTAAAGGGCGAAAAGCGGTTTCTTTCCACCATCGCGCGGCGTCTCGACACGCTCGGGGCCATCACCAAGGGGCAGCGCGAGACTGGCGGGCAGAACATGTTCCGTGCCGAAGACAACCTCGAAAGCCCCTATGCCCGCGCGGCGCTGCGGCAGTTCTTCTACAAGCTGCGCGCGGCCAAGATCGAGGCTTGCTCCTACGCAAAGTTCCAGGAGATGACCGGGCTGACGCTTGATGAGGCGGATGGGACGATGAAGGAGACCCTGCCTCCGATCCAGCAGTTCCTGAACCGCTGTCTCGCGCTCCGGATCGACATGCAGGACGCGATCTTCGAGGCCTTTGGCACCTTCCTTTCGGCCATCATTGAGGACGCGCGCCAGGCAGGCACGCTCGATTGGGCCTCGAGACGCTCAAGGCAGAGAAATTCGAGATCGTGGACCGGAAGATGATCTTCGACGGGTGCGACGGCCACTGCCCTGACCGTGGAGCGCACCGATAGGAACGATCCGCTGACCGTGCCCCGGGTCAAGACGATCTGCGCAGGCACGGAGGGTGCGACGCTTTGCTGGAACAAGACGTCAAAGCGCGCGGCGCTGATGGTCAAGGCGCCGGCCTTCATGGACGAGGATGGTGTTCCGATCCTGCGGGTGAAACTCCTGCGGCCCATGGCCACCGAAATCCTCGCGCTCAGCGAGTTTTTGACCTCGTACTGGGAAGAGATCGATGACGCGATGTTCGAGCACCTTTGGCAGACCGAGGTCGACGCTGTGCCGGAGTTCACCACCTCGAAGATCACGCTGATCTGCGGGCTTCTCCTGCCGATCTGGGACCGGCTACCTGCCGACAACATGCGCATCTATCGCCTGCAAACCGAAGACGGGGAACGCGCCATCGGCCGTCTGGTCAGCCAGGAACAGCTCTCGAACGTCTACGCGCGCCTTGGGCTCGACTGCCAGATCGAGATGTCGCCGCATGAGGTGCTCGCGGCCGTGATGGACGCCAGGACGACCCTGAACCTCCTCGGCGGTTACCAGCTGCGCAGGTCGCTCGTCATGGGGCAGCCGAGGTGTGAGCTGATCGGCGCGTCCGGTGCGGCCCTGCCCGCACTGAAAGCCATGGGCTGCTTCACCGAGGTTATCCAGTGGAAGACGCGGGTGTTCATCCCGGTGGACGGTACTGACGTGCTGGCGCGGGTTGATGTGGTCCCAGAAAACCGGACAGTCGGCTAAGGTGTATCCCAAACCTTTGAAGGGATGCGAAGATGGCAAAGCGCCGGAACTTTACAGATCAGTTTAAGGCCAAGGTGGCGTTGGAAGCGCTGCGGGGCGACAAGACCGTGCAGGAGATCGCAGCGAAGCATCAACTGCACCCGAACCAGGTCAGCACATGGAAGCGGCAGGCCATCGAGGGCATGGCAGACGTGTTCTCGGGCGGGAAGCAGAGTGGCCCGACCGAATCCGATATCAAGGAGCTTCACGCCAAGATCGGGAGGCTGGCGGTGGAGAACGATTTATATGAGGAGAAGATTGTCAACTGGCGCGCAGATGCCTGTCGCTGCGCTGTTCAGCAGCGTTCCTATGTTCTGGTTCCAGGCGGATCGATTGCTGCGTGAAGATCATGCGGGGTCGCCCGCATCAACTTATATCCGGTAGCTCCATGACGGCTGACCACAATCTTGCATTCACACGAACGGATCGGGGACGGGTTCACACTTTTTGCCGGCGCTCGAAAGACACGCCAATCGTTGACACGACGCCCGTCATCCCGCCCTCAGGTCTCTGGCCGGAGACCTGAAGCTTTGAAATTGATCAGGCTGCCTTGGCCGATAGTGTTGCGCCCTCCGGCAAGACGCCGGTTTCCACGTACCGCCACAAGGCGATGGCCAATTTACGCGCCAAAGCGATTAGCATGATCCTGCGGATACGCGCTCCTTGGCCCTGCGTTCGGAGACCCTTGATACGGTTCACGTGTGCCGTTCTCTCGTGAATCAGCCTATCGCGCTCGCGATGCGATCGCCGGGCGTCCTCTTCCGCGACGGTCAAGACGCGAACCTGCGCGCAGACTTGTCTTTCACCCCGATAAACGGCGGCCAACGCGCGGAGCATCGCCAAGGCGTCAATGCGATCCGTCTTGACCCGCCTGGCCCGGCGATTGACCTGCAAACTTGCCGGATCAAGGACGCGCACATCATAACCCTCTGCCTGTAGAAACCGCGCCAACCAGAACCCGTCATGGCCAGCCTCGAAACAGAGGACCATATCCTTGGCGTCTGAAGTTCGTCGTAGTCGGGCGAGCAAACCCAACTTATCGCCACCGGTCAGGCGATATATGGAAGGCTTGTCTCGATCAGGCTTGGCAATACCGATAACCCAGCTGCGTTTGCTCAGTTCAATCGCGACAAAAGTCTTCGGTTCGATGGTATCGTTATGGTCCATGAAAAGGTCTCCCGCAAAAATCCAGATGCGGCCAGGCTAACCAAACAGCGCGTTCCGCCCTCATAGGATCTTTTTGTCGGAAGGGCTCAAAAGGTGAGCCCGGCAAAGAAACGGTTGATGATCCAGCACGACCATCCCGATCTGAGCATCAGCCAGCAATGTAAGCTGGTAAGCCTGAGCCGATCTGCGTACTACTACACGCCGGTCGGGGTCAATGCGGACACGCTGGCGATGATGAAAGAGATCGCCCGGGTGTTCACCCGATACCCGTTCTTCGGATCACGCCAGATCGCGGCGTATCTGCGCCGGGAAGGGATCGTTATGGGTCGTCATCGCGTCCGTCGCCTCATGGCGAAGATGGGCTTGGAAGCGATCTACAAGCGTCCTCGAACCAGCAAGCCGCACCCCCAGCATCCGGTCTATCCATATTTGCTGAGGAAGATGCAGATTGACCGACCCAATCAGGTTTGGTGCGCAGATATCACCTTTGTGCCGGTCAGGAATGGGTTCCTGTATCTGGTCGCCATAATGGACTGGGCCACGCGCAAGGTCCTGAGCTGGAGGCTGTCGAACACGATGCACGCCGACTTCTGCGTCGATGCTTTGAACGAAGCCATCGCCAAGCACGGCCCGCCCGAGATCATGAATACGGATCAGGGCAGCCAGTTCACCGGATCGGCCTGGATCACCACGTTGACCGAGGTGGGCGTGCGCATCTCGATGGACGGTCGGGGAAGATATCTCGACAACATCTTCATCGAACGCCTGTGGCGATCCTTGAAGCAGGAGGCCATATACCTTGAGGAAATCTCCGATGGCTTCCAGGCCCGGCGCGTCGTCAAGAACTGGATGGTCTTCTCCAACACCAAACGGCCCCCTTCGGCGCTTGATCGGCAAACGCCTGACGACGCATATTGGGCGGGCTTGGAAGAGCGAAACGCAGCATGAAACCTAAACCGGATACACCTTAGAAACGCTGCAAACCTGTCCGAAAAGATGGGACCACTTCAGGTGCTCGCCGAGCATCCAGTTGGCGCAAGCGTCGCAGATGCTGCCGCATGAACCCGCGGCGCAGCATCACAGACCTCTCGGCCGATCTTGCAGACCAGGCCGAGAGTTTCTGCCGCCAGTATTTCCCCGAGGGACGCAAGCAGGGCAATTATTGGCAGGTCGGTGACACATCGGGAGCAAAGGGACAGAGTCTCGCGATCCGACTGCAGGCGGAAAGCGGGCGCAAGGCCGGGTCCTGGCAAGATTTCGCGACGGGTGAATTTGGCGACTTGATCGACCTGCTGCAAGAACGGCTTGGTTCGGTGACACTCAAGGAAACGCTAAGGGAGGCCCGGTCCTTTCTCGGCGAGGCCCCCTGCCCTGCCGTAACTCGTGAAACCCAAAGGGCTGAGCGCCACGATACTGCCTCCAGCAAACGCATTGCGCGGGCGCGCAAGCTCTTTGCGGCTGGCAAGCCAGTTCTTGGCACCTTGGCCGCCACCTATCTGCAAGGGTGCGGCATCACGCGCCTCGGTCCCGCGCTCCGCTATCATCCGCGGGTCTTCCTACGTCAGGGCGAGGACGATCCTGATCTGGCAACAAGGTCCCCTGCCCTGCTCACAAAGATCACGGACAATCGGGGCCAGATCACCGGATGTGCGCTGTTCTATCTCGACCCGTCCACCGGCGTTTTGGCCGAAATCGAGAGCCCGAAACGGATCCTCGGGCAACTGCATGGCCACGCCATCCGCTTCTGGTCCGGCAAGGCGCGCTCTGATCTCATCGTCGGCGAAGGTCTCGAGAATACCCTCTCGGTCGGCACGGCTCTCCCGGAGTTCGACCTCGCGTCTTGTCTCACTGCCACCCATCTCGGGCTCTTCATCCCGCCGCCGGGGATCAAACCTATCTGGATCGCACGGGACAATGACGAAGCTGGTCGCTATGCATCTATGAGATTGCGTAACCAACTGGAATCGCTTGGAATTGCCTGTGGTGATCTCGTGCCAAGTATGGGCGATTTCAACGACGATCTGCGGGCTTTTGGCAAGGATGCGCTGCGACGGTCTCTTCTCAAGGCAATGAAGGCGCAAGGTCTGGAGATCGAGCACGGGTGAGCGCCTGTCTCCACTCGTGATGACCGAGGGGGCAAAGGTTCCGCGGGCTCGATCTGATCCCGCTTGGATAAGGGGAGCGATGGACCAGCGGGTCGGGGCTGAGTGCCCCTCGCCCGGGCAGCAACGCGCCCCGCGCCAGAAAATTCCCCTGCCCCTTCAGGGCATTCCTCGCGGGAACAATTTTCCGGCGCGCGGCGCATTCTCCGCTGCGCTGCGATCCTGACGGATGCGGCCCGGTCGCCGCCGGTCCTGATATCGCCCCATCCAAATCGGGTCAGATCAATCAGAGGAACCAGACAATGCCCCATCAGACAGACATCCAAGAGGAAACCGGCGTGACCTCCGCCATCCTCGACCACCTGGCACTTCACGGCGCAACGCCGGGGGCCGGCGAGACCGATCATCGCCCCCTGCCCCAGCCAGATGAGGTCGAACTCGCCATGGCGACCCTCTTTGATACCACCATCGGCCTCCTCACCGGCAGCCAGTTGGAAGACAATCTCGAAGAGATGCTCTGGTCCCTGACCTCGATTTTCCATCGCCGGCTGACCCATATCCAGAAGCTTCTCGACGACAACGAATTCGAGGTCCGGGAAATTCTGGCCATCCAGGACGGCTCCGAGGTCGCCTCGGTCGAACTCGAGCGCCTCCAGGTGATCGGGCTCAAGCTCTGGGATCACCGCGACGCTTTCGAGCAGATGCGCGATCTCGCCGTGGACCACTTCTCGGCCGCCACGGGCTCGCCTTGGCTCCCGCGCACCGGATCCAAGGTCTCCCATCGTGGTCTCACCTCCGCCGTGGTGGATAGCCGGGCCTATCTCTCAGCCAAGCGCCGTAAGGAAACCGAAGTGCATTGCCCCGAAGGCACGCGGATCGCCTTCTCTGGCGGCGACTATCAGGCCTACGACCTGATCTGGTCCGTCCTCGATGCCACCCTTGCGAAATACCCCGACATGGTGCTGCTGCACGGCGGTACGCCCAAGGGCGCCGAGATGATTGCGGCCCGCTGGGCAGATACCCGAGGTGTCACCCAGGTGGTCTTCAAACCCGACTGGAAAAGCCACGGCAAGGCCGCCCCTTTCAAGCGCAACGACAAGATGCTCGAGACCATACCGCAGGGTCTGATTGCCACGCCCGGTTCGGGCATCACAGAGAACATCGTCGACAAGGCCCGCAAGCTCGGAATCCGCATCAAGAGGATCGGGGCTTAGGCCCCGGTTCGATCTCGGCTTGGGTCAAGGAAGCAACCTTTGGCCCTGTTTTCGCGAATAGGCAGCAATGCGGGACTAAGCACCATTTCGCTGCGGCTGCGCCAGTGGCCGCTTCAGCTCAATCCGAAAAAACGGTTAAACCTAGAGAACCCACAAGGGAATGCTTTCCCCCGCTGCAGGCTACATCACTCACCGCTGTATCAATTGCGGCGCATCGGCATCCCCAAGGGCCATTTCGGGCAGCCAAGTGATAAGCTGAGGAAACGAGATCAGCGCCGCGATCAATGCAATCTCAATGGCAACAAGGGGTACCGCTCCGCGATAGATATCAGACAGATTGATACCCTTCGGTGCGGCCATCTTGGCAAAGAACAGGGCATAACCGAAAGGGGGCGTCAGAAAAGACGTCTGCAACGCCAAGGCTATCAGGCCAGCGATCCAGATTTGTGCAAAGTAGGCAGAGCCGACGTGATCTGCGAAGTCGAGCTCTGAAATAATCGGCATCAGTACGGGTACAAAGACCAGCAGCACCTCGATCCAGTCAAAAACAAACCCAAGTATGATGATCACGCCAAGGAGCATGGCCAACAGTTCCCACCGGGTGAGATCGAATGCGGATATCCAGTCGAAGATCACATTTGGTCCACCAACGAGGTGGAAACTGAGCGAAAACACCGATGCGCCAAGTACGATGAAGAAGACCATCGACGTCATCGTGCTTGTCTGCACCGTGACAGAGTTTAACGACGAGAAAGACAGACGCTTTCGCGCCAGAGCAACCAAAAGCGCGCCAAAAACCCCTACTCCAGCCGCCTCTGTTAGTGTCGCAAAGCCCAGAATGATGCTGAGCGGAATGGATGCGATGACCGCGACAGACGCGAGTACAAACAAGAGGTCTGACACAAGATTGGTCTTGGGTGTGTCCAGCGGGATTTCGACCGTTTTTCTCAAGGTGACCGCAAAGTAGACCGCGAAGGCCATGACCATCAGAAGCACAGGTACGATGAGGGCCACATACATCAATCCGATGCGCAGATAGAACACGTTCGAGATGAAGAACAGCATCACGGCTGGCGGGAACACGACACCCAATGCTCCAGAAGCTGCGACAGCGCCTCCTGCGGTTCGCGGTGCGTAGCCCGACGCCATCATCGGGGCATAGGCCACCAACGCCACAGTTATGACGGAAGCACCGATCACCCCGGCGGCGGGCGCAAGAACGAGGCCGATCAGCAAAGTCGCAATGGCGTAGCGACCGGGAACGCCTGTCAGAAGACGCCCCAGCAAGCGAAACATGGTTTCGGCAATCCCGCTGGCATTCAGGATCAGGCCAAGAAAAATCAACATTGGAACGCTGGTGAATTGGACTGATTCATTGGTCAGTACACCACGGGCCCGCAGGTAGATCAGCCCCAGATGCTGAAAATCAGTGATCCCCACCCAAACCGCAGCGACAAACCCCAAGAAGCCTGTCCCCGCGAGCACCAGCGCCACCGGAAAGCCACTGAAAACCCCAATCGCCATCACGACAAGCATGGCAACCGTGAGGACCTCATTCACCATTGTGCAGGCCGCTTGCTTGTTCCGGTGCACCTTGCGCACGTCTCCCTGTCAGAAAGGCGATGTTGCGAAGGGCTACGATCATCCCGGCAAGAGCCAGCAAGATGGGGCCGATGACCCCGGTGATGCGTTGTGCCCACAACTGGGTTTCCGCGTATTTCGTGGTGCGCATCAAACCGTCCCATCCGTAGTAGGTCAGGATGGCGGCGAGCGGCAGAAGGACAAAAAGGCCGCCAATCAGTTCGATCCAAGCAATGCGGCGGGCGGACCAATGTCTGCGAAGAACATCAACGCGCACGTGACCGTCGCGCAGATAGGTATACCCAAAGGTCAAGAAAATTAGGATGAACAGCAGTGACGTGGACAGGTCCGGCAAATAGCTCGACACGCCAAGTTGTAGCTTGCGATCCAGCATCTGAAGCGCGCCATAAGCAGCAATCGAAACAACTGTCAGCCACGCAGTCACGACGCCGATGCCGCGAATGCCACGGTCAATCCAATCCAAAAATCTCAAGCCGAATTCCCTCCCAAAGTTCTTTGCCTGTTAGCTGTTATCCCCCCGTGACATCTCCCTTGCGATTGTCTTGTTCCCGATTTTCCGGCCTAACTTTCGAGGTGCGAAAGCTGTCCCAGAACAGCAATGCTGCCCCACAAAAGATCGCCACGTCAGCCAAGTTGAAGGACGGCCAGTGGTATGACCTGTAATGGAAGTCGAGAAAGTCAGGGACGGCCTGATAGCGCAGACGGTCAAGGATATTGCCAAGCGCGCCTCCGATGATCAGACCGAGCGCCGCACCTGTCAGCCTGTCCGGAGCCTTCCACAGCCAGATCAGCAGCCATGCCACGACCACGGCAGCAAGTGCGACCAGACCCCACCAGGGTACGACCCCGCCGAGCATACCGAAGCTGACCCCATCGTTCAAAACCCGCACGAGGTTGAGAAAGGGCAGAACCTCGACCCCGTTCTCAAGCGCCGGGGAGTTCAGGGCAAGAGCCTTGGTGCCCTGATCAACACCAAACGCGGCGATGGCGCAAAGCCCACCGAGAACGCGGCTGTTCATGCCACCGCCTTCAGATCGGCCCGCGCGTCGCGGATGATCGCCCATGACGAGTGCAGGAACAGTCCGGCGATCCCGAAGGCTACGATGAGATCGGGCCATGCGCTGCCTAGCCAAACCACCAGCCCGGCGGCGATAACGACTGCGGCGTTGCCGATGGCGTCGTTGCGCGAGAACAGCCAGACAGCGCGCATGTTCGCGTCGCCCTTGCGGTACCGCAGCAACGGCAGCACGGAGATGACATTTATCACAAGAGCAATCAGGCCCAGAATCCCCATCAAAGTGGCGTCTGGGGTTGTCGGCTCGAATGCCCTTATGATGGTCGTGCCAAAGACTCCAAGACCAAGCAGGCCGAGGAAGATGCCCTGGATCAGAGCCGACCGCGCTCGCCAAGCGAGGCTCCAGCCGATGGCCAACAGGCCGAGGAAGGTGATTGCGCCGTCGCCGATGAAATCCAACGCGTCGGCCTTCACGGCCTGTGACCCGGCAATGAACCCGCCGATCATTTCAAGAACGCCATAACCAACATTCAGGATCACAACGATCCAGAGCGCGCGGCGATAGCCAGGGTCCTGATGGGCCGCACCTTGCTGAATATCTTCGTCGCTCTCGATGCGGTCAAACCCATACCCTGTTGTCTCGACGGCTTTTTCAATTTCCGGCAAGCGCGCTTCGGGAGCTGTCAAAGTCATTATGTGCGTTGCAGTAGACACTTTCACGGCGTCAGGCGCGATACCTGCAGATTGCGCCGCCCGCTCGATCTGGGCGGCATCCTTGGCGCAATCCATACCGGAAACGCGGTAACGGAAGGATGGGATATCTGCCGCCGAACCGGTGCTATCAGCGTTGGCCATGATCGCAGTTCTCCTGCTAAAGTGGATCAAAGGATAATATATCAGTGAGCAATGATATGACGCAGATCGTTGTGGACCGCAAGGTCGGTACCATTGAACAACGCGCAAAACTATTTCGCGGCTTTGCCGACCCAAGCCGCTTGTCTATTCTCGGCGCGCTGTGCGGGGAGCCGCTGGTTGTTCACGAACTCGTCGAGCGTACGGGACTATCACAACCAAACGTATCCAACCACTTGCGATGCTTGTTGGAGTGCGGGCTAGTTAACAGCGACCGAGATGGGCGCTTCATCCGCTACCGTATCAGTAGCGCACGTATCGCAACGCTGTTGAGCGATGTGGACGCACTTCTCGATGTGGTCGCAGGGGGCGTTGAGGCCTGCGACAACTATCGCGGGAGATAAGCAGCCACTAAGCGATGAAATAGACTAGGACAGAGCTAAAGGACGACTGATATTGATGTAACGCGCCGTCAAATTATTATAGCCGCTGTAGGTCTTACCAGCATTGCACCCTTCGCCGCGATTGCGCAGGGAGCTCCGTCGATCCACGTTCTTAAGGACCCGAATTGCAGCTGTTGCCGGGTTTGGGCTGATATTCTTCGGGCTGAAGGCTTCCGTGTGACCGAGGAGCGCAGCTTTGGAACACTGCTGGTCCGACACAAGTTGGACAATGGCATCCCCCAAGAGATGATATCGTGCCACACAGGCGAGATCGAAGGCTATATGATCGAGGGCCATGTGCCCGCAGCAGACATTCGTCGCCTTCTGGACGAACGCCGAGACGCAGTCGGTCTCGCCGTTCCCGGCATGCCCTATGGATCACACGGAATGGGGCCAGAAGATCAGCGTGAAGCCTACGATGTATTTCTGATCCGGCGCGACGGTAACACCGAAGTGTTCACGAGTTACGAAGCAGCCTGACGGCAATTTCATTGATCGGAAACCATAAGGAGAAGACTATGAAGCAGCATAAATCACGCTATTTTGGTAAGGTTGCGGTGTGTATGATCTCTGCTACTGTAGCCTTCGCACAGCAGCAGCGAGGCGATTGGGTGGGGTCACGGGCCAATGGGACCGAACCACATGTGGTCTGAACGCATGCCTGGCTGGGGACACGGCAACATGGGTCCGGGCCAGCAATAGCGCATGCAACGACATTGGACTTACATGAACGAGTGCGTGCCCGCGGCTCATCGGGTGGCTCGGAGCACTATTCGCGCGACGCCTGAAGTTATCGCGGAAGGCCAGACGCTATACACAGCGAACTGCGCAAGTTGTCATGGAGCCGAGGGTCTCGGGGATGGTGAGGCCGGTCGGTCTCTCGTGCCTTCTCCGGCTCTCCTTAGATGGTTTGTTCAGATGCCGATGTCGGGAGACGAGTATCTGCTCTGGGCAATTTCTGAGGGCGGTCAGCGCTTCGGAACAGAAATGCCAGCCTTCAGGGAAGCGCTGACTGAAGAAGAAATCTGGAAAATCATCGCATACATGCGTGCGGGGTTCCCGTGATACCGCGCACCGCGAACACTTTGTAGAGCTTTTGGCGGTGCTTCCAAAAATACACAATTTCGCCGATCACCACCAAAACTGACATTGGTGGAGCGCGCAGCATCGCTCACTCTGGGCTCGTTGCCGCCATTAGCTGCACGGTAACTTAATGACCGTTTCGGAGCTGAGGGTCTTCAACGGGCATTTTCTCCTGACCGGTACCCTGCCCTATGGCTTCTTCCCGATTGCTAATAGCCCCACATCTTCGGTCATTTAGCCCGGGGCGCTGCGCTGAGGTTGGTTTTCGTGTTTCCGAGAGTGTGACCTGTCGGCACCTCAGGGCTAATATCTCAGCTTTTCACCAGATCGCCAATCGGCGGCATCTCCCTCGGCAGTTCACCTACCTTCCTTCGCGGCTACCGCTCTTCTCCCTTTGTCTGAGTTGCATGACATGCTGGTCGCAGCTGTCGTCCCGTCCACAAAGGTCGCCGCCGATCTTTTTTCCCCTAACCCACCAAAGAACAGGGGTGGGCCATTCCTCGCGGACCAAAAAGACCGGCGCCCGCCCCTCTCCGCTCACGCTTCGCCTTCGGTGTGGCCGGGCCTTGGCCAGCTGCCAGGTGACCATCATTGCAACACAAACAAGGAGAAGAGCTATGACCACGAGCTGCATCAAATTCACCAGCGCCGACATCGAAACCGCAAAGGGCGTCGGCTCCATCTCGACGCTGACCTTCGACCTCGACATCACGGTCGAACCCGTCGCGAGCACGAACCCTTTGGCCCCCGCGCACCGCGTCCTCGGCCGCTCCCCGCTCGGCAAGCTGGTTTAGTGCGGCGGCATCCGGAAGAAGCAGAACAAGGAGACCAGCGCCGACTACTTCACGCTGACCATCCGCGACCACGGCTTCAACGCCAACCTCGGCAAGGCCGCGAACCAGGACGATCTGTCCCTGCAGGCCGTCATCCCCTGGGGTCCCAAAGACGCAGCGTGAAGCATAGAATCGGCTGGGGCTACCCAGCCGATTCCCGCTGTTTATCTTCCCTCTGGTAAGACTTGCTTATGTTTTAGAGTACCCTGGTCGATACGCTTGGCCGAAGTAAATGATTGCAGATCGGATCCAAGTTCGTGCTGACACATACTGCTTCCTTGTCTTGGTTTTCCGGGCTTGCACAGGCGCGTCTATGCCTCGAGTTGGTTCCGTTTTGACAGCCGTGCAAAGATAGAAAAGGCAATAAAAGCAAATAATTGCGACGGGAGAGACGCGAAGTTTAGGTCAACTTCTGATCTGCTGATGTCGAAGAAGTTCCCATATATTGGGCGGCCATCTTCCGCGATCACTACAATTTGCCGGAACATCTAAGCCAGCAGGTGTCTCGGTGGAGTTCGAGCCATCGGGTGAAAATTGTTGTTAAGACTCATTTTTCTGTGTAGATGACAGTTTAAAGAGCGAAACCGCCGAAAAAGCGATATTTAGAGGGCAGGCAGATGCGAGAACGGTCTTTTACGGCTGATACGAAGGATCAATCCTTCGACGAGATCATCCTACAGCAAGGAGAGTTGATTTCCGACCGCCTCAATATGTTGCGTCAGGAACAGTATCCTCCCGACGCTCAAAAAGGTCTACGTCAGTTTTCATTGGCCGAGGTTGCCTACTATCTCGGCGTGACGCAGTCGACCATTAAGAAGCTTCATCTCGAAGGCAAAGGTCCTGAACCTGAAACATCGTCGTCCGGGAGGCGCAGCTACTCGGCCGAGCAGATGCTGGAACTGAGAGCTTATCTCGACAAGCATGGCCGCCCCGGAAAACGCCGTTATGTCCCCTATCGGCAACCTGGCGAAGAACTGCACGTCGTGTCTGTCGTGAACTTCAAAGGGGGCTCGGGAAAGACCACTACCGCCGCTCACCTCGCGCAGCACTTGGCGTTGAAAGGGCATCGAGTTCTTGCGATCGACTTGGACCCTCAAGCGTCGCTCACAGCTTTGCACGGCATTCAGCCTGAACTCGACAACGTGCCTTCGCTCTACGAGACACTTCGGTATGATGACGAGCGCAAGCCGATCACAGAGGTGATCCGGCCAACAAATTTTCCCAACCTAGATATCGTTCCGGCAAGTCTCGAGCTTCAAGAGTACGAATACGATACCCCTGTTGCTTTGACGAGTAGCGATCCCCATGAGGGCCGTACCTTCTTCACTCGTATATCGAAGGCGCTTAGCGAGGTTGATGACCGCTATGACGTGGTTGTGATCGATTGCCCTCCTCAGCTGGGCTACCTCACACTCACTGCTCTCACGGCTTCTTCCTCGGTCATTGTGACGGTCCATCCTCAGATGCTGGACGTCATGTCGATGAGCCAATTTCTCCTGATGCTGGGCGGGATCATGAAGACGATCCGTGACGCTGGAGCGAACATGCGCCTGAAGTGGTTCCGTTACCTTGTAACGCGATTTGAACCAACGGACGGCCCCCAGAAGCAGATGGTTGGGTTCCTCCAGGCGATGTTTCCAAATCAGATGCTGTCGGCTCCTGTGCTAAAATCTACGGCGATCTCCGACGCTGGGATCACCAAACAGACGCTTTACGAAATTGAGCGGTCTCAGTTCGTGCGGACTACTTACGACCGCGCAGTGACTTCTTTGAATGATGTGAACGACGAGATCGCCGAACTGATCCACAAGGCTTGGGGGCGTGAATGAATGAGGTTTTGACAGCCGTGCAGAGAGCCAGTTTTGACAGCCGTGCAACTGTCGAAATGCGCGCAGCGCGTAGGTTGGATTCTGACGAAAAGGAGATGGCTTGATGGCGCGCAAAGACCTCCTGAAGAGCGTCATGGCCGGCTCGCCGGAGCAGCCCAAGGATTCCGGTCGCTCTGGATACGCAATGCGCGGTGCTTCGAAATCGATGAAGGTTTCGATTGATAGCCTTGCGGAGAACTCGAAGCGTCTTCTTGAAGGCGAGACCATTGTCGAGATCGATCCGCAATTGATCGATGTGTCATTCGTCTCGGATCGGCTTAGTGATGACGATATTGCGTTCAACGAACTGAAAGCATCGATCGCGGCCGGTCGCCAGGACACACCGGTATTGCTTCGACCGCATCCAGAAGCAGATGGCCGCTACATGATCGTCTTCGGGCATCGCCGTGTGCGAGTTGCATCGGCGCTCGGCCGTAAGGTTCGCGCAGTAGTAAAGCCGATGGACGACGTGGCCCACATTCTTGCTCAAGGGCAGGAGAACACTGCGCGCGCAGATCTCTCATTTATTGAGAAGGCCCTATTTGCGAAGAGCCTTTTGGATATGGGGCAAGCAAAGGACGTGATCCAGTCCGCCCTGACCATTGACGGTACTTTGCTTTCGCGCATGCTTTCAGTGGCGCAGAACGTCCCGCGGAACGTCATCGAACAGATTGGCCCAGCCAAGCAGATCGGGCGTGATCGTTGGGAGGATTTCAAGAAGTTGGCCTCGGAGCCCAAGAATGAGAAGATCCTCAAAGGAGCTTTGGAGTTCGACGGTTTTCAGGGTCTCGATAGCGATGCACGCTTCGAGTTCCTGCACAGCAAGCTAGCAGAAGCGGGCAGGGCGCCGAAAAGCCGAAAAACGCGTGCCACGCCCAAGAAACGTACTTGGACCGCCGGCAAAGGCCGCATCAAAGGCGTCATCGGCCGATCCGGAAAGGCATTCAGCATTTCACTCACGGCGCAAGACTCGACCGAGTTCGGGGACTTTCTCTCGGGCCGACTCGATCAGCTGTACAGTGAATTCCTCGCGACGAAAGAGGAGCAGTCAGAACAATGATCTAGGCAAAAGAAAAGCCCCCAAGCAGCGTGGCCTGAGAGCTAATCTGAAAAGTTTGGTCGCTTAGAAGATATCTCTCCCGCGAATCACTGTCAACAAGAACGCCACTTCGGCGAACGGCTTTCTTTTGCCTCCACATAACTGGAGGTGAGAAACAGGCATGAAACATACAGGTTGGCGCAAGCCAACACCGGGTCTTGGCATCGCAGAGCAGCTTGCCCAAGCCGGTGAACAGGTAGCCATTCCCAAAACGCAGGCCTTCGTGGCCGTGAAGCGGGTAGGGGCCTACATCGGCCTCAAGGCCGGAGACATGATGCTCCTCGACACGCTCGGGGCATTCACCCAGGCCCAGGACTGGGAAAAGGGGCAGCGCCCGATCGTCTGGGCGTCGAACGCCTATCTGATGGAGCAGACCGGGTTTTCGCTCTCTGCTCTCAAGCGCCATGCGCGGCGACTGGCCGAGCTCGGTGTGATTTCCTTCCAGGACAGCCCCAATGGCAAGCGGTGGGGCCGCAGAGACGCCAATGGCCGCATCGTCGAGGCCTATGGCTTCGATCTGTCGCCGCTTTCGGCTCGCGCCCTTGAGTTCGAGGAGCTTCATGCCGAGTTGCAGGCCGAACGCGAGCTCTGCCAGCGTCTGAAGCGTCAAATCACGGTCGCCCGCCGGATGATCCGCGCACGAATCGAAGCCGCAGTCAGCAGCGCGTTGCGCGGGCCCTGGACACAGTTCACGGGCCTCTTTGATGAGCTTCTGGATCGGCTTCCGCGCCGCCATGAAGCCTCAGATCAACTGGCACGGCTGCTGACCTGGTTCAAGGAGCTTCAGGAGCGTGTTGAAGCCGCCTATCTCAAGGCAATTCAGGCGGTTGAGCCTGTGGAAAATATGCAGCAAACTAAGGAACAAGTTTCTGAGAAAACTCAAGAAATGAACCCCAGGGAGGTCATTTCCGACCCCCATATACTAATTACAAACGAACTTAATCCTGTAATACGTAATTCCTCTGAAAAAGAGGAAGCGGCGGCCGTGGTGCCCAATGCCCAGCCCGAAGATCAAGTTGATAGGGAGCTGGAAGACTGGGTTGCCGAGGTGCGCAAGAAGCGCACGGCGCTGGATCTGCCGACTGTGATGCAAGCCTGTCCGGAGTTTGCATCTTGGGCGCGCAATATGGGCGGGTTCCTGAAGGATTGGGGCGATTTGCACCGGGTTGCGGGGCAACTCAGGCCAATGATCGGGATCTCGGAACATGCCTGGAACGTGGCGCAAGACCGAATGGGCACTCAGGTGGCAACGGCAGCGTTTGCCCTTGTCTTCGAGAAGCACAGCGCGGGAGAAGTTTCCTCGCCGGGCGGATATCTGCGCGGCATGGTCGAGAAAGCAGGGGCAGGGGAGTTGCACCTCGAGCGTAGCTTCTATGGCAGGCTCAGCGGGCAGGCCGCGTGATGGGGCTGGGGGTCAGAGGCCGGCGGCTTTGGTCAGGTTCACCCGGAACCGGTCGCGGCGGCGTTGGTAGCGGCGGGTCATTTCGGCGGAGGCGTGACCGAGCTGTTTCTGGACATAGCGTTCATCCACTTCGGCTGAACTGGCGAGGCCGGCGCGCAGCGAGTGACCTGAGAACAGCGCCAGGCGCTCTTTCTCGGGCCGCTCGGATCTTATGCTGGAATCCAGGACCGTGCGCTTGATCAGGCGGGCCACATGTTTGTCGTTCAGCCGCGTTTCCGAAGCACGTTTGCCATCGCGAGATGTGCCGACGAAGACAGGGCCGAAGTCGATCTTTGCGAAGTGCAACCACTGTTCCAGAGCATGCACGGGGCAAGTCTGATCCCTCGAGCCGCGGCCGATCTCGACCTCGCGCCAACCGGTCTTGGCATTGAGGGTCAGGAGGGCGCCCATGTCGAAGAGCTCAATCCAACCGCGAGAATCTGGTGTGTCGTCTTTGTGGACGTCGAGGCTGACGATTTCCGAGCGGCGCAGACCTCCGGCATAGCCCAGAAGCAGGATTGCCCGATCCCGCAAGCCTCGCAAATCGAAGGGCAGGGTGGCCACCATCGCGAGGATGTCCTCGGCCAGGATCGCCTCCTTTTGCACCGGTGGGCGCGCATGCTTGCGCTTGATCCCCGCCAGAACGGTGGCGATGTGGCGGTTCTTGCGATCGAGGGTGAGGTCTCGCTGCGCGTAGTTCCAGGCGAGACCCGACAGGCGCCGGTCGATGGTCGAGACCGATAGGGCAGGGGAGGGGCCCGACCCGGACGCCAGATCCGCGAGATACAGTCCGATCATCTCGGGGGAGGGCGGCAGCGGCTCGGTGCCCTTCATCCGGCACCAGCGCGCGAAATGTTCCCAATCCTTCGCATAGGCCTTGAGTGTGTTCTCCGAGGCCGCGGAGCGCGCATAGTCGCGGGCCGTGTCGACGAGGCGGTCAAGTGTGCCGGAACTGGCCACAGAGGCGGGGAGTGTGATCCGGTCGCTCTTGTCTTGATCGGGACTTGCACCTGACTTATACTTTTCATCCATACGCATTCTCCGGGAGGTCTCTGTGGGCCGCGTGAAAGTCAATCTGACCCTCGACGCCGATGTCGCGGAATCGGCGCGGGCGCTTGGCCTCAACATGTCGCGGCTGGCCGAGGCGGCGATCATCAAAGCCGCCAAGGTGGAACGCAACCGCCTTTGGCGAGAGGCGAACCAACCCGCAATCGACACCTATGCCGAAGAGATCGCCAAGGAAGGTTTGCCCCTCGCGGCCTTCCGCAGTTTCTGAGGACCACTTGGTATGGCACAGTTCGATCTGTATCGCCTCAAGGGTGGCCAACTTGTCGTTGATTTGCAAACCGATCTGATCGGCATTGACGCCTCTCGTATCGTGGCGCCATTGCGCGAGGCAAGCCGGTATGTGGCCTTTCCGGGACTCACGCCCGCTGTCGCTTTTGAAGGGACGACGTTGATCGTGCGGGTTCAGGAACTGGCCGCGGTGCCGGGCGCGGAGCTTCGGGACCAAGTTGGATCTCTGGCCGATCACCGCGACGCTTTGAAGCGCGCCATGGACATCCTGATCGACGGGGTGTGAACCGATCCCAAAGTGGAGGCGGGTCAAATCCTCGACGTCAGAGCAATCTCTCTCGTTGTCCTCGCTGGACGAAGACCCGATTGGTGCTTCTGAGCTCGATTTCTCGTGATCTTCTGACTGTCGTTCTTGTTCCATTAGTGGACACTAACGTATTGATATTAG
>NZ_AQQP01000023.1 GCF_002210165.1 Phaeobacter sp. 22II1-1F12B | reverse complement strand
ACGGGCGACAGTTTCCTGCCGCCCGTGTCCTACAACTCGGAATGGCTCCACCATCGGTGCGGCCCTTTTGCTTTGCCGGGGTGGCTCGTTGGCAGGCTATGGTGCTATCGGTGCCACAACCGACCGCGAGAAATCCCCATGTCCCGACGCTTTCCCGATCCGACCCAGGCCCATCCGATCACCCTGCCTGACGGGACCGTGCATCGCGGCACCGTGTTCCTGAACCGGGTGATCGATCACCCGAATATCGAGATCGGCGATTACACCTATTACAGCGATTTCGACGAGGTGGCGGATTACGCCCAGCGGATCGCGCCCTACCTGTTTCCGGGATCAGGCGAAAAGCTGATCGTCGGGCGTTTCTGTCAGATCGCCCATGGCGCGCGATTCATTACCGCTTCGGCGAATCACCCGGTCGACGGGTTTTCGACCTTTCCCTTCTCGGTTTTCTACCCGGAGGGCATGGGCGATTACGCCGGTCTTGCCGAGAAATGGGGCGACACGGTTGTCGGCAACGATGTCTGGATCGGTTATGGCGCGATGATCCTGCCGGGGGTCACCATCGGCGACGGCGCGATCATCGGCGCGGGGTCAGTAGTGAACCGCGATGTGCCCGCATATGCCGTCATGGGCGGCAATCCGGCGGTCTCGCGCCGCATGCGATTCGCGCCGGAAACGGTTGAAAAGCTGTTGGCGATCGCATGGTGGAACTGGCCCGACGCGCGTATCGAGGCGCATCGCAGCCTGATCGAATCCACCGATATCGACGCCCTGGAACGCGCGGCGCGTGGTTGAAGTTTGTGCTCTTAGATCACGTTTTTTAGAAAGCATACATATTCATCAACACCACATCTTGAGAAGTTTGGCGTCATTAATACAGTGTTAAGCGATACTTCGAATGATGGGGACTTATGCGTAAAGTTGTACACACATTCATGGCGGCTCTTCTGGTCGCGCCCCTGCCAGCCGTCGCGAAATATGCCGATCCGGGGCATGGCATCAAGGCGGCCAGCGCCTGCATCGCTTTTGACCAAAGCTACGCCGAGACGATAAGCCTCTGCCAGCAGGCCATGGATGACGGGGCCTGGACCCGGCAGCAGTATCTCGAGCTTCTCGCGCCGCTGGCGCGGGCGCATTACTACCTTGACCATGACGAGAAGGCGCAGGCGCTCTATCGCGAGATGCTTGAACTTGATCCGGGCTTTGTGCCCGCGCTCGTCGGTCTGGGCTGGGGGGCCTATGACATCAAGGATTACGAGGCTGCAGGACGGTTCTTTGAAACCGCGCTGAGCCGGTCGCCAAGTGCCGAAATCTACGCCGGTCTGGGCGCAAGCCTTTATCTTGGCGGTCAGGCCAAGGTGGATCAGGCGATTGAGTTGATCGATCAGGCGCTGGCGATGCAGCCGGAATACAGCTGGGCGCTGCGGCGCAAGGGCTGGATGCTTGAGGACCACAACCGCCTGTCAGAGGCCGAGGAGGCGTTCCGCCGCGCGGTGGAGCTGACCCCTGCGAACGCGGCTGCGAATTTCGCGCTGTCCCATGTCTTGCGGCGTCAACGCAACTGGCGCGAGGCGCTGGTTTTCGTGAACCGTGCGCTGGAGCTTAACCCCGGTTATGTGCGTGCCCTGTCGGGGCGGGCGCTGATTCTGTACTACATGGACCATCCCGGTCCGGCGCTGAAAGATGCGGATGCGGTCATTGCCGCGCGGCCGAACTGGGCCGAGGGCTATGTGCGCAAGGCGCGGGTGCTGATCAAGCTGGACCGTGCCGAAGAGGCGCATGTGCTGCTGGGAGAGATCGACGGGCGGCTGGGGTACAATGGTTTCCTGACCTACTGGCGCGCGCGGCTTTTGCTGGATGACGGGCAGCCTGACCGGGCGCTGGAACAGAGCAGCCGTATCCTTAGCGAAGGTTCGCCGGACCTTTATGACTATCTTCTACAGGCGCGGATCGGACTTGCGCTTTACAACCGCGACGTGGCCCGTCCGGCTGTGGACGAGGCGCTTTCGCTGCAACCGGGAAACAAGTGGGTTCTGTATTATGACGCGATGACGCTTGTGCAGGAGCATCGCTTCCCGGACGCGGTGAGCCGGTTCGACGCGGCCGTCGCCGCCGGGCTGAGCAAACGCAAGCTGGACGAATTCGTCGCCGCGCTTGAAAAGCAGAAAGACCATGCGCGGGCACAGAAGATGCGCGAACGCTACGCGATGGACAGCCAGGCGCGGGCGGCGGAATAGGCACGCTGCGGGCGCCTTGGGGCGCCTGCAAATCTGAAATCAGATCAGGTTCTGGCGCCGTCGGGTTCCCGCCCGGCGGCGCGGTCGCTTGCGTCGGTCACCTCGTCCAGCGCCGCCTGCAGGTCGAGCCGCAGGGTTTCGAGCATTTCGTCGTCCATCTTGCGCGGTACCTCGCGCTGCCATTCCCGGCACATCAGCACACCCCGGGTAAAGGGCAGGGGCAGCATGAACCTGTCCCAGCTGGGAAAGATGATCGCGCGACGCGTGGCATAGGACAGCACGAAGATCTTTTTGCCGGTGCTGCGCGCCCAGACCAGTGGCACCGAGGAGGCCACGCGCGCCGGGCCGCGCGGCCCGTCCACGGCGATGCCTATGGTGTAGCCATCGGCCATGCGGCGCAGAACCTCGCGTGAGAGGGCCACGTGGCGCTTGTGGCTCGACATCGGGATGGTGGCAAATCCGAATCGCGCCAGCACCTGCCCGACCAGCCTGCCCGCGCGCGCGGCGCTGGTCAGCGAGCAGAACTTTCCCAGATCCTGATTGAACATATAGGGCGCCATGATCAGTCGCTGGTGCCAGACGGTGAAAATCACCGGCTCGCCCTTGGCCAGTTCGGCCTCCATCGCTTCGAATCCATGCGCCTCCCAGCGCGAGGTCGCGTGGGCAAACCGCGTGTAGCCGGAGAAAAAGCCTTCGACCAGCCGGTTGGCCCATGTGCTGTCGGCGATGCGTTTGCGGAGGCTCACTGTCTGGTCCCGTTGCTCGTTTGGTCCCCTCTCATACCGCAAGTGGCGTTCAGGACAAGCCGGGGAGGGGGTCCGAAGCGGCCCGAGCAGGTTTTGGCACAGATTCCTCTTGCTCCCGGGTCCGGCCTGTCATAGACGAGGCGCGGTCCTAGGGGTATAGCTCAGTTGGTAGAGCGACGGTCTCCAAAACCGTAGGTCGCGGGTTCGAACCCTGCTGCCCCTGCCACTCAAATCAAGGACATAGCGTAAGCTGACGGTGGTGAGTGGTAACACGCAGGCATCGCGTTCAGTTCTTGCTTTTGTTTGGTTGTAGAATCGGCCCGGTGGAGCGCCGTTGTTTCACCCTCGTTTTCCAGTTTCTCGAGAAGATTTGCGACGAAGCCGGGATGTGGCGTGGCGTATGAGTTCAGCACTTGTGTTGCATTGTGCCGCGCATGTCAAAGAGGCGCAGTTCCTTCCGGACCTTGCACATGTCCCGGCGTCGCCCGACCGAGTGAGTTCTCATCGCGGAAAGGAATACCGTTGCCGCCGTGCGTGGGTTGACGCCTAGTTCGGATCAGCCAATGTCCGCGCGGTCATCGTTACAACGGTTTTTATGTCTCCCAGCCGGTGCGCGTCCATTCGGCCCTGATCCACCTTGATGCAAGCTTTCTAAGCCACAGCCCCCTCAACCTGCCTGCGCCGGACCTGCCCCGGGGTAGTGCCGGTCACGCGTTTGAAGGCGCGGTTGAAGGCGGGTTCTGACTGGTATCCGAGATCGGCGGCAATTGTTGCGATGGGCTGAGCGGTCTCTTTCAGCATGCGGCGCGCGAGGTTCATGCGCCATTCCGCGAGGTATTGCATCGCGGGCTTGTCTACGAGGCTGGTGAACCGGGCCGCGAAGGCAGAGCGGGACATGCCCGCCACCTGCGCAAGCGTCTCGACCGACCAGTCGGCGGCGGGGTCGCGGTGGATCGCGACGATGGCGCGGCCAATCTGCGGGTCGCGCGCGGCTTTCAGCCAGCCTCGGTTCGCGTCCGGAGACCTGCTTAGCCAGCGCCGGATCGCCTCAATCACGACGACGTCGGCGAGCCGCGTGATGACGGTTTCCCCACCGGGGCGCAGCTCGCGCGCCTCTCGCGCGATGAACTGCAGCGTGCCTTGCAGCCAGCTTCCGGCTTCCTCCTCCCACGGGTCGATTTTCAACACGTCCGGCAGAAGCGCCATCAGCATGGGGCTGGACGCGTGATCAAGCCGGACCAGCCCGTACATGATGCTGGACGCGTCGCCGCCGCCGCCGAATTCCAGCGTTTCAAAGAGTTCGGTCACCTTGCGGATCGGCAGCTCCTCAAGCTGCCTCAGCGGCGCGTCCTTGTCGCTGTAAAGGCTGATTGGCGCGCCATGTGTCATCAGGACAAGATCGCCCTTTTGTATCTCGAAAGGGGTGTCTTCGCCGACTTTCAACCAGGCCCGCCCGGCGATCACCACGGCAAAGCTCATCACCTCGGGAAAGCCCGGGATGGTGAGACCCCAGGGCGCGGTGAGACGCGACTGGCAATAGAACGTGCCGGTCAGTTTCAACAAGTGCAGGATTTCTCCCAGCGGATCGCCAATGGGCTGCGCGAGTAGGGACGGGTCGGGAACGTGAGGCTGTGTCATGGGCCAAGGCTGACGCGAATTGCGCCCCTCGTCCAGTGGTTCTGGACGATCGGATAAGTGATCCGGACGTATGAGAATGGTTCATCCCAGGTTTATGCGCAAATTGGGGTCATCGATTAACCGACTTGCTCATAACCAAGGAGACAGACCATGACCACCCAACCCATCCTCGTCCTCGGCGCAACCGGCAAGACCGGCAGCCGCATTGCCAATCGCCTTGAACAGAAAGGCCTTTCCGTGCGCCGGGGATCGCGCAGCGCAGCCATTCCCTTTGACTGGGAAGACCGCGATACATGGGCCGCCGCGCTTGACGGTGTGTCCAGCGTTTACATCTCTTACTACCCGGATATTGCCGTGCCCGGTGCGGTTGAAACGGTCGCAGCTTTCGTCGAACAGGCGCGGGTGGCGGGCGTCGCCAAGCTGGTGCTGCTGACCGGGCGCGGCGAATACCACGCCCAGCAAGCCGAGGAGGTTGTCCGAAACTCTGGCCTGCGCTTCACGATCGTGAGGGCCGCATGGTTCGCGCAGAACTTTTCCGAAGGTGCGCTGCATGAAACGGTGATGGCGGGCCTGTTGCCGATGCCCGGCGGAGAGGTGCGTGAACCTATCGTCGACGTCGACGATATTGCCGATGTCGCGGTCGCTGCTCTGTCCGAACCCGGCCACGACGGGGAACTTTACGAAGTGACCGGGCCGCGCCTCATGACGTTTGCGGAAATGGCGGCGGAACTCTCAGTCGCGAGTGGGCGGCAGGTCGCGCATCTGCCGATCTCCTTCGAGGATTTCCACGCGGCGCTTCTGCCGGTGCAGGGCGAGATGATTGCCGATGTGCTTACCACCATCGCGCGCGAGACGCTGGATGGGCGCAATGCGCATCTGGCAGATGGCGTCGCGCGTGCGTTGGACCGGGCACCGCGCGATTTCACCGCTTTCGCCAGTGACGCCGCGCAGGCCGGTGCCTGGGCCGAAGCCGCCTGATCTTAACCTCGACGTATGAAAGGACATCAGATGCAGGGCATGTTGTTCCAGAAGCTGACCCTTGGCGTGGCAGGGCTGACCGCGCTTGGTATCGGTCTTGCGATCACCGTTGCGCCGCGTGTTTTCTACGCGGGCTATGGAATCGAATTGGGAGCCAATGCGGCGTTGCTGAGCGAGTTACGGGCACCGGGGGCCAGTCTTGCCTCGCTTGGCGCGGTTATCTTTGCCGGAGCCGTGCGACCCGGCATGGTCGGCGTGTCGGCAGCGCTAGGCGCCATCGTCTTCCTCGCCTTCGCGACGGGCCGGATCATCGGCATAGCAGTCGACGGCTGGCCGGGAGGGGGCATTCTGGCCGCTCTCGTGATCGAAATGGCGATTGGCCTGCTTTGCCTGCTGGCCATGCAAAAGCGAGGACGACTGACGTCCCCGCGCCCTGGGATTGCTTTGTCGCAGGGGTGAAAATTGGAAGGGGTCCGGGTGGATAGTCGGGCCCCTTCAGCGATTTTTCCGCTGAAATCGTTGCGCTTTCGGTTGAGAAAATTCGAGGCCTACGATGTGGAAGAGTTCTTAGCACCACCGGAAACGTCGACCCGCACCCTGAAAACTTCCGAGTTATCACTCAGGCCCCTGACTGCGCCTTGAGGAAGTCGATGAACGCGCGCAGGGCGGGCGGGGTTTGTCTGCGGCTGGGGTGGTACAGAAAGACGCCGTCAAAGGGCGGGGTCCAGTCCTGCAGCACGGCCTCCAGCCTGCCGGCGGCGAGGTCTTCGGCCAGGTCCTCTTCCATGTTCAGACTGACGCAGCCGCCTTGACGTACAAGGGCAAGAGCAAGATCGGCGGAGTTGCAGATCAGCGGTCCTTCGACCCGTTGCCGCAATTCGCGCCCGTTCTTTTCAAGTTCCCACGGGCTGATGCTGCCACTGGAGAGGTTGTGATAGGCAACGCAGCGGTGGTCGCGCAGATCGCGGGGGTGGGTCGGGCGGCCGTGGGTGTCCCAGTACGCTGGCGTGGCCACCACCAGATGTCGCAGAGGCGGGCCGACGCGGATGGCGATCATGTCTTTCTCGACGTCCTCGCCAAAGCGCAGCCCGGCGTCGAAACCGTCGGCCACAATGTCCTGCAGCTTGTCATCGACGGTGACCTGCACCGTGATCCCGGGATGCGCGGCGAGGAAGGCCGGCAGGCGCTGCGCGAGAAAGGTGGAGGCGATCCAGTGAAATGTGGTAATCCGCACGATCCCCTCGGGCGCGTCACGAAAGGTGGCCAGATCGGCTAGCCCGCCTTCGATTTCGGTAAGCGCGGGTGCGAGCCGGTCAAGCAGTGCTGTGCCAGCCTCGGTCGGCGCGACGGAACGGGTGGAGCGCGCCAGCAGCCGCACGCCCAGACGTTCCTCGAGCCCGCGCATCGCATGGCTGAGCGCCGAGGGCGAGACGCCCAGTTCCGCCGCTGCCGCAGTAAAGCTGCGGGTCCGGGCCACCGCGGCAAAGGCCGCCAGATCATTGAGCGGAAGCCGCGCCATTGTTGAATATTCCTCACAAGCTCATGGCACGGGTAGCAGCTAATCCTTTTGGGCGCAGCTTCTTATTTTCGGGGCAACGAAAAGGAGAGACCCATGCAAATGACCGATTACCGCCCCTTTGGCCGTTCCGGCCTGATCGTGAGCCCGCTTGCGCTTGGCACCATGACCTTTGGTGCGGGCCGCTGGGGCACGGATGAGCCGACCGCCCGCGCGATTTTTGACGCTTACGTTGAGGCGGGCGGTAACCTGATCGACACCGCCGATGTCTATAGCGGCGGCGAGAGTGAGAAGATGCTGGGCCGCTTCCTGAAGGACAGCGGGATGCGCGACCGTCTGGTGGTCTCGACCAAGGCGGGGTTCCCGCGCTCGGAAGGGACGCCGATGCATGCGGGCAACGGCGCCTACAATATTCGCCTCGGGATCGAGGGTTCGCTGAAGCGGCTGGGGGTGGACCGGATCGACCTTTACTGGGTGCATGTCTGGGACCAGCTGACCCCGGCCGAGGAAGTGCTGCGCACGCTGGCCGATGCCGTGGCGCGAGGGGATATCCTCTATTACGGGTTCTCCAATGCGCCTTCGTGGTACGTCGCCAAGATCGCCACGCTGGCCCGCGCGCATGGGCTGCCGGGGCCTGTGGGTCTGCAATACGCCTGGTCGCTGGTCGAGCGCGGCGTGGAGTTGGACCTGATGCCGATGTCCCTCGAGTTCGGCCTTGGCATGATGCCGTGGAGCCCGCTGGGCGGCGGGTTGCTTACAGGGAAATACGGGCGCGACAAGCTCGCCTCAGCCTCCGAAGGGGTCACGGTGCCGAATGCGGCGGATGAGGCGGGTGACCAGCCGCGCGAGCGTCTGAACGGGGCGAACCCCTATGGCGGGATGCTGTTCACGGAACGGAATTTCGACATTGTAGATACGGTTCGCGAGGTGGCGGGGGAACTGGACGTGCCGATGGTGCAGGTCGCGCTGGCCTGGGTGCTGAAGCAACCCGGTGCGACGTCGCTTCTGCTGGGCGCGAGCAAGCCCGAACAGCTGAAAGGCAACCTCGCCGCCCTGTCGCTGGAATTCACCGACGACCAGCGCGCCCGCCTCGACGCGGTCAGCGCGCTGCCTGCGCTGAACCCCTACTTCATCTTCAACCTGCCGCGTGACATGCTTTTCGGTGGCATGCAGGTCGGTTGAGCGAGGACTCGGGGGCAGGCGGCGAAAGCGCTGCCTGCGCTAATTCGGGGCGGGACTGGCTTCGGCAGTGACCCAAAAGCGCATCCGCAAAGAGGGCCATCGCGGGATCAGCGCGCAGAATAGATGCGCCCGGCGCGATAACGGGCGCTGTGCTGCGCGCGGACGCGCCCGGGTGGAGACATTCGACAAGTCCGGTAGTGGCAGCCACACGTGCAACATCATCGCATGGTCATTGCCGACGGCGGAGCACCTTGGATTGTCACCATTTTCGCTTCTGACGTGCACGACGGCTTCGCCACCCGCAACGGCATTACAAGAGATCGGTCTGGCTGCAATGGTCGTGATCCGCAACTGAAATCCGGCTGTGACTGGGCTTTGGCTTGCTTGGGGCAGCTTTTGCGTGTGCGCATCTGGAACCGCCATTCGTGAGAAAAAGGTGTCGGCGGGTTGAAGGTGTAAAACGTTCGTTTTACATCATGCCGCAGATGCATAAGGACTCGCGATCATGGACCTGACCACCAAGCTTATCACCGCTGCGGAAAAACTCTTTGACCGGCATGGCTATATGGCCACCGGCATGGACCGGTTGACCGAAGCGGCAGGCATGTCGAGCCGTACGCTTTACAAGCACGCGGGCAGCAAGGCGCAGCTCATGGCGCTGGTTTTGACCGAACGCGACCGGCGTTTCATGGCACGGCTCGAGGTGAAGAGCGTCGATGCGCTTTTCGCGGCACTGGAGGACTGGGTGCGGGTCGAGGGGACGCATGGCTGCCTGTTCCTGCGATCCCTGGCTGAGACCGGGGGCGACACGCCGGAAATCGCGCAGGCGGTCGCGGCGCACAAGGCGGCGTTCCGGCAGCGTGTGTCCGATGTGGTCGCCGCCGATCTTGGACGCGAGGCCCCGGAACTTGCCGAACAGATCCTGATCCTTTTCGAAGGGGCGACGCAGGCGGCACTCTACCGGGGCGCGGGGGCCGTTTCCACTGCGCGTTCTGCCGCTGCCATCCTGATGTCGGGGGCGAGATCATGAGCCCCGCCATGCGCATCGGTGCCACGGGCTTTGGTCTTATCGCGGTCTGCTATGGGTTTGCGCGCTTTGCCTTTGGCCTGTTCCTGCCCGAGATCGACGGTGAACTGCATCTTGGTCCCTCTCTCAGCGGGTTGATTTCCGGCGGTTCCTTTGCCGGGTACTGCATCGCCATTATCGCGTCAGCCTTGCTGACAGAGCGCTTCGGTGCCCGCGCGGTGGCCGTGGGTGCGGCCCTTGTCGCGGCACTCGGCATGGCGGGCATCGCGCTTGCGCCGACGCCGCTCTTCCTTGCAATTGCCGTCATGCTGGCCGGGTCCAGCACGGGGCTGGCCTCGCCGCCAATGGCTGCGGCGGTGGCAGCGGCGGTTCGAAAGAGTCGTCAGGACGTGACCAATACGTTCATCAATGCCGGGACAAGCGCGGGCGTCGCGCTTTCCGGGCCGATTGCGCTGGCCATTGCAGGGCAGTGGCGGCTGGCATTCGGTGCTTTCGCGGCGGTTGCGCTGGTGCTGGCGGTGGCCGCTATGATCGCGCTGCCCGATGCCCGTGGTGACCGGCGCGCGGGGGGCTTTCCCCCGATTGGCGGCACGATGGCGCGGCTTATCGCGGCCTCCTTTCTGATGGGCGCGGCAAGCACGGCGCTGTGGTCATTTGGCGGTAAACTGGTTTCGCAGCAGATGGGCTTGGGTACTGCCGGGTCCAGCCTTCTCTGGATATTCATTGGCGCTGGCGGGATTGCCGGCGCCTGGGCCGGGACGCTGGTCAACCGGTTTGGTCTTGATCCTGTCCATCGGGTATTTCTGGGACTCATGGCCGCCAGCATCCTTGCGGTTGGCTCTGGCGTGGCGGGCGATGTCGTGCCGCTTGTCGGTGGGGCCGTGTTTGGCGCGGCCTATGTCATGCTGACCGGGGTCTATCTGGTTTGGGGCACCAATGCCCTGCCACAGCGCCCTGCGACCGGCCTTATGGTCGGGTTCCTGACGATCGCCGTGGGGCAGACAGCGGGTGCGCCTGTGTTTGGAATGCTGTTGGCAGGGCAGGGACCGGGTACGGCTGTTGCGTGCTTTGCTGCCGTCGCATTGCTCTCCGGGGTCTTTCGGTCGGGGGCTTCGCCCAGCGTTACTTCTAACGCGCCAATGTCACCGATAACGGGGTGCCGATAGGCGACGATAAGCGCCCGAGTTCGATATCCGGGCGAGGAAGGCCCGATCTTTGAGGTCGGGACCTCGGGCGAACGGAACGGAAAAGGGGCGCGGCCTTTCCGGTCGCGCCCCTTTGATTTTCGCTGAGATATCAGGCGAGGTTCTGGTTGAAGAACGACACCAGCTTGTCGAAGGGGATGATGTCGACCTGATCGTAAAGATCGACGTGGTCGGCGCCTTCGATGATCATCAGCTCTTTCGGCTCGGCCGCGGCGGCAACGGCGTCTTCCGAGAAGTAGCGCGAATGTGCCTCGGAACCTGCGATGACCAGCATCGGACGGGGAGAGATTTCGTCGATGTAGCTGAGCAGCGGCATGTTCATGAAGGAGAGCGGCGTTGTCACGGTCCAGCCGTCGTTCGAGTTGACGGAACGGGGGTGATAACCGCGCTCGGGGTCCTTGTAATAGGCGTGGTACATCTGGATGACCGGGTTATCGATCCCGTCGAGGCTGTCGGGCAAGCCGCCTGCCAGTGCGGGCTGACCCGATTCCGCGTCGTCCCAGCGCTGGCGGCTCATCGCCGCCAGGCCTTCGGCACGCTGTTCGTCGGTGAGGCTGTCGTAATAGCCCTTCGCCATCACGCGGGACATGTCGTACATGCTGGTGGTCGCAACGGCCTTGACCCGCTTGTCCGCAGCCACCGCGTTCAGGGCCATGCCGCCAAAGCCGCAGATGCCGATGATGCCGATCCGCTCACGGTCCACGGCTTCATGCAGGCCCAGAAAGTCGATAGCGGCCATGAAGTCTTCGGTATTGATGTCCGGCGAGGCGACAGAGCGGGGCTGTCCGCCGCTTTCCCCAACATAGGACGGATCGAAAGCCACGGTGATAAAACCGCGCTCGGCCATGGTCTGGGCGTAGAGACCGGCGGCCTGTTCCTTCACCGCGCCAAAGGGACCGGCAACGGCAAGCGCGGGCATCGGGCCTTCGGGGCGCTCGGCAGGGACATAGAGGTCGCCGACCAGCGTGATGCCGTAGCGGTTGGTGAATACGACCTTGGAATGTTCAACCGCATCGCTTTTCGGAAAGGTCTTGTCCCATTCGGCGGTCTGGGCGCGCAGCGGGTTGCCAAAGGAGGCCGCAGCGACGGCGGCGGCGCTGACACCGGCCATCTTGAGCAGGTTGCGGCGTCCTTCGTTGGTCATTTCGGTGTCAGAATTGATGTGCGGAATATCGGTCATATCGGATCCCTGTGTTTGTTGCATCTGACTGCAAGATGGGGCGACGAGGGCCTTCAGGTTAGACCATGATTTTGGCATGCAGTCATGAGCGACATTTATTAATCCAAATCGCCGCAGGGGCGTTTTGATCAATAGGGCACATAACTGTATGCGCGGTTTCGCGCATAATCGTCGGGCACCCGACAGGGTAACATCGCGGTCAGCGCGCTGCCGGTGCCCGTTGCACTGGTGCTGATCGGGCTGGATTGCCATCTTGTAGAACCAAAGAACGCCAAGGAGATCACATGAGACGTTTCCATTCCCCGACACGGCGCGCCGTTCTTGCCGGTGGCGCAAGCGCGCTTTTTGTGCCGGCGATTGCGCGGGCCCAGCCCATGCGGATGCAGGTGAGCTTTGACGACCAGCGCGTGACCTACCAATTATTCGACAATCCGACGGTGCGGGATTTGATGTCGATGCTGCCCCTTGAGCTGGAAATCACCGATTTCTCCACCAACGAAAAGATTGTGCATCTGCCGCGTCGGCTTGACGAGGGCGGATTTGAGTCGTTCAGCGACGAGACACCGGGGGACCTGTGCTATTTCCTTGGCTGGGGCAATCTTGCGCTTTTTCACGACGATTACACCTTTCGCGACGACCTGATCCGGCTGGGTCATATCGAAGGCGGGGTGGAACCGCTGCTGCACAAGGGGACCTATCCTGTCCGGATAGAGATGACCTGAAACGGGGGGCTGTGCGCGATTGCGTAGGCCTCGCGCGAAGCGTTTCGAGCCACCGGGCCCGTTCACCTTTTCGCAAGTGATGGAAACTTTCGGCCAGCTGCGTGTTGTGCCCGTCAGAAATGCAATCTGACTGGAGGCCATCATGAGCAGCCCGATCACCACGATTAACCCTGCAACCGAAGAAGAGATCGAAACCTACGACCTGATGTCGGATCAGGACGTGAAGGATGCGATCAAAGCCTGCCATACCGCGTTCGAAGACTGGCGTCACGTTTCGCTCGACGACCGGGCGGCCAAGATCAAGGCGATCGGTCAGGCCCTGCGCGACAACAAGGAAGACTTTGCCCAGCTGATGACCCGCGAGGTCGGCAAGCTGATCGGCGACAGTCGGGACGAGATCGATCTCTGCGCGGCGATCTGCGATTTCACGGCGGCGCAGGGTCCCAATGAACTGGCCGACGAGGAGCGCGATATCCCGGACGGTAAAGGCGTCGTGACCTATTCGCCGGTCGGCGTTATCTATGGCCTGCAGCCGTGGAACTTTCCCTGCTATCAGGTCATTCGCTACACCGTCGCCAACCTGATGGCGGGTAATGGTGTGCTTCTCAAGCACGCGGCGAATTGCACCGGAAGCGGGCTGTTCCTGCGTGATGTGATGGAGAAAGCCGGTCTGCCGAAGAACCTCTTTACCGTTCTGCTTATCGATCACGATCAGTCGGACGATGTCATCGCCAATGATCTGGTCCGGGGTGTGACCCTGACCGGCAGCGACGGAGCTGGGCGTGTCGTGGCGCAGCAGGCGGCAAAGCATCTCAAGAAGACCGTGCTGGAGCTCGGCTCCAACGATGCCTACCTCGTTCTGGATGATGCCGATCTTGACCTTGCGGTGCAAACCTGTGTTGCCGGGCGGCTTTATAACAACGGTCAGACCTGTGTGAACGCCAAGCGTTTCATCGTGACCGAAGCGAATTACGACGCCTTTGTCGAACGCTTTACCGAGCAGATGAAAGCGATGGAGATGGTCGACCCGGCCGATGCCAAAAGCGGTCTGGGGCCGATGGCGCGCATCGACCTGCGCGACGATCTGGCCAAGCAGGTCGAGGAAAGCGTCGAAAAAGGCGCGCGGGTTCTCTGCGGTGGCGAGGTGCCCGACCGCAAGGGCGCTTATTACCCGGCGACCGTTCTTGTCGATGTCGCGCCCGGGCAGCCTGCCTATGACGACGAGCTTTTCGGGCCGGTAGCGTCGGTTATCCGTGCCAAGGATGACGAAGATGCCATGCGGATCGCGAATGACAGCCGCTATGGTCTTGGTGGTGGCATCTTCTCGAAAAACACCGAGAGGGCGCGCGAACTGGCGTCGAAATATTTCGATACCGGCATGGTCTGCATCAACAAGTACAACCTTGCCATTCCGAACATGCCGTTCGGCGGCGTGAAGGACAGCGGCTATGGCCGCGAGCATGGCGGGTTCGGGATGAAGGAATTCGTCAACGCCAAGTCGCTTTACATGGCGTAAGACTTTTTGCCCGCTTCGGCCTTTTCGGGTCGGGGCGGGCTTTTCTGTGCGTATTGCCTTTGGGCCGTGTCACATAAGGCGCAGTGCAACGGTTGCGCCAAGCGACAGGATTGGCTGCATGATCTGCGGGAAGGCGGCCAGTATTATTACCGGCGAGGCGGCTAGCGCCACCCAGCTTCCGTAGAACAGCAAAAACCGAAGAGATACGAGCGTGCCGATGGTCGCGTCGAACCGGTCATCCGAGTTGCTCTGTTTCAGCCTTGCAGCCGCGAAGCGTTCCACGGTGATGCGGGTCAGCGCTCCGGCAGCCAGCGGCGCCACGACAAATCCGAAATGAAGCAGGGTCCAGAGCACGGTTGTCAGCGCCATCGTCGTCAGCCAAAGGCCGTTCCCCCACGGGTCGGCGGCGCTTTGGGTCAGGAAATCCGCGCTTTGCATTTCGACCCCGAGCCCCCGGTCGAGGGCCTGTAGCGCCAGACCGATCAGAACGACCGTCAACACCATGAAAATGATCGCCAGCGCCAGATCGAGCACCATTAAGAGCGCAATGCCCGACATGCGCTCGCGGGAATGCGCCACGTGGAGACCGATCGAGTGGCTTACCCCGAGCGAAAGGTAATCGAGCGCGGCATTCGCCAAGGGCAGGGCCAGCCAGGACAGGGCGAAGAGGCCGATCATCCCGTCGGTGATCGCGGAGAACTGGTTGGCAATGACGATGCCGGCGAGCGAGGCCAGCGCACCGAACCCGATTCCGCCGCCGGCTGCTGCCAGTTGACCGGGCCGCAGATGCGGCATTGAACCGGCAATCAGGCTGCTGACAAGGCCCGCACATCCGCCGACGAGTGCACCGATGATGAAACCCTCGCTGAGCGAGCGGAGAAAGACGATGAAGCCATCGTCCGTCAGGCCCGAACTTATCGCGGCCATTAGACCGAAAGCCACGCCGCCCGCCGCGCCGTAAAAGGCAGCGCGCCTTGGTCGCAGGGTCGAAATCGCGGCAACGCAGGGCACGCTGAACAGGGCGGCGGCGATCATGGTCTGCGTGCCGATGTAATCGGCAAGCCCGCAGGAGATGCCCGCGATCAGCGCAACGCCTCCGAGACGTACTGCTGTCTGCCTTTCGGTGAGGGGGCGGAGGCCAAAGGGGCGCACGAGCCGGATGCAGAATACCATTGCCAGCAAGAGAAGCGTGACGCTGGCATAGGGCAGAAAGGGGGAGATGTCCGAGCCGGACCAGAACTTGCTGAAAAAGGGACGGATCGAACCGATGTTGATGTCGCCCTGAAAAAAGCTCAGCAGCCCTGCGGCGACAAGGTAGAGCATGCTGACCGCGTAGCAGGTCATCAGGCTTTGCAGGCTAAAGGGCGCACCGGTCCAGATCCGCAGCACCTCCAGCCCGGCGATCAGCCTGTCGCGAAAGATATCGGACATCGATCTGTCCAGAACCGCCGCCATGTGCCGGTTCAGAAAGCGCGCGATGGCCTTGTCGTCGATGGCCGGAACCTGCGCTGCCTGCTGCTCTTCAAGCGCGCGCAATCGCGCCTCGATGGGAGAGGGCGCGCCTGACAGCGGCCAGCGCAGCGATGACGGTACGTCCTCGACACTCAACCCGAGTGCGCCGCTCAGCTTTTGCGCCGTGCTTGGCGTGATCGTCTTCAGGCGGTTGTTCTCGATGGCAGATACGAACGATTTGCGGTCCGGGTTGCCCAATGCGTTGGAGGCAAGCGCTTCCTGGCTGAGCCCGAGCGTCTGCCTGCGCTGGCGCACCAGTTTGCCAAAGGCTTGAAAGTCTTCAACTTCCGTTTTCTCGGCCATGAAAACCCATGAAAAGCGGTGGGTTACAAAAATCTGTAACGTTTTGGTCACCGCTGAAAGGCCCGGGGTTTCTTACCCTGAATGTGCCGCGAGCGGGTCGATCTCACGCTTGGTCTTTCCAAGGCACAGTCTACAGGCAGCGCACGGAACGCCAAGAGATAGTTTCAGATTTACAGCACCCGAGATTTGGCGGCCCTGACGTTTTGGACAACCGGGCAATCGGGTGGATTGATATGCAAAGCAGATTTCAGAACGGAATACAGGCCGTTGGCCGGACGAGTTTTCACGAGAGCGGCAGGAAACCTCGACGCTCTTTTCTTCGTTCGCGGCTCAGCGGACCGGGCGGCATCTATAACCTTGGCAACGTCATCGCGCTGTTTTCGGGTTTTGCGCTGAAGCTGTACGGCGATCAGGGGCAGTCGGGCGTCTTCGTGACGCTGTACAGCTATCTGGTCGGGAATTCAGGGGCGACGTTTCTGACGTTGGCGATGATCCTCTTCCTGATCTCGGGCGAAGTTTATCACCATGCGGCCAAGCCCGGCGCGCGGGCGGCACTGCTGCCCTGGGCCGATTTCATCTCGGGGCTGGCGGCGATTTCGCTGACAGCCGCGCTGCTCTGGCTGGGCGAAGCGACGGCGGCATGGGTGGCGGGCGTGATGCTTGTCGCGGGCAAGCTTGGATGCGCGGCGCTGCCGGTTTTTGCCAATCTGGACACGACGCGGGTGGAACGCCTGCTCCGGGTGATGGTGGCGGCAAGCCGCGCTCCGTCGCTTGTGGCGCTGGGGTTGACCGTCTTACCGGCCCTGCGCGGGGAGGTTGCCTTTGACCTCGTGATTTTGCCGCTGATCATGATCCTATGCTTCCTGCTCTGGCTCTGGGCCGATCTCTTGCTGCTGTTCCGTCACCGGTCGGCGCGGGGCATCACGGTCCGAACAGACGGGTCTGTCTGACCGGATGACAAGCGGGCATTCGGAACCCGCCGGGATGAAAGTTTTTCGCAAATTGCGCTGCGTGACGCGACTTTGGAGGTTCAACTGTGCTGGAATTTTACACGACGACCACGGCAGGTTTCACGCGAATGGATGCGGTGGGCGTCACCGGCTTCGCCCTATATGTGTTGAGCTATCTGTTGCTTGCCCTGCGCTGCCTCGGCAATGAATCACGCCTTTACTATGGCTTGAACTTTCTGGCCGCTGGCTGCGTCCTTGTGAGCCTGAGCGAGAATTTCAATCTGGCCTCGGCGATGATCCAGGTTTTCTGGATTTCGATCTCGGCCCTTGGGCTGAGCCTGTCCTACGTCAGGGTTCGTTCCTGCTTAAGGCGGAGATATTCCGCCGTTGTCGAAGGGGAGGGTGATTTAACAGGTTAGGTAATGCGATAACCGTGATACGTTTGCCTGCGCGTTGCCCGTGGTTTTGGGTCGGGATGCTTTCGACAACGCATTTTCTTAGCAATTCGGCCCGCGAGGGCATTCTCAACAACAAGGGAATTTGAAATGAAATACCGGTTCGTAAAATGTCTGGCCGCTGCGGTTGCTGTCGCGGTCTTTGGTAATACGGCTGCGATGGCAGCGCCGCTTGTCCCGGGCGATACGATCATGATGCCCGGGTCCACTGCCGCGTCAAATCCGGATCTGGTTGGTGGCATTGTGCAGGATTCGATCCTTACGACCAACACGCAGCAGGTGCCGCCGGGATCGAATCCTTTGGTCAATTTCGCGGATTTCGAGGTCCAGAACCGCGTGATGCGGTCCGATGCGGACGGCAACCTGATCTTTGCGCCACGCATCCTTTTCGGTCGCAACGTCACTCCGTTTCCCTTGCTCGTCAACCGGGTCGAGATGTGGGGTTTCAGCGACTTCGCTATCGACGCGTCCTATCGGGTTGATGGCGTCGGTGATCGCGGTCCGACCACCGGCTCCCGGTCGGCCGATGGCCAGACGTTGAGCTTTGATTTCGGCTTTCCGCTGTTCGTAAGCAACCTGTTCGCCGGACCTCAGGAAGAAAGCTACTTCTTCTCGCTCAAGTCCGAGACCAGTTCGTTTGCCAATACCGGGCGGCTCAGCATTTTTGCCGAGGCTGTCGGCGACCCGGTGCAGGGCACGGTCTATCGTTTTGATGTGGGTGGGCTGGCCGTTCCGACGACCACTGTCGTTCCGCTGCCGGCGAGTATGGTCATGCTGATCGGCGCAATCGCGGCCCTGTTTTCACAGGCGCTGCGCCGGCGGGTCACGACGTAATCGTTCATTGTTGGGGGGCGCATGGTGTGCCTCCCAACATACTATCGGCAGCAGCGAAGGCGGCGCCGGATGATCAGGCTTGGGTGCTGTGACACCTCTAGCGCGACCTTTTCGTGTCTTTCCGGACACTGACAGCCTCCAATATTTTTCCGGAATAGCGTTCATCTGGCGGTCAGGGCGCGCGGGGTTCTGCCGTTTGGGGCTGACTTTCCGTGGGCCTTTCGGCTTTTGCGGATCAGACCAAGCGCCCTTATTCTGTTCGTTTTGAGGGCTATTTGCACGACCCGAGCCCAAAATCACCGCAGTAGAGCGGGATTATTAACAAGATAACTACACAATTTCGTGATCGAAACAAGGCCGCCAAAAAACGGTCTTTTTGTAGCCGTTTAGCTGATCTAGAGAGCGGCGATCTGCTGGTGTTTAGAAATCGTAGGAAAGTTTGGTCGCACAGATGCGCCGGACACTGGGTCTGAAAGAATTTTAGTCGAGCAGAATTTAAGTACCGAGTTCAAGGGCATCAAAAAAGCATGAGAGCGAATTTTCCAGTCCATCCTCAGGGCAGGCACGATGACAGCCGGAGCGCGGACACGTCCCGTGAATTCCTGGCGCTGGCCTGGCTGAGCGAAGACGGCACCATTCTGGAAACCAACGATGTATTCCAGAAGATGGTGGGGCGGGATATCTCCAAGCTGTCACGGGCCGAGCAGGCAAAGGTTATCGGCGATCCCGGCTTTTATGAGCTTGTGAACGGTCTCAGCCGGGTCCCGACTGCGCAGAGTGAAATCCAGCTGCGCACCGGTGACGGCCAGGTGCTGTGGTTGCAGGTCAGCCTTGTTTTGCAGGTCTCGCTGAAAGGCGATATCCTGATGATCGCGCAGGATATTACCGACACCCGCCGGAAAAACCGGTCTGCCCATTGGAAACTGGAGGCGTTGAGCCAGACCCGGCTGGTCGCCGAAATGGACCTGAGCGGGCGCCTGGTGAGTGCAAACGGGCATTTCAAAAAAGCTGTCGGTTTGCCGGAAAACGGGTTGGAAGAGTTCCTGCTCAACAACATGGCGACCGAGAATTTCTTTGAAGACATCACCTGCGAAGAGGCGTGGCGAAAGCTGTGCCTTGGCGCGACGATTTCCGGCGACTTTCGTTTTCGCCGCGAAAACGGAGGCGACCTTTGGCTTCGCGGCAGTTTCGATCCTGTGGCCTGCGACGATGACAGCATCGGTACGATCCTGTTCATGGGGCAGGACATTACGCAGGCGACACAGGAAAAGATCGATCAGGACGGGCAGATGCGGGCCCTGTCACGGGCGCAGGCGGTGGTGGAATTCGCGCTGGACGGGACTGTTCTGACCGCCAATTCTAATTTCCTCGACCTGTTCGACTACGAGCTGGGACAGGTGCAGGGGCAGCATCACCGGATGTTCGTTCCACCAGAGGATGCTGCAACGGCGGCCTACACGGAATTCTGGAACCGTCTTGGACAGGGGGAGTTCCAGACTGCCGAGTTCAAGCGGATTGGCAAGAACGGCAAGGAAATCTGGATTCACGCCAGCTATAACCCGATCTTCGATCCGTTCGGGCATCCGATAAAGATCGTCAAATTCGCAAGCGACATCACCAACCGCAAGAATGCCGAGACGCTGGGCATCCGGGCGCAGGTTGAATCCGCCAAGGAAGCGATGCGGGAGACCGAAGCGCAGTTCCGCGCGACAATCGATGTCGCCCCTGTTGGCATGGCGCTGCTGGATGAAGATTGCCGGATGCTGCATGTGAACGCGGCGCTGGCGCAGTTCTCGGGCTATTCGGTCGAAGAGCTTCTATCGATGCGGCTTGCCGATCTTATTCCGCCGGCCCGTCGTGTCATCTCGGAGGCGCAGCGGGAACTGCTGAAAACCGGCCAGATGAAGCTTATCCAGATGGAACGGCGGGTGCTGCGCAAGGATGGGACCGAGGGCTATGCCTTGCTGCATATCTCGGAACAGCGGTCGGCGAATTCGGAACGCATCGAGTTCATCGTCCAGATACAGGACATCACCGAGCGCCGGATGATGGACCAGATCAAATCCGATTTCGTCGCGACCGTAAGCC
Source organism: Phaeobacter sp. 22II1-1F12B (assembly GCF_002210165.1). GTDB lineage: Bacteria > Pseudomonadota > Alphaproteobacteria > Rhodobacterales > Rhodobacteraceae > Heliomarina. The sequence goes on along the minus strand of NZ_AQQP01000023.1, from coordinate 19,787 downwards.
ACGAGTTGCGTACGCCGCTGACCTCGATTCAGGGTGCGCTTAAACTTTTGCCGCTGCCGATCGCCAAAGGGGATCAGGCGGGCGCGCAAAAGCTTTTGGATATTGCGTCCAAGAACGGTGACCGGTTGATGCGCCTTGTCTCGGACCTGCTGGAGGCGGAGAAGTTTTCGTCTGCTGACATGCCGCTCAGTCTCGGCGCGGAAAAGGTTCTGCCCCAGCTTGAACATGCGATCCAGATGAACACGCCCTACGGCGAGCAACTCGACGTCAGTTTCCTTCTCGACGAGGTCGACGCTGACCTGATGATCCGGATCGACCCGGCCCGTTTCCAGCAGGTCATGTCGAACCTGCTTTCGAATGCGGCGAAATTCTCGCCGAAAGGCGAGGTCGTGCGGCTGGGCTGCGAAGAACGCGAGGGGATGATCTGTGTGACCGTCACCGATCAGGGATGCGGTATTCCGGAGAGCTTCCGCGAAAAGATCTTTGAGCCGTTCACGCAGGTGGACAACTCGGCGACGCGCCATGTCGGTGGGACCGGTCTTGGCCTCAACATCACCCGTCTGCTGGTCGAGCGGATGGACGGATCGATCGGGTTCGAAAACCTTGCGCCGCGCGGGTGCCAGTTTGGCGTCATGCTGCCCAAGGCGTTCAGCTGAGACGCTTTCTAATGTTTGCCCAGGGGGCGCCGGGACTTGAGTGAGGGTCGTGGGGGCGCATGGGTTGGCGTTTCTGAGCAGTCGCTGGTGGGGGCTGGTATTGCGTAACCGCCCGAGTGGCGCGCTGAGGTGAGGTTTCGTTTTGAGTATCGCTTGCGCTCTTGCCGTATGAGGAGAGCGCAAGTCGGCTTGTTCAGCTGCGCGACGGGTGGGGCCAGCTAGGCGTGCTTGCGGTTCGAGCGATTGAACATTTTGAACCGTCTCGCCTGTGTCGCGGCAAGGCCGAGGAAACCAGTCAGCAGGAATCCCAGCGAAGAAGGGAGTGGCATGACTGCGGGCTGGCATTTCGATGGTGTGAAATTGCTCGCTTCACATCCTGGTGGGTAGCTAGGTTCAAGATTGTTCGAGACAACAGTCATATCGAAATGGTTGGTGCTCCAGCGGACGCGTAGATCTTTGCTTCCGCCGATCTCCTCGAGACCACCGCCCCAATCATCCGCCCATTGAAAAGTGACTTGGCTGCCGACTGCTGTTTGTCCACTGAAATAAGCCAAGTCGAATGTGTCATATGCCAGATAAAATGAACTATGGCTGGCGTTTGCCTGAGCAGAATACTCGGTGCGATTGAAGCTGCAGTCATAACTGCCGATATGGCAGAGCGGAGCCAGGCCAAAATCTCCGCCATCATTATCAATTGTTGCCTTGAAGTTGACGATATCGCCAACGCTCTTTGTAGGCAAAAATGAGTCCAAGTCCAAAGCTTGGTTGAACTCGGGGAGGATTTCGCCTTTATCGTAGACTGAGCGCTGGTCGAGTTGAATTCCATCATCGTCAATGTAGTCCAGCATAAGACCCGACCAGTAAATCCGGTCGATCCGCAGCGATATGTCGATGTTCACGATGCTGGCCGAGGCGCCGCTCGCGACAAGGGACAACGCCGCGATCAAGAATAACTTACCCATAGTGTTCCTCAAAACTGGTGCTGACCGGCAGCCAGCATGAAAAGAATGAACAATGTTAAGCATAAATTAACCATTGTGTGAATGCACAACGGCAGGTTGCTTGCGATTCGTGCGCAACTCTTTGACCCGGCAGGGTTTTGGTCTGTTTTTCATGCGAAGCGGCCGTCGCTGCCCCTGCGGCTGGGTGATAGGACAGGCCGAATGCGCTCGATTGGTCGGAAGGGAGCGGTGGCCCGATGGCGTGGCTGTTCGTAGGTGTCGTTCACCACGAGATCACAGGTGACGCGGGGGCGCGCGGGCTCAGGCGCGGATTGCGGCCTTGAATTTGCCCGCATCGCCCGTTATGTGCCCGGGATACCAGATGTGAGAAAGAGCCCAGACATGGCCACCAATCCGATCCAGTTCGTCAATCAGGTCCGCGCCGAAGTTGCCAAGGTTGTATGGCCGACCCGTCGCGAAGTTGTCCTGACGACGGTGATGGTGTTCATCATGGCGGCCCTTACGGCTGTCTTCTTTGCGCTGGTCGACCTTGCGATCCGCTACGGTCTTCAGGGCATTCTTACCTTTTTCGGCTGACGCGTACCGGGGACGCGGTGGCCACCGTGCCGACGCTGCGTGAATCGACCTGTGCCCTCTTGATCAATCGGGCTTAGGCGGTTAGGTCAGCGGCTACCCATGACATTGGCGTGCGGCGATTCGCGCTGCGCGCCGCTTTTTGTTCAGGGACGGGCGGGGCAACCCGTTGAAATCTTTACCGGAATGCGGCAGTTCCCGCTTGGGGCGCCGGACAGGACAAGGACAGCAAGCGCAATGGCGAAACGGTGGTATTCGGTCAGCGTTCTTTCGAATTTCGAAAAGAAGATCGCAGAACAGATCCGCACGTCGGCTGCCGAGCACGGGCTCGAGGAGGAGATCGACGAGGTACTGGTGCCCACCGAAGAGGTGATCGAAGTGCGCCGTGGCAAGAAGGTTTCGACCGAGCGCCGCTTTATGCCGGGTTACGTTCTGGTGCACATGGAGATGTCCGATCAGGGCTATCACCTGATCAACTCGATCAACCGAGTCACCGGGTTCCTTGGTCCGCAGGGCCGTCCGATGCCGATGCGCGACGCAGAGGTGAACGCGATTCTGAACCGGGTTCAGGAAGGCGAAGAAACCCCGCGCACCCTCATCCACTTTGAGGTGGGCGAAAAGGTCAAGGTCAACGACGGTCCCTTCGAGGACTTCGATGGCATGGTCGAAGAGGTCGACGAGGACAACGAACGGCTCAAGGTCACCGTGTCGATCTTTGGCCGGGAAACCCCGGTCGAACTGGAATTCACTCAGGTCTCGAAACAGGGCTGAGAGAGTGGCGGGTTCGCCCGCCAAGCGGTTCCCCAAGGGGGCCGTTCATTCGTGGGAGGCGACAGGTCGCGACCTGAGACCGCACCACGCTAACCAACCGGGCGGTGACGCGTCATCGTCCATAGGGCGGGTGAAAGCCTGCCGATGATATGAAGGAGAGGCCACATGGCCAAGAAACTCGTAGGCAGCATGAAGTTGCAGGTGCCCGCCGGGCAAGCAAACCCCTCCCCGCCGGTTGGTCCGGCGCTGGGTCAGCGCGGCATCAACATCATGGAATTCTGCAAGGCGTTCAACGCCAAGACCGCAGACATGGAGCCCGGCGCGCCGTGCCCGACCGTGATCACCTATTATCAGGACAAGTCCTTTACCATGGACATCAAGACGCCGCCCGCGTCTTACTACCTGAAAAAAGCCGCCAAGGTGAAATCCGGCGCCAAGACGCCGTCGCGTGAAACCGTTGGTACGGTGACCGCCGCGCAGGTGCGTGAAATCGCCGAAGCGAAGATGAAAGATCTCAACGCGACGTCCATCGAAGGCGCGATGCAGATCATCCTGGGCTCTGCCCGCTCTATGGGCATCGAGGTGAAGTAATGGCTAAGCTTGGAAAACGGACCCGCGCCGCTCGCGAGGCTTTCGCCGGTAAAGAAGACCTGACCGTCGAAGAAGCTGTTGCCCTGATCAAGAGCAACGCAAAAACCAAGTTCGACGAAACCGTCGAAGTCGCGCTGAACCTCGGCGTTGACCCGCGTCACGCAGACCAGATGGTCCGTGGCAAGGTGTCGCTGCCGGCCGGTACCGGTAAAGACGTGCGCGTTGCCGTCTTCGCCCGTGGCGACAAGGCAGAAGAAGCCAAGGCCGCCGGTGCAGACGTTGTCGGCGCCGAAGACCTGATGGAAACCGTTCAGGGCGGCAAGATCGATTTCGATCGCTGCATCGCAACCCCCGACATGATGCCCGTCGTTGGCCGTCTGGGTAAGGTGCTTGGCCCCCGTAACCTGATGCCGAACCCGAAAATCGGCACCGTGACCATGGATGTCGCCGAAGCTGTCAAGGCAGCCAAGGGCGGTGAAGTCCAGTTCAAGGTGGAAAAAGCCGGTGTCGTGCACGCAGGTGTCGGCAAGGTCTCCTTTGACGAATCCAAGCTGGTCGAAAACATCCGCGCCTTCGTTGACGCGGTTGCCAAAGCCAAGCCGGCTGGGTCGAAAGGCACCTACATGAAAAAGGTCTCGGTCAGCTCGACCATGGGCCCGGGCGTCACCATCGACGTAGCGAACGCAACCGGCAACTAAGCCCGGTTTTACAGATCAAGCGAAAGGCGGGTTCAGGCCCGCCTTTTTGCATTTCCGGCTGGAACTGGCCGTATATGCGGCGGGTTAAGAATGAAGGCGATTTTTTTCGAATTTGCTCTTCACATTCCCCGCAAAGACGATTATCGACATCCTTTGTCCGGGGTGTCACGCAAATTGGCGCCCCGGATGATTCGTCCGAGACGGTGGGTGCCGGGTATCATCCTAGCATAATTCCTGCCTGAGACGGGAAATGACAAATTTCTTCGGATCGCCATGCGGTGTTTTCGAGGCAAAGCGCAGGACCCGTAAGGACCCGATTGTCGGGGCTTTCGTCCCGGCAGAACTGAGCCGGAGGGTCAAACCTCCCTTACTGGAGTGAAACTGTGGATAGAGCCCAGAAAGAGAAAGTGGTCGAGGAACTCGGCCAGATCTTTGAAAGCTCTGGCGTCGTTGTGGTTGCACACTACACCGGCCTTACAGTTGCTCAGATGCAGGATCTCCGTGCGCGTGCGCGCGATGCGGGTGGTTCTGTGCGCGTTGCCAAGAACAGGCTCGCCAAGATTGCCCTGGACGGAAAGCCCTGCGAAAGCATCGGCGAATACCTGACGGGCATGACTGTTCTGACCTATTCCGAGGATCCTGTGGCTGCGGCCAAGGTTGCCGAGGACTTTGCCAAGGAACACGACAAGTTCCAGATCCTTGGCGGGGCAATGGGTGAGAACGCTCTGGACCGTGCTGGTGTTGCAGCCGTGTCGAAAATGCCGTCGCGCGAGGAGCTTATCGCTTCGATCGTCGGCTGCATCGGCGCACCTGCAAGCAACATCGCCGGGGCCATTGGCGCACCTGCTTCGAACATCGCATCCATCTTGTCCACGATCGAGGACAAGGCGGCTGCCTGAGCACTGTAAGACCGGCACGTGGTTGAAACACACGTCGTTGGAACACATATCGTAGAACGGAAAGAGCTTATACAATGGCTGATCTGAAAAAACTGGCAGAAGAGATCGTTAGTCTGACCCTGCTGGAAGCACAAGAACTGAAAACCATCCTCAAGGACGAATACGGCATCGAGCCCGCAGCTGGCGGCGCTGTCATGATGGCTGGTCCCGCAGACGCCGGTGGCGCTGCTGAGGAAGAAAAAACCGAATTCGACGTCGTTCTGAAGAACGCCGGCGCTTCGAAAATCAACGTGATCAAAGAAGTTCGCGGCATCACCGGTCTTGGTCTGAAAGAAGCCAAGGAACTGGTCGAAGCTGGCGGCAAGATCAAAGAAGGCGTCGACAAAGCCGAAGCCGAAGAGATCAAGGGCAAGCTGGAAGCAGCTGGCGCCGAAGTCGAACTGGCCTAATTGGCCGTCTCGCCCTTTCACGGGTGACTGGAACATGGCTGGATCCGGAGATTTCCGGGTCCAGCCGAACACGTCTTAGCAAGGGCCTCACGCAGAGAGGCGTTTTCTAAGGCGCGGTTCACAGGATCGGGAGGCTTCCTTTGGGACGGAGGCCATGAATTGATCCGAACCCCCTGTCTCGTATGGGTAAGGTGCCGGGGCCCGACGGTGCCCTTGCCCGGTGAGAAAATCGAAAGGTGACACCTGACATGGCTCAATCCTACCTTGGCCAGAAACGTCTTCGTAAATACTATGGCAAAATCCGCGAAGTGCTGGATATGCCCAACCTCATCGAGGTTCAGAAATCTTCCTACGACCTTTTCCTGAGATCCGGCGATGCGCCCCAGCCTACAGATGGCGAAGGTATCATGGGCGTGTTCCAGTCGGTCTTTCCGATCAAGGATTTCAACGAAACCAGCGTGCTTGAATTCGTCAAGTACGAGCTGGAAAAGCCGAAATACGACGTCGAGGAATGTCAGCAGCGTGACATGACCTACAGCGCACCGCTCAAGGTGACGCTGCGTCTTATCGTGTTCGATGTCGATGAAGACACCGGCGCGAAATCCGTCAAGGACATCAAGGAACAGGACGTGTTCATGGGCGATATGCCCCTGATGACGCCCAACGGCACCTTTGTCGTCAATGGCACCGAGCGTGTGATCGTATCCCAGATGCACCGTTCGCCCGGCGTGTTCTTTGACCACGACAAGGGCAAGACGCACTCCTCGGGCAAGCTGCTCTTTGCCTGCCGCATCATTCCCTACCGCGGATCGTGGCTCGATTTCGAATTCGACGCCAAGGATATCGTGTTCGCCCGGATCGACCGTCGCCGCAAGCTGCCTGTCACCACGCTGCTTTACGCGCTGGGTCTCGATCAGGAAGGCATCATGGATGCCTATTACAACACCGTCAATTACAGCTACCAGAAGGGCAAGGGCTGGGTCGCCCCCTTCTTCCCCGAGCGTGTGCGCGGCACCCGTCCGACCTTTGATTTGGTCGACGCGGCAACCGGCAACATCATCGGCGAAGCTGGCAAGAAAATCACCCCGCGCGCGGTCAAGAAGCTGATCGACGAAGGTGAAGTCAAGGAACTGCTGCTGCCCTTCGATCACATCGTTGGCAAGTTCGTGGCCCGCGACATCATCAACGAAGAAACCGGTGCGATCTATGTCGAAGCCGGTGACGAGCTGACGCTGGAATACGACAAGTCCGGCGACCTGATCGGCGGTACCGCGAAAGAGCTGATCGACGCGGGCATCACCGATATTCCGGTGCTCGACATCGACAACATCAACGTCGGTCCGTACATGCGCAACACCATGGCGCAGGACAAGAACATGAACCGCGAAACCGCGCTCATGGACATCTACCGCGTAATGCGCCCGGGCGAGCCGCCCACCGTCGATGCCGCTTCGGCCCTGTTCGACACGCTGTTCTTCGACAGCGAGCGTTATGACCTGTCGGCCGTTGGTCGCGTGAAGATGAACATGCGTCTGGCTCTCGATGCCGAAGACACCCAGCGTACCCTGCGCCGTGAAGACATCGTCGCCTGCATCAAGGCGCTGGTGGAACTGCGCGATGGCAAGGGCGATATCGACGATATCGACCACCTTGGTAACCGTCGTGTCCGTTCGGTCGGCGAGCTGATGGAGAACCAGTACCGCGTCGGTCTGCTCCGTATGGAGCGCGCGATCAAGGAACGTATGTCCAGCGTCGAAATCGACACGGTCATGCCGCAGGACCTGATCAACGCGAAACCGGCTGCTGCTGCCGTGCGTGAATTCTTTGGCTCTTCGCAGCTGTCGCAGTTCATGGACCAGACCAACCCGCTCTCCGAAGTGACGCACAAGCGTCGTCTTTCGGCGCTTGGGCCGGGCGGTCTGACCCGCGAGCGTGCGGGCTTTGAGGTTCGCGACGTTCACCCGACCCACTATGGCCGGATGTGCCCCATTGAAACGCCGGAAGGTCCGAACATCGGTCTGATCAACTCGCTGGCTACTTTCGCCCGCGTGAACAAGTACGGCTTTATCGAAACGCCCTATCGCGTGGTCAAGGATGGCCAGGTGACGGACGAAGTGCACTACATGTCCGCGACCGAGGAAATGCGTCACACCGTGGCGCAGGCGAACGCCAACCTCGACGACGACATGAAGTTCGTGAACGATCTGGTCTCGACCCGTAAATCCGGTGACTACACCCTGTCGCCGAACGAAACGGTCGACCTGATCGACGTCTCGCCGAAGCAGCTTGTTTCGGTTGCGGCCTCGCTCATTCCGTTCCTTGAAAACGACGACGCCAACCGCGCTCTGATGGGCTCGAACATGCAACGTCAGGCGGTTCCGCTTCTGCGGGCCGAGGCGCCGCTGGTCGGCACCGGCATCGAGGAAGTCGTGGCCCGTGACTCGGGCGCGGCGATCATGGCGCGTCGTGGCGGCATAATCGACCAGGTTGACGCACAGCGTATCGTGATCCGGGCAACCGACGATCTCGAACTGGGCGACGCGGGTGTGGACATCTACCGTATGCGCAAGTTCCAGCGTTCCAACCAGAACACCTGCATCAACCAGCGTCCGCTGGTGAAAGTGGGCCAGCAGGTTGGCAAGGGCGAGGTCATTGCCGACGGTCCGTCCACCGACATGGGTGAACTGGCGCTTGGCAAGAACGTGGTCGTCGCCTTCATGCCGTGGAACGGCTACAACTACGAAGACTCGATCCTGATCTCCGAGCGCATCGCGCGTGACGACGTGTTCACCTCGATCCATATCGAGGAATTCGAAGTCGCCGCCCGTGACACCAAGCTTGGGCCGGAAGAAATCACCCGCGACATCCCGAACGTCGGCGAGGAAGCCCTGCGCAACCTCGACGAAGCGGGCATCGTCTATATCGGTGCCGATGTGGAGCCGGGCGATATTCTCGTCGGTAAGATCACGCCGAAGGGCGAAAGCCCGATGACGCCGGAAGAGAAACTCCTCCGCGCCATCTTTGGCGAAAAGGCAAGCGACGTGCGCGACACCTCGCTGCGGGTCAAGCCGGGCGATTTCGGTACCGTGGTCGAAGTGCGTGTCTTCAACCGTCACGGCGTCGAGAAAGACGAACGTGCGCTGCAGATCGAGCGTGAGGAAGTCGAACGCCTCGCTCGTGACCGCGACGACGAACTCGCGATCCTCGACCGCAACATCTATGCGCGTCTCAAGGACCTGATCCTTGGCAAGACCGCGGTGAAGGGGCCGAAGGGCGTTAAGTCCGGTGTCGTGATCGACGAGGAACTGCTCGAAACCCTGAGCCGCGGCCAGTGGTGGCAGCTTGCTCTCGGCGAAGAGAAGGACGCGCAGATCGTCGAAGCCCTGAACGAGCAGTACGAGGTGCAGAAGCGCGCTCTCGACGCCCGTTTCGAGGACAAGGTCGAAAAGGTCCGTCGTGGCGACGACCTGCCGCCGGGCGTGATGAAGATGGTCAAGGTGTTCGTCGCGGTGAAGCGCAAGCTGCAGCCGGGCGACAAGATGGCCGGTCGTCACGGGAACAAGGGTGTGATTTCGAAAGTGGTGCCGATGGAGGACATGCCGTTCCTCGAAGACGGTACCCCGGTCGACTTCTGCCTCAACCCGCTGGGTGTGCCTTCGCGTATGAACGTCGGTCAGATCCTTGAAACCCACATGGGCTGGGCATCGCGCGGTCTGGGTATCAACATCGACGAAGCTCTGGGTGAATACCGCCGCTCCGGCGATCTGACCCCTGTGCGTGACGCAATGCGCCATGCCTATGGCGAAGACACCTTTGCCGAAGGTATCGAAGGGATGGACGAAACCCATCTTCTCGAAGCGGCGGGCAACGTGACCCGTGGTGTGCCGATCGCAACGCCGGTCTTTGACGGTGCCAAGGAACTTGACGTGAACGATGCGCTGTCGCGTGCCGGTTTCGATACGTCGGGCCAGTCGGTGCTGTTCGATGGCCGTACCGGTCAGCAATTCGCGCGGAAGGTGACGGTGGGGGTCAAGTACCTGCTGAAACTGCACCACCTTGTCGACGACAAGATCCACGCACGTTCGACCGGGCCGTACTCCCTCGTCACGCAGCAGCCGCTGGGTGGTAAGGCGCAGTTCGGTGGCCAGCGTTTCGGGGAAATGGAGGTCTGGGCTCTCGAAGCTTACGGTGCCGCCTATACCCTGCAGGAAATGCTGACCGTGAAATCGGACGACGTTGCCGGCCGGACCAAGGTCTACGAGTCGATCGTCAAGGGCGAGGACAATTTCGAAGCGGGCGTTCCCGAGAGCTTTAACGTGCTCGTGAAAGAAGTCCGCGGCCTCGGCCTGAACATGGAACTCCTGGATGCGGAGGAAGAGTAGGGGCGTACGCGCCCCCACTCATCCCATCCCAATTTGTAAGGACGCAAAATGAACCAGGAACTGACAAACAACCCGTTCAACCCGCTGACACCGCCCAAGGTCTTTGACGAGATCAAGGTGTCGCTGGCTTCGCCGGAACGGATCCTCTCGTGGTCCTATGGTGAGATCAAGAAACCGGAAACCATCAACTACCGGACGTTCAAGCCCGAGCGTGACGGTCTTTTCTGTGCGCGTATCTTTGGCCCGATCAAAGACTACGAATGTCTCTGCGGCAAATATAAGCGCATGAAATATCGCGGCGTTGTCTGCGAAAAATGCGGTGTCGAAGTCACGCTGCAAAAGGTCCGCCGCGAGCGGATGGGCCATATCGAACTGGCTTCGCCCGTTGCGCATATCTGGTTCCTCAAGTCGCTGCCCAGCCGCATCGGCCTGATGCTGGACATGACCCTGCGCGATCTCGAGCGGGTTCTCTACTTTGAGAACTACGTTGTGATCGAACCGGGCCTTACCGATCTTCAATACGGTCAGATGATGACCGAGGAAGAGTACATGGATGCGCAGGATGCCTATGGCATGGACGCGTTCACGGCCAATATCGGTGCCGAAGCCATCCGTGAGATGCTGGCGCAAATCGACCTTGAGGCCGAGGCCGACCAGCTGCGTGCGGACCTAAAGGAAGCAACCGGCGAGCTGAAGCCCAAGAAGATCATCAAGCGCCTGAAAGTCGTGGAATCCTTCCTGGAATCCGGCAACCGTCCGGAATGGATGGTTCTGACTGTGATCCCGGTCATTCCGCCGGAACTGCGTCCGCTGGTGCCGCTGGATGGCGGTCGTTTCGCGACCTCCGACCTGAACGACCTGTATCGCCGCGTGATCAACCGGAACAACCGTCTGAAGCGCCTGATCGAGCTTCGTGCGCCCGACATCATCGTGCGTAACGAAAAGCGGATGCTTCAGGAATCCGTCGATGCTCTGTTCGACAACGGCCGTCGTGGCCGCGTGATCACCGGCGCCAACAAGCGTCCGCTGAAATCTCTGTCGGACATGCTGAAAGGCAAGCAGGGTCGCTTCCGTCAGAACCTTCTGGGTAAGCGGGTCGACTTTTCGGGCCGTTCGGTCATCGTGACGGGGCCTGAACTCAAGCTGCACCAGTGCGGTCTGCCAAAGAAAATGGCGCTCGAACTGTTCAAGCCGTTCATCTATTCTCGGCTGGAGGCCAAGGGCCTGTCCAGCACCGTGAAACAGGCCAAGAAGCTTGTCGAAAAAGAGCGTCCCGAAGTCTGGGATATCCTCGACGAGGTCATCCGCGAACACCCCGTGATGCTGAACCGTGCGCCGACGCTGCACCGTCTTGGTATCCAGGCGTTCGAACCGGTTCTGATCGAAGGCAAGGCGATCCAGCTTCACCCGCTGGTCTGCTCGGCCTTCAACGCCGACTTTGACGGTGACCAGATGGCCGTTCACGTGCCGCTCTCGCTGGAAGCCCAGCTTGAAGCACGCGTGCTGATGATGTCGACGAACAACGTTCTGTCGCCGGCAAACGGTGCGCCGATCATCGTTCCGTCGCAGGATATGATCCTTGGCCTTTACTATGTCACGCTGGAACGCGAAGGCATGAAGGGCGAAGGCATGGTCTTTGGCTCGATCGAGGAAGTCCAGCACGCGCTGGACGCGGGTGTCGTGCACCTGCACTCCAAGATCCAGGCGCGGATCACGCAGATCGACGACGAGGGCAACGAGATCCAGAAGCGTTACGAGACCACGCCGGGCCGTGTCCGTCTGGGCGCGCTGCTGCCGCTCAACGCCAAGGCGCCGTTCGAACTGGTCAACCGTCTGCTTCGTAAGAAAGAAGTCCAGCAGGTCATCGACACCGTCTACCGTTATTGCGGTCAGAAAGAGTCGGTCATCTTCTGTGACCAGATCATGTCGATGGGCTTCAAGGAAGCTTTCTCGGCAGGTATCTCTTTCGGCAAGGACGACATGCTGATCCCCGACACCAAATGGCCGATCGTTGAAGAGACGCGCGAGCAGGTGAAGGATTTCGAACAGCAGTACATGGACGGCCTGATCACTCAGGGCGAAAAGTACAACAAGGTTGTCGATGCCTGGTCGAAGTGTAACGACCGCGTCACCGAAGCCATGATGGGGTCGATCTCGGCCGATGTCCGCGACGAAAGCGGCGCGGTCATGGAGCCGAACTCGGTATACATGATGGCCCACTCCGGTGCGCGTGGCTCGGTTACGCAGATGAAGCAGCTGGGCGGGATGCGCGGCCTGATGGCGAAGCCGAACGGCGACATCATCGAAACGCCGATCATCTCGAACTTCAAGGAAGGTCTGACCGTTCTTGAATACTTCAACTCGACCCACGGCGCCCGTAAGGGTCTGTCGGATACCGCTCTGAAGACGGCGAACTCGGGTTACCTGACCCGTCGTCTGGTGGACGTGGCTCAGGACTGCATCGTGCGTATGCTCGACTGCGGCACGGAGAACTCGATCACTGCCGAAGCGGCGGTCAACGACGGTGAAGTCGTGGCCACGCTGGGCGAGCGCGTTCTGGGCCGTGTGGCGGCAGAGGATATCCTCAAGCCGGGCACCGAAGAGGTGCTGGTCTCCGAGGGTCAGCTGATCGACGAGCGCATGGCTGACGCCATCGAGGATTGCAACGTGCAGTCCGCGCGGATCCGGTCGCCGCTGACCTGTGAAGCCGAAGAGGGCGTCTGCGCCACCTGCTATGGTCGTGACCTAGCACGCGGTACGATGGTGAACACCGGCGAAGCCGTGGGTATCATCGCGGCTCAGTCGATCGGTGAACCCGGTACACAGCTGACGATGCGGACCTTCCACATCGGTGGTGTTGCACAGGGTGGCCAGCAGTCCTTCCTCGAAGCCAGCCAGCCTGGCAAGGTCGTTTATGAGAACGCGCAGATCCTCGAGAACGCCAATGGCGAGATCCTGGTGATGGGCCGGAACATGAAGCTGATCATCCAGGACGAGAACGGCGAAGAGCGCGCAAGCCACAAGATCGGCTACGGCACCAAGCTGTTCGTCAAGGACGGCGAGATGGTCAAACGCGGCGACAAGCTGATCGAATGGGATCCCTATACCCTGCCGATCATCGCCGAGAAGGCCGGTACCGCGAAATTCGTCGACCTCGTGAGCGGTATCGCCGTGCGCGACGAGACGGACGAAGCCACCGGCATGACCCAGAAGATCGTGATCGACTGGCGTGCCGCGCCGAAGGGCAACGAGCTCAAGCCCGAGATCATTCTTGTCGGCGAAGATGGCGAGCCGGTCCGCAACGATGCGGGCAACCCGGTGACCTATCCGATGTCGGTGGACGCGATCCTTTCCATCGAGGAAGGCGCGGAGATCAAGGCCGGTGACGTCGTTGCGCGTATTCCGCGTGAAGGTGCCAAGACGAAGGACATTACCGGTGGTCTGCCGCGTGTGGCCGAACTCTTCGAAGCACGTCGCCCCAAGGATCACGCGATCATCGCTGAGATCGACGGTTACGTGCGTTACGGTCGCGACTACAAGAACAAGCGCCGTATCAGCATCGAGCCTGCGGATGAATCGATGGAGGCCGTCGAATACATGGTGCCCAAGGGCAAGCACATTCCTGTTCAGGAAGGTGACTTTGTCCAGAAGGGCGACTACATCATGGATGGTAACCCGGCTCCGCATGACATCCTTGCGATCATGGGTGTCGAGGCGCTGGCGGATTACATGATCAACGAGGTGCAGGAGGTCTATCGTCTTCAGGGCGTGAAGATCAACGACAAGCACATCGAGGTCATCGTGCGCCAGATGCTTCAGAAGTGGGAGATCCAGGAGAGCGGCGATACCACGCTTCTCAAGGGCGAACACGTCGACAAGCAGGAGTTCGATCAGGCCAACGAAAAGGCGATCTCCAAGGGTGGACGTCCGGCACAGGGCGAGCCGATCCTTCTCGGGATCACCAAGGCGTCGCTGCAGACCCGGTCGTTCATCTCGGCCGCGTCCTTCCAGGAGACCACCCGCGTGCTTACCGAGGCTTCGGTTCAGGGCAAGCGCGACAAGCTGGTCGGCCTGAAAGAGAACGTGATCGTCGGCCGCCTGATCCCGGCCGGGACCGGTGGCGCCACCCAGCGCGTCCGTCGCATCGCGACCGAACGCGACAATGTGGTGATCGACGCACGTCGGGACGAAGCCGAAGCAGCAGCCGCTCTCGCGGCTCCGCTGGAAGGCGATATCATCGGTGCGGATGATTACGACACGCTGGTGGACACGCCCGAAAGCCGGGATTGAACCCGGGCGGGGCCGGTTCTGGCCCCGCGTAGAAAATGATGCCCCCCGTGCCGAAAGGCGCGGGGGATTTCTTTTGTGTGACCGACGCGGGCCGACAGTGGGCGGTACATGTCTGTCGTTGGCCGGGTGAGGGGGCTCTGCCCCCGTCCTGCGGACTCCCCCGGGATATTTTTGACCCAAAGAAGCAGGGGTTTAATGCATCGGGGGCTTGGGGCGTGACGGCGTGGGGGGAATGTGGCAAAGGGAGAAGAGCGAACAGATCGGGGCAGGGGCGTGGTGCCAGAATTTCGGACGATCGGGCTGGTACGGTTTTCGGTACTGACCCCCACCTATTACTCGGAACGGTTCAAGACTCTTGAGGAAACTGCGGCGCACCTGTTCAGCCCGGCGCGCATGGAATTGCGGTTTCGCATGTTCGAGCGCCTGTGCCTGCCGTCTTTGACCGGGCAGGGGGACGGTGATTTCCAGCTGATCGTGCTGGCGGCGGAGGCGATGCCGGAGGTTTACCTCGAGCGGTTATGTGCCTTGCTGGAACCGCATGAGAATATCTCCCTGCGGCTTGTCGGGCCGGGGAAGCATTACGCGATGCTGCGCGAGGCCTATCAATCGGTCCCGGTCGAGGGGTGCAGCCATCGGATTATGTTCCGGCTGGATGACGATGACGCGGTGGATCGGGATTTCGTCGCCCGCAGCAAGCGGCTGGCACGGGGGCTGTTTCATTTACATGAGGCGCCGCCGCCGACGATCATCGCCTATAACCGCGGGTTCTACCTGCGGCGGAGCGAGGCCGGGTCGGAGGTGTTCGATGCGGTGGAGCGGGCGCCGTTGTCGGCGGGGGTGACTCTGGTTGCGCCACTGGCGCATGAGACCAACCCGTATCGCTATGTACATCGCAAGTTCGCGCAGCACTATAATACTTATTCCGATATCTCGGTGCCGGGGTTCATCCGGACGATCCATGGCGATAACAAATCGGATCCGGCGGTGATGGGCCTGTCGCACAAGATGGGATCGGCGCAGGTTGAAGCGGAACTGCAGGAGCATTTCGGTCTTGGGATCGGGGATCTGAAGGCGCTCTGATCTAACCCGCGCCAAAGACCTGCCGGACGTGGTTTGCATCGATATTGTAGCGGCTGCGAAAGAGGGATTCTCCGGCTGCATCCAGCGGCGCGAGATCGAAGCTGCGCGTGTTCGGGCCCTGGCGTGAATCGTTATGATCGTTATGGCCGCGCAGCATCATGGCCTTGTCGGGAAAGGTGAGCGCGGGCATTTTTCGCGCAATGCGATGATGGGCGAAATTCATCACGCTGAGATCGACGCCGGGGCGGAACATCATGGCCAAGCCCGGCGTCCAGAAGGGTTGCTGGATCTCGACCGCCTCGATGCCATCGGGGCCGGGGCGGGCGATATGGCCAGCGCTGAAGTCGATGGCGATATGACGATGATCGTTCAGCAGGCCTGCGACCTGACTGGCGGCCCGGCGCAGACGTTCCACGAAATCGACCGCCACCGCGTCATCGTCATCGAGCCGAAACTGTAGGCAGGGACCGCGCCCCGACTCTCGGCAGGCGTTGATTGCCTCTTTCATCACGGGGCGATGCGGGCCGGGCGGGTAGGCTTCGATCCTGATCTGCGGGATGTCGGCGCAGAGCGCGGCAAGCCGGGTGCGATGTTCGGCAGGCAGGCTGTCGCCGATCACGATAAGAAAGGTGAAATCCGGATCGGTCTGCGCCCGGATCGAGGGCAGGTTGAAACATTCAAGGAAACGGAATCGCTCTTCGAGCCGTTCCGGCGCGTAGAGGTAGGCGATCCGTTTCTCGAGGCTCGCATGGGCGACTTGGAAACCGCCCTCGCCGGGGTAGGAGAACCGGCACAATCCGATAACCTGCATGTTTCGCTTCCGATTTTTCGCTGTCCGGGGCCGGTGATGCCGG
This sequence comes from Phaeobacter sp. 22II1-1F12B, assembly GCF_002210165.1. Taxonomy (GTDB): domain Bacteria; phylum Pseudomonadota; class Alphaproteobacteria; order Rhodobacterales; family Rhodobacteraceae; genus Heliomarina. The sequence goes on along the minus strand of NZ_AQQP01000023.1, from coordinate 3,582 downwards.
ATATACTCTGGCAAGCGGATAGCAGCTATGCAAGTCGGCACGGCCTGACAGGGGGCTGTTGACACTGGGGGCGACTCCTCTTATACGCCCGCTATCTCGGCTTCGGGGGTCGCCCCAAAGTGCCGATTTCTAAACTGAAGTGGTCATGATCCGGTCCGTAGGGGCCCGATCCTCTGGAAACCCACCGCGTCGTGCCCGTTTGCCGGGGACGAAGGCGGTTTTTGCGCTGTGCAGACGTGTATGGCGCCGGACTGATTTGAACCGCACGCACATGCGTGCACACACATGTGTTGATGAGACGGGGAAAGAACCGGAATGCCAACGATCCAGCAGCTGATCCGCAAGCCGCGGCAGCCTAAAGTAAAACGTTCGAAGTCGATGCACCTGCAGGAATGCCCGCAAAAGCGCGGCGTCTGCACACGCGTCTATACAACCACACCGAAAAAGCCGAACTCGGCAATGCGGAAAGTCGCCAAGGTGCGTCTGACCAACGGGTTCGAAGTGATTTCGTACATCCCGGGTGAGTCCCACAACCTTCAGGAGCACTCGGTTGTCCTGATTCGTGGCGGCCGTGTAAAAGACCTTCCCGGTGTGCGTTACCACATTCTCCGCGGCGTGCTTGATACCCAGGGTGTCAAAGACCGTAAACAGCGCCGCTCCAAGTATGGCGCTAAGCGTCCGAAATAAGGATTTCGGGCGTCCCGGCCGTGAACCGGGGCCTCGCCCGCAGAGGAACAAGAGGATATATAAATGTCTCGTCGTCACGCCGCAGAAAAACGCGAAGTCCTGCCCGACGCCAAGTATGGCGATCTGGTGCTGACCAAGTTCATGAACAACCTGATGGTCGATGGTAAGAAATCCGTCGCCGAACGGATCGTCTACAACGCGATGGATCGCGTCGAAGGCAAGATCAAGCGTTCGCCGATCGAAGTCTTCCACGAAGCCCTCGACAACATCCAGCCGTCGGTCGAGGTTCGCTCGCGCCGTGTGGGTGGTGCCACCTATCAGGTGCCCGTCGAAGTGCGCCCCGAGCGCCGTCAGGCCCTGGCGATCCGCTGGCTGATCAATGCAAGCCGCGCGCGCAACGAAAACACCATGGAAGAGCGCCTTGCAGGCGAGCTGCTCGACGCAGTTCAGTCCCGCGGTTCCGCCGTGAAAAAGCGCGAAGATACCCACAAGATGGCCGACGCCAACAAAGCGTTCAGCCATTACCGCTGGTAAACACTCTACTCATTTTCGAGGACCGCCCCTATGGCACGCGAATACCCGCTTGAACGCTACCGCAACTTCGGCATCATGGCCCACATCGATGCAGGTAAAACCACCTGTTCCGAGCGTATCCTGTTCTACACCGGCAAATCCCACAACATCGGCGAAGTGCATGACGGCGCTGCGACGATGGACTGGATGGAGCAGGAGCAGGAACGTGGTATCACGATCACCTCGGCTGCAACCACGACGTTCTGGCAGTGGCAGGAGGACCCCACCAAGGAGGGGACCTACGACACCAAGTACCGCATGAACATCATCGACACGCCCGGCCACGTTGACTTCACCATCGAAGTCGAACGTTCGCTGGCTGTGCTTGACGGTGCCGTTGCCGTTCTGGACGCCAACGCGGGTGTTGAGCCGCAGACCGAAACCGTCTGGCGTCAGGCCGACCGGTACAAAGTTCCGCGGATCGTGTTCGTCAACAAGATGGACAAGATCGGTGCCGACTTCTTCAACTGTGTCGAAATGATCCAGGACCGCACCGGTGCGACTCCGGCGCCGATCCAGATTCCGATCGGGGCAGAGAACGAGCTGGAAGGCATGGTCGACCTCGTCACCATGGAAGAGTGGGTCTGGAAAGGTGAAGACCTTGGCGCAAGCTGGGTTCGTCAGCCGATCCGTGAAAGCCTGCAGGACCAGGCCAACGAATGGCGCGCCAAGCTCATCGAAAACGCCGTCGAAATGGACGACGAAGCGATGATGGAATATCTGGAAGGCAACGAGCCCGATATCCCGACGCTGCGCAAGCTGATCCGCAAGGGTACGCTGGCCATCAAGTTCATCCCGGTTCTCTGTGGCTCCGCCTTCAAGAACAAGGGTGTCCAGCCGCTGCTGAACGCTGTTGTCGACTACCTGCCCAGCCCGCTGGACGTTGTCGATTACATGGGCTTCAAGCCGGGCGACGAAACGGAAACCCGTGACATCCCGCGTCGTGCGGACGATGACATGCCGTTCGCTGGCCTCGCGTTCAAGATCATGAACGACCCGTTCGTCGGCTCGCTGACCTTTACCCGCATCTACTCGGGTAAGATGAACAAGGGCGACTCGATCCTGAACTCGACCAAGGGCAAGAAAGAGCGCATCGGTCGTATGATGATGATGCACTCGAACAACCGCGAGGAAATCGAGGAAGCATTCGCAGGCGACATCATCGCGCTGGCGGGTCTGAAAGACACCACCACGGGTGATACGCTTTGCGACGCCAAGGATCCGGTGGTTCTGGAAACCATGACCTTCCCCGATCCGGTTATCGAGATCGCTGTCGAGCCGAAGACCAAGAACGACCAGGAAAAGATGTCCGCAGGTCTGGCCCGTCTGGCCGCCGAAGACCCGTCCTTCCGCGTCGAGACCGACCTCGAGTCCGGTCAGACCATCATGAAGGGCATGGGCGAACTTCACCTCGACATCCTCGTCGACCGCCTCAAGCGGGAATTCAAGGTCGAAGCGAACATCGGTGCGCCGCAGGTGGCCTATCGTGAGACCATCTCGAAAGAGGTCGAGCATACCTACACCCACAAGAAACAGTCGGGTGGTTCGGGTCAGTTCGCCGAGGTCAAGCTCATCATCACCCCGACAGAGCCGGGCGAAGGTTACTCCTTTGAATCGCGCATCGTTGGTGGTGCGGTTCCGAAGGAATACATCCCCGGTGTCGAAAAAGGCATCAAGTCGGTCATGGACTCCGGTCCGCTGGCAGGCTTCCCGGTGATCGACTTCAAGGTGGCCCTGATCGACGGTAAATTCCACGACGTCGACTCCTCGGTTCTCGCCTTCGAAATCGCCGCCCGTATGGGGATGCGCGAAGGGATGCGGAAAGCGGGCGCCAAGATGCTCGAGCCGATCATGAAGGTCGAAGTGATCTCGCCGGAAGAATACACCGGCAACGTCATCGGCGACCTCACGTCGCGCCGGGGTCAGGTGACCGGTCAGGAAAACCGCGGCAACGCGATCGCGATCAACGCTTTCGTGCCGCTGGCGAACATGTTCGGCTACATCAACACCCTGCGTTCCATGTCCTCGGGCCGTGCGCAGTTCACGATGCAGTTCGACCACTACGATCCGGTTCCGCAGAACATCTCTGACGAGATCCAGGCCAAATACGCATAAATCGGGTGGCGGGGAGTACCCCGCCCTACCCACCAACTGTAGGGCGGGACCTGTCCCGCCATCCGCACTAAAAAAGGAGACCTCCCCATGGGTAAGGCAAAGTTTGAACGCAACAAACCGCACGTAAACATCGGCACGATCGGTCACGTTGACCATGGCAAGACGACGCTGACGGCGGCGATCACCAAGTATTTCGGCGACTTCCGT
>NZ_AQQP01000022.1 GCF_002210165.1 Phaeobacter sp. 22II1-1F12B | reverse complement strand
GTCAGGCTCATAACCTGAAGGTCGCAGGTTCAAATCCTGCTCCCGCAACCAGAGTACAATTTCAGACCAAAAAAAACGCGGTTCGTGAATGCCAATGAGCGCCTATTTTATGGCTTTGATATGCCGCAGCTGGCAGCGCTTCGGACACGTATAACACTCCATTTGCGAAGGCCGCGATCAAAATACGGATAAAGTATCGACTGCTTGCAAACGGACAGATCATCGTCGTTTGGATTACTTCAATAATCCCTTCCCGATTGGATACAAGGATGCCTTGTATAATCACCTAAGCTCTCAGGCGTCTTTCTTCTACATTCTGGACTGGCGATGGGCTGGTCTTAAATTTGCTCACCTCGGCTGCCAGGGACGATGCTTCTTGGCGCAGGGCCATGCTTGACGCTGTGGTTTCTTCCAAACGTGCCACGTTTTGTTGGGTGGCCTGGTCGAGATTCCCGATAGAAGAAGAGATTTCGGATATGACTGTGAACTGATCTCTGGTCGCTTCCGCAATGGCGTTAACGCTCTTGTTGACACTCTGAACTGCCTCGAGGATGTTCTCGAGTGCGGTGTTGCTTTTATTGACGTGTTCGACACCGGATTTGACCTGAGATTCGCTGTTCGAGATCAAGGTGTTGATCTCTCTCGCGGCTTCGGAGGACCGCTGGGCCAGTGCGCGCACTTCTGAAGCGACAACCGCAAAACCGCGACCCGCATCACCAGCCCGTGCTGCCTCGACTCCCGCATTCAGCGCGAGGAGATTGGTTTGGAACGCGATGCCATCTATGACCTCGGTGATCTTGCCGATCTCGTCGGAAGATTTTTCTATCCGCTGCATGGCACCAACAGTGTTCTGGGTGACCTCTGCGCAGGATTGCACTTGCTGCTCGGTGGTGTGAATCTGGGCACTGACGTCCTTGGCATTGGCCGAGGTCGATCGAACGGACGTTGTCAGCTGTTCAATGGCTGCGGCAGTTTCTTCGAGTGATGCGGCGGACTGTTCGGCCTTGCGGGAGATATCGTCGGCGGCTGCGGCGACTTCGTTTGAGGATCCGTCAATGGTGCGACCACTTTCGGCGATCTGCTCTATCGTGCGGGTCAGTACGGTCGAAGTTTGGTTCAGCGTCATGCCAATCTGCCTAAAGATGCCTTCGTGATGCTCAGTCATGCGCTTTGTCAGGTCGCCCTCGGCCAGTGCTTCAAGGACGGTACTGACGTCGGCAAGGCTGGCTTCAGTTGCGACACCGATCCGGTTCATCCCCTCGCACAGGTTGGCGAGCACGCCATCCTGCTGGATGGTCTTGAGACGCCGGGTGAAATCGCCCCGCGCAAAGGCGGATACCACATCCGCGACCTCGCCCGTGATCCGCTGTTCGGTCGCGCGCTCTTCTTCCAGGCGCCGGCGGTCGGCTTCAGCCTGCTGCATTTCGGCCTCCGCGCGCTTTGCTTCGGCTTGCATCGCCTTTTCTCGGGTCTCTTTCGCCGTTCGCTCTGCCTCTTCGGCCTTTCGGCCGAGTTCTTCTCGTTCGATCGCGTTCTGTTTGAAGATTTCGAGCGCTGCGGAGATCGATGATACCTCGCTGATCCGCGACTCCGGCGCGGTAATATCCAGATGGCCTTCCGCGAGGCGGTTGATGGAATGTGTCAGGACTTGCAGTGGTTTCGAGATCGAAAGTGCCAGACGCACACCCACTACGCCAAAGAGCGTGATCAAAACGGCCAGCGCCACGCCCGAACCGATCAGGACGGATTTCGCGTTCTGGGCGGCTTCGGATTGGAGAGCCACGATGCGATCCGCAATCCGGGCGTCGATGTCTTCGAACAACGGTTCCGCCTCGGCGAAATGGGCAGAGAGCGCGCTGCGTAGGGCGGCGGCCTCGACATGAACTTCGACGTATCGAGCGAAGGCAGATTGATAGTTGTTCAACAATGCGGTGACCTCGCCGCGTTGCCTGAAATCTTGAAGAACGGCAGGGGCGATTTCCAGAAACTCGCTGACGCGTGCGTTCAGCCGATCAAGATACGACGGATCGCCGCGCAGGATAAAATCCTTTTCATGGCGCCGCATCATCAGCATTTTGACCTGTAGCGGCGCGCTGTCGACTGTCTTCAGAGACTCTTCGATCTCGTGGACAGCGGCCCGCAGTTCACCTTGCAGTCCCGACTTAGGGTCGAGGCCAAGTGTGGTCATCGCCACCTGCAATTGGTCAAAGGTTGTTTCGTAGGCGTCGATTTCCTCCATCATTTCGGCGAACCGCGCGTCAGCCTGATCCACGCCCAGTTCGGCTGCATCAACGGCAGCGGTCTGAATCTCTTCCCCGATCCGGGCCATGATCTCTGCATGGTGTTCGACGTATCTGACCTCGGAGCGTAGCAGAAAGTCCTTTTCGGCCCGGCGTGCCTGAAGCAGGTCCCTCCTGATATGGGACATTTCGATGGCCAGCTTGTTGGCCTCTGCGCGTTTCTCTGCGGCGCGGGTGTTCATGACGTACATGACCGCGCCAACCGCGAGCATCAGGGCCATTGTTGCCACGGCAATGCCTACGATACCGCTGATCGCAGTGCTGACCTTGAAATTCTTCATGACGAATCCGTTTTATGAGCCTTTGGCGGACCCTGCCCGCAAAGGCCTTCGAATTCGTGAATGGACATGGCAGCTGACCGACCGCGTTGGAGACCTCACGTCGCCGATCGGTGCGCCGGGATGCCTTGGAAATGGGGCAGGCCATACACCTTGAATAGGTCTTTCAGGTCATGCGCACTTGCCCAGTTCGATCTGTCGCGGCCAATTTGATGAGCCGCAACAGTTTGACTATGCCCGTTCCCGAGTTTGATGCACAGGATTAGCAAAAAAGCTTAATCAGATCGGCACAGATCCGATGCTTGACCCACCACAGACATAGAGCGTCTGACCGGTGACAAACCCGTTTGCGGGATCGCAGAAGAAGAGGAATGCCCGGGTCACATCGTCGGTTTGGCCAAGACGTCCAACCGGGATGCGCCGGGCCAGATCGTCCTCGCGCTCGCTGCCTTTAGGGATGATGCCCCAGAAATTATCGGTCTGGATCGGGCCGGGTGCCACGACATTCACCGTGATCCCATGAGGTGCGAGTTCCAAGGCCCATGTGCGGGCCATCCCGATCATACCGGCTTTGCTGGCGCCGTAAGCGGTGCGGGTTGCGGCACCAAGTGCAGCGCGGGACGAATTGAACATGACCCGCCCGAAACGACGCTTTTTCATCGCGGGAAGGGCGGATTGGAGCAAGGTCAGCGCCGAACCCAGATGCAGTTGCGCCAGCCCGGTGATGTCCGATGGCTTGGCGTCTTCGATCAGGTTGGGCCAGATCACCCCGGCGTTGTGGACAAGGTGAGTCACTTCGAACCGGGCGCCGATATCGTCGGCCACGGACTGCACAGCCTCGGGATCCAGCAGATCGCAATCGAGATGTTCGAGCTTTTCATGCGAGAAGTCCGGCGCATGTCGGGCAAGGGTGACAACCCGGTAGTCTTGCTCAAGAAGGCGCTGCGCCAGATCGGCGCCGATGCCCTTGTTCCCGCCGGTGATGACGGCTGTGTAATCGGTCATGATGTCCCCTTTGGAACGAGTGCGAGCACGCGCAACGGGCTGCCGGTTCCATTGCGAATCTTGAGCGGCGGGCAGATCAGCATCGCGCCGGTGGCCGGCAGCCGGTCGAGACCGGTCAGGCATTGAAGCCCGTAGCGTCCATTGCCATGAAGGATGTAGTGCGCCGGGTAGGGCGGCGCGTAATGCATCCCCTGTCCCGCATCGGTGCCGACCGTTTCGGTGCCGAAACCGCGAATGCCGCGCTCTTCCACCAGAAGACGGATCGCCTCGGGCGTGGGCCCGGGCGAGTGCGGACCGTCCTCGCGCATGTTGAGATAGTCTGCACCCCGGCGCTTGGACCAGTCGGTGCGCATCAAAACCCATGTATCTTCTGGAATGCGGCCGTTGGTGGCTTCCCATTCGTCGATGATCTCGGGGGTCAGTTCAAAGTCGTCGTCCTGCGCCGCCCCTTCGGAGCAATCGATGACGCAAACCGGGCCGATGAACGCCTCTGTGGGAATCTCATCGACCGCGCCATTGGCCACGTCGCGGCCCGAAACCCAGTGAACCGGCGCGTCGAAATGGGTGCCGGTATGCTCGGACATGGAAATGTTGTGCCATTTCCATGCCGGTCCACGATGGTCATAGGCCGAGACTTCCTCCATCCGGAAGCGGGCGCATTGTCCGAATTCTGGCGGCAGGATGATGACAGGGAAATCCGGGTCGAGCGTGTGGGTCAGGTCAACCACTTCGATCTCGCCACTGGTCAGGGCAGTGGCCATCTGGGTCAAAGCGTTCATCCCATATCTCCTGCCAATTCGCGTTCCAGTACCCGTGGGTCCTGACGCCATCGTTCTGCGTAGTCCTTGGCGACATCGCCGCACCAGACGTCTTCGACCCCGTCGCGCAACCCCTGTACGACGGACCGCGCAACGGCGCCGGGCAAGAGCTTGGGCGGTGGGACGTCCTGATACCAGTCGTCATCGGTCGGACCGCAAAAGACCGTCATGACCTTTACGCCGCCGGGGCGCAGCTCGGCCCGCAATGACTGCGCCAAGGATAGGGCTGCGGCCTGCGAGGCGTTAAAGCTGCCATAGGCCGGATCGTTCGCGATGGCATTGATCGACAGGATATTGACCCAGGCCGCAGCATTATTGATGCCGTCGGCCCCCCGCGCTTTCATGCCCGGTCCGAAAGCCTGTGCCAGCCGCATCAGGCCCAGATAGTTCACCTCCATCTCGTCGCGGGCAAAGGCCGTGTCGCCACGGGCCAGCACGCCGCCGGGACGCATGAACCGGGCGTTGTTGATCAGGATGTCGACCTTGCCGCCGATCTCGCCTGCAAGTTCGACGACCGAGCTTGTGTCTGTCAGATCCAGCGGCATCAGATGGACGCCGTCCATCTTTTCAAGCGCGCTCCGTTCCGGATAGGGACGCCAGGTTTCGCCCTCGCCAACGAAGACCGTCATGGCTCCCGCATCCAGCAAAGCCTTGGCCAGTGCCGGCGCGCCGGGCTGGCGGCCATCGGTAATCAGCACGCGGCGGTGTTTGGGGTCGGCCCCCAGTTCGCGAAGTTCGGGATCGTCAGCCATGTTGGGCGTCGTCTCCTTGGGGATGGCAATCAGCACACCCTGACCTGCCCGGTCGAGCCGGGAGAGCAGGCGCACGTCGCTGCCTTTTAAGCAATCGCCATGGACATGGCAGAAGATCGAAGGACCGGCATTCAGGCGCACGGTGCCGCAACGCCAAGGCGCCTGTCGTCGGAAATACAGGTTGGGCGAGGTGTGCACGACCGTGTCGGCAATCAGCTCTCCGACCGGATCAGTGTCTTTCCACAACAACTCAAGGCCAAGACAAGAAACGCAGGCATCGCGCGGCGGATACTGAACCGCGCCGCACTCGGCGCAGTGCTGCAGTTTGAACCGCCCCTCTGCTGCGGCGGCGGTAAGCCCCATAGCTGCGCGGCTGCGAAAGGCGGGGGGCAGGACCGGGACGGTCTGAACCTTTTGCGGGTTCTTCTTTGGCGGGCGGGCGAGCGGATCGGTCATGCGCTTTCTCCGGTCAGGATGGCGGCACCGGAACACAAGCCGCGGTCATAGTTGATCATGCCAAAGCCCGACACCAGTGCGTGTTTCGCATCGGCGACCTGCGTCGGCCCGGCGTTTCGGGTGACCTGTCGCAGCGCTTCGACCATGCCGAGAAATCCACCTGCGGCCCCGGCCTGACCGGCCGAAAGCTGACCGCCCGAAGTGTTGTGCGGCAGGTCTCCGGTTACCGTAAGGTCGCGGTCACGCAGGAAAGCAGGTGCTTCGCCCTTGCCGCAGAAACCCAGATCTTCGAACTGCATCATCGAGATCACGGGATAGTCGTCATAGGTCTGCACGAGGTCCATGTCGGCGGGTTTCATTCCGGCCATGGACCAGAGGTCCTCGACGTCAACCGCCCAGCCGCCGCGCAACTGGATCGGATCATCCGGAAAGGCGTTGTGGCGCTCGATAGTCCCGGCGACCCGCGCAAAAGGCAGGCCGCGTTTCACCGCCTCTTCCTCCGACATGACAAGGAACGCCTCGGCCCCGGCGCAGGGCATTACGCAATCAAAAAGCGCGATCGGATCCGAGATCGGACGTGCCTCAAGGTAATCTTCAAGGCTGAGCGGCTTTTTCATCAGCGCATTGGGATTACGCAGGGCGTTGTCGCGCTGCGCAACGGCGATGCGGCCAAAATCTTCTCGGGTCGCGCCATATTCCTGCATGTAACGGTCGGTCAGAAGCGCGAACATGGAATTAGGGCCGCCATAGCCATAGGGATAGGCCGCATCCATCGCAAAGCGTGAAAAGCTCGACAGCAGCTTGCGGAAGCTGTCAATGTGGTTGGTGTCCCCGGCGAGGCAGGCCACGATCTCGGCATCTCCTGCCTGAACCGCCCGCGCCGCCCGGCGCAGCGCCACAACCCCGCTGGCGCCGCCCATCGGAATTGAATCCAGCCAGCGCAGCGTCACGCCAAGATGCTGGGACAACCCGACCGGGCTGTCGGGGAACAGGGTAAACGAGGCGACGGACAAGCCATCGATGCCGTCTTTCCGAAGTCCCGCAGCGTCGAGCGTTCCCTTCAGGGCACGCGCCAGCCAGTAATGCGCTGTCTGGGTCGAATACCGCTGATATGGCGTTGAAAACGGCGCGGTGACAACGACGCCGTCATAGGATTGGCGGCGGCTCATGCGATTTGCCTTTTCTTTGCCTTGCGCAAATCGATGGTCGCCGCATCCGCAAGAAGGTCAGCGGCCAGCGATTTCAGAGTTGCACGCTGGATCTTGTTGGTCGCGGTCAGTGGCAGGTCGGTGACAAAGGCGATGTAGCCCGGCACCTTGTAATAAGCCATCTGTCCAAGCGCCCATTCGGTGATCTGCCGTGCAAGCTCTGGCGACGGATCGGCATTGACCTGAAGGCAAGCAAAGACTTCGTCACCCCGGATGTCATCCGGCACGGCGGCCACGGCGGCGGCGGTGATCGCGGGATGGCGCATCAGCACGGATTCAACCTCGACTGCCGCGATGTTTTCACCGGACCGACGGATCACGTTTTTCTTCCGGTCGACAAAAAACATGTCGCCCGTGTCGAGTTGCCGAACGATGTCGCCCGTGTGAAACCAGCCGCCTTCCCAGACCTTCTCCGTCTCTTTGGGGTTCTTCCAGTATTCCTTGAAGAACCCATGCCGAGGGTCCGATCCGCTATGTCTCACCAGCAGTTCACCGGGCATGTCGGTTGTACAGTCGCTGCCGTTGTCGGCCACGATCCTGACCTCCAGTTCCGGACCCGGACGGCCAATGCAGGCCTCTCCGACGCGGCGGGGTTCGTGGTTGGCGGCAATCACAGCACCAGCGCCGGTTTCGGTCATTGCCCAGGCTTCCATGATCGGAAAACCAAACCGTTCCTCGAATGCGGCATGCAGGCGCGGATCAACCCCGGCGCCAAAACCAAAGCGGACCGAATGGGAACGGTCCTCGGGATCTTCGGGAAGACCCATTAGCATCGACGGCATGACGCCAAGATAATGAAGACAGGTCGCGCCGCTCTCGCGCACCGAAGCCCACCAACTGCGCGGATGGAACCGGTCGAGCGCGGTAAGGCACCCGCCGACTGTCAGCATCGCCATGAAGGAATAGGCCATGGCGTTCATGTGAAAGATCGGCAGCGGCGTCAGCATGCGCTCGCCATCCTTGGTCAGAGTGCAGACGCCCCCGGCCTTGGCGTACCAGTCTCCGGCCTCGGTGAAATAAGTGTTGGCCAGAACGCAGCCCTTTGGCCGCCCGGTGGTGCCCGACGTGTAAAGCATCGCGGTTTCGCGATGCTGCGGATCGCAGGACGTGTCGAAAACGGGAGCGCCAAAGGGCGCGGGTATCGGCTGATCCGGTGCCACCACGGGGATCGGCCGGTTGACCGCCTCGCCCGCTTCGCGAAGCTCTGCCATTCGCGAAGGGATAGCAACCGCGAGGGCCGGTTCGGCGTTCTCGATCATGTATTCCAGCTCAGCCGCGCGCAGGTCCGGATTGACCGGGACGACAGACAGGCCAAGCGCATTAAGTGCCAGCCAATAAAAGAAAAAGTCTGGCCGGTTCTCAAGCAGTAGCATGACACGCTGCCCGGCCTCGAACCCCGCCTTTGCGAATTCTGCGGACAGATGGTCTACCCGTTCTTGCGCGACGGCATAGGTAACCTCGCCAGCTGGAATGGCATAAATCGCAGCCGTTTCAGCCAGCACATTGATCAGGGGGCGCTCCGGCCAGCGCGTGGCGGAGGCAGAGAACAGACCATGGACCGTGGCGGGCATTTCACTCATGGCAACAACTGGATATTGCCGAAAGCGGCGTCGCAATTCAGGATATCGACCCGCTTCCGTGCGATCTTCAACGCGTCGTCTTTCAGCACCAGTTCGTGCTGCGCCGTCAGCGCGAGCAGGAACTGATCATCCAGACGGGTTTCGACGTAGTGCATCTGGGTTGTCACCAGAAACGCGGCCGCGTCATTGTCGATCTTGTCGACATAGGGACGCTGGATCACATGGTGGCAGCGGCTCTTGGGCTTTTGCGAAAAGGTCCGCGCCCCGGTCAGCCGTTCAACCCGCAGCCGCAGCATGAACTGGTCTTCATACATCAGCGAGGTTTCGTTGACCTCATCCTTCTGTTTCCAGTCCAGCGGCATCCAGTAAATGCCGTCGTCGGTCCAAAGGTTGAGCCAGTCGTCATACCTGCCTTCGTCCAGCATCCTGACCTCGTCATAGACAAAGTCGATCAGGTCGTCCTTGGTGATGGTCATTCTGCAGCCTCCAGCGCGTCTTCGCTTGGCAGCGACAGGGTCATGAACTTGGTCCAGGCGTGGAACTGGTTGCGCATCTGGCGCTCCGTGGTCCCGTTTTCCTCGGCCTGCGTGTCGAAATCCTCACCGTCCTTGTAGAGACGTTGGATATTCACCCATTCCAGCCCGTCTGACATCAGGCCTTCCTGCGCACGCTCATACATTTCAAGATCGTCATGTCCGACGATCGAGGTCGGCGCATTGATCATCCGGTTATACATTGCCGTACGCGCCACCAATTCGTCCGGTGCATCGACAAGTCGATAGATCCAGCTCTCCACCAGCGTCTTGTCGGGGCCGAGAGGGATGAAATTCCGCAGCTGCTGGATCGGGCCCTTGATCATGATATTCGGGAAATAAACCGTGTTATGCCGGTTCTCTCCAAGGATCTGCTTGGCCTTTTCTTCGCCATAAGCCTCGGACATCTTTTCGAAATATCCGGGAATTTCCGAATAATCCGAATGGATCGAATGGCTCACGCCGGTGTGGCCATGGCCGTTGGGCCATGTACGAATGCCCATGTCTTCGAAGAATTCGTAAGGCGACATGAAGGGCGCGATGATCTGCATCGCGGGCGGTTTGGGTGCCCCCTCCGGCTGATCCATTTCTTCCCAGATCTTGACTGCCGTCCCGGCCGAACTTTCGTGCGCCACCATCGGATGGCAGGTGTCGGTCTGGTTCTCGACCAGCATCTTCCAGTTGCAACGGTGCATGTAACGCAGCGGCTGTCCGGCAACGACAAGCTTCCCGGCGGGGGAACGGTCGATCATGTTGTCGAATGAGGACAGCGAGTCGCCAAAGTAATCTTCGAACCCGATGCCTTCGTCTGCCAGTCGGGCAAAGATGAAGCCGCGGTAGTTCATTACCGCCCCGACCGACTTCATGCCCTTGCCATTTTCCGTCTGGTCCAGACCGGTCCCCTCGTAGCCCTTCTTGAGCGGGATCGCGAGAAGACAGCCATCGGTCTTGAAGGACCACGCGTGGTAGGGGCAGCGAAAGAATTTGCCCGTGTTACCGGTTCGATCAATGGCGATCTTGGTGCCCTTGTGTGGGCAGCGGTTGTGCAGAACCTTGACCTCGCCATCACTGTGACGCACCTGGATCACCGGCTGATCGCCGATCTGGGTGGTATAGTAATCGCCCTTGTTCGGGGTCTGGCTGTCATGGCCGACGAACACCCAACTGTTGGCAAAGAGGTGTTTCATCTCAAGCCGATAGACCTCATCCGAGGTGTAGACGTCGCGATGCACCTGAAACGGTGTCACCAGCGCCTCGATATCCTGTTTCGTGCGATAGGTCGTCATGACTTCCTCCGTCAGATGTCGAGTTTCAGGCGGGCAGACTTGGCGCGGCTGACGCAGATCTGCATGACCTTGCCGCTGTCGCGCTCGGCTTGCGACAGAACGACGTCGCGATGGTCGGGCGTGCCCTCAAGCACATCGGTCTGGCAGATGCCGCAATCGCCACGCTGGCAATCATAGATCAGATCTTCGCCCGCTTCTTCGAGCACGTCGATGATCGTCTTCCCCGGCGGGATCGTGTAGACCGCGCCAGTGGACGCGACTTCGACCTCAAAGGCGGAATCGCCGTCCTGATCGGCGGCGGCGTCGAAGAGTTCGAAATGCACGCGTTCGGCTGGATATCCTGCTGATTCGGCTTTTGATTTGACCGCTTCGATCATTGGCTTGGGGCCGCAGACATAGATATGCGCCTCTGGGTTGGCGTCGCTCAGAACCTTCGCGATATCGAGCGGCCCTCCCGCCTGATCGTCGCAATGCACGGACAGACAATCGCCGTGATTCTGCGTCAGCTGTTCGATGAACGCCGCCGCGCTTTCGTCGCGAATCGCGTAATGCAGACGGTAGTCGCGGCCTTCTGCCTTTAATGCAGTGGCCATTGAGATCATCGGCGTGATGCCGATCCCCCCGGCGATCAGAACCGACGGAGCGTCGTCTCCGGCAAGCGGGAAATCGTTCTTGGCGGGCTCGACAGTGACAGTGTCACCTTCTGCCAGCCCATGCATGAACCGGGATCCGCCGCGGCTCTCATCTTCAAGCCTGATTCCAAAGACATAGGCCTTGGGTTCCTTTGCCGCGCCGTCAAAGTCGATCAGACTATAGGGCCGCGTCGCGCCATCGGGCAGGTGGACTTCGGCATGCGCGCCAGCCTCATATGGCGGAAGTGAACCGCCATCGGGCGCTACAAGAGTGACCATGCGGATAAGCTCTGCCGCCTTCCGCACTTCCTTGACTGTCAACGTGATGGCCGACATGGCCTCCCCTTTTTATGCAAATGCAGGCATCTCTGGCTTGCCTAAGCATGAGCGAGCGATGTTTTAAGTGTCAAGGTTTAAGTATGAAAAGATGAAAACTCATATTTTTATTGCCAGACTCGTGAACGCTTGATTACGCTCTGGTCATAATAACCAACCGGGAGACGACCATGAACAAGATCATGAAGACCATTTCGGCCGCCGCGATCGCGGTTGCTTCGACTGGTCTTCCTGCCGTCGCGCAGGAAACCACACTTCGCCTGTCCAACTGGCTGCCGCCTTCGCATCCGATCGTGAAGGATATTGTGATGCCATGGGCTGCGAATGTCGAAGAAGCCACCGAAGGCCGCGTAACCGTGCAGATCCTCGATGCGCCACTTGGGCCGCCGCCCGCGCATTTCGACCTTGCCGCCACTGGTGCTGCCGATGTCACCTTTGGCGTCCACGGTTACACGCCGGGCCGCTTTTCTCTGACACAGATCGCGGAACTGCCCCTGAACACACCCAATTCCGAGGCGCTTTCCGTCGCCTACTGGCGCGTCCACGAAGCGATGCTGGCAGAAAATGCCGAACATCAGGGCGTCAAGGTTCTGGCCGTCTGGGGCCACGGCCCGGGTCATATGTTCACAACCGGCGCGGATGTAAGCCCGATGTCGGCCGTCGAAGGTCTCAAGATCCGGGTGGCCGGTGCGCTGACCAGCCAGCTGGCTGAGGAAATGTCGATGGTTCCGCTTCAGGCGCCGTCGCCAAAGACCTATGAACTTCTGTCGGGCGGCGTCGCGGATGCGATCTATTTCCCTTATGAATCGGTGCCGTTCTTCAAACTCGACTCGCTGCTGACAAAGGCGCTGCGCGTGGATGGCGGCCTTTACAACGTGTCGTTCTTCATGGTCATGAACCAGGCCAAGTTCGACGGCATGTCCGATGCCGACAAGGCTGCCATCGACGAAGTCTCGGGCGAGGTTCTCGTCCGGATGGCGGGTCAGGCATGGGATACTGCAGACGAGGCTGGCCTTGCTGCGCTCGAGGGAACCGTCGACTTCCACGATGCGACCGAAGAAGAAATGGTGGCAATCGAGGAAATGTCGCAGCCGCTCTACGACACGGTCCGCAAGGCGTTCGACGATAAGGGTGTCGATTTCGATGCGGCGCTTGAAATGCTGCGCAGTGAAACACAGGCGGTTCTGTCCGAATGACGGACACCCGCCAAACCGGGGCAGGGCGTCGCGCAAGCGCCCTGCGCCAAGTTTTCCGGCGCATCACGGCGGTTCTGACCGGGCTGCTGCTTCTGGCACTGACCGGTGTGACGCTGGTCGATGTGCTGGGGCGCTACTTTTTTAACAGCCCGCTTCCCGGGGCCTCCGAAATGACCGAATTGCTGGTGATGGCAATCGTCTTTGCCGGCCTGCCGGCGATCTGTCTGGACGACGGCCACATCACGGTCGATCTTTTCACGTCACGGCTAAAGGGGCCGCTCGCCGAGGTGCAGACCTTCGTGGCGCGGATCATTGTCGCGGTGGTCCTCGCGGTGGTGGCATGGCAGCTGTGGAAGCACGGGCTGCGGCTAAGCACCTATGGCGAAACGACAGTCTATCTGCGCGTACCGCTCATGCCAGTCGCCCTCGCGGCCAGCATATTATGTGCGGCGTCTTCCATCATCGTGCTGGGGCTCGCGGTCATGCGGCTGCCCAAGGGAAAATCCGAGGAGATCTGAGAGTTGGACTGGCCCATTGGCATCGCCATTCTCATGGCGTCAATTTTTACGGGCGTGCCGATCGCCTTTGCCCTGACCGCCGTCGGCGTGATCGGCGTCGTCTCGATCATCGGTTTCGATCCGGCCATGGCGATGCTGGGGCAGATCTATTTCGATAGTGGCCGCAGCTATACCCTTTCCGTGGTACCGCTGTTCCTTCTGATGGGCAATTTCATCGTCCAATCCGGCATCGCGAGCGAGATGTACGATGCCGCCAACGCATGGTTGCGCCATCGCAAGGGCGGGCTGGCGATGGCGACCGTCGTGGCCTGTGGCGGTTTTTCTTCCGTATGCGGCTCTTCGCTGGCAACAACCGCGACCATGGGCCGGATCAGCCTGCCCGCGATGCGGCGCTACGGCTACTCCGACCGTCTTTCGGCTGCGTCTGTTGCGGCTGGTGGCACGCTCGGGATCCTGATCCCGCCCTCTGTGATCCTCGTGATCTATGGCATTCTCACACAGCAGGATATTGGCAAGCTGTTCCTTGCCGGGTTGATCCCGGGGTTGATCGGTGTGTTGTTCTATATCTTCGCCGTCCGCCTTTCCCTCTGGCTCCATCCTGAAGACCTCGTGACGCTGGACAAGCTGCCGCTGCGCGAACGCCTGCGCGCGACCAAGGGCGTCTCGGGCGCGCTCATCCTGTTCGTTTTCGTGCTCGGCGGCATCTACATCGGGTTCTTCACCGCCACCGAGGCCGCAGGCATGGGGGCAGGCGGGGCGATCCTGATCACTGCGCTGCGCGGCAAGCTGACCCTTCGGGAAACGCTGGAAACGCTTTTCGATACGGCCAAAACCACGGCAGTGATGTTCTTCATCCTGTTCGGCGCGCTCTACTTCCTGAACTACGTGAACCTCTCCGGACTGACGACGGACCTTCGCAGCTGGATCACTGCCTTGGGGGCTGGCCGGTTACAGGTGATCCTGATGATCATCGTGCTGTTTCTGGTACTGGGCTGCCTGTTGGAAAGCCTTTCCATGATCCTTTTGACAGTGCCGGTCCTCTTTCCGATCGTTTCCGGCCTTGGCTTTGATCCGATCTGGTTCGGCGTCTTCGTCGTGGTCGCGACCGAACTCAGCTATATCACGCCACCCATCGGGATGAACGTGTTCGTCATGCGGATCGTGGCGCCGGACATCCCGCTCGAGCGTGTCTTTGCAGGCGTCCTGCCTTTCGTCTTCGTTGATATCCTGCGCCTGTTCCTGCTGATCGCCGTGCCGTGGCTGGTGCTGGTCGTTCCCAATTCGATGTGAGGGCGGATGACAATTAAAATCGTAGAGGAACTTGAAGCGCCAGCGACATCGGGCACCCAGCCTTTCCTGCCGGATTATCTTCTGTTTCTGACCGCCTCTGTCTCAGCGGCGATGAGCGAAGAGTTTCATGAACATGTGCGCACCCGCGGGTTACGGGTGCCGGAGTGGCGGGTGCTGGCCTGCCTGCATGACGATGACGGCCAGATGATCACCCGGCTGGCCCGATTCGCCATGATCGAACAGTCCCGCCTGACACGGATCATCGACCAGATGGACGAGCGTGGCCTGCTCGAACGCCGGAGCGACAAGGCCGACCGGCGCCGCGTCCGGATCTTTCTGACCCGTACGGGGGCAAGATTGGCCGCCGATCTGGTGTCAGAGGCGCGCGCACATGAAAAACGCCTGATCAAGCGGCTCCCTGACGGTCTGGGTCAGGATCTGAAAGCCACGGTCAAGCGGCTTCACGGAGTCCTCTGGGCCGGAGAGCAGGACTAACAGCTTCGCTTCAGAGATCGTGTTTTCGGATATTGCCGAGGATGCGGTGCAATGTGCCGACAAAGGCGGCAAGCTCCTGCGCATCGATGCCGGTGAACATCTTCTCGTAATGGGCGTGCATGACCGGCCAGGCGCGATCAAACTCCTCGCGACCAAGGTCGGTGAGATAGACCTTGCGCACGCGACCGTCTCCATCCGTCTCCTGACGGCGGACAAAGCCCGACTTCTCAAGCGCTTCAAGCGTGCGCGACATGGTCGATTGTTCGGTTACCGTGTAGACCGACAATTCGTTGATGGTCAGCCCCGGCACCACGGCCACGACAGCAAGCGTACGTGCCTTGACGGTGGTCAGGTTCTGCGGCTTCAGGTCGGTCAGAACTTCGGCATTATAGCGCCCCATGATGCGGTTCATCAGGTAGGGGGCAAAATTCCACAGCCCGATTTCGCCCAGTGTCTGGGGTGGCCGTTCGGCGGTTTCGGGCGTCTGTTGTGTCTCCATCGGGAGCTCCGATTCTGTAAGCCTGAATGTTCACTGACGCAATTACGCGCCAGTTTCCACTCTCCTCTGTGGCTCCGGTTAACCCGGACGGTCGCAACCGACGCCCGAAGATGCCCGGACCCGCTGCATTCTCCCGCATTATGCACATTTTCATTCAAGCTTAAAATAAATTACTTGCATTCGCAGATAGAGACTGCTCGGATATCTTTAAATATGACGCTTTTGGGCCCTGAAAGTATGCATCTGCATTTTACGGGGCGAAGGGGGATGGTTTGAAGATCACGGTAATGGGCGGCGGCAACGGCAGTTACGCGGCGGTAGCGGATGCGGTAGAGGCCGGGCACGAAGTCCGATGGTGGCGACGCGACAAGGCAAAGTTTGCACCCTTAGGGACGCCTTCAAAGCTGACCGTGACCGATCATGCAGGCAGCCGCGAAATTGCCGTTGAAACCAGCGATGATCTGGGCTGGGCGATGGAAGGGGCCGATGTGATCCTTGCGCCGACCCCCGCCTTCGCGCAGGAAGACATGTCACAGGCACTGGCGCCGCATCTGGTGGACGGGCAGGTGATTTTCCTCGCGCCCGGTTCGTTCGGATCGTGGATCATGATGGAACGCGTGCGCAAGGCTGGTTGCACCGCCGACGTCGCTTTCTGCGAAACCGGCACCCTGCCATGGCTCTGCCGTAAAAAGGGTGAGGCAGAGGTCCGCATCACGACCCGCGCCTCGCGCCTGCCGACCGGCGTGCTGCCCGCTCGCCTCACGGACATGGCGCTTGCCAAATTGTCAGAGGTCTTTCCGGATGCGATCGAGCGCTGCGAGGATGCGCTGTCGGGCGCTTTGATGAACGCAGGTCCGATCATTCACCCGCCGCTGATCCTGATGAATGCCGGCCCAATCCAGCATTTCGACGGCTGGGACATCCATAATGAGGGCACGCAGCCCGCGATCCGCGCGGTGCATGACAAGCTTGATGCTGAGCGCATGGCGATCCGGGAAAAACTAGGATACGGCGCGCCGCATTTCCCGCTGGCCGATCACTACAACACGTCCAACTGGATGTACGGCAACCTCGCCCATGACAAACTGGTGGATAGCGGCGACTGGCACGAGGCGCTCGACCTCTACGATCACCGCTACATGACCGAGGATATCGCCGTCGGTCTGGCGCTGCTCGTTTCCGTCGGTCAATGGGCTGGCGTGCCGACACCTGTGGCAAGCGGCCTTCTGGCCATCGCCGGGGCCGTGACCGGCCGCGATCTGCGCGGCGAAGGGCGCACCTTCGAAAATCTCGGGCTGGCCGAGCGTTCGGTCGCGAACGTTCAGCAGGATCTGAAGGAAGGTCTGGCATGAGCGATGCGGCCACAGCCTGCATCGGTGCTGGCCGCATGGGCCGCGGCATCGCGCAATGCATGGCCTATGCCGGGCATGACATCGCCCTGATCGACGCAAAACTCCGATCCGACGAAGACTTTGATCGTTTTCGCAAGGAAACCCTTGCCGAGGTCGAGGCCGGTTTGACCATGGTCGCCGATATCGGCGGCTTTGACGTCGCCGTCCTGCCGGAGTTGATGAAACGGGTGTCGGTCTATCCGCTGGCCGAAGCGGAACAGGGGCTAAGCGGGGCACATATCGTTTTCGAAGCCGTGCCCGAGGTGCTCGACGCCAAGAAACACGCGTTTGGTCTGTTCAACGACCATGGCGACAATGACGCGATCCTCGCCTCCACCACTTCGACCATGCTGTCGACCGAACTGGCGCAGTATTGCATCGACCCTGCCAGATTTCTGAACGCTCACTGGCTGAACCCCGCGCTCCTGGTGCCGCTGGTGGAACTCAGCCCGACCGATCAGACCGGCGATGCGGTTCTCGCCGACCTGACCGGTTTTCTCGAGGGCATCGGCAAGGTGCCGGTGGCCTGCAAAGCCTCGCCCGGATACATCGTTCCGCGCATTCAGGCGCTCGCGATGAACGAAGCGGCACGTCTTGTCGAAGAAGGTGTCGCCTCGGCCGAAGATGTGGATCGGGCCGTGAAATATGGCTTTGGGCTGCGGTTTGCCGTTCTGGGCCTTCTCGAATTCATCGACTGGGGCGGCGGTGATATCCTCTATCACGCAAGCAACTACATGGCCGGGGCAACCGGCGAGGACCGTTTCGCCCCGCCACAGATCGTCAACGACAAGATGAAGAGCGGTGAAACCGGGCTGCGCGCTGGGCGCGGCTTTTTCGACTACGCTGGCCGGGACGTTCCGGCCTACCAGAAAGACCGAATGGGCGCATTTCTGAACGCCTTGAAACAAGCCGGGCTACACCGGCCACCAAGCGCCTGAAGGCGCAGTCAACCAACAGTCCGCTAATAGGGAGACTACAATGAGCAAATTCAGCCGACACTTCAAAACAGGCGCGCTAAGCCTCGCCTGTGTCATGGGTCTGACCGGCCCCGTTCTGGCCGAGGACGTCATTCGCGCCGTCACCGCCTTTCCCAAGCAGCTTGCCTTTAGCCAATCCTTCCTTGGATTCGTCGATCTGGTGAACGAGCGCGGTGAAGGCGTGGTGCGGATCGATTACATCGGTGGTCCCGAAGCGGTTCCCCAGAACCAGCAGATGGAAGCGGCGCGTCGCGGCGTTGTGGACATGCACTATGGTCCCGCCTCCTTCCACCTTGGCACCATGCCCGAGGCGGACGCATGGGTCGGCTCGACCGTCCCGGCGATGACCGCGCGTGAAAACGGCGGGTTCGACCTGATGGCCGATGCCTTTGCCGACAAGCTGGGCGTGACCCTGCTGGCGCAGATCGATAGCGGCATCCAGTTCCACATCTACACGGTCAACGAACCCACAATCGGCGAAGACGGCCTTCCCGATCTCGACGGCGCCAAGCTGCGCAGCCAGCCGATCTACAAATCCTTCTTCGAAAGCCTGTCGGCGGTGCCGGTCTCGGTTCCTGTCCCCGATGTCTACACCGGGCTTGAGCGGAGCACCTTTGACGGGGCTGGCTGGCCGATCGTGGCCATTCAGGACCTGTCCTGGGACAAGTTCCTGAAGTACCGGATCGATCCCGGCTTCTTCAATACGGACCTTGCCATCGTGATGAACCCGGACAAGTGGGAAGGGCTGAGCCAGGAATCCAAAGACCTCATCACGCAGGTTGCTGTTGAGTACGAAAAGATTTCCTACGACAAGTTTCAGGAAGTCATTACATCGACAGACGAAAAGGTTCAGGCCGAAGGCATGACCGTCATCTCGCTCGAAGGCGAGGCGCGGGACAAGTTCCTTGATGCGGCATATGACAGCGCTTGGGCGCGCATGGAAGCGGCAGGCGCCGAGAACTATCAGGCCCTTCGCGACGCCTATTACGACCGTTGATATCTTGATGCGGGCGGCGGTTACCTACCGCCGCCGCACATCGGCCCGGATCGCCGGGCCCGACTGCAGGGCAGAACTATGCGTACGATTTCTAAGGCCTATGACGGGTTGATTCACGGTCTGGCGGCGATTGCCGCGGCCTCTTTCGCCTTTATGGTGGCTGGCATTGTCATTGACGTGGCGCTGCGGAATCTGGGCTTTCGACCCTTTCAGCCAACCAGTGCCCTAATCGAATATGGTCTGATGCTGGCGACAATGGCCGGGGCGCCCTGGCTTGTCCGCACCCAAGGTCACGTAGCGGTGCGGGCTCTGGTCTCGCGTCTGCCGCAATCTCCTGCCCGGGCTATCGACCGGGCCGCGCTGATCTTCTGCGCTGTCGTTCTCTTACTGCTGGCTTGGCGCGCTGCCGTGGTGACCGGCGAGATGATCGAAAACAGCGCCGTCGATATTCGCTCCATCGCCCTGCCCAAATGGGTTTTGCCGTCGATGCTGATGGCAGGCTTTGCGCTGATGGCGATCGAGTTCCTGAGAATTTTTCTGAAGGGTGGCACTTACGATGCCCAGAACGCGAGCCATTGAAATGACAAAGACAGGCCGCGACACATGATCCCCTGGTATTTCGCAACCGCCATCATGATCGGCGGTGTTCTTTTCCTGATGGCGCTCGGCCTGCCCGTCGCCCTTGCCTTTCTGTCGATCAACATCGTCGGGGCATGGCTGTTCCTTGGCGGCATGGCGGGGATCGACCAGATGATCTTGAACGCCACGGATTCCGTGACCAGTTTCTCGCTTGTGCCTGTGCCGCTTTTCGTCCTGATGGGCGAGCTGCTGTTCCAGAGCGGTATGGCGATCCGGGTATTCGACGCGCTCGACAATTGCCTTGGCCGCGCGCGCGGGCGTCTCAGCTACATGACCGTCGCGGGTGGCACGCTCTTTGCCACACTGTCCGGGTCCTCGATGGCCAATACCGCGATGCTGGGCACCACCTTGATGCCCGAAATGCGTAAGCGCGGATACAAGAATGCGCTGGTCATGGGGCCGATCCTCGCCACGGGGTCTCTGGCGATGATCATTCCGCCATCCTCCCTCGCCGTGCTGCTGGGGTCGCTGGCCCGGATCGACGTGGGCGCGTTGCTGATCGCGGGCGTCTTGCCCGGGCTCGTCCTTGCGGTGATGTTCGTCCTGACGATCCGCATACTCATCGCGCTCGATCCCGATGCCGCGCCCAGCTATGACGCCGAACGCGCCCCGTTCTCGGTCATCGTGAAATCGGTGCTGCGCGACGTGATGCCGATGGGGCTGGTGGTATTTGCCGTGATTGGCCTGATCCTGCTGGGCTGGGCAACACCGACCGAATCCGCCGCATTCGGTGTGCTTTCGGTACTGATCCTTGCCGTTTTCTACCGAAAACTCTCTTGGTCGGTGATCGTGAAATCCCTGCGTGGCACGCTTTCCGTCTCGGTCATGATGCTGACCATCATCGTCGCCTCGACCACCTTTTCGCAACTTCTCGCCTTTTCAGGCGCTTCGCGCGGTGTCGTGGAATGGGCCACGGGGTTCGATGTCGACGGGCTGGTGATGCTGGGCTGCATCTTCCTCGTGCTGTTGGTGATGGGCATGTTCATGGATCAGCTGTCGATCATGATGCTGACCCTGCCGATCTTCATGCCGCTCGTGCTGCATTTCCAGTTCGACCCGGTCTGGTTCGGGGTCTTCATGCTGATCGCGCTTGAGATGAGCCTCGTCACGCCGCCCTTTGGCCTGTTGCTCTTCGTGATGCTGGGGGTCGCCCCCAAGGGCACCACGCTCGGAGAGGTCACCAATTCGGCCATGCCGTATCTGGCCTGCACGATGCTGCTTCTGATCCTGCTGGTGATTTTCCCGCCTCTGGCGACTTGGTTGCCATCCCTGAAATAAAGGAGTTCCCATGCGCATCTGGTATCAAAGCTATGTCGATCGTGAGAACGGCGGCATTTACTGGGAAGAGCTTCAAAAGCATCTGAACGCAATCGCCCGCGAGGGGACCGAGATCGTCGTGCACGGCATTACGCCCCATGACAGCTACGCCCATTCGCTCGTCGAATTCCGCTGTGCGCGCGAGATGATCTGCAACGCGATTCAGGCTGAACGCGAAGGCTACGACGCTTTCATCATCGGCCATTTTCAGGACGCAGGCCTTTACGAGGCACGCAGCGCTGTTGATATTCCCGTGCTCGCCCTTGGCGAATCCTCTATGCTGCACGCCTGCCAGCTGGGCCAGCGCAGCGGCATCGTGACCATCAATCGTCGCTACATCCCGTGGTTCCACCAGCAGATCGGCAAATATGGTCTGAAAGAGAGGGTCACCGGCGTCCACGCGATGAACTTTGAGCCGGGCCAGATCCTCGCCGCCTTCGGCTCGGATGAACGGCGCGAGGTCGTGGCCCAGTTGTTCCATGATCAGGCCCTGCCGCTGATCGAAGCCGGAACCGACGTGCTGATCCCGGGCGGCGGTATCCCGATGCTGCTGTTCTCCCAGATTCACGGTCACCGGATCGAGGGGCTGCCCGTGGTCAACGGGATCCCGCTGGCAGTGAAATATGCCGAGATGGCGGTCGAACTGAAGCGCGATTTCGGCCTGACGGTCAGCCGCGTGTCCGATTTCTTCCAGCCTCCAGTCGAGGTTCTGGACGAATTCCTCGAATACCCTGCGCCGCATCCGGGGCTGACCATACCGCATTGATCGCGGGGAGACCGTAGAATCGGCTAAATGCGCTGCATTCGCTGATCGATCCCTAAGAATATCGCACGCATATAGCGTGGGAGCCCTTGGAAGAGCTTTCACAATAATATATGCAAATGAATATAGTTTACCTGAAGACCGAGGGAGCCCATGGCCGAACGATCCTTCAAGAAAGAAGTTGAGCAGCTGCGCATCGGTGCCGGAGAGACTTTCCGCGGCGAAGGCATCCTTGCGATTACAAAGGCACTTCTTGAAAACGGTGTCGGATATGTCGGCGGTTATCAGGGTGCCCCGATCAGCCACCTGATGGACGTTCTGGCCGATGCCGAAGAGCTGATGGCAGAGCTTGGCATCAGGTTCGAGGCCAACGCCTCCGAAGCCGCCGCCGCCGCCATGCTGGCGGCCTCGGTTCACTACCCAATCCGGGGTGCGGTGACATTCAAATCGACCGTTGGGACCAATGTCGCGTCCGACGCTCTGGCCAACCTCGCCTCGGGCGGTGTGACTGGCGGCGCGCTTGTCATCGTAGGCGAGGATTACGGCGAAGGTTCCTCTATCATGCAGGAACGCAGCCATGCCTTTGCAATGAAATCGCAGATCTGGCTGCTTGATCCGCGTCCCAACCTGCCATCGATCACCGAGGCTGTGCGGCACGGGTTCGAGCTGAGCGAAGCGACCAATACGCCGGTCATGCTGCAACTGCGCATCCGCTGCTGCCATGTGCATGGTGCATTCGAAGCCAAGGATAACGTGCCGCCGTCGCTGACCGTGCGCGATGCGCTCGCGAACCCGCGCCGCGACACGAACCGCATCGTACTGCCCCCGGCCTCTTTCAACCACGAAAAGGAAAAGGTCGAAAAACGGTGGCCTGCCGCCCTCGATTATATCCGTACGCATAAGTTGAACGAATTCTTCGGGCCCGAAACCGGCAAGGTCGGCATCGCGCTTCAGGGTGGCATGTATAACGGTGTGATCCGCGCGCTCCAGCGGCTTGGCCTCGCTGACGTGCACGGGGACACCGACGTGCCGCTCTATGTCATGAACGTCGCCTATCCGATCGTCGAGGATGAGTTCCTCGACTTCTGCACCGGCAAGGACGCGGTGCTGGTGGTCGAGGAAGGGCAGCCCAATTACATCGAGCAGAACCTGCGGGCGATCCTGCATCAGGCAGGGCGCAATCAGACCGTTGTCGGCAAGGATCTTTTGCCAAAAGCCGGCGAATACACCGGTCGCATCATGTTCGAAGGGCTCGGCGACTTCCTGCGTCAGCACGCGCAGGATCTGCTGCCCGCGGCGATGCGCGCGCCGAACGAACCGAAAGAGATAGACCCCGTGCCGCAACTGCGCGATGTCGTGCCGGCCCGCCCGCCGGGGTTCTGTACCGGATGCCCGGAACGTCCAATCTTTGCCGCGATGAAGCTGGTTGAAAACGAAATGGGTCCGCACCAGACCTCGGCCGATATTGGCTGCCACCTCTTTTCGATCATGCCGCCTTTTGAGATTGGCGGCACTACCATGGGCTACGGGCTTGGACCGGCCTCGAACGCGGCTTTCGACGGTGGCGGGGATAAACGCCCGATCTCCATCATCGGCGACGGCGGCTTCTGGCATAACGGCTTGTCCAGCTCTATCGGCAACGCTGTTTTCAACAAGGCGGATGGCGTCACTATCGTGGTCGACAACTACTATTCTGCCGCGACCGGTGGGCAGGATATCCTGTCCAGCCGCGCCAATAACCCGACCAAGTCGACGCAGCACCCAATAGCCAAGGCGGTTGAGGCCGTCGGGGTGGAATGGGTCCGCCAGATCGACCGCACCTATGACGTCGGCAAAGTTCAGGAAACGCTGAAAGAGGCCCTGACCACCGATTACAAGGGCCCGAAAGTCATTGTCGCCTCTTCCGAGTGTATGCTGAACCGGCAGCGACGTGAGAAACCCCTACGCGCCGCCGCGATCAAGGAGGGCCGTCGCGTGGAACGGCCCAAGTTCGGTGTGGATGAGGATGTGTGTACCGGCGATCACGCCTGCATGCGGCTATCCGGTTGCCCGTCCCTGACGTTGAAAATGCCCGACGATCCGCTGCGCGACGATCCCATCGCCCATATCGATCAAAGCTGCGTTGGCTGCGGCAACTGCGGTGAAGTGGCGGATGCTGCCGTTCTCTGCCCCTCGTTCTACCAGGCCGATCTGGTCCACAACCCGGGCAAATGGGAGCGCCGCCGCGCAGACTGGCGCCGCCGCGCGATCGGCTGGTTGCAGGACCGCCGTGCCAGCCGTCGACTCACATGGGAGGCAGGCGCATGACCGTGCAAGACACCGGACTGGTCACGCGCGTGCCGGATGCCCGCTTGAACGACATCATCAAGATCGCCGTGCTTGCCGTTGGCGGGCAGGGGGGCGGCGTGCTGAATGGCTGGATCGTCTCACTGGCCGAGGCCAACGGCTATGCGGCGCAGGCCACCTCGGTCGCGGGGGTTGCCCAGCGGACCGGTGCCACGATCTACTACGTCGAAATGATGCCCGAGGGCGCGCGCAACCCGGTCTTCGCACTTGCCCCGGCAGAAGGCGACGTCGATATCCTCATGGCTGCCGAGTTGATGGAGGCCGGACGAGCGATGCAGCGCGGTTTCGTCACGCCCGACCGGACCACGCTGATCGCCTCTTCGCACCGCGCGCTTGCAACGTCGGAGAAAATCGTGCCGGGCAGCGGCATTTCCGATCCGACGGCTGTGCTGGCCGCCGCCCGCGAACAGGCTCAGGATGCAATTATCTTCGACCTCGAAACCATGGCGCTCAATGCGGGGTCGGTCATTTCCGCCAGCCTCTTCGGTGCCCTTGCCGGTTCCGGTCGCTTGCCATTTCCGGTCGAAAGCTTCCGGGACACGATCCGCGCCTCGGGCCGGGGAGTAGAGGCAAGCCTGCGCGCCTTCGATGCTGCCTGCGCTGCGGCCAAGGAAGGGTACAGCGATCCGCAGGACGTCGCTCCGGCCAAGCCACAAGCCGAAGTTCACGGGCCGGAAAAGCTGGTGCGCCGCTGGTCCGCCCTTGTCGCCCGTGCCGAAGCGCTGCCCGTACCGGTTCAGGATATGGCGAAAGCCGGACTACGCAAGCTGACCGAATATCAGGATATTCCTTACGCGGAATCCTACATGGACCAGCTCGAAGCCATCTCCGCGCAGGACAAAGATGCTGGCGGCACCGAGCATAACTTCGCCTTCACCGAAACGGCGGCAAAATACCTTGCCAATGCAATGGCCTACGACGACATCATCCGCGTTGCCGATATCAAGACCCGCAAGGCGCGGGTCGCTCGGATCGATCAAGAGATGGGCGCGACGGATGACCACCTCGTTCAGGTCACGGAATACGTGCACCCGGGGGCGGCCGAATTCGTCAGCCTGATGCCCGCGCCGCTCGGTCGCTTCACGAACAATCGACCGGGCCTCTATCGCTTCATCGACCGTATGGTGAACCGGGGTCGACGTATCCGCACCGACCGCTTTGGTGGGTTCTTTATGTTCTACCTGATGGCCGGGCTGCGCCGCTGGCGTCGCAGCCTCTTGCGCCATCAGGAGGAGGTTGCCCATATCGACGACTGGCTCACGACGGCAAAGGGTCGCCTTTCGCAGGACTATGCGCTGGCGGTCGAAACGCTGAAAATCCGTCGATTGATCAAAGGCTACAGCGATACTCACGCGCGCGGGCTGGCCAAGTTCGACAAAGTCATGTCCGGCACCTTGCTGGTCGAAGGGCGGGACGACGCCGCCGACTGGACCGCCCGTCTGATCGCGGCCGCACTGGCCGACCCCGAAGGCAAGGCGTTGGACGGTGCGCTCGAAACCATCCGGTCCTTTACAACGGTCGGCAGGGCCTGAGGCCTCTGCCCCGCAATCGACCCGTCAGGAAATCACGACCTCGGTCGCCCACTGTCCGCAGCGTTCCGACAGCGGACCGGGCAGGGGCGCGTCGCTAAAGAACGTGTCGATCTCTGAAAGCGAGGCGATGCGGGCCGGGGCACTTCGCTGGAACTTGGATTGGTCCGCAACAAGATAGGTGCGGCGCGATTGCCTAAGGATCGCCTGGCTGGCACCGACTTCCTCGATGTCAAAGTCGAGAATATCGCCTTCCTCGTCCAGCGCGGAACAGCCGATCACCGCCAGGTCGAACTTGAACTGCCGTATCGTGTTGATGGCCAGCGAGCCCACAAGCCCGCCATCGGAGCGCCGCAGATTGCCGCCGGTCACCACCACGTCGCAGTCGGAATTCGCCGCAAGAATATTGGCCACGTTCATGTTGTTGGTCACCACCAGCAGGTTCCTGTGCGACAGAAGCTCCATCGCCACCGCCTCGGTGCTCGTCCCGATGTTCAGAAAGATGGAAATGTCATTTGGAATACGCCGGGCGCATGCCTTGGCAATGTCCGCCTTTGCGTTGGAATGCAGGGTCCGGCGTTCCTCGTAACCGATATTCATGGTGCTCGACGGCAGAACCGCGCCGCCATGCACACGCTCAAGCCTCCCGGCATCGGCCAGATCGGTCAGGTCACGGCGGATGGTCTGAAGCGTCACACCGAAATGGCGGGCAAGTCCTTCGACCGTCACCTTGCCTTCGCGCCGCGCGATATCAAGGATCTCGGGGTGCCGGAATGTCTGGTTCATGCTGTTCTTTCGCATGTAAATCGCTCATTTCCAATTCTGCGGCTATTCACGCGGCTTCGCAAGCAATTGAAAGAAACCGCGCAACTCTTGGGTCGTTTATGGTTTCGGAACTGCGTGTTTAAGCTCCGCCAAGCTGAAAAATCTTCGAATCTTTCCTGACTTGCCGTCAATACGAAAGAAAACGAACATTCACCATTGCGCGTTCACTTTCTTGTTGGCATAGATTGACCCGTTCTTTGTCGCGGGGAGGAGCGTGTTGAACAGCGGGGACGGGTCGGTCACTGACCTTTTCATCATTGGCGGCGGTATCAACGGCTGCGGCATCGCGCGCGATGCGGCGGGGCGTGGCCTTTCCGTTGTTGTTGCCGAGATGAACGACCTCGCCAGTGCGACCTCCTCAGCCTCGACCAAGCTGTTCCATGGCGGGCTTCGCTATCTCGAGTATTTCGAGTTCCGGCTGGTCCGCGAGGCATTGATTGAACGTGAAATCTTGCTCAAGGCAATGCCCCACATCAGCTGGCCCATGCGATTTATCCTTCCATACCATAAGGATATGAGGTTTGAGTCGGATACGCCGACCTCCAATCTTCTTGGGGTCTTCATGCCTTGGATGCGTGGAAGAAGGCCGGCATGGCTTATCCGTCTAGGACTTTTCATCTACGATAACATGGGCGGGCGAAAGATCCTGCCGGCCACCAAAACACTGTCGCTTCGCGGCACGCCCGAAGGCGAACCGCTTCAGGAGAGGTTCGAGCAGGCCTTTGAATATTCCGATTGCTGGGTCGAGGATTCCCGGCTGGTCGTGTTGAACGCGCGCGATGCACAGGCCCGTGGCGCGTCGATCCTTACCCGTACCAAAGTGCTTTCGGCTGCGCGCGATTCGGACGGTTGGCGAATTGAAACGCAAAACAGCGAAAACGGTGAGACCCATACATTCCGTGCTCGAATGCTCGTGAACGCGGGCGGTCCATGGGTCGGCGACATCATCCAGTCCAAGATACGATTGAACTCACGCGAAGGCGTGCGCCTCGTGCGCGGCAGTCATATCGTGACCCGAAAGCTTTTCGATCACGGCAAGTGCTACTTCCTGCAAGGCACCGACGGGCGGATCATCTTTGCCATTCCTTACCAGACCGACTTCACCCTGATCGGGACAACCGATGCCGAACATGACGACCCGGCACAGCCGCCGGTCTGTACGCCCGAGGAACAGGCGTACCTGATCGATTTCGCCAACCGCTACTTCAAACAGGACATCACTGAAGAGGATATCGTCTGGACCTATTCCGGGGTGCGCCCGCTCTATGACGACGGGGCCAGCAGCGCCACGGCCGCGACCCGGGATTATACGCTCAAGGTCGATGCCGAAGGCGGCGCACCGGTGCTCAATGTCTTTGGCGGCAAGATCACGACCTATCGCCGTCTGGCCGAAACTGCGCTCGAAAAGATTTCCGAACATCTGTCGGTTTCCTCCGGCCCCTGGACCGCAGGCGTGCCGCTCCCCGGTGGTGATTTCCCGGTGGATCAGGTCGACCGACAGATCGAGGACCTCAAGAAAGCCTACCCGTTTCTCACCGATTTCTGGGCCCATCGCCTGATCCGCGCCTACGGCACCGAAGCGCGTGAAATCCTTGGCGGGGCAACTTCCGCAGCCGATCTTGGCCGTGATTTCGGGGCGACACTGACCGAGTCCGAGGTCAACTGGCTCATCTCCCACGAATTCGCGCACACGGCAGAGGATATCCTTTGGCGGCGAAGCAAGCTTGGGTTGCGCTTGACGCAGGCGGAGTCAGATGTGCTCAATGAGTGGATAAGCGCGCGGCATCAGTCCGGATCCGGCCGCGAAAAAGCAAGAAGGACAATCTAGATGACGCTGGAACTCAAGGGCGTATCGAAGATGGTGGAGGGACAGACCCATATCTATCCCACTGACCTGACGCTCACAAAGGGAACGATGAATGTCCTGCTTGGCCCGACCTCCTCGGGCAAGACCTCGCTGATGCGGTTGATGGCCGGGCTGGATGCTCCCGCCAGCGGTCAGATCTTCTGGGAAGGTAAGGATGTCACCGGTCAGCGCGTGCAGGACCGGAAAGTTGCCATGGTCTACCAGCAGTTCATCAACTACCCGTCGATGAGCGTTTACGACAACATCGCGTCCCCGATGAAACTCATGGGTGTCGACAAGGCCGAAGTTGATCGCCGCGTCCGCGAAACCGCCGAGTTGATGCAGCTGACTCCGATGCTGTCCCGTAAGCCTCTGGAACTCTCTGGCGGTCAGCAGCAGCGCTGTGCGTTGGCCCGGGCGCTGGTCAAGAATGCAGGGCTTGTCCTGCTCGACGAACCGCTCGCCAACCTCGACTACAAGCTGCGCGAGGAATTGCGCATTGAAATTCCAAAGATATTCGAGGCTTCGGGCTCCATCTTTGTCTATGCGACGACCGAACCCGAAGAGGCGCTCTTGCTCGGCGGCAACACCGCGACCCTGTGGGAAGGCCGCGTCACCCAGTTCGGTCCGACGCCCGAGGTATATCGTCAGCCGGTCGATGCGACCACGGCGAGGGTTTTCAGCGATCCGCCGATGAATTTCCTGCCTGTATCCAAGACCGGATCAAAGCTCATGTTTGGTAAGGGCCAAAGCGCTCCGGCAATCGGCAAGCTCGCCGAGCTGCCAGACGGTCGCTACATGGCGGGCTTCCGTCCGAACCATCTGGAGATCACGCAGCACACTGCGGATGCCATGAAATTCTCGGCCAGCCTGCATGTGACCGAGCTGACCGGATCAGAGACTTTCGTGCATCTCGACCACCACGGCGAGCGCTGGGTCGGGCTTATCCACGGGGTGCATGAATTGCCCATCGGCGAGGATCTGAACGTCTGGCTCGATCCGCGCCACGTCTACATTTTCGGCGAAGACGGCGGGCTGATCGCACCCGCCGCCTATGCGCTCGCGGCCTGAAGGGGGAACGATGGCCAAGATCACACTCGATAACCTCGCGCATTCCTACCTGCCGAACCCGACGTCCGAGGACGACTATGCGCTGAAGGAGCTGAACCACGACTGGGAAGACGGCGCGGCCTATGCACTGCTGGGCGCCTCCGGTTGCGGCAAGTCCACGCTGCTCAACATCATCTCGGGCCTCTTGCACCCAAGTCAGGGCCGTATCCTGTTTGATGGCAAGGATGTCACCAACGCCCCCACGGCCGAGCGCAATATTGCGCAGGTTTTCCAGTTCCCGGTGGTCTATGATACTATGTCGGTGCGCGACAACCTTGCCTTTCCGCTGCGCAACAGGGGCCGGGACGAGGCCTATGTGGCTGAGCGCGTTCAGGAAATCGCCCGGATGATCGGGATGGAGGACATGCTGAACCGCAAGGCGCGCGGGCTGACGGCGGATGCCAAGCAAAAAATCTCGCTGGGCCGTGGCATGGTGCGCAAGGACGTGAACGCGCTGTTGTTCGACGAGCCGCTGACCGTGATCGACCCGCATATGAAATGGGAGCTTCGGACTCAGCTCAAGAAGTTGCACCATGATTTCGGGCACACGATGATCTACGTGACCCATGACCAGACCGAGGCGCTGACCTTCGCCGACAAAGTCGTAGTGATGTATGACGGGCGCGTCGTCCAGATCGGTACGCCGGATGAACTGTTCGAACGACCGGAACATACATTCGTCGGCTATTTCATCGGCTCCCCGGGTATGAACGTGATCCCCGCCAAGGTCGAAGGTAACAAGGCTTATATCAATGGGTCTCACGTGGAGCTTGGCCATGGCTACGGCCCCGTCGAAGGCAAAGTCGAAATCGGCGTCCGGCCCGAATTTGCGCGCCTGAGCCACGATGACGGCTTGCCTGTCAACATCCGTCGGATCGAGGACGTGGGCCGTCACAAGATCATCCGCGCCGACTTTTTCGGGCACGATATCAACATCATCGCCGGGGAAGACGACGAGATCAGCGCCGATATGAACCGCGTCAGTTTCGACGCCGCGCATGTGAATGTCTACGCCAACGACTGGCGCATCGCGCCCAAGGGAACTCTGGGGGAGGCCGCCTGATGGAAAAGACAGTCAACCAAAAGGCATGGTTCCTTGTTCTGCCGGTTCTGGTGCTGGTTGCCTTTTCGGCGGTGATCCCGCTGATGACGGTGGTGAACTATTCGGTGCAGGACACCTTTGGCAACAACCAGTTCTTCTGGGCGGGGCTTGAGTGGTTCAAGGAGATGCTCGACTCCGAACGTATGTGGGACGCGCTTGGGCGGCAGCTTATGTTCTCGGGCATCATCCTGTTGATCGAGGTGCCGCTGGGCGTTTTCGTCGCCCTGAACATGCCCAAGGGCGGTTTCTGGTCCTCCTTCTGCCTAGTACTCATGTCCCTGCCGCTGCTGATCCCGTGGAACGTGGTTGGCACGATCTGGCAGATTTTCGGTCGCGTCGACATCGGTCTGCTCGGCTATACGCTCGACGCGCTCGGCATCGATTACAACTATACGCAGGATACGGTTGCGGCCTGGATCACCATCGTCGTGATGGATGTCTGGCATTGGACCTCGCTGGTCGCGCTGCTGGCCTATGCCGGTCTGAAATCGATCCCCGACGCCTATTACCAGGCGGCCAAGATTGATCAGGCGAGTCGCTGGAAAGTGTTCCGCTACATCGAACTGCCCAAAATGATGGGCGTGCTGATGATCGCGATCCTGCTCCGCTTCATGGACAGTTTCATGATCTATACCGAACCTTTCGTTGTCACCGGCGGCGGTCCGGGCAACGCGACCACGCTGCTCTCCATCGATCTCGTGAAGATGGCGCTCGGCCAGTTCGACCTTGGACCGGCGGCCGCGTTCTCGCTGATGTACTTCCTCGTCATCCTGCTGATTTCGTGGGTCTTTTACACCGTCATGATCAATCTTGAGAAACGGGAGGGCTGAGCCATGGCCGATACCACGATGACCGCAGCATCGACCCGTTCGCGCAGCAAGATCCGGATCAACTCCAGCGCGGTGGTGATGACGCTCTACCTGCTGTTCCTGTTGCTGCCGATCTACTGGCTGCTGAACATGAGCCTGAAGACGAACAGCGAAATCCTGAACACTTTCACGCTCTGGCCCAACAACCTGACCTTTGCGAACTACGCGACGATCCTGACCGATCCGGCTTGGTACATGGGCTATGTCAATTCGCTGATCTACGTGATGATGAACACGGTGATCTCGCTTGCCGTGGCGCTGCCGGCCGCCTATGCGTTTTCCCGCTATCAGTTCATGGGGGACAAGCACCTGTTCTTCTGGCTGCTGTCGAACCGCATGGCGCCGCCCGCGGTTTTCGCGCTTCCCTTCTTTCAGCTCTATTCGAGCGTCGGTCTCTTCGACACGCATATCGCCGTGGCGCTTGCGCATTGCCTGTTCAACGTCCCGCTCGCGGTCTGGATTCTCGAGGGTTTCATGCGCGGCGTGCCCAAGGAAATCGACGAAACCGCGTATATCGATGGCTACTCCTTTCCAAAGTTCTTCGTAAAAATCTTCATGCCGCTGATTGCGAGCGGTATCGGGGTCGCAGCCTTCTTCTGCTTCATGTTCTCATGGGTCGAACTGCTGCTGTCGCGCACCCTGACCACCGTCGACGCCAAGCCGATCGCCGCGATCATGACCCGGACCCAAGGCGCCAGCGGCATCGACTGGGGCGTTCTTGCCGCCGCCGGTATCCTGACAATCGTGCCCGGCGCGCTCGTCATCTACTTTGTCCGCAACTACATCGCCAAGGGCTTTGCCCTCGGACGTGTGTGATCAGAAACGGGAGGAAAACCAATGGCATGGATGGCATGGACTTGGCCCACCGCGATCTTCTTCATGGTCATCGCCTCGCTGCTGATCATCTTTACGGTGCTGGCGATCAAGTTTCCCGAAACCCCGCGCATGGGGATTTTGCGGATCGAAACCACGCGCGGTGACCGGCTGTTCATCACGCTGTTGGGCTCGGCCTTTATCAATATCGCATGGCTTGGGCTGGTCGGTACCAACCAGCCCTATGCCATGATCGTCTGCCTGATCTACGCCGCAGCGGTGTTCCGCTGGGTGTAAAAGATACGCACCGGGAAAGAGGCGGAAGCCCGGAATGCGTCTGAAAGCCTCACTGAGACTGGTTCGATAATGGGAGGAAACCAATGAACCTGAGATTGAAATCATCGACCGCACTGGCGCTGGGCCTTGGGCTCTTGTCCGGTCCGGCCTTTGCGGACATGGAGGCGGCGCAACAGTTCCTCGACTCCGAGATCGGCGATATGTCCGCCCTCTCGCGCGAGGAACAGGAAGCCGAAATGCAGTGGTTCATCGACGCTGCGGCGCCGATGGCGGGTATGGACATCAAGGTCGTGTCGGAAACGATCACGACGCATGAATACGAAAGCCAGGTTCTGGCCCCGGCCTTTACCGCGATCACCGGCATTCAGGTTACCCATGACCTCATCGGCGAAGGCGACGTCGTCGAAAAACTGCAGACACAGATGCAGTCCGGCGAAAACATCTACGACGCCTATATCAACGACTCTGACCTGATCGGCACCCACTGGCGCTATCAGCAGGCGCGCTCTCTGACCGACTGGATGGCGGGTGAAGGCGCGGACGTGACCAACCCCGGTCTCGACCTCGAAGACTTTATCGGCACGCAGTTCACCACGGCGCCGGACGGTGACCTTTACCAGCTGCCTGATCAGCAGTTCGCGAACCTTTACTGGTTCCGTTACGACTGGTTCAATGACGAAAAGAACCAGGCGGATTTCAAGGAAGCATACGGCTATGACCTTGGCGTTCCGGTTAACTGGTCGGCCTATGAAGATATTGCTGAGTTCTTTACCGGTCGCGACCTAAGCCACATGGGCGTCGAAGGCGAAGTCTTTGGCAACATGGATTACGGCAAGAAAGACCCCTCGCTTGGCTGGCGTTACACCGATGCGTGGCTGTCGATGGCCGGTGCCGGTTCCAAGGGCGAACCCAACGGTCTGCCGGTTGACGAATGGGGTATCCGCGTCAACGAGAACTCGCAGCCGGTTGGTTCCTGCGTGGCCCGTGGCGGCGCGACCAATGGCCCCGCAGCCGTGTACGCTGTGACCAAAGCCATTGAATGGCTTGAGAAATACACGCCGCCCGCCGCCGCAGGCATGACCTTCTCCGAGGCCGGCCCGATCCCGGCGCAGGGCAACGTGGCACAGCAGATGTTCTGGTACACCGCCTTTACCGCGGACACCG
Source organism: Phaeobacter sp. 22II1-1F12B (assembly GCF_002210165.1). Taxonomy (GTDB): domain Bacteria; phylum Pseudomonadota; class Alphaproteobacteria; order Rhodobacterales; family Rhodobacteraceae; genus Heliomarina. The sequence continues at coordinate 8,618 of NZ_AQQP01000022.1, read as the reverse complement.
TGAAAGAGGGTCTGCCGGTCATGAACGAGGACGGCACGCCCAAGTGGCGCATGGCTCCCAGCCCGCACGGCGTCTACTGGGAAGAAGGCACCAAGATCGGCTATCAGGACGTGGGTTCCTGGACGCTGATGAAGTCGACCCCGGTGGATCGCGCCAAGGCCGCATGGCTTTACGCGCAGTTCGTGACTTCCAAGACCGTGGACGTCAAGAAATCCCATGTGGGCCTGACCTTTATCCGCGAAAGCTCGATCCAGCACGAGAGCTTCACCGAACGTGCGGACAAGCTGGGCGGTCTGGTCGAATTCTACCGTTCGCCCGCGCGGGTGGCATGGTCGCCGACCGGAACCAACGTGCCTGACTACCCGAAACTGGCGCAGCTGTGGTGGCAGAACATCGGTGATGCCATGTCGGGTGCCAAAACCCCGCAGGAAGCACTCGACGCGCTTTGCGCCGATCAGGAACGGGTGATGGAGCGTCTGGAGCGCGCCGGTATCCAGGGCGATATCGGGCCGAAGCTGAACGAGGAAAAGGACCCTCAGGAATGGCTCTCGATGGAAGGCTCGCCCAAGGCGAAGCTCGACAACGAGGACGAGGAACCCAAGACCGTTTCCTATGACGAACTGATCAAATCCTGGCAGTAAGGATATGATCCGGCCGGGGCCGTCTGGCCCCGGTCATTTCCGGCGAAAACGCTGTGCACTTGCTGTACACCCCCTGTACACCCCCCGTGCATCAACAAGGCGCCTTTGGGCCGCAGACACGCCAAATCCCCTGAACAAATCCTTAACACCCGCAGGCCTTACTGAGCGCGCGTTAACCAATGTCGATGTCGGCAATCAGCCGCTGCCGGGAATCCGCCAGCTTGCTTTTGACCGTTTCTCGGACATCGGCATATATCTTCGGGCTTAGCGACATGCGCGAGGCCGATAGCCAGTAGTCGAGTTCATTCTTGCCCCAGGACACAAAGAGGATGTTCTGCTTTTTGTCCTTGAAGGTGAAGTTGAACGCCCCCAGCGCGAGCGAGATTACATCGCCCGCCGCCTCGGCGCTGCCGATCTGGAAATTGCCACCGGTCGTGCTTGAGGTTTCGAAATCGAAGAGCTCGATCTTGCCGTCGCCCGAGGCCAGCCCGCGCAGCGCCTCGATCGCGGTCTCTACGATCTTGAACTGATTGCCGGTCGCGACCTGCGCCAGCGTGGCAAGGATGACCTGATCGAAACTGCCGTTGCCTTTCATCTTGTGGCTGGCCTCGAAAGGCTGGGATTCTCGGGTCCAGCCCATGATCCCGAGCATTTCCATATAGGCTGCGTACCATGCGGCGCGCTGGGTGATCGGGTCGGCCTTGGCATCTGCGGCGCGCTGGGCAAACAGGGTCGAGAGCAGAACGTCTTCCTTTTGGCCGGGGGTGAGGTTCTCTACAAAGGACACCACGCTGGACGCATTGACCGCCGCCTGAAGCGATTGCTGGTGAACTTCCACCTGCGAGCTGGGGTCGAAACCTTCGCCCGACCGGCTGGTCGCTTGGGCAAAGGCGGATTTCGCGCCTTTCTTGCTGCGGGTGGCGCGGGGTTCCGCCAGCACCGTGGCGATCAGTTTCTCGATCCTTTCCTTGAGGCTGGTGGGCGCGCGCTCCATCAGGGGCGAGGACCCGGGCAGGGGGGCATCGCGGAAAGCGGGTGGCCACGTGGTGCTGACGGGGCGCGTGTCGATATGGGTGAAACCGTTGTACCGACCTATGCCGCCGGTAAAGAACTCTTCATTGTCGCGGAGCCAGCGCAGGGCCATGGCGACATCGGGCTGGGACATGCCCGAGACTTTGAAATCGAGCGCGTTGAATTCCATGTGCTTGCTGCCCTTGGCCCCGCCGATGCAGGCGTTATAGGCAGGCGCACGATAGGCGTTGGTGATCGCGATGGGCTTGTCGAGCCGGTCGCGCAGATGGTCGAGCACCTGCGCCGTGCGCGCGATATTGGGCCAGAGCGCGCGGGGGGGATAGGTGTTCTTGCCCGCGCAGCCTCCGCCCGGCGTGTTATGGGCACCGCCGAGGATCAGGAATTCATCCGTCGAGAAATTGCGCAAATTCAGTGATTTGATAAAACGGTCGAAATCGCCGTAATCGGCCCAGCTAAGCGCGGCCGAGGTGCTGCGGACACCCGCGCCGCGTGATTTCGCGGCAAAGATCGCGTCGATCTCGTCATCCGAAATCTGGTCACTCTCATCGCCTTCGCCGATGTCCACAGGCACGGAGGCTGCGGTCACGAGAGACGGCGTTGCGGTGGCAACGGCTCCTTTCGGCTGGAGCGTAAAGGGTCGGTCGTTGATGAAATCCGGCTCTTTATGTAGCCGGTCGAAAAGCTGGGGGATCTGGCTGGCGCTGCCGATCCGTGTTTCGATCTCTTGCCGGAAGGAATGGTAGCCGCCCGAGAAACGGCCATTATCCCAGACGGAGAGCAATGCGCCGGTGAATGCGCCATGCTGTGGCCCGTCCATCGCGAACTGCTCATCCTTGCAGGCACCAAGGTTGAGGACCGACGCCTTGATCGGCGTGATCAGCGGGTTAGTCATCACGCTTTCCTTGAACGCGTCGTAGGATTTCGACGCCTCGCGATAGGCGCCTTCGTTCGCACGGAAAACCGCGTCGGCCACATCAAGAGGCATGGCGCGAGGCGTACCGGGGAGGTCCAGTGATCGCCCGAAAAGGGTCGCGGGCGTAACCGGGCCAAAGCGAACCATCGACCCGGAATGGCAGGTGTCCGGCACCATCAGTATCCGTACGCCGGCGCGGAATTTCGTCCAGAACATGTAGAGTTCATCATCGGCGAGCTGGAAGTCGAAGAGGCAGAGCGTCTCGTCGATCTTCTGGTCGCCATCATGGTCTTCGTCTTGGTTGAAATCGGGGATGCGGCCGCCGTGCCCCGAGACGGTGAACAGGAACATGTCGCCGGGTTTGAGATCACTGGCAGCCTTTTCGACCTGTTCGATGACATTCTGGCGGGTGGCGTCTGCGGTCAACAGAAGCTCGGGTTTGAAGCCCTCGGCGGTGGCGAGGTTCTCCATCGCCAGCGCGTCAGCCTCGCAGGCGGCAAGCCTGCCGTCCCAGCCTGCGTAATGGCCGGGATCGACGGTGTTGAGCCCCACGTGCAGGGACATGCCGGTGGGTTGCCCGCCCGCGATCACGGGGGGCGATTGCAGCGCGCGCGACAGGCTGCGCGCCGAGCCAAAGGGCCCGTCTATAACCATCGGCGGCGCTTTGCGGGTATTGGCCAGCTTGCTGATTTCGCGCCGGAACTTGGCGGCCACATCGCCATAGCCCTCATCCGTGGGATGCAGCCCGTCATGCCAGCGATGATCGCCAACCACGTTCCGGCAATTGATATAGGTGACATGGGGGTGGGTGTCCGCAAGGCGGCGCAGGCGGCGATTGAATTTGTCCATCATCACCGCGGCGATCTTCTTTTGCAGGCTCCGATCAAGAATGCCGCGCGATTCCATCGGCTTGCCCAGCCATCGGTCGTTGTTCGGCACGGGGTAGTCATAGCCGTGGCACAGGATCGAGACATGCGGGAACTGCTGGTGGACCTGCGTGAACATGCGTCCGTAATGCCCAAGCGCCTCGTCGAGCAGAGCATTGAACGACGGTAGCAGGTAATCCTCGGGCATGAGGTCGGGGTCGAATTCTTCGAGATGCAGGGCAAGCGCCCCTTCGGCGACAAGGTCATTGCCGCCGCCAGACAGCAGCAGGATGCTGGCCCCGGTGTCGCGCAGGGCTTTGATATATTCCTGCTTGTCCGCCATGTTCTTAAGCAGGTCGCCCGCCGCGCCAAGCGACAAGATGGCGTAGTTCTCATAGAGATGATCGATCACGTCCTTGAGGAAGACCGGGTACTGGAACCAGCTGTCGCCCTCGGAGATGACAATCGGGCCGTCATAGCCGCTTGCGATGATCTTCTGGAACTTGTTGCGTCGGCTCAGGCGGGCGAACCAGTTGGCCGAATTCATCACCAGAGCAGAGCGTTCAAGCGCATTTGGCCCGGTGGGAATTTGGACCGTATCGGGGTTGAGTTTGAGGGCCGGATTGAACGGGCCGGAATTGTCCGTGTCGGGAATGAAATATGGCGACAGTTCGGATTCATCCATATTCGGGTCGGCCATTTTGGACATCAATTGATCGACGCTGATCTTGGTCATTTCCAACTCCTCACTTAAAATTTTTTTGGTCGCTGAATTTTCCGATGGTTTCGAGAATGTGGTTTTCGATCACCGTGTCGTTGTTCAGGGCGATCTGGGAAACGTGGTCAAACGCATGTTTTTGCGCACTTATCCCGGTCAGAAGATGCAGGGCGGTCCGGGCCGGGAAGTCGTCTTTGTCGGCAAGCTCTGCCATGCCGAGGAACGGTTTTGATTCTGCGAGGCCCGGTTGGCGCTGGGCAAAGGACCGGGAAACAAGGTGCTGAATGGATTTTCCGTAATAGGCGAAATGGACGCGCTGTTCGAGTTCCTTGGTGGGAATGTAAATGCGCGCGCGGGGCGCTTTATTGGTCTTGATAAGCGGAAAAACGGTTGCCGGTTCTTTTGGTAGTTTGGTCTTTTCGTGACCGGACACGCCTTTGTTCATGGCGGCAATCAGCGGCAGTAACCGCTTTTCCGCCTTTGCGACGTCGATGGAGGGGTGGATCAGGTGGAGGGTGTCGAAAATCTCTTGCGGGGGGATGCTTTTCACCCGCTTTTGGTCCGACCCATCCAATTGCTCATGCGTATCGAGAAGGGCGAGCATTTCATTCACGACCTGAGCGCCAGCTGCCTCGGCCACGAGATGGATTTGACACCCCGTTTCTTTTCGCAGCCGGATGAGATCGGCAAGAAACTGTCCAATATAACCCTGCGGCGGCGAGCCCGTCTTGTGATGGCAGGAATGTTCCCGCTCTCCCCAGACCGCGCGATAGGCGCTGAGTTTGAAATCGCGCCAGAAAGCGCGTCCAATTCCGCGTATCCGGTTTTCGATCAGGGCATCGAGCTGTTCGCTGTCGTCCCCAACCTGATCCTTATAAATGTCGAAGAGCCCGGTGAGCGTCTCGAGCGAGTTCTCGGCGAAACTGTTGCACCAGAAAACCGAATAGGGATAAAGCCGCGCCGCCTTTATCATGTTCTTGCGGCGCGCCGCGGCGGCGAATGACGGTTTTATTCCTTCGAGACTTCCCGAGATCCAGATCAGGATGCCGTCGTATTTCTTTTCTTTCGATTTTTTCCCGGCAAGGCAATCGGACAGATATTGCCGTGTCTTTGGCCATCCCTTTTCATCCGAAGGGTAGGAGCCGGTGCGGACATGCATTCCATCGTCGAGGTGGATGTAATGGCCCATCAATTCGAAACAGGGCGTCGATCCGGTCTGGACCTTGCCGATCATGCCGCGAATGCCTTTTTCTCCGATTGAAAGATCGAATGCGGTCGGGGCGCGCACGCCAAGGCGCAGGACCCATGAATCGACGATATGCCTTGCCCAGTCTTCGTATTTCCAGAGAGCGACTCCGCCGATGCCCTTGTAGCCGCCCCAGTTCTTTCCCCATGAATTCAGAACGTGAAAACCAAGCTCGTCATATCCGACAAGGGTAAAGGCATGGGTGCCGATTACACCTTTGCTGGGCGGCCATTCGATAACGCCGCCATTTTCCGGACCTGCGTTCAGCCATCCGTGATGCACATTGGCGGATACAAGAATGGCCTCGGCATCATTCAACGCGGCATGGAAATGATTGAGGATCGGCGCTACGCGAAAATAGGCCCCCAACCCGATTTCGCGGGCTTTCTTGGCCTGATCGACCGAGGGGAAACGGAACGGCTTTTCGACGAAAGGAATGCAATAAGAACTGCTTTGCCAGAAATGTTCGTGAGAGGGTTGCGAGTTTTCCGGCCAGTCGGGGCACACGCCGTGATGATAGAACCCTTTTATGACGGAACGCAGGGTATGAACGCCTTCGCCTTGCGGTAACTGGCGGTCATCGAGTTCGGGATAGGTGTCGTGGAAAAACGCCATGCAATAAAGCATGTCGGCACTGACGATATTCCTGATCTGCTCGGTTTTCTTTTTGCTCTTTCCAGCGCCGCGCAGGAATTGGAGGCCAAGCTGAAGGTCGATCAGGTTTGCCAGCGCATAGCCAACGCAGCGGCCGGTTTCCCCTTGGTTCCTTGTGCCGAAAGCAGGGATCTTCATTTTCGACTCCCCGTCTTTGACGAGCAGGCGCGGGTCCAGCGATACGGCTTGGCGCAGAATGGACAGGTTGGGAATGTATTCCTGATCACGCAGATCGACCCAGTCCCGGCGTACCAGATTCTTTTCCACGTATGCGGGCGCAATAAGAGTCATGACGGTAAAAAATCACTTGTTTAAAAGGACTTGATCGAAAACGATGATAAAGAGTATGCGCGTGTAATGCGCAACTATAGCAGGTATTGGCGCCAAAATATAGTATCTAAGATTGTAATTGTGGGAGCCGGACCCGCGTAGCAGGCGCGGCTTCATACGATTATCGCGGCTTTGGATGCTTGGTTTGAGAGGATTAATTCGGCCTTGCACCGGTGGAATTTTACCGGCGCAAGGCTGTTTTTTAAAGCGGGTCAGATGAAATCGAAATCATCCGCTGTCAGCTTCAAACCGCTGTCACCGGCCAGGATAATGCTGCCGCCGTCATGGTCGATCACGAGGTCTTTGCCATCCTTGGAGATAGCGAGAGAATTGAAATTGCCGCTATGATCTTCGATGCGCAGCGTATCGCTGCCCTGCTGAAAACCTTTGACCAGATCGGTGCCGCTATTTGCGCCGAATACAAAGGTATCATTTCCGGCCGAACCGATGATCTTGTCGTTTCCACCCATCCCGGCAAGGGTATCGTTGCCTTTGCCACCCTTGATGACGTTGTCTTCGCCATTGCCGGTCAGATTGTCAGCTTTTTTCGACCCGACAACGTTTTCAAACCAGTTGGTTCGGACCCAGCCCGCCACGCTTTCCGTTTCGCCGTTCGAGGCGCCAACATTCTGCCAGCCGGACGTCCACAATGAATAAGTCACGCCCATCGAGAATTTTGCGAAATTGATCAGATCGGTGCCATCACCGCCCCATGCTGTCACGCCGTAATCGCTGTTCTGCGCATCGACGATGAAAAGTTTATCATTCCCGCCGCTGAGGTTGATCGTGCTCGCAAAACCTTCGCCAAGCTTGACCTTGTCATTGTCATTTCCGGTGGAAATAAGTTCGACCCAACCATCCTTGGTGATGATGGTATCTTTACCGTCACCACTGCGGATGGCGCCAGCTCCTTCACTGCCGAGAATGATCTTGTCATTGCCGGATCGGGTAGACGCGAATTCGAGCCAACCTTTGGCGTTTACAACGTCATTGCCGTTCCCGGTAAAAAGCGACCCTGCTCCGCCATTGCCTATGGTGATCTTGTCTTTGGCGCCGTCGCCTTCTCCGCCCGTGTCTATTGTGTGGACGTAGGCATTTCCGGTAACCACGGTGTTCTGCGTGGCGTAGAGGTTTATTGAAGCAGTATTGCCATCCTGCTGATTGCCGAGTTTCACGATGTGCTTTTCGCCGTCCCAGCCAAAGATATACCTGGCGCGGGTCGAGATCAGGTCGACATCGCTGTTATAACCAAGCTCCAGAAAATCGATGCGACGGTCTTCGCCGTTATCAAGGTCAGTAAATGTCGTCTGACTGTTGTCGCCGGTGAGGCGGAGTGCCTTTAACCGCCATCCGCTGCCGGTAAAGCTGACGGTGCCTTCTATTTCGTCAGGGTCTGACGCGAAAACATTGTAATAGCCCATGAATGGGCCACCTTCGAAAACAGACTGGCCGGGTAGTCTTTCAACGTCATTTATACCATCAAATGTCACATCCAAATTGAACTTGGTCATTGTCCTCTCCCAGTAGAAATTTCTTTTTCAATTTTCTTATTGGTGAGTGCCTATTTGGGCCCGGCGGCAGGCGAAATAGCCCTGCAAATTCGATCAGCCTGAGCCGAGGGAATGGCGCTCCGAAACAATATTGCACGCTGGAGAAGAGATCGGCGCTAATTTTTTGCAAGCTACGGGCAGGGCAGGCTGGCAGCTGGATGCCAGAGGAGCGAGCCGCTGGAATTCCGATTTACAAGTAAGAACTTACAGGCCGGGGGTCGGCGACGGCATCGCTTTGGATCTGCGATGCTTAAGCCCCTGCGGGGGCGTCAGGTTGGGGGAAAGGCGCGAATCGTTGCTTTGCGTCCGCACGGTTCGGCTACACCAGCACGGTCGTTGTGCAATTCGCGGCGCGCGTGACGACCGGCGATGGTCCGCCGGGCTGCCTGCGGTTAAAGGCAGCCCGGTAGCTTTTGTAGTACCGCGCGCAACGGTTCGCTTCCACCACTGATTTCATTTTAAAATTCGCGATGCATGCGCCCAATACTTTTCGCTCAATTTGCTCATAATATTTCGCAAATAGCGCAAAGTATTGCGTCGCTCCCACAGCCTGTCCATGGCCCCAAGGAACTGACATCAGTCTAACATATTTTTTCCGACTCGCCAGCATTAAACCCCTTCCGTAATGGGGCGGGCCTCTGTCAAGGGTTTCGGGCAAGTCAAAAATC
>NZ_AQQP01000021.1 GCF_002210165.1 Phaeobacter sp. 22II1-1F12B | reverse complement strand
ACCGTGACCGCGCGCGTTGACCGCGCCGCGGCCTACGCCGGATGCTTACGTTCAACGCGAGTCACATAGGCATCAACATTGCCCCCATTGAACAAGGCAAATGAACCTAAGGTCCGCTTATCGGGAGAGGGATGGTCAAATGTCAGGCGTATCAATCTCGCCTGAGGATCTCTCACAATTTGACTGTAGGCGACGGGCCAGAGGGCAATTGCTGTTGTTACTAATGAGATGATCGTAATGACGGCGGCGGAAATGGTTGATACGCGAAGCAGGCCTCTCGTCAAACCATTCTGACGTGTGCCACACTCCTTGCAAACATGTGCCTTCTCGAGAATATCAGACAAACATGCCGTACATTTCTTCGTGTCTGAATTCTCTACTGGTTCGTTATCGGGTTTCAATCTGGCAACCTCACAAGCTTGATAGTTCCAACTCTGGTAATACCCGTAGGCTCTGTAGATCGAACATCGCCAAAACCCAGATGTAGTCAAAAAAAGTCTGAGGCGCATCTGGCCAGGGTGACGTCTCGGGCATTAGCAAGTGCAGCCAACGGCCGTTGGACTTTAAAGGATTTAGACCATGTGAAAAGTAGAGCCTGGCTACCAATGAACGTCCGCTTTCAAAATCCTAATCTCGCCGATTTGCACCCGCAGCGAAAGACCGGAATCCACCCAAAGCACCGCATGCTCCAACGCATCTAATCGATTTCTTGACGCGCAGTTTTATAGCAGGCTGCCTTTGAATGCGCAGCCTGGTTATCCCGCTCCAGAAACCACTGTTCCTGCTACTGCCACTCGACGGGAAACGGTTCAAGCTCGATTGAGAGGGTAAGCGCGTCTGGCCCTTTCCCTTCCAGAACGGCCTCCACGATCTTCGGTGCAAGGAGGGTCATGCGCAGCACCCGGGTCATGTAGGAGAAGGCGATATCCTCGTGATCGGCCAGTTCCTTGATCGTCTTATATTCCCCGGTCTCCAGCATTTTCTTCCATCGGAAAGCGCGGCCCAGCGCCTTGACCAGCGTGTTGTCTGTCAGTTGCGTCCGGGGTGCATCGGCGGGCAGACGCACTTCCTTGCGACCGCCTCGTCGGGTGATCCGGAGCGGGACATGCAGCGTCACAGTGCTGGGCGAGGGGGGGCGGCGTGTCATGCGGCCTGCCGGATCTTGCCACCTTCCAGCTCGCCCATCAAATCTGACAGACCGTCGATGCGGAGATGGATCTGGAGACGGTCGGTCCCAATGTCGACGCGTTCGATCAGGAGCGCGATGATACGGGCCTGTTCGGCTGGAAAGAGCTCGTCCCATAGCGGGTCCAGATGCAACAGTGCCGAGCGTGCTTCGGCTTCATCTAGTTGGTGACCTCGTAATTTGGCGGCTTTCCAAGTGCCGTCGACGATCTCCGGTTGACGGAAGACCGCACGCGGCATTGTCAAAGGAACTGGCTTGAGGCCGGGCAGGGGGCTGAGTAGCGTAGCCGGATGACAAAATGCCACCCTTTCAGGTACTTCGAAACATCGTCCGAAATCATCCGTCTGGCGGTTATGATGTATTTCCGGTTCCCGCTATCCCTCCGAAATGTGGAAGATCTGCGGCACGAACGCGGCATCGACGTCAACCATGAGGCGATCCGGTTTTAGTGGCATCGCTTCGGACCGATGTTCGCCTCCGAGACCCGGAAGCGGCGAATTACTGGGCTGAAGTCGAGCAGGTGGCAATGGCACCTGGACGAAATCTTCGTGAAGATAAATGGTGAGCGGTATTACCTTTGGCGGGCCGTCGATCATGAGGGTGAGGTGCTGGAAAGTTTCGTTACGAAGACGCGTGACCGGCAAGCCGCATTGAAATTCATAAGAAAATCAATGAAGCGCTACGGTCGGCCAGAAGTCATCGTGACCGATCGTCTCCGATCTTATGGTGCGGCTTTGAAAGAGATTGGTGCGCCCGACCGGCAGGACACCGGTCGCTGGATGGACAACCGAGCCGAGAATTCGCACTTGCCGTTTCGACGACGCGAACGCGTCATGCTCCGCTTTCGGCGTATACGAAGTTTGCAGAAATTCGCTTCCGTTCACGCCTCGGTCCATAACCATTTCAATCTCGAACGCGACCTCTATTCACGACAGAATTACAAGCTCAACCGCGCCGCCGCCCTTGCCGAGTGGCGTGGCCTCTGTGCAGCATAAGGGACAGACATCCTACATATGGTGAGACTGGTTCGAATTAGTCTGACAGCACCCTCGAGATGCTGGTTGACGACATCTTTGCGCACAAACGGGTCGCCCCGTGGCAGTGGCTCATCCCGCCCGGTACTGCGGGGCGGTGGCGAGGAACTGACCGTAGGCTGCTGCACTTGGAGGGGCGAAGGTCTCGGAAATCGGGTTCGACCGCTTCCAGGTCTGGGCCCCCATATCCTGCATCAGCTCGTCGAAATGTCTAAAGTGGAACGGGGCCGAACATAGCCCGCCATAGACTTGTGCCGCCGGTCGTTCCTTGCGGCGCCAGTTGAGCATCTCGTCAATATTCGCGTCCATCTCGGCCCGCGAAGGCTGGCGGGCCAGTTGACCGTCCATGTAACGCACCAGCCAATTGGCGATCATTTCGGCCGAGAGCACAGTGCAGAAGGACGAATTAAAGCCGACAAAACCCATGTCCGGCAGGTCCGGGTTCACTGCAAGGCGATAGGTTCGGTACTGGCCATCTTTCTCGATTAGCTTGTCGCGGTATTCCTGAGCCAGATAGGGTATACCCAGTTTCCAGCCAACGGCAAGGATCGATAGGTCGCAGGGGATCGTGACGCCCGTAGTGAGTTTAACCTTACCCGGCTCGTAACTGACGATGCTGCCGATAACCGGCGTGATCCGGCCGGTATTCAGCTCTTCGAACAACCCCGGCGTGACGATTGGCAGTGAACAGGAGGCTTCTTTCTCGATCGGAGAATCCGGCACCATATTGTGCTTCTTTAGCCCAAGTTGCAGTTTCAGCAACGTCTCCAGACCGCGGAAGTTCGCCCAGACCAGCGGCTTGGTGATGGCTGCCATCAGGCGCGCCGCCGGGCTTCGAGACCAGCCGTTGAACTGCATCTCCTGAGCTCGCATATAGAGCAGCTTTTTGAAGTTAATCCCGCCCACAAAGTAAGGAACGCGCCAGACGTTCTCTCGATAGACGAGGTGCACAGATTTTGCCCCGTTTCGGGCTGCGTTCACAGCAATGTCGGTGCCGGATTTCGACGCTCCGAGAACGGTGACATGCTTGCCCTCGCACCTCGTGGGATCAGTGTAGTCCGATGAATGCAGTACCGTGCCGCCCGCTTCTTGAAAAGCGTCTTGGCCGGGGTGGGTGAGGATGTTCTTTTCGGAAAACTGGCCGGTGCAGATCGCAACGAAGTCAAACGCTTCGGTCCATTCATTCGCGCCGGAGCGAAGTGTCAGCGTCCACCCGGCCGAGCCATCCGCACGCCGGTCCATCGACAGAACTTCGGTTTTCAACTTGTAAAGCCGTCCAAGCCGATTTTTTTCTGCGTAGGAATGCAGATAGGCATGCACCTGCGGCCCCTTGGGCCATTCGGGGTATTCTTCCGGCATCGGGTGATCGGTGTAGCAGTACAGATCTTTTGGCGACTGCGTCTGTACATCGGGATAGGAACGCGAAAGCTCCCAGACACCGCCAAAGTCATGGCTGCGTTCGAAGCCGCAGACCCGGTGCCCTTTTTCATCGAAGGTCTTGGCAGCGGCGAGGCCAGAGACCCCGCCGCCGATCACGGCCACCTTCTTTCGACTGACCATGTTAGCCCCCTTATTCCGCAGGCGGTGGGAGGAAGTCGACCTCATGCTCGGCCGATATGCGTACGAGTTCCTCGGGATCCGTTACGCCGTCGAGCTTGCCGAACAGGTCGAAAAGCTTGCGAGAGGGTGCGACGCCGAAGACGCAGGTTGCCTCGGCACCCGAGCGATTGAAGATGCCATGCGCAATGCCCATGGGCATCTTGATCGTGTCGCCTGGCCCGGCTTTGTGTACGTCGGCACCGAATTCGACTTCAAGATTGCCGGTGAGCATGACGATCCATTCGTCCTGTGTCGGGTGAATGTGTGGCGGCACGAATGTGCCGTCGGGGATGACCGCGTGCCAGATCATCGCGTTTTCGCTATGAAGTTTTGGGGTGTAGGTGTGGCCAACGACATTCCACTGCTTGCCGTCGACAGAGCCGTCGGTCGGTGTGACGCCTGGTTCCATGGTGGTGATCTCCTGTTGGTGCGGGACTCACTTGGTCCCGTCCGGGTCAGCTTGCCCCAGTTTCCGACAATCGGTTATCCAAATTGCGAATCTGATCGGGGTCGAGGTGCTTGAAGCTTGAAATAAATGTGACGCTCGCTCAGAGTTTACACATGGCACATGCTGCGGCTCATTCACCCAAGGCTTTGTTGGCAGGGTTTCCTATCCTGCGGACCGAAGACCTGTCCGAAGCGCGTGCGGTCGTGGGGCAGGCGTTCTGCGATCACCGACTCGATCTCAGACGAGGCGGGCGGCTCAGCGTTAGCCACGATCACGTTAGCGGGGTAGAGGTATCACTCAATTCACTTGGATATGGTGCAGAGATCGAAATTGATCCTGGTCAGTTGCAGAACTTTTATCTTCTGCAATTCCCGCTGGCTGGTCGCGCCATTATTCGACACCGAGGCGAAACGGTCGACGCGGGCACCAACACGGCGACAATCCTGAACCCGGACCGCGATACGCGGATGATCTGGGGGCAGGGATGCCAGAAACTTCTGTTGCAGGTGAACCGCGTTCACCTAGAGCGCGTTGCGCAGGATCTTATCGGGGCCGAGTTGCCCGGAGCCGTGCGCTTTGATCCGGCGGTTGACCTAACTTCGACTGGCGGTCAGCGCCTGTTCGGACGCGTCGTCGCGGCGGCGCAGGCAGCATCAGATGGAGAGCTTTGGTGCGGAACCGCCGGTTTGAAGGAGGCGTGGGCCGAGCGGGAACTGGCGACGGTGCTGATTGAGAGCCAGCCCAGCAACATCAGTCATATGCTCTGGCGGACCCGACGCGCGCCCACGTCGCGGGAAATGCGGCGAGCGCTTGATTTCCTGCACGCCAACCTGTGCGAGCCGATCCGCGTCGAGGAAATTGCCCGCGAGGCGGGGTTGAACGTCCGTTCATTGCAACTCGGGTTCAAGTCGGTTTTCGGCATATCGCCAATGCGCTATCTGCATGATGTCCGGCTTGATGCGGCGAGATACCGGCTGGCGCGGAGGTGCAACCGCGAAAGCGTTACCGAAGTGGCCTATTCGGTCGGCTTTTCTCATCTTGGCCGGTTTTCACAGGACTATCGTGTTCGCTTTGGCGTCAGCCCGAGTGCGAGGTGAGGTGCAGCCGTACCGTGGGTAGGTGCTGGCCGATTAGGTAGCGGATGATGACTGTATTCCTGTTAAATCAACCCGTTTTCTGGCCGATAGGTGAAAAGCTAGGCATCGGTACAAAATACTTCAATCTAAAAATGTTTAAGCTTGAAATATCTTTTGGGTCGCGTAACGATGCCTCAAAACAGTGGCCAATCCGGCATCACCGGCGCGGCTGTCCAGAAGAAATAAGAATGAGAAGTGCGCGATGGTGGCCTTCGCAGTGACAGATTGGGACGACGCCTACGAGAATGGGGCCAACATCCCCGGCGGGGCGGATTATCCCGTTGCCTGGGAGGAGCCGTCTGCCACTTTTCGCAACACGGCAAATGCCCGTCCCGACATCGCTTACGGAGAGGGACAGCGTCAACGCTATGACCTCTTCCTGCCCAAGGGCGAGCCGAAAGGGCTCTTTGTCTTTGTTCATGGTGGCTATTGGATGGCGCTGAACAAATCCTACTGGTCACATCTCGCGGCTGGCCCCCTTTCAAGGGGGTGGGCTGTCGCCATGCCTTCCTACGATCTTTGCCCGGATGTGACCATTGCCGAGATCACCGCGCAGGTCGGCGCGGCCATCACCCACGCAGCCGGCGAAGTCGCTGGGCCGATGGTTCTCAGCGGCCATTCCGCTGGCGGTCACTTGGTTACCGCCATGATGTGCGAAGACACACCGCTGTCTGAAGATGTTCGGCGTCGCCTGACCCATGTGCTCTCGATCTCCGGCGTGCATGACTTGCGGCCACTGACTTTCATGTGGCGCAAGGAAGCGCTGCGGCTGGATATGGATACGGCGGCTGTCAATAGTCCGGTGCTGAAGCGGCCGCTGAAGGGTGTGCGGCTGACCACTTGGGTTGGTGGGGGCGAGAGGCAGGAATTCCTGCGCCAGTCAGAGTTGTTGTCGAACATCTGGCGTGGGCTGGGCTGCGTGACGCAGAATGTCGTCGCCCCGGACCGACACCATTTCAACGTCATCGATGCGCTGGCCGACCCCGACGGGCCGATGCTGTGCACTGTGCTGGGCGGGGAGGGGTAGCCCAGAAAATAACTTGCATGTGCATGGCGTCGCGCCACTGAATGCAAAGGTGACGCGCTGACCAGACCGACCGAGTATCCAAGAAGACGGCAAAAGCCGCAGACCTCAACCAGGGAGTTCATGATGAACCACACGACCAAACTGCTTGCTTCCACCCTGCTGGCCATGGGTATGACTGCCCCGGCCTTTGCGCAGGACGTTCCTGCCTCTGCCGATGACGACGTGTTGAAGATCGGCCTCGTCTACACCCTCTCCGGACCGCCCGCAGCGCTTGGTGTTCAGGCACGCGACGGTTTCATGCTGGCCGCCGAGAAGATCGGCGACATCGGCGGCATGAAGACCGAGATTATTGTGATCGACGATGAGGGCAAGCCGGATCTGGCCGCCGAAAAGGCGCGCGAACTGGTCGCCCGCGATAATGTCGATTTCGTTGTCGGTCCGATTTTTTCGAACATCCTGATGGCGATGGTGCAGCCCGTCACCTCGACTGGTACGATCCTGATCTCGACAAACGCCGGTACCTCGACCCTGGCGGGCGAGGCGTGCAACCCGAACTTCTTCGTTACATCCTATCAGAACGACCAGATCCATGAGGTGATGGGCGCCTATGCCGAGAAAACGGGCTACCAGAACGTCTTCTTGATGACGCCTAACTATCAGGCGGGCAAGGACAGCCAGGCGGGCTTCAAGCATTCTTACACCGGCGCTACTGCGGGCGAGGTCTATACCGAATTGGGGCAGCTCGACTTTTCGTCCGAACTGGCGCAGATCGCGGCTTTCCAGCCTGATGCTGTCTTCACCTTCATGCCCGGCGGTATGGGCGTGAACCTCGTCAAGCAATACAGCCAGGCGGGCCTGTCCTCGATCCCCTTCCTGTCGGCCTTCACAGTAGACGAGACCACGCTGCCCGCCACGCAGGATGCGGCCGTCGGGATGTTGGGCGGGGCGAACTGGGCGCCTGACATGGACAACGAAGCGAACACGGCTTTCGTCGACGCCTATATCGCCAAGTACGATGCTGTGCCCGGGACCTATGCGATGCAGGCATATGACGCGGCCCAGCTGATCGACAGCGCCGTGAAAAAGCTTGGTGGCGACCTTAAAGACCGCGATGCCCTGCGTGCTGCGATCCACGAGGCCGATTTCGACAGCCCGCGCGGCGATTTCTCCTTCGGATCCAATAACTTCCCGATCCAGGATTTCTACCTTGTCGAAGCGGTAAAGCGCGACGACGGCTTTTACGGCACGTCGATCAAGGAGCAAATCTTTGACGACTATGTCGATAACTACGCGTCCCAGTGCAAGATGTGATCTGAGACCAGGGCCGGGAGTTTGCGACCATGATGAACCTATTCGTTCTGCAACTGCTCAACGGGGTGCAGCTGGGTGTTTTGCTGTTCCTCATCGCGGCAGGGCTGACGCTGGTGTTCGGCATCATGGACGTTATCAACCTGGCCCACGGCGTCTTATACATGGTGGGCGCCTACCTGATCGCCACTTTCGCGGCCGCGACCGGCAGCTTCTGGTGGGGTCTCCTGCTGACATTACCTGCCGCCGTCGTAGTGGGACTGGTGATCGAATTCGTCGTTATGCGACGATTATATGCCCGGTCGCACCTTGATCAGGTGCTTGCGACCTTCGGGCTGGTTATGATCGCCAACGAAGCGGTCAAGATGATCTGGGGCACCTCGCCGCTGTCGGTGCCGATGCCAGAGATCTTTTCGGGCTCTGTCCCGCTGATGGGCCCACTGAAATACCCGGTGTATCGGATCGCTATTATCGTGGCCGGTCTGGCGGTCGCGCTGGGTCTGTTCATCATGGTCAACTACACCCGCGTTGGCATGTTGCTGCGGGCAGGGGCCACAAACCGCGACACCGTCTCGGCCTTGGGAGTGGACATCAACCGGCTTTTTGCCATCGTCTTTACCCTTGGCGCCGTGCTGGCCTGTCTTGCGGGCGCGCTTGTCGCGCCGATCCTTTCGGTCGACACCGGCATGGGGGAAAGCGTTCTGATCCTGACTTTTGTGGTTGTGGTGATCGGCGGCATCGGTTCGATCAAGGGTGCCTTCCTTGGCGCGCTATTGGTGGCCATCGTCGATACTTTGGGTGGTGTCTTCGGGCCGATCCTGCTGCGTTCGGTCCTTGATCCTTCCGCCGCCGGACAGGTGGGCCGGGTCCTTGCACCGATGCTCGTCTACATCCTGATGGCCGTGATCCTCTTTGCCAAACCCGCCGGCCTTTTCGGGAGACGCGCATGACTTACATGACCGCATCCGCGACGCATCCCGACCGCCCGGTGCTTTCCGGACGTGTTAAGGCTGCGCTGGTCCTTTTCATTCTCTTCGCGCTGATGCCGCCGCTGGCCTCGGCACTGAACGACCCGTTCTACGTGCTGATCGGCACCCGCATCCTGGCCTATGCCATTGCTGCCATGGCTCTGGACCTCATTCTCGGGTATGGCGCAATGGTCAGCTTTGGTCATGCCGCCTATCTCGGCTTTGGCGCCTATGCGGTCGCGATTTTGCAAAGCTACGGGGTCAATGATCTGATCCTGCAGATCCTTTTTGCTGTCGCCATCTCTGCGATTTTTGCCGTTGTCACCGGCGCGATTTCTCTCCGCACGCGGGGCGTCTATTTCATCATGATCACGCTGGCCTTTGGACAGATGGCCTTTTTCTTCTTTATCTCGTTCTCTGCTTATGGCGGAGACGACGGGGTGGCGCTGGCACAGCGTTCGACCGTGCTTGGCATGGACCTGCTGGGCACTGACTATGGCCTATATTATGTTTCGCTCGCCCTGTTGATCGCGCTCTTTGCCCTGTGCCACCGCATCGTCGGGTCGCGCTTTGGGCGGGTGCTGACAGGCATCCGGGAGAACCCAACGAGGATCGAGGCAATCGGTTTCTCGCCCTTCCGCTACCAGTTGATCGCTTTCGTTATCTCGGGTTGCATCACGGCCATCGCAGGCGTCGTCTTAGCGAACCAGGCGCAGTTTGTGTCGCCAGCCTTCATGTCATGGCACAAGTCGGGCGAGCTGATCGTCATGGTCGTTCTGGGCGGCGTTGGCAACCTTGCCGGCCCGATCGCCGGGGCTGTCGCGGCGCTGCTGCTCGAGGAATGGCTGGACGCGCTATCGGAACACTGGAAACTCTACTTCGGTATTTTCCTTGTCCTGATGGTGCTGTTCTCGCCGCATGGGATCACCGGCCTTCTGAAGAAAATGGGCATTGTGAGGGGGCAGCAATGACGTCGCTGACCGTCACCAACCTCTGCAAGTCCTTTGGCGCGCTGAAGGTCACCGACGACGTTTCACTTTCGGTCGAGCCCGGTGAACTGCATGCTATCATCGGCCCGAACGGCGCTGGCAAGACAACGCTGATCTCACAGCTCTCGGGCCAGTTGCACTGCGACAGCGGGTCGGTGGCCATAGGCGACCGCGACATTTCGCGCTTGACGATGCCGGAACGGGTGAAGCTGGGCTTGGCCCGGTCATTCCAGATTACATCCGTCCTGCCTGGGTTCACCGCGCTGGAAAACGTGGCGCTGGCGGTTCAGGCGCGTGAAGGTTCCTCCTTCCGTTTCTTTGGAAAGGTTGCCGATGAAGCGCGGCTAAACGAAGCTGCGATGACCGCACTAAGCGAAGCGGGGCTTGATCGCAGGGCACATGTACTGGCCCGGTCGCTAAGCCACGGCGAACACCGCAGGCTGGAACTGGCCATCGCGCTTGCGACGCAGCCTAAAATCCTGCTGCTCGACGAACCGCTGGCCGGAGTAGGGGGCGGGGATGCCGAAGGCTTTGTTGCGAACCTGCAGAAACTGAAGGGCCGCTTTACCATAGTTCTGATCGAACACGACATGGATGCGGTTTTTGCGTTGGCTGACCGTGTCTCAGTCCTCGTCTACGGCAGCATAATCGCAACTGGCACGCCCGAGGCTGTCCGCAACGATCCAGAGGTACGCGCGGCCTACCTTGGCGAAGAAGAGGAACTCGTCTGATGCTGGAGGTTAACGGTCTCGAGGCGGGTTATGACGAAAGCCAGATCCTTTTCGGTATTGATTTCCGCGTCAAGGAGGGGGAGGTCGTCACCCTTCTGGGCCGCAATGGCATGGGCAAGACCACCACGATCAAGTCAATCTTTGGTTTGGTCAAACCGCGCGCGGGCAGCGTCAAGGTCGGCGGCAAGAACCTGACGGGGGCCGATCCTCACAAGATCGCGTTGGCGGGGCTGGGCTATGTCCCCGAGGGCCGGCAAATATTCCCGACGCTGAATGTCGAGGAAAACCTGCGCGCCACATCGCGCCCCGGTATTTGGACGATTGACAAGATTTACGACCTGTTCCCGCGCTTGAAACAGCGTCGCCGCAACATGGGCAATCAGCTGTCGGGCGGCGAGCAGCAGATGCTGGCTATCGGGCGCGCATTGATGACGAACCCCCAGTTGGTTGTGCTCGACGAGGCGACAGAGGGGCTGGCTCCGCTGATCCGCGCGGACATCTGGTCTTGCCTCGCCCAGTTGAAAAAAGAGGGCCAAGCGATCCTGGTGATCGACAAGAACGTCGATGCTTTGACCAAGTTCGCCGATCGCCACATCGTCATCGAGAAAGGCCGTGTCGTCTGGACCGGCACTACGGAACAGATCCTTGCGACCCCTGAGGTCAAGGATCGCTTCCTCCACGTCTAAAGTCGAAGGAGACCCCCGTCATGATACCCGGCGTCACGAAATCCAATACCGGCATAGAAGAGATCAGCTGGAACATCCTCGGTCAGACCTATGTGCCCAAGCAGAAGTCCGAAAATTCGATGGCCTGGCATGCGAGCTTGCCAAAAGGGACCTTTGTGCCCCCACATATCCATCCCACTCAGGATGAATTCATCTACGTTCTTGAAGGCCGCTTCGACGTGCTGTTGAACGGGGTTGAGACCTATGCGGAACCGGGCGATCTGATCCGGTTGCCCAAGGGTATCCCGCACGGCATTTATAACAAGACGGACCAGACCATCAAATGCCTATTCTGGGTCGCCCCGACCCGAAAGCTGTTCGATCTGTTCTGGGCATTGCACAATCTTGGGCCGGAGCCGAACCCGGCCGACGTCGTCGCCATCTCGGCCAAACATGAGGTCGACTTCCTCCCGCCAGAGGAGGTTTGATATCATGACGGTCCTGATCGCAGGCGCTGGCATTGGCGGTCTGACCACCGCACTGATGCTGCACAAACGTGGCATCCCGGTCGAAATCTACGAAGCCGCCCGCGAAGTGCGCGAGGTCGGCGTAGGCATTAACGTGCTGCCCCATGCCATTCGCGAACTGGCCAACTTGGGTCTCCTCGATGCACTCGACAAGGTTGGCGTCCGGACCCGCAAGCTGACCTATCTGACCAAGCAGGGGCAAGAGGTCTGGAATGAACTGCGCGGGATGCACGCTGGACATGAGGTGCCGCAGTTCTCGATTCACCGGGGCCGCCTGCAAAAGGTGATCTACGACGCGGTTGTTGAACGGTTGGGAAAAGAAAAGGTCCACACCGGTCGACGCTTGGCTGGATTTATTCAGGACGAATCCGGCGTGACGGCCCATTTCACCGACTCGGTGCAGGGCGGCGACGCCACAACGCACCGGGCAGAGGTGCTGATCTGTGCCGATGGGATTCATTCCGTGGGGCGCCGCCACTTTTATCCTGACGAGGGCGCGCCGTCGTGGCAGGGGGTGGTGATGTGGCGTGGTGCGGCAGAATGGCCGATCTGGGAAGATGGCGAGAGCATGGCCATCGGTGGTGGCCTAGGCGGAAAATTCGTCCTCTACCCGATTGCGCCTGCCGACAAGGGCAGGCAGCTGATGAACTGGGTTGTCAACGTCCGCATTAAGGACCCCGCGATTTCGACCCCTCCGCCCGACAACTGGTCGCGCCAAGCGTCTCTGGCTGAGGTTCTGCCGCACGCACTGCGCTTTCACGTGCCGGGAATGGACATCGGCGGGCTGGTTAAAAAGAGCCCGGCGATCTACGAATACCCTATGGCGGATCGCGACCCGCTTCCGCGCTGGACGTTCGGCCGTGTCACGCTTCTTGGCGATGCCGCGCACCCAATGTATCCGGTGGGGTCGAACGGCGCCTCGCAGGCGGTCCTTGACGCGCGATGCCTCGCCGATGCGCTCGCCAAGGCGGAACATCCGCGTGCGGCTCTCTGGCAGTACGAGAAAGACCGCCTGCCTAAGACGGCTGAAGTGGTTCGGACCAATCGCATCGGCGGCCCGGAGCGTGTGATCGACGAAGTCGAAAGACTTGCGCCCGCTGGGTTCAAGTCTGTCGACAATGTCCTGTCCTACGAAGACAGAAAGGCGATCGTCGGAGGCTATGCCAACATGGCTGGCTTCTCACGTGTGAAGGTGGCGCAACGAGGTTAATCCGGGATGCGCCGAAAGGAGATTGGCGCGCCGTAAGGAGCGCTGAGAACCGTATGAGTTTTAAGAGACGTGGCGTTTTCAGGTACTTCCTGTTCCAGAAGGGCGGCAGCGCCGACATTGCCAAACCGGGCGCATGTAAAACGACCATGATGAGGCAGATGAGGCGGTAGAAATGGGGCCGGCCCTGCGTTCTGCACGCAGGGCCAGCCTGTTCCTTTATGATAATAGGTCGCGCTTACGGGTTGCCGCCCGGCTGTGAAAGCTTCTCCATCACCTTGTCGAGGCTGAAGGAGGCCGCTTCCTGACGCGGCGGGTACTCCTGGAAGCTCTCGAGGAAGTTGGCCACATAGGTCTGTGCCGGCACGAACATGTAGGCACGATCAAGCATCCAGTCGTAGAACGTGTTCGACGTCCGGTATCCGCGCTCATAGGGATCGCGGCGCAGGTTGAAGACCAGCGGTGTTCGCAGCGGCGTCAGCGGCTCGATCCAGGCGCGGAAGGTGGACCATGCTTTCTGCTCGAGGAAGGTGATCTTCCAGTCAGCATAGCGCAGCGCCATCAGGTCGCCGTCATCGGAGAAATAGAAGATCTCCTTGCGCGGACTTTCTTCGGTTTTGCCGGTCAGCAACGGCAGGATGTTGTAGCCGTCGAGGTGGACCCTGTAGTCGCGTCCGCCGCCAACTTCCGCAACGGTGAGGCCGTCGAGCAGGTCGTCCTTAACCGTTTCATTGCCCGCCGCAGCAAGGAAGGTCGGAAGCCAGTCCATGTGATGAACGATCTCGTTGACGACTTCATCCTCGGGGATATGGCCCGGCCAGCGCACCATCGCGGGCACACGCCAAGCGCCTTCCCAGTTGGTGTTCTTCTCGCCCCAGAACGGCGTCATCCCGGCGTCCGGCCAAGTGTTCATATGTGGGCCGTTGTCGGTTGAGTAGAAGACGATTGTGTTGTCGGCGATCCCAAGCTCGTCCAGTTTGTCGAGAAACACGCCGATGTCGGCATCATGCTCGAGCATGCCTGCGGTATACTCGTCGACCTGTTTGCCGACGATCTCGTTGGCTCTTGCGCGGTTTTCTTCGCTGACATGCGTGCGGAAGTGCATCCGGGTGCCGCTCCACCAGACGAACCAAGGCGTGCCCTGTTCATTGGCGCGTTCGATGAAGTCGATCGCTGCGGCGCTGGTCTCGTCGTCGACGGTTTCCATGCGGGTCTTTGTCAGCGGCCCGGTATCCTCGATCTCGCCGTCGGCGTAGGAGTGGATCACGCCGCGAGGGCCGAAAGCTTCGCGGAAGGTTTGCCCGTCGGCGGTCACCATGTCGCCCGAGTAGTCTTCGTTCTCGGGCTCTTCCTCGGCATTGAGGTGGTAGAGGTTGCCAAAGAACTCATCAAAGCCATGGTTGGTCGGGAGGTGCTCGTCGCGGTCGCCAAGGTGGTTCTTGCCGAACTGGCCAGTGGCGTAGCCCTCGGCCTTGAGCAGGCCCGCGATGGTCGGATCCTCGACCTGCATGCCTTCCTGTGCGCCGGGCAAACCGACCTTTGAAAGACCGGTGCGGAACACCGACTGGCCCATGATGAAGGACGAACGACCGGCGGTACAGGATTGTTCACCGTAGTAGTCGGTGAAGATCATCCCTTCCTTCGCGATTCGGTCGATGTTGGGCGTTTCATAGCCCATTAGACCCCTTGTATAGGCCGAGATGTTGGATTGACCGACATCATCGCCCCAGATCACGAGAATATTCGGCTTGTCGGCGGAGGACGATTCCTGAGCCGCAAGTGGCATGCCCGAAACAGCGACTGCGGCCAAGGCCAGTAGAATAGAATTAACATTTGATCTTAGTGACATAACTGTCTCCCTGTCAGCGTAATTCGCTCGGTACAGCTCTCGGCCAAGGGCAATAGTCGATGCCGCGACATTGGCTTGCACCGTGCGGTCAGATTGGGTGCCGTTGCGTCACCAGTATAGTTGGACCAAAGGCCTACTTCACAGTTGCGCGAGTTGCATCACCCGTCGAACAACGCCGAAAGATCTCGCCGCGAAATCGGCTTGGTGATGTAACTGGTGGCTCCCGCCGCCAGACAGGCTTCCCGCGCGCCGGCCACATCGCGGCCCGTCATCACTACAATACG
Organism: Phaeobacter sp. 22II1-1F12B; assembly: GCF_002210165.1. Classification (GTDB taxonomy): domain Bacteria; phylum Pseudomonadota; class Alphaproteobacteria; order Rhodobacterales; family Rhodobacteraceae; genus Heliomarina. The sequence continues at coordinate 29,512 of NZ_AQQP01000021.1, read as the reverse complement.
CAATCCCGGTGCGCTTGCCTGCAGGACTGAAATAAGCTCGGCACCGCTGACACCCGGCAGGTGGAGGTCGAGCAGCAGAATCGCGGGCGACTGCGTCGCGCTGCTGGCAAGCAACGCTTCTCCACTCTCGAACGCATGGACTGAAAACCCGAGAGATCGGACGGCGCGAGAAAGCGCGCGATTGACTGCCGCGTCATCGTCGACGATCAGGACAACTCTGGGTTCCGGTTCCATGCTGATATAGTAAGCGGCGCCGATCCTTCATCATAGTTGACCTCTGTACCTACATCAGGGCTCATCGATCCGTTTCGTAATGCTGGCGCGTACTAGGTCGGCTATGCTGCGAAGCCCCATCTTCTTCATCACTCGCGCCCGGTGAACTTTCACAGTCTTCTCGGCAAGGCCCAGGTCATGCGCGATTTGCTTGTTCAGATTGCCGTCCACGACGGCTGCAAGCACCTCGACTTCGCGGGGCGTCAGGCTTTGGTGCCTTTCCTCGTAGCGAGCGGCATCGCGAGCGGCGGTTAGCGTTTCTTCTACCTGTGTCTTGGCGGCAGCGAGCGTTGCCAAAAGCTTTTCCGATTGAACTGGCTTGGTAAGAAAATCGAAAGCGCCCTCTTTCATTGCCTTGACACCCATGCCGATGTCGCCGCGGCCCGTAAGGAACAAGACCGGGTAGTTCGGTGCGATGGCCGCGATTTCTTGTTGCAGATCAAACCCGTTCAGCTTTGGAAGGTACATATCAAGTATGGCGCAGCCTGGCAGAGCCGGGTCGAATTCGCCCAGAAACGCCTCGGCATCCGCATGCCCACGTGCATCGAATTTCGCGCTGGACACCAGCCGTATCAAGGCCCGGCGCACTCCGTCGTCGTCATCCACGATGTGGACGTGGAACGTCGCTGTCGCAGCGCCGCTCATGGTGCTGGAAGGGCAAGCTCGACGCGTGCCCCCTTGCTGGTGCTGCGGGCAAAGCGCAGCGTACCGCCATGCGTCTCGGCGATGCTCTGGCTGATCGAAAGACCAAGCCCCATGCCCTGCGCCTTGGAGGTCGCGAAGGGCTTGAAGGGATTGTCGCGCAGCTCCTCCGGCAAACCGGGGCCGGTGTCGGTCACCGACAGCACGCGCTGGTCGCCATCGCCGCGTTCGGTGGTGACCGTCAGCTTGCGCGTCGTTTCATCCGCCATAGCATCCGCGGCGTTGATCACGAGGTTGAGCAGCACCTGTTGTAATTGCCGGACATCCGCCATTACGACCAGCGGATCGCCAGAGAGCCGCTGCCGCACCGTCACCCCGCGCGCGAGCAACTCGCTTGAAACAAGTCGCATGGTCGATCGCACCATCTCGTTCAGGTCGGCAGGTTCGACTCCGCAGCCTCCATTGGCCATGAGCCCCCGCAGGTTGGTGATGATGTCGGCTGCGCGCCTGTCGTCTTCGGCAATGTCGCGCAGCGCTTCGCCGACTTCGGCGATGTCGGGCGGATCCTGCGCAAGCATTGCCGACCCTGCCTCGGCATTCGCAAGGATCGATGTCAGCGGCTGGTTCAATTCGTGGGCGATGGCGCCCGAAAGTTCGCCGAGTTGCGCGATGCGCGACAGTCTTGCCATCTCCATTCTGCGCCGGCCGAGTTCTTCGGCAGCCCGTCGACGGCGGCGATCCATGACGATCAGGGCGGCGATCGTGCTCGACTGCAGGGCGATGACGGCGAGGGCCAGGGCGATCTGTAGCCTGTACCGCTCCCATGGGCCGGGGTCGTAGTAGAGCAACTGGCTGTCCGGCGGGCGCATCTCGGCATCGATTCCATAGCGCTTGAGCTGTCGCCAATCGAGCACGGCCGCCACCGGCACAGTCACGCTTGTCTCCACATGGGACTGATTATCGAGCACCTTCAATGCCTGCTCAGCCATCACCATGCCTGTGCTCTCGAAAGAGGAATAGCTGCCGCCCACGACGCCTCGACCGATATTGGAACTGTAGACGCCATAGGTCGGGGCGCCCGAGACTTCGGCAATCGTAGCCACGGCATCAGCAGGCACAAAGCGTCGTCCGTCGGCATCCTCGAAAATCGTAAGGATGATCAGGATGTCCGACAGGCCGAGCATTGCCGCCCGGTCCCGGAACTCTTGCAGGGACAGACCAGAAACGAATTCAACCTCGATGTCGTGGACAACCGACATCACGTCTTCGGCGAAGGACTTCCACCGCACATCGAACGCTGCCGAACCGGTGAAGATTACGGTCCGGTTCGCATCCGGTTGCAGCTGGCGCGCCAAGTCAAATGTTCCGCGCAGGTCAAAAGACGAAAGCACGCCATAAAGCCCCGCGACACCGGAATACTGCGTTTGAGTCGCAGCCTGCACACCGCCAAAAACAATCGGAGCCTCCGGCGCGACCCTCGTTCGGAACTCGATTGCCAGTGGCAGCGCCTCGGGGCCAACCGTCATGAGGGCGTCGATGGTCTGATCGGCGTATTTCGTGACGAGGGCATCGACGAAACGTTGTTCAGCTAGCGTACCGGGAAACCTCTGCACATCACGGTACTCGCCGTAGATTTCGTACCTCGAATGTTTCTCGGCCTGCGAGAAGACCGACGCGATGCCGCTTTCAATCGAGACATTCGCGGCGAGCGTACTCGATCCGGAGTAGATGGCCAGCACCCTGAGTTGAGGCCCGGCTACCGTTTCCTGCGCCAGAGCAGCGCAAGACCAGAGAACAAGCGCAATAGCCTGCAACGCAACGCGCTGGCCGACCCTTGATCGGCATTCAAGAAATTTCTCTCCGGCTTCGCGAAACGTCTTCGTAGTCAAAACACAGGCCTCGAACTCGTGCCTAAGGAAATCAAAGAAGAGAACTGGTTATTGAATTGCCACGCTGCACATAGTCGTTTGCGCCAGATTAAGCATGAGCGATTTCAGTCCTGGGTCAAGACGTTGGTTTGGTTGGCATCGAGGGCGTACGCGCGTTCCCTGAAAGCCTGCAGGCCGAGGGTGCCCCGTGACCTGCCACGGGATATTTCCCCACCGTCGATTAGAGTCTGGCCCAACCCGAGGACGGACAATGAAGCGAACGAGATTCACGGACGAGCAGATCATCGGCATCCTGTCCGAGCACGAAGCAGGCGCGAAGTGCGAGGACCTTTGTCGGAAGCACGGTATGTCGGAAGGCACCTTCGATAACTGGTAGGCCAAGTTCGGCGGCATGACGGTGTCGGAGGCGAAGCGACTGAAGGTGCTCGAGGATGAGAACGCGAAGCTGAAGAAGCTGCTGGCCGAATAGATGCTCGATCTAGCCGCGATGAAGAAACTGATTTCAAAAAAGTGGTGACGCCTGCTGTGAAGCGCGAGGCGGTCGCGCATCTGAAGGCCCGGTTCGGGCTCTCAGAACGGCGGGCGTGCCGCATTACCGGGGCGGATCGCAAGATGGTCCGCTATCAATCTCGGCGAGCGCCGGGCACGGTGCTGCGTGGGCGGTTGCGGGAGCTGGCTAACGAGCGTCGACGGTTCGGCTATCGGCGCCTGTTCGTGCTGCTGCGCCGCGAGGGCGAGCCCTCGGGATCAATCGGATCGTCGGCTCTACCGCGAAGAAGGGCTGACGGTGCGCAGTCGGAAGGCCCGGCGCAAGGCGGTCGGAACGCGGGCACCGATCCTGGTCGAAGCACGACCCAATGCATGCTGGTCGCTGGATTTCGTCCATGACCAGTTCGCCAACGGCCAGCGCTTCCGCGTACTCAATGTTGTCGACGACGTCACCCGTGAATGCTTGGCCGCGATCCCAGAAACCTCGATCTCGGGGCACCGAGTCGCGCGTGAACTGACGGCCCTGATCGAGCGCCGCAGAAAGCCCGGCATGATTGTCAGCGATAATGGGATGGAACTGACCAGTAACGCGATCCTCCGAGCACCGGGTCGAATGGCACTACATCGCGCCGGGAAAACCCATGCAGAACGGCTTCGTGGAGAGTTTCAACGGGCGGATGCGCGACGAGACTATGTTCCGCAACCAGCCACACGCGCGCGTCGTAATCGCCGCAGGGGCCGCCGACTACAACACTGATCGCCCGCATTCGGCCTTGAACTACCAAGCTCCGGGCGACTACGCCCGGACCCTGACCACCGCAATCGCCCGCCCCGCTGCGCAAGATGAAAGCTCCGCGCGTCGGGCGATTGCTCAACCTGCGCCGACCGGCGTAAACACCAACCGGGCTCCGGTCACGGCTGGATGAACGTTCAGTGGCAAGTTACCAGGGCGCTTTGGTCGCTTTTTCGAAGCTACCGCCGACCGGCATTTTGATCTCTACGTTACGGCGATCATTTGTAAAACGTCCGTACTCTGGCGAACCTTCGTGCTTTTATTCCGTATCGCCGCATACCCATTCAGGTACGCGGCGATTGATTGGATCAGTCGAGTTACCCGATGATGCCGTTAAGTGTCTTGGACGGGCGCATTACGCCGGCGGTCTTCGCCGTGTCGGTGCGGTAATACCCACCAAGATCAACAGGGGCACCCTGAACACCGGCAAGTTCTGAAAGAATGTCGGCTTCTTTAGCGGCAAGATCTTTGGCGATTGGTTCAAAATGCGCTGCAAGTTCAGCATCTTTAGTCTGCGCGGCCACGGCTTCGGCCCAATACCGTGCAAACCAGTAATGGCTGTCGCGGTTGTCCGGTTCGCGGACCTTGCGCGACGGTGACCGGCCATTGTCGAGAATGCCCTGCGTTGCGGTTTCAACGGCTTCACCAAGAATGCGGGCTTTGTCGTTGCTTTTAGCGTCAGCGAGGAAAATCAGGCTTTCCCCGAGTGCGCAGAATTCTCCAAGGCTGTCCCAACGCAGATGGTTTTGTTCGACAAGCTGCTGGACGTGTTTCGGTGCCGAGCCGCCAGCCCCTGTTTCAAACAGACCGCCGCCATTCATCAGTTTCACGATGGACAGCATCTTGGCCGAGGTTGCCAGTTCGAGGATCGGAAAGAGATCTGTGAGATAATCGCGCAGAACGTTACCAGTTATAGCGATGGTGTTCTCGCCCTTGGTAATGGTTTCAAGCGACGCGCGGGTAGCTTCGCGCGGGGCCATGATTTCGAACTTATCTGTCAATCCTTGCGCTTCGAGGATCGGTTTCACATAGGAAATGAGTTCGGCATCATGCGCGCGGTTCTCATCCAGCCAGAAAATCGCCCGGCAGTCTTCGGCCTTTTGACGGGAGATGGCAAGATTGACCCAATCCTCGATCGGGGCTTTCCGGGCCGAAGAGGAACGCCAGATGTCGCCCGCTTCTACCGCATGCTGATGAAGAACGGTCCCATCATCGAGGATCATTTTCACCGTGCCGGTTTCGGGGATCTCGAAAGTTGTCGGGTGCGAGCCGTATTCCTCGGCTTTTTGCGCCATCAGGCCGATGTTCTGCACCGTCCCAGCGGTCGCCGGATTTAACTTGCCGTTCTCTTTAAAGAAGTTGATCGCCTCGTCATAAACCGGGGCATAGGATGTATCGGGGATCACGCAGTTTGCGTCTGCTTCCTGTCCATCAGGACCCCAGCCTTTGCCGCCCGCCCGGATGAGCGCGGGCATGGAGGCGTCGATGATAACATCTGAAGAGACGTGCAGGTTGGTAATGCCCTTGTCAGAATCGACCATGTACATCGGCGGGCGGTCAGCCATGCAGGCATCGATGTCGGCCATGATCTCGGCTTCGTCTTTGACGCGAGCCAGCAGGTCACCGAGGCCAGAGTTCGGATCGACGCCAAGTGCTGCCATCTTGTCGCCGTGCTTTTCAAACACCGGCGCGAGGTATGCCTTGACAGCGTGACCGAAAAGAATGGGGTCGGACACTTTCATCATCGTCGCTTTCAGATGCAGCGAGAAAAGAATGCCTTCTTCCTTGGTCTTTTCGATTTCCTTGATCAAAAAGTCTTTGAGTGCGGCGGCGCTCATGAATGTCGCATCGACCACCGTTCCCGCAGGGTACTCGAGGCCTTCCTTGAGAACTATCTCGCCAGCTGACGTCTCCAGCACAATTTTTGCACCGGCGGCCTTGGCGAGAGTGGCAGAGTTCTCATTTGAGAAAAAGTCGTTGCCCGACATGGAAGACACATGCGTCTTGCTGTCGGACGTCCATTCGCCCATGCGGTGCGGGTTTGCCTGCGCAAAGCTTTTTACGGCTTTGGCGGCGCGGCGGTCAGAGTTCCCTTCACGCAGAACCGGGTTGACCGCCGATCCCTTGATCGCGTCATACTTGGCACGGACAGTTTTCTCTTCGTTACTTACAGGCGTTTCCGGGTAATCGGGGAGTGCGAAACCTTGCGACTGAAGCTCTTTGATTGCGGCAACCAGCTGGGGCACCGATGCGGAGATATTGGGCAGCTTGATCACATTTGCCTCAGGCGTCTTCACCAAGCGTCCCAATTCAGCCAGATCATCACTTTGACGCTGATCTTCGCTTAGATGCTCGGGGAACGCTGCCAGAATGCGCCCGGCAAGGCTGATGTCCATTGTCCCGACGCTGACGCCAGCGGCTTTGGCGAATTTCTGAATGATCGGCAACAGCGAGGCCGAGGCCAACTCAGGTGCTTCGTCAACTTTCGTGTATATGATGTCGGACATGATATGCTCCAAATTGCTGCATCTGAGCTTCTCATATCCGATGCGAAACAGAAGGTCGACGGTACACCGCAGCATACAGAGCCATGGGTCGCCGAAATATCGGAGCTACGGCGTTATGGCCCAGTCTATTTTGCCAACCAACCCTTCTGTCGTTCATAACTCAAGAAGGACCGCACAAGATGCCGTGGTGTTGGTTGCCGGTTCACTACGTGAAGCGCCCCGTGTATTTGAGACACTTTCCTGGCAAGGATGAAATTTTGCGCAGAACTAGGTTTATTGAAGACCTCAAGAAGGATGTAGTCCCGCAGATCATCGAGATGGATTGCCAAGTCAGAAAGGTGGTCGAGCGATTTGTTGTAAAGCGATACTCCGGCTACTCTTGGAAGAAGACGTTCGTTTCGGGCTCGCCTGATGATGCGGAGATGAGGCGATCGATACCCAAAACAGATCACTATGTATTTTACCAGAAAAGCTAAGTGAGCATCCTTTGCGTCCACAGTCTAGAAGACTTGATAGGCCGCTGCGGGACCTACGATGATTGAGGTGGGCAGGCGTCCAAAATAGCGCCTAACGATACATTCAACGAGTGCTCAGTATCCGCTGTTGGCCGGAAAAAACTTGCCAGATAGCTCTCCTAGCAGCATCTTCTATTCATACATTTGCATTTGGGAAATATCGGTTGAAGAAAGTATTTACGTACGCCGAGGCGGATAAGGCGCTCAGCTCAAGTGGGACGGTCACTTTCTGCGCAGATAGCAAAACGCGTCGGTTACTCGTTGGGGTCATGACCACGATCATAGCGCTTCTCGTGCTTGGAAGTGTATTAGGCGAGATCGCCAGATTGGGATTTGGTCGTGGTTCGGTTTTTGGCCTCGTTCGCCTCTTTGGTCTGGGACAGGAGGCAAATGTTCCGACCTGGTATTCGTCTGCCGCGCTCCTTTTCGCATCTTTGCTTACGTGCCTGATCGCTCTTTTACCTATTTCGGAAGTTCGCCGACAATCAAAGCGGTGGTGGGCGCTCGCCGCAGTAATTGCCCTCATGTCACTTGATGAAACAGCGCTATTGCATGAAGGTATTCCTTATTTTGTTGCGCTTAGCGTGCTTTCGCCAGAAGAGGAGGTTTGGTATATAGACTACGCTTGGGTGCCGCTGGGGACAGTTGTTCTCGGTCTGCTGGTTTGGTGGTTTCTTCCGCTTTGGCGGAGCTTCCCTTCGGGCTTCCGTTACCGCTTTGGTCTTGCTGCGGCGGTTTTCTTTGCAGGAGCGCTCGGACTGGAGTTCCTCGAGGCCGCTTGGGCGTCGCAGTTCGACACCGAGACATTTGGTTATTCTGCATTGTGGACAGTTCAGGAAACATTGGAGTTGAGCGGAGTAGCTCTCTTGATCCTAGCTTTTTTTGACTATCTTTCCATGAATGGATTTAGGGCCAAGTTAACTGTTGAGCCAAATTGAGTAGGATGGTCTATTCAATCAATTCCTGAGTGAACGCGGCTTAGTGGCTGTCGTCAAAGTGCGGAACGCGTCAATACAAGAATATTAAAAAATATTTCTGGAATTTTAAACTGGTAACGATCTGATCGCAGGGTTTCAGGCGAGTAATTGATCAGGATTCGTGATAGGCCGTGTGATTGCCATTTCTTTTATCCGTGACGGTTCGCAGATGTTTCGTTCTGGAAAATGATTTAGCTTACAAGAATCTTGCCGACTGCCAAGATTTACGCAGGAAAACTTTTTTACGGCACGTTCGGCTAGGCCAACGACTGCCGAATTTACTCGGTTTCGCCGACTTCGGTCGGGGTAAGCAGAGGAGCATTGAGGTATTAAGAATACAGAAGCGGAAAGCGGATCCTTTTGGAAAACGTATGAAATGCAGTCTGCCACTAGGACTACAAAAATATGACTGCGTCTTAGTTGAACTTTTCAGACCGTCAGGTGGTATCCCCCATGTCGAAGACGCTTTCGAAGAGGAAACTCTTGGAGCTTGCCAACCATATTCGCGCTGGAAGGCGAATTCCTGCCGAAACGGTTGCGCCGTTTCTAGAGCATACGTTCCCCGAGACATCGGCGTTTGGTCGCATCATGCTCAAGGTGGCTGCTTATATTTCCTTGTTCTTCGCTTCGGTACTGGTGATTTTTCCTGAAGTCGGTGAGTTTCTTATCGATGTCTTGCCTAGCTTTTTCATGCTGCCCGAAAGGCTGGCGAAGGCACTGGACTATGTCTGGGGGCTTGTTGGAAAACCGGTCGGCAAGCAGCACCTCATGTACCATCTGCCAAATATTATCATTTACGCTTTTGGTGTCGCAGGTATTCGCAAACTTTGGCGTCGCCTAAACAAGAACAACTGGCGAGATCGGGTTGAATACGCTCAGGCTGAGCTACAAGAAAATATCGTAAACGGAACTGTTCGCATCGATTTCCCGCGTGGTTTTTCACTGTTGTTTTCGGGAGAGGGCGACCGAATGGCTCGTAGTCTGGTAGAGGAAGATCCGCTCGTCGGGGTTACGCTGCAGGCAAGTCGCCCACCATACACTGCACTATGGGGGCGCTTTTTGACCGATGATGGTTACGAAGGTATTCAGCGTGTTTTGGGCCAATATAACACAGAGCAAGCTGGAGAATACGTGCTGTTTCCCGTCGTCGATGAGCACCTCTTTCTGCCTGGACCTAGCGAATTCGACATGGCACCGCATCGCGTGGAAATAGCTGTGCGCCGCATCCGTGAATATGAACGGCGACAGGGCTGGGAACGGAAAACGGTAATCATAGTAGGGGATCGCGAACAAAGTAGCGCATTTCTTACTGTTTCGCGCGAAGGCATTAACGAAGATACCGGTGACACGATCAGTTTGCATTCGATCGAGAGTGATTATGATGATGTCATTGTTGCCGACCCTACTGAAATTACACTAAAACGAATTGTCGAGGTCGCGAATGGGCGCCGCATTCTTTTTCGCGCTTCAAATGTCGGTGTCGAGAAATACGCCGCAGTTTTCTATCGTCGGCTAGCTTTTCTGGGACATGAAGAAACCCGCGAAGGCGTTTTGATCGTGGGCTACGATATTTCTGACCTTGAGACGGAACATCAGATCGTCGCCAAACCCGACGTCGATTATCTGCCAGTCATACTTGCCCGCGAAGTTTTCGATCAGTTGTCCGAAACATACTTGCAGGATGGGAGGTACATTTTCGTGCCTGACTTAGTGAAATCGGAGTTGCAGCGCTTGGTTTCTGCAAGGCATAGCGATGACGCTCCCGAGCCGTCCACATAAATAAAAAGACATGAACAGCGAGGTTTGCGCACTGTTTCATTTTTCTTGGTCGCTGAGTATTTCAACCTAATCTATAACGCAGCCGGTCTACTGTATCAGGGTTCGTCGACTTCCAGCACGAATGCGCCGGGGTCGATACTGTTTCCGATGGCCTTGACTATATCACGGCGCAAGGCCGGATCATCTGGATAGAACATTCCGGTCTGGCGCATGGCTCGCAGAACACTGATATCCGTCCCAAGAAACTCAAGCGCAACCCGCGAGGCGCCAGGCTTGCGACCACGTCGGGTCGGACCGCCGGTCTGAATACCGAGCAGATAGTCAATGCGGCTCAGATAGCTTGGATACAGGGTCATCTGTGTCACAGAGTTCATTTCCATTGTTTCGTACTCGAAGAGCTGAATCCGGTCCGCCAGTTGAAAGAGAAGACCTTCGTATTTGTTGGTTCGGACCCAGAGCCGTGTATCCGGGTCGCGGAGGATTTCTACATTCTTGAAATAGCCGCGACCGTCGCGGATCACGATCCGTGCGAGGGATCGAATGATGCAGCCCTTGTTGCCGAAAGAAAAAAAGTAGCGAAAGTAGTATCCTTCATAACGGTTTACAGGCCTGCTGCGTGATAGCAGGGTCTCAATGCGCTTCATCGGAAGATCGAGCTGTGGGTTCGAAACGGTTTGACGACGCAGGCCAATCACTCGGGCAAAGCTCGTCTCGTCCATCAGCATCTCTGACTCGGTTACACCGACGAAATCGCATATTCGGCGCATGTTGTGCCGAGAAGGGTAGACTTGGCCGTTCAGGTACTTGTTGAATTGTTGGCGATTGATCTTGATGCGACGGCACACCTCCGAAATCGATGTATAGTAGCTACAAGCCAGTGTGAGGTTTTTTGCAAAGTTTGACATGAGCCTATCGCATAGTGACGCATTTATAGCGCAAAATAGCGCATAGCTGCGAAATTGCCATTCGCAAACCCCTCGCTCATCCTTTGGGTCAACAAAGTGTTACAAACCCCTCCGGCGGCGCTGTCATGCGCCGGGTCCGGGACGGGAAACAACAGGAGCCAGACCTTGACATCTACAAAGACCACTCGGCGTACTTTCCTGACCTCGGCAGCCGCAATCGGTGCAGCAGGGCTATTTCCCGGCGGTGTCGGAATGCTGCGCGCGCAGGAAGGAAGTGTCCTGAACCTTCGACTGGACGGTGACAATTCGATCCTCGATCCGGGCTATATGGTTGGCGGAACCGAGATCGAAGCCCAAAAGCAGTGTCTCCCGTTCCTTGCTGAATATGTACGTGACGGCGACACCTTCACTTGGCAGCCGACCGACTATGTCACTCGTTTGGAATACGTCGACGACACCCATATTGAATTCGAATTGGCTCCTGGGTTGGTCTGGTCCGGCGGCAACGGCACACTCAAGGCTTCGGATGTTGCCTACTCCTATGCCCGGATGAAAGATAGCGAATGGTCGGGTTATTTCGATGCGCTTGAAACTGTCGAAGTAACCGGAGAACTGACGGGTACGCTGATCCTGAACAAACCGTTTGCACCCTTTATCATGGTCACCCTCTGCCATGGGCCCGGAGCGATCGTCTGCGAGGCGGCCACCGAGGCTGCTGGAGGCCGTTTCACCACGGAATTTCCTGCGGTTTGCGGTCCCTACACCTATTCAGCCACGCCGGGACAACGCGCTGTTTTCGAGAAAAACCCGGAATGGACCGGCCCCGCACCGGGCTTTGACCGAGTTGTCTGCCATGTCATCACCGAGGTGCAGGCGGCTGAACTGGCTTACGAAGCAGGCGAGATCGACTGCACTGAACTTGGGCCCGACAGTCTGGCCCGCTATTCGAAAGAGATGCCCGATAATACGGCCATCACCACAGCGGGTCAGCTTCAGTACATGTGGATGGGCATGAACACGCAGCATCCCAAGTTGCAGGACATCAAGGTGCGTCAGGCAATCCAGCACGCGGTCGATGTCGATAGCATTCTGGCTGGCGCTTTCGCGGGCACCTCGGCCAAATCACACGGTATTGTCTGCCCCGGTCTGCTCGGTGCGCGCTCGGATCACGGCTATAGCTACGATCCCACAAAGGCGCGCGAACTGATGGCTGAATCCGGTGTCACCGGGTTGGAGCTTACTTTGCGTACCCTGAACTGGCAGGAACGCTTGCTGACAGCGCAGATCATTCAGGCGAACCTTGCCGCCATCGGCATCACCGTAAATATCCTGCCGATGGAAAGCGGCCCGTTCTGGGAAATGGGCATGGAAGAGGCGGGTGACACCTGGGAAAACCTCGAGCTCTGGATCATGCGCTTTGCGACCGTGCCCGACCCATACGAAGCGACCCAGTGGTTCGTGTCCGAGCAGGTTGGTGTTTGGAACTGGGAACGCTGGACAAGCGAAGAATTCGATAGCCTCTATGAAGAAGGCCTTTCGGAAACTGACGAGAGCAAGCGCGAAGCGATCTATTTCCGTATGCAAGAGATCATGGATGAAACCGGCGCCTATGTTTGGATCAACCATGAACCCGAAACCTACGCGCACAAGACAGGCATCGAAGTAGTCGCCGCCCCATCAGGTGAGCTGAACTACCACCGGTTCAAACCGGTCTGATCTGTAGCGCTCCCGCGCTTGTCCTGCGGGGGTGTTCCATACGAACCGGGAGCAATCCGGCATGACGATCTACCTATTCAAGCGGTTCGGTCTGGCGGCAGTCGTCGTCATGGCCGTTCTCTTGTTGCTCTTTTCAATGCTCCATATGATCCCGGGTAACCCCGCGATCCTTGCACTAGGAACGCGAGCGACGCCCGAAGCCATTGCGGAATACTCCGCGAGGATGCATTTGGATGAGCCAGTTCTGAAGCAGTTCGTTTACTTCCTTGGGAGCGCTGTACAGGGCGATCTTGGGGAGGACGTGTTCTCTAACCGACCGGTCACCGCGATAATCGCGGAACGTATGGGCTTTTCGCTGGCGCTGATTTGTACCGGGATGGGATGGGCCGTGTTGCTGGGCGTGCCGCTGGGTTGTCTGGCTGCCGTGCGTCCGGGATCGTGGCTCGACCGCATTACAGGGGTATTTTCTGTCGGCACAATCGCCGTCCCGTCGTTTCTTGTGTCGATCTGGGCGCTGCTGCTGTTCTCGATCCAGTTACGCTGGTTGCCTGCCATTGGGGCAGGGGAGCCGGGTAACTTTGCTGATCAACTGAGCCATCTTGTTCTTCCCGCCTTCGCTATCGGTCTGGGGTGGGTTGGCTACTTGGCACGTATGGTTCGCGCATCCATGCTCGAAGTCATGGGAGAACCTTACATTCGTTCTGCCCGCGCCTTTGGTCTCAAACCAAGGCGGATCGTGCTCGGGTATGCGCTGCGGGTCGCCATTTTGCCGACGATCACTCTAATCGGCATGGGCTTCGGCGGCCTCATTTCTTCAGCGGTATTCGCCGAGATCATCTTTGCCCGGCCCGGCATCGGAAAGATGATCTTCGACGCGGTGTCTGACCGCAACTTTCCCATCGTGCAGGGCGGCGTGTTAGTGGCCACCGGCTTCTACATCCTCGTCGTCCTGATTTCCGACCTTCTCATAGCCTGGTTAGATCCCCGTGTCCGCTCTTCCCTCTGATACCAATACCGCTGCTCCCGTGCCTGAGGATCGCGAAAGCGCCGGCCGCGAGCGGCGTGAAAAGCTCAAACGCTTTCTAACCGATTGGCAAGCGGTGACAGGACTCGTACTAGTCGTGCTATTCTTTGCTTCCGCCATTTTCGCGCCTTGGATCGCGCCTTATGACCCGAACGCGATGGACATTCCCGCGCGTATGTCCGGCCCCACCTGGGTCCACATCGCTGGCACGGACCAGCTGGGCCGGGATACGTTCTCTCGTATTCTGCATGGCGGTCGTGTGGCCCTTTATATCGCCGCGATCGGGGTTTCGGCGTCGCTGGCAATCGGCTTGGTACTCGGCATGATCGCCGGCTACGGTCCGCGTTGGCTGGACAATCTATTGCTGCTAGCCTTTGACGCCGTGCGTTCGCTTCCGGCAGTTATCCTCGCTCTGGCGACCGTGGCGCTGACAGGTCCCAGTCTGACCGTGGTGTTGGCCATCGTGATTCTGACCACGATCCCCAGCTATGGCCGCGTCGCAAGAACGGCTACGCTGGCTTTGCGCCATACGGAATTCATTCTGGCAGAACGGTCGCTTGGCGCTTCGACATCTCGAATACTATTCCAGCATGTGATGCCAAACGTTATTGGCCCACTGTTGATCCTTGCGGCGATGGAAGTACCGGTTGTCGTGTCGATCGAGGCAGGGCTTTCGTTCCTCGGCATCGGGGTGCTGCCGCCACAGGCCAGCTGGGGAACGATCCTGAACGAAGGCTATCTCGTGATACGTGATGCGCCGTGGATGGTGATTGCAGGAGGTATACCGCTGATCCTCACGACACTTGGTTTCACTTTTCTGGGTGAAGCATTGAGGGATATTTTCGATCCGCGCATGGGGAGAGGGCGATGAAAGACTTGGCCAATAACACCCTGCTGAACATCGAGGGCCTTACCCTAGACTTCCTTACCAACCGTGGTCGCGTGAAGGCTTTGCGTGACATTGCTTTTCCGGTTCGCAAAGGCCGCATTCTGGGCATAGTGGGGGAAAGCGGTTCGGGTAAGAGCACAGTGCTATGGTCGATCCTCGGACTGCTGGCTGGCAATGCCCAAGTGACAGCGGGGCGGGTAGACTACGGCGACAAGAACTTGCTGACCCTGAATGCAGAGGGTCTGCGCGCGTTGCGTGGCGAAGAGATCAGCGTGGTGTTTCAGGACCCCATGACCTCGCAGATCCCGGTGCTGCCCTACGCGCAGCAGATGTCGGATATTCTTTACCGGCGGTCGATGTCCGAAGCTGACAAGCGCAAGGCTGCCGTCGATATGCTTAGACGCGTTGGTATTCCCGATCCTGAAAGCCGCGTGGATGCCTATCCGCATGAATTCTCGGGCGGGATGCGCCAGCGTGCTGGCATCGCCATGTCGATGCTGACCGGGCCTAACCTGCTGCTGGCGGATGAGCCGACCACAGCGCTCGACGTTACGATGGAAGCGCAGATGATCGACCTCATGCGCGGGCTGCGTGATGATTTCGAGACGACCATCGTAGTAGTATCGCACAATCTTGGTCTGATTGCCGAGATGTGCGATGACGTGGTGGTGATGTACGCGGGCGAAGTTGTTGAGACCGGCGAGGTCCACGACATTTTTCACAACGCACGTCATCCGTATACACGTGCGCTACTTGAGTGCGACCCGGCTCGGATTACCGATGTTTCGCGAAAGCTGCCTGTAATTCCCGGAGATATTCCTGATCTGACCGCGTCGCTGTCTGGTTGCATCTTTGCGAGCCGTTGTCAGAAAGCTCTGCCTGCCTGTTCCACGACTGCGCCGCCACTTGTCGAAAGGGGTACAGGCATAGCCAGATGTCATCTGTTGGAAGGGCCGTTGGCTGATCCGTCATGGCCGCCACCCGCCGAGGTATCGACCGTAATGCGCGATACCGGCAAGACCTTGGAAGCTTCCGTCAAAGACGCCAAGCCGCTGCTTGAGGTTCGCGATCTGAACGTTCAGTTTCGTACGATGGGCGCTATGAAATCCCGGTTGCGCGGGGTCGAGAGGCCATTTGTCGATGCTGTGCTAGACGTAAGCCTCGATATCCGTCCTAGCGAAACGCTGGCGTTGGTCGGTGAAAGCGGTTCAGGCAAGACGACGCTCGGCCGGACGATATTGAACCTTCAGGATGCTGCAGGCGGTTCGGTTCGCTTCGAGGGCAACGATATCCGAAACATGTCCGAACGACGTTTCAAACCGTTGCGTCGCGATTTGGCGATGATGTTTCAGGATCCGGTCGGGTCGCTTTCTCCGCGCAAGTCGGTTCGGGCGCTGATCACCGAACCTTTGCTGATCCATGGTGCCGAGGGCCGAAATCTTGATTTCGAAGCCGAACGGCTCGCTGACATGGTGCGATTGCCGCGCGGATTCCTGTCGCGTTATCCGCACGAGTTGTCGGGCGGGCAGGCTCGCCGAGTTGGTGTGGCCCGTGCCTTGGCTCTGAACCCTCGGCTGATCGTTGCGGATGAACCGACTGCGGGTCTGGATGTTTCGGTTCAGGGCGAGATCCTGAATTTGATGGCAGATTTGCAGGAGGAACATGGCCTCAGCTACCTGATCATCACACATAACCTGCCCGTCGTGCGCCACATCGCTGATCGAATTGCCATCATGTATCTTGGACGCATTGTCGAGGAAGGGCCGGCAGCCGAAGTTTTTGCTCGTCCGGCCCATCCCTACACGCGCGCGCTGGTCGAGGGCGTTCCGCAGCCTGACCCGGACCGCCGCCGCCAGAATACCGGGACCATCAAGGGCGAGGTTCCGAGCCTGCTGCGACGTCCGAAAGGCTGCGATTTCGCGACGCGTTGCCCGCTCGCCCGTGATGCCTGCCGGGAAGCCAAACCTGAACACCGGCAGATTGCACCGGATCATAGGCACGCTTGCCTGTTTCCGCTTCGATACGCCGATCAACAGATAACCTGATTTCACTGATACTGACAAAGACGGGGACCCTATGAGTTACGGGATCTATATCGGCCGCAACCTGACGGCGGACGGACATGCATGGCTTGCCGGTTATGGCGACGAGCCTTCGAGCCATTGGCTTGAAATCATAGACCGGGCCGAGCACGGTTCGAATGCTACCATCACCGTGGGGGTTGGCCCCGAAAGCGACATGCCTGGTCATCGGACCGAAATTCCTCAGGCTACTGCGACCGCAAGACACCTGAGGGTGAGCTACAGCTATTACCTTGGCGTACCCGCGCCGATCACGAATGGCGGTCTGAATGAACACGGGGTAGCGGTGCGCGACATATGGTCGACCTCATGCCAGGCACTCATCGACATGACACCGAAAGATCAGACGGGCCCCAATTATTCTGATCTTGCGAGAATCGTGATTGAGCGGGCGCGTACTGCACGCGAGGGTGTCGACATCATGGCTCAGCTGGTCGCGGAGCATGGCTATTCATGCTACGGGGGCAACTCTCACATCATCGCCGATCCCGACGAGGCTTGGGTAGTAATCCAGTTCTCGGGGGGCAAAGGCCTCTGGGTAGCTGAACGTTTGGGTGCTGATGACATTCGCGCTTCCCGCCCCGGATACGTTGGCGTCGTTCCGACCGAACCAAATGAGAAATTCCTTTACCCGGAACACTTTATCCAGACCGCGGTCGATCTGGGCTGGTATGATCCGGCTTCAGGTGAACCGTTTGACGTCAATTCCATCTATGGTGACGGCAAAGGCCCTTGGAAAGGCATGGCGTGGGTTGAAGCGGAAATGCGCAAGCGCGCCGACGCTGCGCCGATCACCTTCACTGACGTCTGCTGGGCCATCCAGACCGAGCGTCTTACCGGCGATACCGCTGGCTATGGTCAAGTGGTACCGCTAGTCCACCCCTCGCACCCTGACCTGCGCATGATGTGGCATGCCCCCGTCGGCCCGGTAACCGCGCCACTTGTGCCCGTTTTCCTCGGGCAAACCGAGGTGCCGGATGAATTTGCCCAGCACCGCTATCTGACCACGGGCGAGGCACATCGTTTTCTCGACCGGCGAAAAGAGGCCACCGATCCCGATACAGTCAGCCATGTTCCGCAGGGAGTGGAGGTCTCGGATAGTGCCGTTTACCAGTACAAGCGCCTCATGCATCTGGCCTTTCAAGATGAAGATCTGTTGAAAGACGTTTGGGATCATTGGCGCCTGATGGAAGAACGGCTTGCAGAACAATTGCCATTGGTCCTGCGCAGCGCGAAACACTTGCTGCAGGCCGATGAACAAGCGCTTGCCCGGCGGGTCTTGACTCGCGAGAGCCGGGCTTGGCTTGCTCAGGGACTGGAAGATTGCCGGGCATTTGTCGCCGCAGGGCACGCGCGTCTCCGTCTCCGAGATGCGCTCAATCGTAGTGGAAAGCCAATGGCACCGGAGCAATTCTGGTAAGGCATTACCAGAAACTCAAAGATCTGCAGGTGTCCATTCGCCACCAACCGCCGGGTTAATGGTCGTTTTGGCTGGCAAAGAATTGAGGGTGCTGCGTCATAATCTGCTCAAGGCGTGAGATGGTCCCGGACAAATGTTTGCGCATGGCATCTGCCGCTCCATACCGGTCAGATGCCATGATAGCATCAAGCGTAGCACTGTGACCTTCGACGACCGATGCTGACTTGCCTTCACTGGGAAGATCGATGCTCCGCAACCGTGCCATCTGGTTCGACTGTTCCATGACGCTGCGGTGCAGGTGCTCTTGGTCGGCTGCCTTGAAAAGCTCGCGGTGAAAGTCTTCGTCGAGTTGTCGAAATAGTTCGAACTGATCGCCGTCGTCCATGAGGACGCGTTGCATCTTGACGATCGCAGCGGCCTTGTTGAGCATGGACTTGTCTGGCATCGCCGCCAGAAGATTGGCTACCTCACATTCTATGGCTGTTCGAAGGAAATGTTCGCGTTTCAGTTGCTCCGGATCGATGTGCGTCACGACGGTGCGCGACTGTCGGAAAGTCGCGATCAACCCGTCCCGTTCGAGCCGTTGCAAAGCTTCCCGTAGTGGCGAGGCACTGACACCGAATTGTTCGGCCAGATCAGATCTCGACAAGCGCTCGCCGGGGGGCAGGGTGAGCGAGATCAACCGGGATCGGAGCGTTTCATAGACCTGCAACGAAGCAGGCAGATCCGGGGATGACGCGTTGCTTTCGCGGTATCTTGGTGCTTGCTCTGTCTTGTCTGTCATTGTCATCCGGACATCCCTGTCTCCCGGTAAATGTTGAAAATAGCTGGTTACATTAACGCGTTCGGCAACCAGGTGGAAAGTCCCGGGAAAAGAACGAGAATGCTGAAGAATACCGCCAAGGCAAGGAAGAATGGCAACGAGGCACGGGTGTAAGCGCCGGTCTTTACGTCAAGTATGCCGCAGACGGTAAACATAATTACGCCGACGGGGGGTGTCAGCCCGCCAAGGTTGATCAGCAACACGATCAGAATGCCCATGTGAATTGGATCGTAGCCGACTGATATCAACACGGGCATCACGATCGGCGTTACCAACAATATGTTGGCGGCGCCCTCAAGGAACATCCCCGAAACAACCAGAATCCCAACGATTAGTAGCAGTATCAGGGTTGGATTCTCGGTCAGCGTAGTCACCAAACCGGCCAATTGCTGTGGTGCGCGTTCGATGGTTATTGCATAGCCTAATACACCCGCCATCATGATCAGCAGCATGATCATACCGATGTCGTGCACAGAGGCTTCCAGTGCGCGTCTCATTCGGTCCAGATCGAGTTCCCGGTAGACAAACGCGCCAATAATGAGCGCGTAGAACACAAGGAACGCGCCAGCTTCGGTCGCGGTGAATATGCCAAAGCGGAAGCCGATGATCAGGATGATAGGAAACATCAACGCCCAGACACTTTCGCGGAAGCTCTCCCACAATTCGCGCCGACCGGGAGGGGCAGGCAAGTCGGGGGCATAGCCTTTTCTCCGGGCCACTGCCCATGTTGCGATCATCAGCGCAGCCGTCAGAATAGCGCCGGGGAGGATTCCGGCCAAGAACAGGCGTCCAATTGAGACTTCATTGATGAAGCCGAACAGGATCAGGCCGATGGATGGTGGGATCGTGGCCGTGATAATCGATCCAAAGGCGAGAATTGCCGCTGTTGTTTCTTTGGAAAAGCCTTGGGTTATCATCGAGGGACCAAGAAGGCGACTTTCCATCGATGCGTCGGCGACGGCCGATCCGGATATACCGCCCATCATGAAAGACAGGACAATCGACACCTGCGCGAGCCCGCCGGCCAACCAGCCCGTCAACAGCCGGGAAAAACGGACAAGCCGCGTCGTTATCCCGGTTTCGTTCATGAGATTCCCGGCAAGGATAAAGAAAGGCACGGCCAGAAGGGGAAAGCTTTGCGTGGCCGCGACCATTTTCTGTACGGCCACCGTTGCGGGCATGGTGCCGCCCAATACAAACACTGGTACAGCAGCGAGTGCCAAAGCAAAGGCTACCGGCTGACCTAATAATAGGAACAAGGAAAAAAGCCCTGCGATCAAGAGCATCATCTTACCGGAAATCCTCGTCCATCAGAGCCGTCGGCGACTTTCGCCAGATAACGAGCATCTGGGCAAGCATCGTGCGCAGCAAAAGCAACAGCCCGACGACCATCGATCCGTGAAGATAAGATCCGTGCATCTGCGTTGCTCCCAAAAGCCGGGGATGCATCAATTGCGTATTACGCACAGCATAGACGAGCAGGAAGCACAGAAAGAGAACCAGCACGAACCGATTGAAAAGCTCCTGCCACCTTTGGCGTGAAGGTCCGAGCATGTCTGAGAGTAACGACAGACCAAAGTGTCGCTGTTTTTGCAGCGCGAGATCGGCACTGATCATGCAGAGCCAGACGAAAAGCAACTGCGCGATTTCGATCGACCAGATAACCGGGCTACCGACCGCTCTGGCGATCGACGCCAATGCCACAAGGACAACGATCATGGACAGAAGGAGGAGGGCGAAGGCTGTTTCGATCCGATGAAAAATTGTGGAATTGGTCTGAAACATTCGACGTCCTCCCGTGTCTTCTGATATTTTAATCAGAAAGGATCGATTTCACGATATCCGCTTCGGCTTTGAGGTCCAGTTTCGAATAAACCCCAGACACGGCTTCTTTGAACGGGCTAAGGTCCACTTCGTGAATGTTTACGCCTTCGTCTGCGACCATCTCCATCGCCTTTTTACCCAGTTCGATAGTCAGGCCGGATGCATACCGCCCATTCTCAACAGCAAGACGCCGAACGATTTCCTGATTTTCCTCGGATATCTGGCCCCAAGTCTCGGCTGAAATTGCCAAAGCTGTCACAAGCTGAATATGCCCTGTAAGGGATATGTCGCTGACGACTTCGTATAGTTTAGCGCCCCAGATCGCAGTTGGTTGGGCTTCGGCGGCGTCGATCGTGCCAAGTTGCAGCGCTGAATAGACTTCTCCCCATGGGATAGGTGTCGGTTCTGCGCCCATCGCACGGATGGTTTCAATCCATATCGGCGCGCCGATGGTGCGCATTCTTACCCCGGTAAGATCTGTAGGGCTTTCAACCGGTTTCTTGGTCAGCGCGTGACGTGCGCCCTGATACCAATTGGACGCAAGCATAACGAGACCGGCTTTTTCGGCCAGTTCGTCACCCCAGGCAAGATAGGGCTCGGACAGCGCGAATTTGTCTGCCTGTTCATAGGTGTCAAATAGGAAGGGTGCCGACATGATGGCGAGCGAGGGCACGAAGGATGACAGGCGTGCTACGTCTGTAACGGTTCCAACGTTCGCCCCGGCGCGGGCTTGATCCAGCATTTCCGTTGTATCGCCAAGTTGACTGTTATGAAAAACTTCGACGATAACTTGCCCCTGGGTAGCCTCTTCCACTTCTGCCGCGAACTTTTCAAGACCCTGTCCCATGGGGTCGTTCGGTGCGAGAACCGTCCCCAGTCTGAGGGTTGTTTCGGCGATGCTCGGCGACGCAAGAGCAAGTCCTGTCAGTAGTGCGGTCGCCGCCAGATTGGCACGTTTTACAAGATCCATCTCAAATCCTCCCTTGATAGATCGCTCTGAAATTTGATATATTAATATGATTAGTAGTCTAGATTTAAGCTGGATCGTCTGTCAATATTGATCTTAGCGGCAACGGAAACCTCTGCCTGGAAACGAGATTTTGGATCAAACTGCCGAAGATACACTGGTTTTTGAGCCTTTGACCGACACCCGGGCGATTCTCGGCGAAAGCCCGGTCTGGTCGCCCCTCGACAACGGGTTTTGGTGGATAGATATCGGCGGGCGCAAATTGATGCGTACCGAATTGACCGGCAAAACCGCTGCATGGGGCACTCCTGAAATGCCCGGATTTGTTCAGTATGTGGCCAAACAAATCATCGTCGGTATGGAGAGTGGGGTTTTCGCATTCCATCGGAAAACAGGCGAGTTCGAGCGACTTGCGGCTTTGCCCGAAACGGGAGTGCGGTTCAACGACGCCTGTACCGACGCCATGGGGCGCATCTGGGCAGGAACCATGGATCTCGATAACCAAAGAGATAACGGCGTGTTGTACTTGTTTGATATTGCGACCGCATCTCTCGTTCCGAAGCTTGAGGGGTTTCGCACGATCAATGGCTTGGCCATGGATGAAGACCACATTCGACTGTTTGTGTCCGACTCCCATCCGTCGCTTCAGACAGTCTGGACCTGCAAACTGCTTGATGAATTCTCATTGGGGCGTCGAGAACTGTTCACAAGTTTTGAGCTATTAGACGGTCGTCCTGACGGGGCCGTGGTAGACGCCAAGGGGCATTACTGGATCGCTGGCGTAGACGGAGCAATGCTCTACCGTTTCTCGCCGGATGGCCAAGTATCCCGGCGCCATAAAGTACCGGTGATGAAGCCAACCAAACCGGCTTTCGGGCCGGATGGCGTCATGGTTCTGACCTCATTTAAGGATGATCATCTTGGTGGGCGATTGCTTGTCACGCGACGTCGTCGCACGTTTCCGCCTGCGTAGAGGGAATTCGATGAAGAAATCCAAGTCGGACCTTCGCTCTGCAAGATGGTTTGCTCCGGATGACCTGCGCAGCTTTGGTCACCGTTCGCGGATGATGCAGCTTGGATATGACGAAGAGGACTTTGGCGGGCGTCCGATCATAGGTATCCTGAGCACGTGGTCAGAACTCAACACATGTCACGCGCATTTCCCCGAACGGGTGCAGGACGTGAAACGTGGCGTTTTGCAGGCCGGTGGCTTTGCTGTCGAATTGCCGGCCTTGTCGCTTGATGAGAGCTTTCTAAAGCCGACCTCAATGCTCTATCGCAACATGCTTGCCATGGAAGTCGAAGAAATGATCAGGGCCCATCCGATCGATGGTGTGGTTCTGATGGGCGGCTGTGACAAGACAACACCCGGGTTGATCCTTGGGGCGGTATCAGCCGGTGTTCCGCTGATCTTTCTGCCTGCTGGTCCAATGTTGCGTGGCAACCACGCTGGCCAAGCTCTTGGGTCGGGCTCAGACGCATGGAAATACTGGGACGAGAGGCGTGCGGGCAATCTTAGTGATGAGAACTGGAAAGGCCTACAAGCTGGAATCGCTCGTTCGGCCGGGACTTGCATGACCATGGGCACAGCCTCGACGATGACGGCTATTGCCGAGGCGATGGGCCTGACGATGCCGGGTGCATCCTCGATACCAGCCGTTGATTCAGGGCATCAGCGTATGTCGTCCGCCTGCGGTCGACGCATCGTCGATATGGTTTGGGAGGAACTGACGCCAGACAAGATCATCACCGAGGCCGCTTGTCGAAACGCCGCAACTGTTGCGATGGCGCTTGGCTGTTCGACGAATGCAGTGATCCATCTGATCGCAATTGCGCGCCGGGCCGGTGCGTCATTGAATCTGGATCATCTGGACGCTTTGGGACGCGAAACGCCCGTTCTGGCCAACATCCGACCAGTGGGTGAAAAATATCTGATGGAGGATTTCTACTATGCAGGGGGGCTGCCAGCACTGATGAACCAGCTTGCCGAGAAGCTGGATAATAGCTGCCTCACTGTGAGCGGCAAGCCACTGGGCGATAACTTCGTTGGCGCGCAGGTTCACAAGCCCGATGTAATTAGATCTTTGGCTAACCCGGTGTATTCTCAAGGTTCACTCGCCGTTTTGCGCGGAAACCTTTGCCCTGATGGAGCAGTGATTAAACCGGCCGCCTGCGATCCTAAGTTTCACCAACACGAAGGACCTGCGCTGGTTTTCGACAGCTATCCGGAAATGAAAGCAGCGGTCGAAGATGAAAATCTGCAGGTCACACCGGACACGGTTCTGGTTTTGCGCAATGCAGGGCCTCTGGGAGGTCCTGGAATGCCCGAGTGGGGAATGCTACCGATACCCCGTGCTCTGATCAAGCAGGGTTGCCGGGACATGCTGCGGATCTCGGACGCGCGTATGTCCGGCACGTCATACGGGGCTTGCGTTCTGCATGTCGCGCCCGAGTCTTTTGTTGGCGGTCCTCTCGCGCTGCTGCGTACCGGAGATATCGTGCGACTGGACCTAGCAGCCCGTAAACTCAACATGCTCGTGTCAGAAGAAGAATTGCTGCACCGCCAAGATCAGTGGGAGCCACCGAGCCACCGCTTTGAAAGGGGATACGGCTACATGTTCTCTCGACATGTTACGCAGGCGGAAAAAGGCTGCGATTTTGATTTTCTCGAAACAGGGTTTGGGCGCAACGTCGGCGAACCCGACATCTTTTGATGGAGCTACCATGAGCAAGCCATACGTTCTGTCCGAAGGCACCCGAGATCGGCTGTCGCGCACCTCTACGGCATCCATTGCGACGCAACTCTATAAGCGGGGTCTGCGAAACCAGTTCGTCCAAGGCGTATCGATTGTAACGCCAAAAGAGAAAAACATGGTCGGGCAGGCGTTCACGCTGCGCTACATTCCAGCGCGCGAAGATCGCAATGGTCTCGAAGTTTTCCGTGACCCAGACCACCCGCAGCGCGTCGCGGTCGAAACCTGTCCTCCCGGTCAGGTGCTCGTCATGGATGCGCGGCAAGACGCGCGTGCAGCGACGGCCGGGTCGATCCTTGTGACACGACTTGCCGTTCGCGGATGTGCTGGTATCGTCTCCGACGGTGGATTTCGCGATGTCTGTGGAATTGGCGCGCTGGAAATGTCGGCCTACTGTGCTGGCCCCTCTGCACCGACAAATCTCACTTTGCACGAGGCACTTGATATCAACGTGCCCATAGGTTGCGGCGGCGCGGCAGTTTTCCCGGGCGACGTGATGGTCGGGGACCAAGATGGCGTGATGGTCATTCCGGCCGATCTTGCAGAAGAAATTTCCCGGGACTGTGAATGTATGGAGGACTTTGAAGATTTCGTTCTGGAAGAAGTCCTTGGCGGTGCTTCCATTATCGGCCTTTATCCCTGCACGATGGATGAAAACATGCGCAAATTCGAAGCATGGAAAACCAAGCATCAGGAAAAGTGAAAATGCCTTTCCAATCGGTTCAGCCAATTACCAAAGGGATAGCGCCGAAATTGACCGGATGATTTTGCCTTTCCGGTCTCGGTAAGGCCGGAACCAGACGCCATAAGGCGATCAATCTTGTTTTCGGAAGCAAGGTTGTACATACTGTGCTGCGATAGCCAATCCCGGCCAAATACGTCTTTCATTGCGATTTGCACCGGATAGCCAATTCTTACCATTCTTTTCGCGGAGCCAGCGCGTCTTGGGCTATAGCCATGATTTCACGGGCCTTACCGAAAAGGTCCAATGCACGTCGCCTGTCTTGTGGCGGCAGTTCGAAAACGTGCTTGCGGCCTACTGGGAAGCGAGCGGCGAAGTGCAGGGGCAGGGGTTTTACGTCTCGGCCAACCCCCGCTTGAGTGTCTTCTTCTCGGACGTAAGTTCCATCAAAGTTCTTGGAAACGAACAAACCCGTCCCTTGGCGCGTGCAATTTATGTACCGGCGGGGATGCAGTTACGAACGTCCTTTACCGAAACCGTCGCGTTTTCACATCTCGATATCCATCTCGATTTTGCATGGGCTGTCCAGTTTCTTTGCGCGAGCTTGCCAAGATCCGCTGCGGTTTCGCTCTTGGAGCGTCCTGCTGAATGCGATGACATAGCTGACCTTCAGGGTATTGCGCTGTTACTTGCGGAAGAGTTGCGTATGTCCAAACGGCACACGATCTACGCGGAAAGTCTGGCTGCCAGTCTGTTGGCGGGCGTATTGGATATTGATGCGGTGGACCAGGATCCGGTCAATGCCCGTCTCACGGCTTCCCAGATGCGAAAAGTCGTGGCGCGCTTTGAAGATGGCGGCGGAAAACGGCTCACCATTGCGCAGATGGCAGAGGCCGTAAGTCTTTCGGAAAGCTGGTTCTCGCAGGTCTTCAAGAACACGACCGGGGTTACACCGCATCAATGGCAATTGAACCGGCGTGTCGAAGAGGCGAGGGGGCTACTGTCCAATTCAGAACTGACTGTCGCCGACATAGCCGACAGACTTGGATTTTCGGATCAGGCCCATCTGACCAAGTCCTTCAGACAACTCGTGGGAGAGACACCGGCTGCATGGCGTCGCAGCAACCGGGCACGTTGAAACTCCGATGCACCAAAGTTCGCTCACCGTGAAAATCCCCATCCACCCGATGAAAGAGGGATGGGGACATGATGGCATTACCACGTGTGGCGCAGAGCAGCGGTGATCGTTCTGCCGCTGTTATAGTAGTCCGCAGTCCCACGGCCCACGACATATTGCTTGTCGAGCAGGTTGCTCACATTCACTGTCAACTCGGTATTCGGCGTGAAGGCATAAGAGAAAGATGCGTCGATAAAGGTTTGCGACGGACTCTCGCCGTTATTGTTGTAAACATTGTAGTAATACGATCCGACGTACCGCGCACCCAGACCAACGCTCATGTTATTTCCGGGCAGATCATAGTTTAGCCAGAGTGATGCGAGGTGGTTGGGAACAGCCGCGAATTCGTTCCCATCAACGGTCACGCCCCGAACGTCGCCACGAACGAATTCGGATTTCTGATAGCTGTAGCCACCGATCAGGCTCAGATCTGCCGCGATTTCGGCTTTGCCTTCCAGCTCAAAGCCACGCACCCGGGACTCACCAATGGTCTGGCGTTCGATGACGCCGCTGGGAAGCACGACCGGAACCACGACGTTGTTCTTGGTCAAATCGTAAACAGAGGCAGTAAACAGCGCGTTCATGTTCTCGGGCTGATACTTGACGCCGATTTCGTATTGCTCACCGCGTTCCGGCTGGGTGCCGATTGACGGGGGCGCGACAGATTCCACATAGCTGAGGTAGGCCGAAACCTGAGTGTTGATCTTATAGGTCAGAGCGCCCCGATATGAGGACTCGGAGAAATCAGCCTGCGTGGTTGCTGCGGCAAGGTTGTCCGTGCTGGTAAGATCCAGCCAGTCGTGACGGGCACCAAAGGTCGCAATAACCGTGTCCGAGAAGGACAGGTTCTGCTGCAGAAAGACCGACTTCGTCGTGAAATCGTTAGCCTGAACGCTATATGGTGCATACCCGGTCGGGGCACCGGTGTAGACGGGATTGTTCGCGTCAATCTGAGTGTACAGCCCGTAAAACGCCGAACTGGTGGTTGAAGCGTCTCGGTATTCGAACCCGGCCAGCGTGCTGCTGTCGATGCTGCCAAAGCTCGTATCGTACTGGAGGATGACATTCCCGATGAGCTCTTCTGAGGTGCTGTCAGTACCGAAATAGTAGCGATCTACCAATGAACCGACGCGCGCCGCGTCGTCCGACAGGTAGACATAGCCGAAATCATCTTCCAGATCGCTGTAGCGAAGATTGGCCCGCAGGCTCAGTCCGTTTTCAAATTCGTGCTGGAAGGCGGTCGAAATCGTTAGCCGGTCAACATCGTGATAATTGAAATCCGGTTCGCCAAAGAACAGGCTGCGGTCATAGAGTTTGTCCAGCGGGTAGCCGCCGCTGTTTGGCGTGCCCTCGCGTTTGAGGTAATCCACCGTGAACGTCAGCTTGGTATAGTTCGTAGGTGCCCAGGTGATGGCGCCAAGAAAGAACTGCTCGTCGTCCTCAGACGTCGCGTATTCAAGATCCGCATTCTGGACCTTGCCGACAACGCGGTAGGCAAGCGTCTCTTCCTCGTTCAGAACATCTCCGAAATCAAACCCGATTTCCGCGTGATTGTTCGTGCCGTAACTCGTGTAGACCTCGCCAAAACGGTAGAATTTGGGCGATTTGCTCACGAAGTTGATCGTTCCGCCGGGGTCGGATGTACCGAAAAGGGTAGAGTTGCCGCCTTTGATGACTTCGAGCCGTTCGAACGCATAAGGCTCCTCGCGGACGCCGCGCATGCTGCCAAGTGTCAGCCCGTCACGATAGGTTGAGGCCTGAAAGCCGCGTACGAGATAGTAGTCATTGCGATCGTCCGTCCCGTAATAGTCGGTCACCACGCCCGGCGTGTATTCCAGAACATCTTCAACCTTGTCCGCGTTTCGCTGGCTGATCTCCTTTTGGGTGATGACTGACACCGAGGCCGGTGTGTCCAGAACGCTCGTGGCAACCTTGCCTCCTGTCCAGAGCTCTGACGCTACGATGGATTCGGCGTCATCATCAGCTTCAGCGCTCATGTCCACGATGATCGGGGACAATCGGTAGGCACCGCTGGGGTTCAGGTCGTCCTGGGCAAATGCGCCAAGCGGCAAGGTGACAAGCGCTGTGCACCCCAAAAGCAAGGAGGCCGAACGCCGTGCAGGTCGTGAAAGTGAAGGACGGAAGGTTTTGGTCGGTGACCCCATGATGCGGTTCCACGATGTTGAGTTATCTTTGATGTTGGCTTGCTGGCCGACCGAAGTGGCAGCTTGCTGGTCGCCGTGACCCGAGCGGCGGGATCACTGACTGCGGTGGCGCGAAAACTTCCTCATCGTTTTTGATTTGGTTGCTTCCTGACAGTGTCGTGCATAGGGCATCCGAAAACAGATGTGTATTGTACAATCTGACTGTTTTTGTCGGAAACTTTGGAAACATGGCGTTTCCATCCAGTTTTGGGCCTCTCTAGAAGGTGTTCGCCTTGACGGAACTCGGTCATGATGAAAAAGCCGACAAAAATAGTTGTCTATATCGAATCGAGTGCGGAGGCGTCGAACCGCCCATGAAAAACCTGTCGAAAGTTGGTGCTGTCATAGCCTCTCTCGCCTTAGTGGCCGCGTTTTCGACAAGCACCTTTGCACAAGAGTTCCCTGTGTCGGTTGATCATGCCTTTGGCACGACTGTGGTCGAGGCAAAGCCGGAACGCGTCGCGACAGTTGCCTGGGCCAATCACGAAGTGCCCCTTGCCTTGGGGATCGTGCCTGTCGGCTTTGCAAGGGCGAATTTCGGGGATGCCGACGGGGACGGCGTTTTGCCTTGGGTGTCCGAGCAATTGAATAAACTCGGAGCAGATATCCCGGTTCTTTTTGACGAAGGCGATGGCATCGATTTCGAGGCTGTCGCGGCCAGCCAACCCGACATCATCCTGGCTGCATACTCCGGACTGTCCCGGTCGGAATATGACACGTTGAGCATGATCGCCCCGGTAATTGCCTATCAAAAAGGTCCATGGGCCACGGACTGGCGTGAGATGATCCGTCTGAATGCCGCAGGTCTTGGGATGTCCGACAAAGGCGAGGATATGATTGATGATATCGACCAAGAAATCGCGGAGGTGACCTCTGAATATCCTGAAATCTTGGGCAAAAGCGCCATGTTCATCACCCATCTGGATGCCCGCGACCTCAGCGTCATCCGGTTTTACTCTGCCGAAGATACACGCGTGCAGTTTCTCGATGATCTTGGTTTGAAATCTCCGAAAAGCGTAATCGATGCGGCCGAACCCGGAAAGTACTCGGGCGAACTGAGCGCCGAGAAGATAGACGACCTGTCTGATGTGGACATATTCATCACCTACGGTGGCGAGGCGCTTGTTGATACGGTGTCTGACGTCAGCACCTGTGGGACAGATTTGATGATTTGAACAACGGA
>NZ_AQQP01000020.1 GCF_002210165.1 Phaeobacter sp. 22II1-1F12B | reverse complement strand
CCCTTGACAGAGGCCCGCCCCATTACGGAAGCGGGCTTGATGCTGCTCGCCTTGTTTGCGTTTGCCCTGTCGGTCGGATTGATCGCAATCGGTGCACAAGGCATCGCATTCCTTCAGGGCTAGATGATGGCTGGCTATTCACCGTGGGAATGCGCGGCCTGAGGTGCCAACCATCGCGACAAGTAAACGCGCTCGAAAGCGAAGACAGCGATCATTCCGACAGCCGCATACAGAACGATCATTGGATCACTTTGAAGCTTCATTACGGTGAAAGCTGCCAATACAATTGCATCGAGAGAGAGCGCAGACAAAAGCACGATACTGGAGGCGCCAACTTCGGTTCGACGATAGCGGAACACGCCCCAATGTATGATCATGTCCATGACGAGGTAAAAGAAGGCACCAAGGGATGCGATCCGTCCCAAATCAAAGAGCACGGCCAGCGTCGAGGCGATAACGACTGTATAGACCAGCATATGCCGCTGGACAGCCCCGGACATGCCAAAATGGCTGTGCGGGATCATTTTCATCTCCGTCAGCATGGTCAGCATCCGCGACACTGCGAAAACGCTGGCCAGCACGCCGGATGCTGTGGCCACGGCCGCCAACACGACCGTCAAGTAAAAGCCGACCTGCCCGAGTGCGGGCTCAGCCGCCTGGGCCAGCGAATAGTCGCGCGCGGCGATGATTTCGTCGATTGTCAGGCTCGCGCCCACGCCAAAGGCCACAAGCAGGTAGACCACCACGCAGATCGCGATGGACAGCATGATAGTGCGGCCCACATTGCGGTGGGGATCGGTGATTTCGCCGCCGCTGTTGGTGATCGTGGTAAAGCCCTTGAAGGCAAGGATCGCCAGCGCAACGGACGCGATGAAGCCTGTCACTCCAAAGGTCTCGGCCGTTTCTGACGCGGCGGCGAACTGAAACCCGCTTGACCAGAGTGCTGCGATACCGAACAGCGCGATGCCCCCGATCTTGATCGCCGCCATGACTAGAGAGAATAGCCCGACGGAGCGGTTTCCTGCGATGTTGACCAAGAATGCGAACACGATCACGGCAACCGCCAGAACGGGCACAAGTGGCCCGCCCGTGATATCCAAAGGCCGCAAGACATAAGTGGCGAATGTCCGTGCGACGAGGCTTTCCGCGATCACCATGCTGAGCGCCATCAAGAGCGCCGCTCCCGCCGCGACCGCCCCCGATCCATAGCATTTCTGAAGGATCATCGCGATGCCCCCTGCCGAGGGCCAGGCGTTCGACATCTTGATGTAGCTGTAAGCGCTGAAGCTGGTCACGATGGCACCAGCGATGAACGCGAGTGGAAATAGTGGTCCAGCCAGCTGGGCGATTTGTCCGGTCAGGGCAAAGATGCCCGCACCGATCATCACGCCCGTGCCCATGGCAACAGCTCCGCCAAGGCTGATCGAGCCTTCACGGTAGTCGTCGTTCCCATCGTGGTTTTTATCGTGTTTCTGCATTTCGATCTGCCTTGGTTGCTTTTTAGGTCGTTACGCCTCTGCGCATGCCCACCCGATCGGTTTCAGGCCGCCAGAAGTCCCGACCCTGGGCGTCTGATGAAATCGCGACTACTCCCGTTGCGAGGATGCGCCGTAGATCCGCCGGGAAGTTTGCGAACGCCATGTGACTACAACGGCGGCCCCTTGCAGAGCGATAACTGACGCAACAAGGGCAACGAACGGCCATCGCGCCCAGTTTGGCTCAGGCATTTGGCGGTGGAAATCAAGAAAATGAAAGAACAAGAAATAGGCCGTGTGCAGCACTGCCAGCCACCACAGAACATAAGCGCCCTGCTGGATGTATTTCCACACGGACGTGCCAAGTACCCTTTGGCTGAAATTATTCGACGTACCGGCAAGCACAAAGCCGTAGAGCAGTGCCGCGATCCCAACCACATTGGCCAGCGCAAACCCGTGCTGAAGCATCACGTAGCGTTGCAGTTGGGGGTGATACTCAAAACCGAACAGCCGTGCAAAATCAAGCTCGACCCAGCCGATCAGTATTATGATGGTATGCACCGTCGCCGCCAGAACCGCATAAATACCGAGCTCGCGTCGGTACGGCATAAGCTTCCGTAAAAAGGGCGTAGACGACAAGCGTGCGAGCGGCCCAATCGCCATTGCAGCAACGATGAGCAGCAGTGAAAGATCCCCCAGCGCTCGGTTGTAGCGGTGCATCTCCGACCACTCGGCACACGAAGCAAGCAGCAGGTATCCCGTCAGCACGGACGTTCCTATGATTAGTACGTGCCGCAGAAGGGCGGGTTTTTTCATCATGGTTTCAGATACCGTATGTTTGCAGTCTTCCAAAGATGTTTTAGGCACGCAAATAGCACATCAGATCGGCTTTCGCTTCCAATCAGCGTTCAACATTCTGCAGAGTGTTGACGTTTGGTATGAAAGCCGGAACCCGGCTGGCATACCTGTCCCAGCTTTCGCCAAAACGGGCGCGACTGTCCCCCTCCTCGCCGCGGGCAAGCCGTGCGTACATCCAGACCAGCACCGGGAACATCGCGAGCGTCAGGAGGGTCGGCCATTGCACGAGAAAGCCCAGCATGATCAGCACGAACCCCACATACTGGGGATGGCGAATGCGGGCATAGGGGCCTGTCGTCGCAAGCAACCCCTGACGCTGCGCGTTCCACAGATGGTACCATGCCACGGATATGAGCCAGAAGCCGCCGCCGATAAAGACGAAGCTCAGGAGGTGGAACGGCCCGAAATGCGGGTTCGATTGCCAGCCGAACATCATTTCGGGGAGATGTCCGCTGTCGTGGGCAAACCAGTCTACCTCCGGCCAGGTCGATTGCAGCCAGCCGGAAAGAAAGAAGATGGTCAACGGGAACCCATACATCTCGGTGAAGAGAGCTACGACAAAGGCGCTGAACGCTCCAAAACTGCGCCAGTCGCGTTTTGTCTGCGGCTTGAAGAAACTGAAGGCGAAAATGATGAACACCGCCGAATTGATAAATACTAGCAGCCAGAGTCCATAGGAAGCACCTGCATCGGTCATTACTGGTCGTCTCCCTTACCGTGCCCGCCGTGGCCTCCATGACCGCCGTGCATGAAGAAGTGCATTCCAACGCAAAGCAGCAATGGCAGCCAGATCAGCAATCCGCTGCTCAGGATGTGCACCCGGTGCTCGTAACCCAGGAGAAGGCCGCCAACTGCCAGCGCAACGATCAGATAGATGCCGGCGCGTGATCGCCAGAATGAGGGCGGGCGGGGGGCATGCTCCGATTGACTTTGATTAACATGTGATGGATCAGGTTGATGGGTCACGTTGTGGCTTCCTTTCTAGATCTTTGCGCCGCGAAGGCGCAGCGAATTGAGCACCACCGAGATCGACGAGGCGCTCATGGCGAAGGCGGCAAACATCGGGCTGATGAGGATGCCGAAGAACGGAAACAGCACCCCCGCCGCGACAGGCACGCCAGAGGCGTTGTAGATCAGCGCGAAGAACAGGTTCTGCCGGATATTACGCATGGTGGCCCGTGCGAGCCGCCGTGCGCGCACGATACCGTCGAGGTTGCCCTTGACCAGTGTGATGCCCGCGCTTTCGATGGCCACATCGGCCCCGGTGCCCATGGCAATGCCGACATCGGCCTGTGCCAAGGCCGGTGCGTCATTGACGCCATCGCCGGCCATCGCGACCTTGCGGCCCTGCTGCTGCAATTCCTTGATGATCCGTGCCTTGTCCTCCGGCAGCACATCGGCCCGGATCTCGTCTATGCCCAGACGCGCGCCGATGGCCTTGGCCGTGCGTTCGTTGTCTCCGGTCGCCATGATAACGCGGAACCCCAATTCATGCAGATCCTTGATGGCGGCGGGTGTGGTTTCCTTCACCGGGTCAGCGACCCCGACAAGACCGGCGATCTTGCCATCCAGCACCACGAACATTACTGTCTCGCCCTCGTCGCGACGGGCATTTGCCTTGGCGGTCAGGTCGCCCGCCTCAAGGCCAAGGTCCCGGATCATCGCCAGATTACCGAGCGCGACCGCTTTGCCGTCGACGACCCCCTTGACGCCCTTGCCGGTGACCGCCTCGAAGTCGTCGGCATTAGCCATCTTCACATCGCGCTCTTCCGCGCCGCGCACGATGGCCTCGGCAAGCGGGTGTTCCGATCCGCGCTCCAGCGATGCGGCGAGACGCAGGACCTCGGCCTCGTCGAGACCGGGTTGCGGCAGGACGGCGACAAGCTGCGGCTTGCCCATCGTCAACGTGCCGGTCTTGTCGACGATCAGGGTATCGACCTTCTCGAACCGCTCCAGCGCCTCGGCGTTCTTGATAAGTACCCCGGCCTGGGCCCCCCGCCCCGTCGCCGTCATGATCGACATCGGCGTGGCGAGGCCGAGCGCACAGGGACAGGCGATGATCAACACGGCGACAGCCGAGATCAATGCGTAGGACAGCGCAGGCGCGGGCCCCCAGATCGCCCATGCGATGAAGGACAGGAGCGCGATACCGATCACGGCCGGAACGAAATATCCCGCCACTTTGTCGGCATACTTCTGGATCGGTGCGCGCGACCGTTGCGCGTTGGAGACCATCTCGACGATCTGCGCCAGCATCGTGTCGGATCCGACCCGCGTCGCCTCCATCACGAGGCTGCCGGTGCCGTTGATGGTGGCACCGGTCAACGGGTCGCCCTCGGTCTTCTCGACTGGCACGGGTTCTCCGGAGATCATGCTTTCGTCGACTGAGGACCGGCCTTCCAGAACCACGCCATCTACCGGCACCTTGTCTCCGGGACGCACGCGCAGCCGGTCGCCGACCTGCACATCCTCCAGCGGAATCTCCTCTTCGGATTCGTCGTCCCGGATGACCCGCGCGGTCTTTGCCGCCATGTCGAGAAGCGCGCGGATCGCCTTGCCAGTGCCTTCACGGGCGCGCAATTCCATCACCTGGCCAAGCAGCACAAGCGTCACGATCACCGCCGCCGCCTCGAAATAGACGCCGACATGACCTTCGGCGTCGCGAAATCCGTCCGGGAATATGCCGGGTGCCAGAACGGCGACGACGCTGAAGAGCCAGGCCGCGATTACCCCCATACCGATCAGGGAGAACATGTTGAGATTCATCGTCCGGAACGAATTCCAGCCCCGAACCAGAAACGGCCAGCCGCACCAAAGAACAACCGGGGTTCCGAGAACCAACTCGATCCAGAGGGTTGCGCGCTCGCCGAAAATCTCTCGCACTTCCGGGAAGCCGAGATAGGGACCCATGGTGAGGATCAGAAGCGGAATGGTCAGTACCGTGCCAACCCAGAAACGCCGGGTGAAATCCACCAGTTCGGGGTTCGGGCCGTCGTCCATCGGGACCCCGGACTCAAGCTCCAGCCCCATTCCGCAGATCGGGCAGGAGCCGTGCTCGACCTGGCGAACCTGCGGGTGCATCGGACAGGTGTAGACGGCGCCGTCATAGCCGTCTGGGACGGTATCGTATCTGCCGTCCGCCGGGGCGGCACCAGCGTTATGGTCATGACCGTGGTGATCATGCCCGGCATGGCTGTCGAGCTCCGCCTCGGGCACAAGATGCATCCCGCATTTCGGGCAATCGCCCGGACCGTTCTGCCGTACCTCAGGGTGCATCGGGCAGGCGTAAATGTTGGATTCGGTTTCATGTGAAGCATGGCTTACTTGGTCGTTCATTCGGTTGTCCTCTCGGCGGGATTCGGGTCCAGCCTAATTGTTCCGGCAACTGGAAGGTCAAGGGCTGTCACCACAGAAAGGATCGCTTCGGCCAATAAACCGGCAATTCCGATCGCATTCGTTGGATGGGGTATGGTGTCGGTGGTGATGATCCTTGCCGCACCAGCCGACAGAATGGCGTCCTGAGCGCCGTGCGCAAAGACCGCATGGATAGCCAGGCAGACAGGCGCGGCGGTTCCAGCCGCAAGCAACCTTTCGACGGCGCGTGCCATCGTGACGCCGGAAGATGCGATGTCGTCGAGGATCACTGGCGTGCCTTCGCGCAGCGCCGCGCTTTCGGGGACACTGACATCGACACTGCGGTCACCGGATCTCACCTTGCGCAAGACTTCGTAAGGCCGTCCGGCCAGCCGGGCCACCTCGGCGACCCATTGCTGGCTTTCGCTGTCAGGGCCTAGAAGAACGGCGTCTGGCAGGTTCGTGCTGATCCAGGTCGCAAGCAGCGGGGCGGATACGGCGCGCATCGCCGGCATCGGGAAGACATCCTGCAGCCGCGCGATGCGGTGCAGATGCGGATCGACGGTCACCAGCCAATCGAAACTCTCCCCCAGGAACTGCGCGAACAGCGGCGCGCTGACCGCCTGCCTGGCTTCGAACCGGCGGTCCTGACGCATGTAGCCGAGATAGGGCGCGATCAATCCGACGCGGCGCGCGCCCATCTCACGGGCCGTGGCCGCCGCAAAACGCAATGGTAGCGCAAGGCGGTCGGGATCTCGCAACGTGGCCAGCAGCACCACGTCTGCGCCCTCCAGATCGCCGGGCAGCGAGATCAGGCTTTCGCCATCGGGGAAGTGGTGCCAGTCTAGCACGCGCGGTTCCGCGCCCAGTGCCGGTGCAAGGCGCTCGGCCAGCGGCATCATCTCGG
The DNA here is from genome assembly GCF_002210165.1 of Phaeobacter sp. 22II1-1F12B. GTDB lineage: Bacteria > Pseudomonadota > Alphaproteobacteria > Rhodobacterales > Rhodobacteraceae > Heliomarina. The sequence goes on along the minus strand of NZ_AQQP01000020.1, from coordinate 50,852 downwards.
GAAACGCGACAAGGATCATGACGCCTCCCCGGACAGCGTCAGCACCCCGGTCTGGGACTCCGCGTAAGCCAGGGCATAGGCCAGTTCGCCTGGTGTCTCGGCATGAAGCTCATAAAGCGGCTGGCCCTTGTCCACCCAATCCCCGATCCGCACCAGAAGGCGGATGCCGGCGCTCTTCTGACGCGGGGCCCCGGCCAGCTTGGCGATGCGTGCGATGCGTCGGTTGTCGATGGCGGTCAACTGGCCCGCATGAGGGGCGCGTATTTCGATCTGCTGCGCTGCGGTTCCGGGTTTGCGGAAACCGCCCTGTGCCGCGCAAATTGCCATGAACTTTGCCTCCGCTGCACCACTATCGAGAAGCGCCTGCGCGCGGTCCCGCCCCCGCCCAGCAACGGCGTGCGGTGCGAGGTCCAGAAGATGTCCGGCCAGATCCAGCGCCCGCGCACGCAGGTCGCCAGGTGCATCCGGCGCGCGCCGCAAAACCGCGAGCACGTCGTGCGCCTCCAGCGCCGGGCCCATGCCACGTCCCACCGGGGCCACGCCATCGCTGATATGTAGCGCCAGGTTCAGACCCAACGCCTTGCCCACCGAAGACAGCCGTATCCCGAGTGCCTCCGCCGCTCCGGCAGACCGCACCTTGGCCGTTGGTCCGACCGGCATGTCGATCAGAACATGGGTGGCACCGGCGGCCGCCTTTTTCGACAGTACGCTCGCTACGAGTTGACCGGTGGAGTCGAAATCGAGGGGGCGTTCGACACGGATAAAATGATCGTCGGCAGGACTGAGGGCGAGCCCGCCACCCCAGACGAGGCAACCGCCCTCGGCTTCGACCACCCGGCGCAGCGCGGCGGCGTCAAGCGCGACGGGCGCCATCACCTCCATGGTGTCGGCGGTTCCGGCAGGCGATGTGATCGCACGGCTCGACGTCTTGGGGATCAGATGCCCCGCCGCCGCGACGATCGCGACGACGATGGGTGTCGTCCGGTTGCCCGGCAATCCGCCGACGCAATGCTTATCGAGGACAGTGTGCTGCCCCCAGTCGAGCGTCTGCCCTGCTTCCTTCATGGCGCGGGTCAGCGCCACGGTTTCGGCCTCGTTCAGCCTGTCGCCGGCGCAGGCGGTCACGAAGGCGGCAAGGTCGAGATCCGATAACCGGCTGTCGAGCGTGTCGCGCACGATCGTCGCGAACCCGGCCCGGTCCAGCCTCTCGCCATAGGCTTTCGCCCGGATCATAGACGCCGAAGCGGGCGGTTCAGGGTGCGAGAAAGCGGCTTCGTCTCCAATCTCAGCGCCAAGCGCGGCCCAGGCGGAAACGGACAATGCCGCCTGGTCCACGGCAAGCCATGCTCCGCGGCGGACGACATTCAGGGTCGCGATGATCCAGCGGTCCTTCAGGTCGATTCGTATGCGTGTCTGGGCAGCAAACCCCTCGGAACGGCAGACGTGACAGTCTTCATGCATGTAGACGACCGGCTGCCGGTAGGTGTCGATGCGGGAAGAGACCAGGGCAAGCGTTTCGGTCATCGCGGCCTGTCCAGGTAGACGGATTCGAGATGTTCGGGCACGCGCACGGATCGCCCTAGCTCGTGTTCGACGCGGAATCGCAGGGTGTCGGCGGTGACAGGTTCCCCATGGGTGAGATAGGTCATCTCGGGGGCGGGACCGGCGGACATCCAGCGCAGGATCTCATCGGCATCGGCATGTCCGGAAAAGGACTGGAGCTGAACCACTTCGGCCTCGATCGGGAACTCCCGTCCGAACATGCGCAATGTCCGCGCGCCCCCGGCCAGCGCCGCGCCACGCGTGCCGCCGGCCTGGAAACCGGAGAGCAAGATCGCGTTCCGCCGATCGCCGCCGAAGCTGGCCAGATGGTGCAGGATACGCCCGCCGGTCAGCATTCCGCTGGCGGAGACGATGATCATCGGGCCCTGGCGCGTGTTCAGCTCCTTGGATTGCTCGACCGTGTTTACCCTCTTGGCGATCTCGAACATCGCAATGCAGTCTTCGCGGCTGACGTGGTGCTCGGCGTGATGACGGTGATAGATCTCGGTCGCATTCACCGCCATCGGGCTGTTGAGGAACACCGGGACATAGGGAATATCGCCGCGCTCCATCAATCGCGCAATGTGCAGCATCAGCCCCTGCGCCCGTCCGACGGCAAAGGACGGGATCAGCACCGTGCCGCCGCGGGCAAAGGTGCGTTTGAGGATCGGGGCCAGTTCGGCTTCTGGGTCCACGTCGGGATGGGACCGGTTGCCATAGGTGGACTCGCAGACCAGAACATCTGCTCCGCCGAATGGCTGGGGCGGTCGCATCAGCGGATCGGGATCATGGCCCAGATCGCCGCTGAAATGGACAACCCTGCCGCCGACCTCAAGCCGGATCTGCGCCGCCCCGAGCAGATGCCCCGCCGGAATGAAACGGGCCGCGATGCCGTCGCCTAAATCTATTCGCCGGTCGAACGGTTGAAGATCAAAGCGGTCCAGCGCGGCCTTTGCATCCTTGAGCGTATAGAGCGGTTTTGGCTTCTTGTGTTTGGAATATCCCCTCCGCGCGGCAAAGCGCGCCTCTTCTTCCTGGATATGGCCGCTGTCGGGCAGAATAAGCCCGCACAGATCTGCCGTTGCTTCTGTGCAAAGAACCCGCCCGCGAAACCCCGCCCGGATCAGTGTCGGCAGATATCCCGAATGGTCCAGATGAGCATGGGTGAGCAGCACAGTGTCGATGGTGTTGACACGCACAGGGAAAGGTTTGCGATTGCGCGCCCGCAACTGCTTGAAGCCCTGGAACAGCCCGCAATCGACCAGAATGCGCCGCCCCAGGGCCTCGACCAGATAGCGCGATCCCGTCACCGTCCCGGCGGCGCCAAGAAAGCGCAGTTTCGGACGTGCGGTCGGGATCATGTCGCTGTTCCCCTTGCCGCGATGGCGTTGTAAAGGCCGCCGAAGATCAGCGCGGCGTACCAACCGTAGAGAAAGCTCTCGACCAGCCCGATGATGAAGCCCACCGGGGTCAGCCAGACGAAACCGGGCAGCAGACCGGACCAGGTTTCATACATTGCATAGGCGGGAAAGATCAGATCGAATGCGATGCACACAAGGTAGGTCAGCGCTAGGAACAGGCTCAGCGCCCAACCAAGCGGCACAACCGGCAGACGCACACGCCCTGCCCCGGCAGGCCCGCCCATGACGCAGGCCCCGCATGTCATGCGCAGGGCCAGGAAAAGGATCACCGCGACTGCGGTGAAATAGAAAATGGGCATCATGGCTTTCTCCCTTCTTGTCGTGGATTCGGACGGAGCGCGAACACATCCGCTGGACGGCGCCGGTTCAGGATGGGCGAACCAAGCGCCAGACGCCCATCCTGCGGTGGCTTTGCCTCGGCCCTAGCCGCAGCAGCAGCCGGATTTGGCCGGTTTTGCCTTTGCGGGTTCCGCGACCTGCGGTTCGACATTTGCTTTCGGCTGCGCATCGGTCTTGCCACCGCAACATCCGCCCTGTTTTTGCTGTGCTGTGTCTTGCGTCTGAGAAGTTGATCGGTCGTCCATCTGGACCTCCTTTTGTTTGGTTTCGTTCTATAGACGCGCCCCGACCGGAAGCATTACAGAAATTGGCAACCTGTCGGTCTTCGTTAGTACAGGAGCAAGTGTATCGCTCTGCCGTAGGAAGGCGTCGATATTGCAGACAGAGTTACTGCATCCCGGCAGGCTGTCGGCTGACCGGTGCTATAGGTTACAGCAGCCGCCGCGCGGCCCATCCGATCACCTCGAAACCTCGCGCGCGCCAGCTGCGGGAATGCCAAGCCCGAAGAGGGACTTCGCGGGCATCCGAAAGATCTTGCAGATATTGCGCCTGCAACTGCCCTGCCAGGACGCGGTCATGTGCGACCAGAACCAGCTCCTGATTGACGAACAGGCTTCGGTAGTCGAGGTTAGCTGACCCGATGATCGACCAGCCTGTATCGACGACCGACGTCTTGGCATGCAATGGACGGGGCAGATACTCGTAGACCCTCACGCCCGCCGAGAGAAGCTGCGCATATGCCGCCCGCGTCGCCCAGCCAGCGACCATAGGATCGCTCGTGCGAGGCACCAGCAGACGGACGTCCACGCGGCGACGCGCGGCATCCTGAAGCGCCCGGTCGACCACGGTGCCCGGACCGAAATAGGGCGACGTCAGATAAACGCAGGTCTGTGCCATCCCGATCAGTCCCGCGTGCAGACAGGCAAGCCTCTTTTGACACTTGCGCGAATAGCTCGGTACCAGCAGTCCTTCGATTGCGTCGGCCTCTTCGGGAATGGCGTTTGATGGAAGCGGGCGGGCGTCCTGCCAGGCCGGGTTTATCTGCGCAATGTGAGTCAGATCCCGTAAGCCCAGACCGGCAGTCGTCCCATATGGACCTCAACCATCCTGACACCGGGCACGTTTTCGACGGCAACCCGGATCGCATTCTCCTCGAAATCGCTGTCGGCGACACCCCAGACGGCGACGTTCCCCTTGTCCACCGTGTAGTTGATGAGGTTGACCGCTGCACCGGGCACTTCTTTCAGAGCCTCTTCAATCTTCGCACGCAGCACGCGGTCGTCCTCCGACGGCTCCGGCAGCGCCCCATCCTGAAGCGCCGACAAGGCGTGGAGCAGGTTCGCACGGCTGACGATGCCGACCACTTTGCCGGATCTCACCACCGGCACGCGCTTGATCCGGTGCTTTTCCAGAAGACGCGCGATTTCCGCGACATTCGTATCCTCTTCTACCGAAACCACATCCCTTGTCATCACGTCTTCGACCCGGTGGCTTTTGAGCTTCACGAAATCCTGTGCGGATTCGCTTGCCCCGCCAAGCACCTCGAGCCACCATGACCGGCGTGGTCCGTCTGTTTCGCGGACACGCCGCATGAGGTCGCCTTCGCTGACAAGTCCCTTGAGGTCGCCCTCGGCGTCAACGACGGGCAGCGCGCTGATATTGTGGTCGAGCATCAAGCGTACCGCGTCCTCGATTTGTCCCTCCAGCGGGACCGAGATCACCGATGTTGTCATGATATCCTTGGCGAGCATGTCATAGTCTCCTTCTTGAGTTTTGGCTTGTTCAGCACGTCAGGTGCCGATAACGAGTTGCAGGTCGTCGCCCAAATCGTAAGGTGGGATGTCGAGGTTGCGTGGGGCCGGTCCCTTCCGGATCCGGCCCGAGGTGTCGTAATGCGATCCGTGGCACGGGCAGAACCAACCGCCGAATTCGCCGACCGCCGACCCATCCTGGCCCAAGGGGATACAGCCGAGATGGGTACAGACACCGATAACGACCAGCCATTCGCCATCCTCGCCCGCCGCGCGGTTCTCATCCAGCGCTGGCTCCTCGCCACTTGTGTTCGGATTCTCGCCCGCTTCGTCAACAGGATCGGGAAGCTGGTCGAGATCGACGGCCCGTGCAGCCTGGATCGCTGCCTCAGACCTGCGCCAGACAAAGACCGGGTGGCCCTGCCACTTCACGGTAATACGTTGGCCCGGTTCGACGCCGGAAAGATCAACCCTGACCGTGCCGGACGCGGTCACGTCGGCCGAGGGGTTCATCGAATTGATCAACGGCCAGACCGCCGCGCCTGCGGCAATCGCGCCGGTTGAGGCCGTTGCATAATAAAGGAAATCGCGGCGCTCTGTTGCGGGCAATTGATTGGTTTCGTCAATGGTCTGGCGCATCATGATTCCTCCGATTTGACGTTCATTTTGGCTGCGGCGACAGGGCTTTCGACGTGAACACCCGCATCGACATGCAGCACCTCGCCCGTGATGCCGCCGGGATAGTCGCTGGCGAACAGCAGGGCGGCGCGGCCCACCTCGTCGGCCGTGACGTTGCGCCGCAATGGGGCAACTCGCGCGGTCGCGTCCAGAAGACCCGCAAAGCCGGTCAACCCGGACGCCGCGCGGGTCATCACGGGTCCCGCCGAAATGGCGTTGACGCGGATGTTCGACGGCCCGAGTTCGTGAGCCAGATAGCGCACGGTGGCCTCAAGCGCCGCCTTGACCGGCCCCATCACGTTGTAATTCTCCACCACACGTTCGCCACCCAGATAGCTCAGAGTGATCAGGCTGCCGCCGCTTTTCATCAGGGGCTCGGCAAGATGCGCCATGCGGATCAGCGAATGGACGGACACATGCATCGCTTGGGAAAACCCTGCAGCCGAACAGTCAGTCAGGCGGCCATGAAGGTCGCCGGGCGGCACGCTGCCCACGGCATGAAGGATGAAATCCAATTTTCCCCAGCGGTCCGTGATGGCGTCGAAGACAGCGTCGAGTTCGTGCGGCGCATTCACGTCACAGGGCAGCAGGATCGGCGCTTCGAGACGTGCAGCTAATGGCACCACATGAGGTTTGGTGCGCTCATCGACATAGGTGATGGCGAGCTCGGCACCCACTTGACGGAAATGCAGGGCAGCAGGCCACGCCAGACTGCGATCATTGGCGATGCCGACAACCAGACCCTTCCGGCCGGACAGATCAAGCAGTTCCGCAGGATCGCAGCATGCGTCGAATTCAGGCATCCTCCGACACTGCCTCGGTATCGGCGGAAGCTTCGGACTTCTTGTCGTGCGCACCATGACGCTTGGCCGACTTGCCATGTTTGTGTCCGCCATGTCCGTGCCCGAAAAGGTGCATTGCGGCCATTCCGCCGAAGACGAGAACCAAAACCCAGTTTTCAAAAAGCCATTCCATAATTGTTCATTCCTTTTTTTGATGAGGCCGACGGTTTTTCCGCCTGTGTGGTTGCTGCGGCGAACGGGAAATTGCCGAACATCGCGCCAAAGACATGGGTGATCCAGGCATCGCGTCCCTTGCGCCATGCGCCTATACCCTCGCCGGTGCGCGCCGACAGCGCACGCTCGGCCACGATCGCGGGGTGGTCGTCCGGCAATGGTGAGCGCGTCTCGCGCAGCGTTTCGGCGGTGGACTTGATCAGGGCCATCCACGGGTTCACCTGTTCGGAGAACATCGTTCTGGTCCAGCGCATGGGGTGCAGCGCACGGAGCGCCTCAGCGCTGGCCGGGGTCGTCGCGGCGCGGATCCAAGGACTGACGAAAGTCGAATAGACCGCCTCGTTGATCCGCGATATCTGCGCCACTTGTTTCAAGGCCGCATCGTCCGATGCAATGCCCAGATCATCGACCTCGCGCGGTTCGAATCGCACCTCAAAATCGCCGGTCTCGCAGTCCGGGTCACCCGACGGGTTGTCGATCACCATCTCGTAGAGACCCGGGGAAAGGGCCTCGACATCGTCCAGGCTTTCCAGAATCGCACGATGCTGGAGCCGCGCGACGGAGCCGGAGACGAAGATGCCCAGATGCCCGACACGCGGATGCGTCATATAGACGATGCGCTGCCCGGCTGCCTTGAGCGCATCGGTATCGGGATAAAGCTTGCCAATCCACCCCATTGCCTGTTCGGGCGGCGTGATGTTGTCACCGTCCGAGGCGAAGATGATCAGCGGATTGCTGATGCGCTTAAGATCGACGGTGCAATGCGCATCCAGCTGCATCTCGCCCTGTTCCAGCCGGTTGCCGATGAACAGGTTCTGCGTGATGCCGAGGATTTCCTCGCGGCTGAGCGTGTAGTAGCCATTCCACCAGCGTTCGAACTCAAGGAACCGCTCGCGTTCGGTGTCGGCATGGGCAAAGAGGTTCGCGTATTTGTCCCAGATCGCCTTTTCGGGTTGCAAGGTCTCAAAATTTTGTGCCAGCCAGGCACCGTCGAACCGCCCGTCCCCCAGATCGGAGATCATATGGGCGGCCCATGCCCCGCCCGACAGTGCGCCCATCATCCGCATCGGGCTGCTTGCCGCCTCGCCCGACCAGTAGCTGAGCGGCGAGCCGTTCAGTACAATCGGACCGGTCAGACCGTCGCAATCCGCCGCCAGCAGCGTGGCCGCCCAACCGGCCTGGCAATTGCCGTAGAGCACGGGGCCTGTGTCCGGGTGACGGCGAGCGACCTCGGAGACGAAGTCGCGCAAGGCATAATGCACATCCGACAGCGTCTGACCTGGCATGGGCTCGGGGTAGAAGATCACGAAATAGACCGGATGGCCCTCGTGCATCGCCATGCCGACCTCGCTGTCGCGCTTGAAGCCGCCGATACCGGGCCCGTGCCCGGCGCGCGGATCAATGACGATCACGGGCGGCTTGGCCTCGTCCACGCAATCGTCCCAGCAATCGTCGCCGACCCGCGTGATCCTGAGCAGCGCGTAGTTGGCCGACCGCTCAAAGGTGCGTGCGTCCAGCAGCAGTTCGTAATCGAAATCCAGAAGCGGCGGCATGCCCTGCCGCTCATGCGCGATCATATTGTCGGCGCGTTCACGCAGCGTGTCGAGAAGCAGCACCCAGCGTTCAAAGGCGTCTTGGACGTAAGGCACGTTACTAGCGGTCGTTGCGTTACCGGAAACGGGTGCAAGAAATTGTTCCGGGGTCACTGTCGCAAGGCGCAGGCTCTTATTCATCATCAGCTTCCTCTTGATTGGTAGTGTCTATGGAGGGTCGTCCAGCGAGCATCACACGCACGAAATCCTTCGCCACATCCTCGCGCAGACCGGAAAGGAGATAGGTCGCATCGCGAGACGCAATACCCAGCGCGCGTGCCGCAAGCGTCGGGGGTTGTTTCATCACTTCCACACGGTTGAACAACGCGCGTGCCATCGGGGCATCTGCGTACGCGGAAGTCTCGGCACATGCGCAGGTCATCCGGGATAAAAAGACGCGAAGATCGTCATCGGATGATGGTTGACGGGGTACTCCCGAGTTCCAATCCGACGTGATACGTGGCATGTTTAATTTCTCCTGCGGTTGTGCCTTCGGGCACACTCACAGAAGAAGACGCTGGATCATGGAAATCGTTACAGACCCGACTTCGCTGCGATCAGGATAGTTGTCCCTCTTCTTCGCAATCAGTCTCGTGTTTGTCGTTCTCGCAGCCCTCTTGCGGTTAAGCCGCAGATCGGCTGCCACGCTTTCGCGATCTTCTTCGCCGAAATCGATGCGCCGGATCAGTTCGGCATCCGCCGGGCGCAGTTCGGAAATCAACCCGCCATGGCAGGTGCACAGCCGCGCCATCTGTGAGGGCGCATCGGCAATCCATTCCTCTGGTTCGCGCGCCGCCGCCGCCGCCAGCCGGCTACGCCGGGTCCCTTTGCGGTAGTGATCGTTCAAAGTGGACCGCAGGATTGTGTAGAGCCAAGCATCCATTCGTTCGACCTCTCGGAGCTGATCCTTGCGTGACAGCACGCGGATGCAGAAGTCTTGCAGGACATCCTCTGCATCTGCGCGGTTGCCAAGCCGTTTGACCAGAAATCCCATAAACGCTCCGCGCCCGTCCAACAGGGCGCGTTCCGGCGAAGCGTCGGGCACATCGGGCTTGCCACTGTCTTGCGATGCCATGATGTCTCTGCCCTTTCCAAGAGGTTTGCGAAGGTGCGATCAGCGCTGATTCGAGCATTGTCTCTCTAACGTACAATGCGCGCAGTCATTCTAAGAACAATTTGCCCCTCCGCGCGTCACTCTGAATAAGCAACACACATTCGTATCGAAGCAAACAGGCTTTCGACGAAGACAATAGCCAAAACGACCGTTTGAAAACAGGTTAACAGGTTGTTCTGTATTATCGACCTTGAGACCGCCGTGCTCCCTTAAGATTGACGAACACGATCCCCAAAATGACCAGCGCAATACCGGAAAATTGAATCCCGGACAGGCGTTCCCCGAAAAACAAGGCACCAATTGAAAGACCGAAGATTGGAACAAGAAAGCTGAACACAATCGCCCGGTTCAGCTCAACTGCCTCCAGCACGGAAAACCAGAGCCAATACACCAGCGCTGAGCCGAACAGGGCCAGCCCCAAAAGCGATGCCGTGAAGACCGCGTTCCATTGAATGGCGTTTTGATCTTCCAGCGCGAGGGCTGCGAACGCGAGCGGCGCGCTGCCGATGAGCAACTGTAACCCCATTGCAAAAAGCCCGTCCACTTTGCCGGCGATGGACTTGATGGCCACGTTGCTGATGGTCACCCCAACCGCGGCCAAAACGATATAGGCGAAACCGATGGCCGACCCCTCTTGCCCTCCATCAAGCAATTGCGGCAGCGCGATCACGAGGATTCCCATGAATCCGATCGAAAGGCCGACCCAACCGACCTTCGGCAGCCTTTCGCCAAGCCATACAACACCCAGTATTGCGGCCAGCAGCGGCTGCGCGTTTGCGATGACCGTGGCGAGGCCCGGAGACACGAATTCTGCTGCATGAAACATGCCCAGAAATCCCAAACTTGTCGCACCAATCCCGACGATCCCCAAGGTCAACCACGTGCGCCAACCGCGCGGGAATGGTCTGCGCAAAATCATGGCCAGACCCACCAAAGTTGCTCCGGCCAGAACTGCGCGCATTGTCGCAAAAGTCAGATGCGGCGAGTATTGCAGCCCTGCCGTGATCAACGGAAAGCACGCCGCCCACAGGAACATGGCCAAAACGATTTTGGTTATGACAGTCGGCGACATCGAGATTTCCTTTCCAAGTCAGAAGTGGCAGGAATTGCAGAAATTTTCCGATGTGCCAACTCAGGGGCGAAGTAAGAAGACGCTGCGGCAGCCGAAACCTTACGCATTCCTGGGCATACGCCCGTTGGCCCGGGTTCCAAAAGACCGCGCCTGTGCATACCCAACAGCAAAACCACCAACAATCAGGTCACCCGAAGCACCCGAAAAAGTGTAACGTTCTCGATGGTTCGGCGTCTTACTTTTCAGAGGTGTATCATGAATCACGACCCGAATGATCGGTTATCCACAGCAGATCAGCCCAACACAGCCGCCAAGGATGCGGACATCGCTGTCCGTCGCTCGCTGGTGGAAGGTCGGCAGCATATCCTGAATTTCCTGCGTCGGCGACTGGGAGATCCGGAGGCAGCCGAGGATGTCCTGCAAACGTTCATGCTGCGCGCCATTGACCGCTCCGAGCAACTTCGCGATGTGCGCGCCGTTCGTGGCTGGCTCGGCCAGATTCTGGCGTCGTCCATCGCCGACTACGGTCGCAAGGTTTCGCGAAGGCGCCAGAGGGAGGTAGTCATGGCCCCAACCGACCTGGACAGCGTCCAAAACGGGTTCGACGAAGAACTCGACGAGGCGATATGCAATTGTCTGTACAAGCTGTTGCCGACGCTCAGACCGGAATATGCCGAAGTAATCTGGCGCGTCGATCTTCAGGAGCAGCCGCGCGATGCTGTCGCCAAAGACCTTGGCATCACCTTGAACAACATCACGGTCCGCCTTCACCGGGGTCGGCAGGCGTTGAAGACAAGGTTGGAACAGATGTGCCTGACCTGCCCGGTTCATGGCTTTCTCGATTGCGATTGCGACGCAGCGGAAAAGGCCCGCGCTCGTTTTCAAGCGATGAAGGACGACGCCGGAGCGAAAACGACGGACTGAGCCCCGATGTGCTGGCCCTCTCTCACCGGCGTGTCTGCAATTCACGGATCGCGTTCTATTGTCCGCCAGCGAGGACACGCCGATCCGTTTTCCAAGGGTTCCGCCTACGCACGCCTGTGCACCGCGGGCACCGTGTCGGCAGGCCGCTGCGCTGTAATGAACCTTGTCATCTTTCGTCTGTTTTATCAGAAAGCGGCGGTTGACGCCGCCTGCCGACAAAAAACAAGACGGAGCAAGCGATCATGTCCAATAGCGAAACCTCTCCCGACGAACGCTTTGAACAAGAAGGTAGCCGGATTGAAACCGGACGTCTCGCACCGGGACGGGCGGCCATGTGGTTGCTCGCCAAATCGCTGCGACGCCTCGTTCAAAACGGACGCCTCACCATCTACGATCCCTGCGGCCAGACGTGGCATTTCGGCCCCGGCGGCGAACCCGCCGTTTCCGTCCGTTTGACCGAAAAGGTGCTGCCTGTGCAACTTCTGGTGAACCCCAGCATTGCACTTGGCGAGGCTTATATGGACGGGACGCTGCGCATTGAAACTGGCAGCCTGCGCGACCTCCTCTCGATCTGCATGACCGACATAGATACTATCGACGCATTGCCTGGCAGACGATTGACCCGCTGGCTGGACGCATTCCTGAGCCGCAGGCTGCTTCATAATCCGATCAGCCGGTCTCACGCGAACGTGGCGCATCACTACGACATCTCGACCGAACTCTACGACCTTTTTCTGGATGCGGATCGACAATACTCCTGCGCCTACTTCCCGATCGGGACCGAAACGTTGGACGAGGCCCAGGCCTTCAAGAAAAAGCACATCGCAGCAAAGCTCTTGATGCGACCCGGTCTGGAGGTTCTCGACATCGGCTCGGGCTGGGGCGGGCTGGCGATGGAGCTTGCCCAGCAACACGAGGCGCGCGTGACCGGGCTCAGCCTCTCGACCGAACAGATTGCCGCTGCCCGCGAACGTGCCCAGCAAACCGGCCTGTTTGATCAGGTGGCCTTTGAACGGCGCGATTACCGCGAAGAGCATGGGCTATACGATCGCGTCGTGTCCGTAGGTATGTTCGAGCATGTGGGCCGCAGCGGATTCGATGCGTTTTTTACCACCCTTCAGCGCGTTCTCAGGCCCGATGGCGTCGCACTTTTGCATGCGATCGGCAGGATGGCGCCCAAAGGCGGCAGCGATCCGTGGATCCGCAAATACGTCTTCCCCGGGGGCTATCTGCCCACGCTGTCCGAAACCATCGCGGCAGCAGAGCGTGCGGGAATGTGGGTCACGGATGTCGAGGTCCTGCGGTTGCATTATGCCGAGACTCTGCGCCACTGGTCCGAACGATTTGCCCAGGAACGCGAAACAGCGCGCATGCTTTACGACGAGCGGTTCTGCCGTATGTGGGAATTCTATCTGGCTGTCTGCGAAATGGCGTTCCGGAATGGGCGGTTGATGGTCTTCCAGATCCAGCTTGCCAAGCGCCGTGATGCGGTTCCGCTGACCCGTGACTATATCGCCAAGGTCAAGGCAGGCGAATCCGCCTGGGATATTTCGACCGGCACAGAATTCACGAGAGCGGGATGACTGACATGAGACCTATCAGAGTTGCCGTAAACGGATACGGCGTGATCGGCAAACGTGTGGCAGACGCAGTGGTCGCACAAGAGGACATGGACCTCGTTGGCGTGGCGGATGTCACCTCCGACTGGCGCGCCCGCATGGCGCGCGCGAAGGGTTTCGCGCTTTATGCCGCCGACCCGGATCGCACCCCGGCCATGCGAGAGGCCGGCCTTGACGTGGCCGGAGGGCTCGACGACCTGCTTGCTACCGCAGACATCGTGGTGGACAGCACGCCCAAGAAAGTGGCTGTGCGCAATGTGGAAACCTATCGCGAAAGAGGCATCCGGTTCATCGTTCATGGCGGCGAAAAACACGAGGTGACCGGCCATTCCTTTGTTGCCGAAGCAAACTATGCAAGCGCGATTGGGCGCGATCGCACCCGCGTGGTGTCCTGCAACACGACGTCGATCGTCCGCACCCTCACAGCGCTGAAAGTTGCAGGGCTTCTTGGCTCAGCGCGCGGAACGCTCCTGCGGCGCGCCACCGACCCGTGGGAAAGCCATCTGGGTGGAATCATGAACACGCTTGTGCCCGAACCCGATATTCCCAGCCATCAGGGCCCGGATGCACAAAGCGTCGATCCCGATCTCGACGTGATCACGATGGCCGTGAAGGTGCCGCAGACCCTTGCCCATCTGCACTATTGGTCGGTCAGGATGCCGCGCAAGGCGTCCAAAGACGAGGTACTCGAAGCGTTCCGCGCCTCCTCCCGCATCGCGTTGATCCGGATGGCGGACGGGCTGGGCGCACTTAACGCGGTCAAGGAGATGATGGCCGATTTCGGGCGTCCCAACGACAGCCTCTATGAGGTGGCTCTGTGGGAGGACATGCTCAAGGTCGAGGGCGACGAATTGTACTATGCCTACATGGTCGACAACCAAGCCATCGTGATCCCCGAAACCATCGACGCGATCCGCGCCCTGACGGAAGCCGAGCGAGACGGATCGGCGTCGATTGCGCGTACGAACGCGGCGCTTGGGGTCGGGACATTTACGGCGACCTGACAGCCCCCTAGCAACAGGTTCCAAACCCATAGGGCAGAGACCCGATCAGCCCGCCGACATGCCCCCGTCGATGGGATACTGCGCTCCCGTGATGAAGGCGGACTCGTCGGAGGCGAGGAACAGGACCAGATTGGCGATTTCTATGCTTTCACCATAGCGACCCAGCGGAATCGTGCCGGCAAGCTGTTGCTTCACTTCGTCGCCGTGGCCGGGATTGAACCCTTCCTCCAGCGACCGCATCATCCGCGTGTTGACCGGCGAGGGATGCACCGAGTTGACACGCACGTTGTGGCCTGCGACCTCTATCGCGGCGGCGCGCGTCAAACCGACAACGGCATGTTTCGACGTGATATAGGGCGCGACGTTCGGGCTGCCCTTGAGGCCCGCGATCGACGACATGTTGATCACGCTGCCCGATTGCTGCCCAGTCATCACGGGCAAGACATGCTGCAACCCAAGGAAAGCGCCGCGCACATTAACCGCCATCACGCGGTCAAAATCCTCGATCTTCTGATCGACCAGCGGCGCGACCATGCCTTCGACTTCGGCGTTGTTGAAGAACACGTCGATGCGCCCGAACTTCTCGACGGTCTGCGCGACGTATCTTTTGCAATCTTCGACCGATGAGACGTCGGCGGCGATTGTCAGCAGGTCGTCCGGATTGCCCAGATCCCCCGCAGCATCCGACAGGTCGTCAACGTGGAGGTCCACAAGCGCAACCTTGGCCCCCTCACTCAAGAAAAGCCGGGCGGTTTCCAGACCGATGCCTGCCGCTCCTCCAGTGATCAGGGTGACTTTTTCTGCCAGACGTTTCATCGAATATGCTCCTTGGGTTCAGTTGTTTACGATCATCGTGCCCGCCTTGCCATCTAGCAGGGCAAGCGCATCCTCCAGGCGACCCACGGAGGCGAAACGCGCACGATCGGATACGAAAGTCGCGGCGGCGGCCACCTTCGGCGCCATCGAGCCGTCGGGCAAGTCCAGACGCACTGCGTCCTCCGGCGACACCTGCCTAATAGCCGATTGCGTTTCGGTGCCGAAGTCGCGGAACACGGCCTCGACGTCAGTCAGCAGCAACAGCGCGTCGGCGTTCAGCTTGTGTGCCAGAAGCGCCGTCGCGTGATCCTTGTCGATCACCGCCTCGACCCCGATCAGCGAACCGTCGGCACGCCGGACGACCGGAATGCCACCGCCGCCTGCGCAGATCAGCGTCACGTCCTGCTCGAGCAGCAGTTCCAGCACTTTCAGGTCGGGAATGCCACTCGGCATCGGCGACGGCACCACGCGGCGCCAATGCGCGCCATCCGCAGCAATGCTCCACCCCCGCGCCTGCGCGAGCCGTTCGGCTTCCGCCTTGTCATAGACCGGGCCGATGAACTTGGTGGGTTTGGCGAAGGCCGGGTCTTTGGGATCGACCTCGATCTGGGTCAGCAGGGTCGCGACCGGGCGGTCATGGCCCAGGGCGTTTTCAAGCGCCTGCTCGATCATGTAACCGATCATGCCATCGGTTTCCGCCCCCAGCACATCCAGCGGGAACACTGCATCGGGTTTGTAGGCCGCACCCTGCAATGCAAGCAGGCCGATTTGCGGCCCGTTGCCGTGGGTGACGACCAGCCGGTGTCCGGCCTTGATGATCTGCGCCAGCGCGGTAGCCGCGGTGGCGACGTTCTCGCGCTGCGCCTTGGCGGTCAGCGGCTCGCCACGGCGCAACAATGCATTGCCCCCCAATGCGGCGACAACCAGCACCGCTAGTTGCCCAGCGTGGCGACGAGCACCGCCTTAATCGTGTGCAGCCGGTTCTCGGCCTGATCGAACACGATGGAGGCCGGGCTTTCGAACACCTCTTCGGTGACTTCCATCGCCGTGATGCCGAATTCCTCTTCGATATCGGCGCCGACTTCGGTCTCGGCATTGTGGAAGGCGGGCAGGCAATGCATGAACTTGGCCCTCGGATTGCCGGTTTTGGCCATCACATCGGAATTCACCTGATAGGGCGTCAGCAGCTCGATCCGTTCCGCCCATTTTTCCTTGGGCTCACCCATCGACACCCAGACATCGGTATAGACGAAATCGACGTCTTTCACCGCGGCGTCCACATCCTCGGTGATCGTGATCCGCGCGCCGGTCTGCACGGCGACGTCATCGGCCTCGTCGCGGATCGCCTGGCCCGGCCACAGGCTTTCGGGCGCGCACAGGCGCACATCCATGCCCATCTTCGCCCCGCCGATCAGCAGGCTGTCACCCATGTTGTTGCCCGCATCGCCCATGAAGCAATAGGCGATCTCGCGCAGCGGCTTGTCGGAATGTTCCTGCATGGTCAGGAAATCGGCAAGGATCTGCGTCGGGTGGAATTCGTCCGTCAGCCCGTTATAGACGGGCACGCCAGCGTATTGCGCCAGCGTCTCGACGATAGGGTGACCAAATCCGCGATATTCGATCGCGTCATAGACCCGGCCTAGCACGCGCGCGGTGTCCTTGACGGTTTCCTTCTTGCCCAGATGCGACCCCGAGGGGCCAAGATAGGTCACATGCGCGCCCTGATCGTGGGCCGCCACCTCAAAGCCGACGCGGGTGCGGGTGCTGTCCTTCTCGAAGATCAGGGCGATTTCCTTGCCGGTCAGGCGCGGAACTTCAGTGCCGGCGTATTTCGCCGCCTTCAGGTCGGCGGAGAGTTTCAGCAAGAAGCTGATTTCCTGCGGCGTGAAGTCGCGCAGGGCCAGGAAATGGCGGTTTCTCAGATTGTAGGACATGGGATTTCCTTATCGTCGGTGGTTCAGATTGCGTCGCGGATCGTCGGGCAACTCATGCAGTGGCTGCCGCCCCTGCCCCGGCCGAGTTCGGCACCGGGGATGGCCAGCACCTCGATCCCGGCCTCCTTCAGTGCGGCGTTGGTGTCGTCGTTGCGGTCATAGCCGATGACGACGCCGGGGCGCAGCGCCAGCACGTTGTTGCCATCATTCCACTGTTCGCGCGATTGCTCCGCGGCGTCGGCCCCGCCGGTGGGCACTAGATGCAGTTTCTTGTGGCCCAGAATTTCAGCGGTGATCTCGAATATGTGGCGCGCATCCCGGCGGATATCGAGCGCGGCCTTGCCCTGACCGGGGCGCAGGTCATAGCAGGTGATCGCATCCGCCACCTCCTTGAAAGTGGTCACCACATCGCCCCCGCAATGGGTGAAAACGGTGTCCAGATGCATCGCCGCGCGCGAACTGGGCATCTGGCAGGCGATCACCCGCGTCACGTCGCCACCCTCGAACAGCGCCTCGGCCAGTTGGCCCACCGCCTGCGGGGTCGATCGTTCGCCCATGCCGACCATGACGACACCGTGCCCGATTGGCATGATGTCGCCGCCTTCCAGCGTGGCCGTCCCGAATTCCCGCGTCGGATCGCCGAACCAGACCCGCACTCGATCCGCGAATGTCGGATAAAACCGGTAGACTGCTGCCATCAGCAGCGTTTCGGGCCGCCGTGCCGCGAAATGCATCGGGTTCAGGCTCACGCCGCCATAAACCCAGGCTGAATTGTCGCGGGTAAAGATGAAATTTGGCAGCGGCGGCAGCACGAAACCGTGGGGGCCAAGGTAGCTGCCGAACATGCCGGAGGGCGTGAAAGGCAGATCGTCCACCCGGATGCCGCCGACCAGCAAACGGGCCAGTTCCGTGCCGGGCAGACCCTCCATCCAGGCACGCAAGTCGTCCCGCATCCCCACGCCGACGTCATTGCGGGTGATGCGGTGGTCGAGAACCCAGGCGCGCGCGTCGGAAATGTCCAGCGTCTCGCCCAGCAGCGCCATCGCATCCAACACCTCGACCCCTTCGCCGCGCATGACATCGGCAAAGACGGCGTGATCCTTGATCGCCTGTTTGACCCAGAACACATCGTCGAACAGCAGGTCTTCGCGGTTGTCCGGTGTCAGACGGCGATGCGCCAGGCCGGGTGGCGATACGATCACCTGCCGCAATGTACCGGCTTCGGAATGAACGCCCAATTTTGGTTCAGACATCTGGAATGCCTCCTTCTTTCTAATCAGAGAATGGCGGCCAGGCTGATCCCGGCCGAGATGAAGACGACGAGGATCAGCAGCAGGGGCCAGACGAAGACGACCCAGCGGTCGAACGACACGCGCCCGATGGCCAGACCGCCGATCACAACCGCAGAGGTGGGCGTGATCAGATTCACGAGCCCGCTCGCCGATTGATAGGCCGTCACCACGAGGTCACGGCCGACCCCCGCGAAATCCCCCAACGGGGCAAGGATCGGCATCGACAGGACGGCCAGGCCGGACGACGACGGCACGAGAAAGCTCATCCCGATCTCGATCCAAAGCATCAGGTTGATGAACGCGACTTCCGGCAGGCCGCCGAGGGTATCGGCGGCACTATTCAGGATCGTGTCGGCAATCAGGCCCTGCTCCATGATCACCACGATGCCGCGCGCCAGACCGATCACCAGCGCAACTCCCAGAAGATCCTTCGCTCCGTCGACAAAGGACGACGTTAGCTTCTTCTCCCCCATGCGGGCGACCAGCCCGACGACGATGGCCATGCCGAAGAACAGCGCGCCCATCCGAGCCATCCACCATCCCTGGCTCGAGACACCCCAAATCATTACCGCAAAGGTCGTAAAAAACAGGATCAGGACCAGCTTCTGAGTTCCGCTCAGCTTCGGCTCCTCGAACGTTGCATCCGTCTCGTTCAGAAAAAACTGCCGGTCGCTGTCGCGTTGCGCAGCGACGACGGACCGGGCCGGGTCGGCCTTAACCTTCGAGGCATAGCGCATGACGTAGGCCACGCAGATCGCGAGGCCGCCCAACAGAAGGACCAGCCGCAGCGCAATACCATCCGTGAACGGGATGCCTGCCGCGTTAGACGCGATCACCGTGGCGAAGGGGTTGATTGTCGATCCCAGCGTGCCGATCCCGGCACCGATCAGGATGATCGCCACGCCGGTCACGGAATCGTAGCCCGCCGCGATCACCACCGGGATCAGAAGCGCGTAAAAGGCCAGCGTTTCCTCGGCCATGCCATAGGTCGTGCCGCCCAGGGCAAAGAGCGACATCAGGATCGGGATCATCCAGATCTCGCGCCCCTTCAGCCGCACCATCGCCGTCTGGATGCCGGTGTCGATGGCATTCGTGGCATTCACCACGCCCAGAAAGCCGCCCAAAAGCAGTACGAACAGCGCCACGTCGATGGCATTTGCGGCATAGCTGTCGGGATCATAAAACCCCGCCACCGGTGCCAGCATGACGTCGATGACCCCCTGCGGATTGGGCTCGACCGTTTGATACGTACCCGGCACGGCGATCTCGCGCCCGACCTCTTCGTTCATGGCGCGGTCATATTGGCCCGCAGGGATAATCCAGGTCAGCGCCGCGACAACGATGATCAGGCCGAACAGGATGGAATACGCGGTGGGAAACCGCGCCGCCATGCCCTTCCCGTCCGGTGTCTTGGTCGATGATGTGTCAGACATCTCAAGTCCCCCTTATTCAATGTGATTTCTGCGAGTGTCCGGCGTGAAGCGGCACCTGGCCTGCCTGCGCATCGCCCTGACCGCCGCCGCTGGCGGACCCACTCTTGCCCGCACCAATACCTTCCAGCCGCGTTCGTTTCAGCAGCAGCGCGTTGACCGCCACCAGCGCGGAGCTGCCCGACATGGCAAGTGCTGCCACGGCGGGGCTGATGATCAACGGATAAAACACCCCTGCCGCCATCGGAAAGGCGACCACGTTGTAAGCCACGGCCCAGAACAGGTTCTGGTGCATCTTGCGCAAGGTGGCGCGCGACAACTCGATGGCCCCCACGACATCGTAGGGATCGCTTTTCATCAGCACGACATCGGCGCTTTCCATCGCCACGTCGGTGCCCGCACCGATGGCAAATCCGACATCGGCCTGGGTCAACGCGGGTGCGTCGTTGACACCGTCACCGACCATGCCGACCTTCTTACCCTGGGCCTGAAGCTCTTTGACCTTCTCGGCCTTTTGGCCCGGAAGAACATCTGCCAGCACAATGTCGATGCCCAGCTCGCCCGCGATCCGCCTTGCGGTACCTTCGTTGTCGCCGGTCAGCATCGCCACCTCGACGCCGCGTGCGCGCAGCTTGGCCACGGTGGCCTTGGCGCTCGGACGCGGCGCATCAGCGATGGCGATCAGGCCCAGCATCCGTCCGCCCTGCGCCACATGCACAACCGTGCGGCCCTCGCCCTTCAGGCGCTCGGCCTCCGCCGTCAGGGTGCCGACGTCGATACCCTCCTCGTCCATCAGGCGCCGATTGCCGACCAGCACGGTCTTGCCTGCGACTTCGGCGCGCGCGCCGCGGCCTTCGAGGTTGAGAAACTCGGCCATCTGCGGGACGTCGAGGTCCGCCGCGCGTTCGACAATGGCGAGCGCCAGCGGGTGGTCCGAGCCGCGATCGACGGCCGCCGCAGCCCGCAGCGCGTCATCCTCCGCGCCGCCTTCGGCGGCAACGACCTCGACCACGCGCGGTTCGCCCATGGTCAACGTGCCGGTCTTGTCGAAGACGATCACGTCAAGCTTGGTCGCGTCTTCCAGCGCACCGGCATTCTTGAACAGGATACCGTGCTGCGCCCCTAACCCTGTGCCCACCATCACCGCCATCGGCGTAGCAAGCCCAAGCGCGTCCGGGCAGGCGATGACGAAGACGGTGATCGTCAGCGTCAGCGCGAACAAAAGCGGAGAGCCGATCCACCAGAACCAGACCGCGAAGGTTGCAAGTCCGATCACGACGGCGATCAGCACCAGCCATTGTGAGGCTTTGTCGGCCAGAAGCTGGGCGGGTGCCTTGGAGTTCTGCGCCTCCTGCACCAGCTTGACGATCTGCGCCAGCGCGGTGTCGGCCCCGACCTTGGTGGCGCGGTACCGGAAACTGCCGCTCTTGTTGATGGTGGCGCCGATCACGGTGTCGCCGACGGCCTTGTTGACCGGCATGGATTCGCCTGTCAGCATGGATTCGTCGACCAGCGACGCGCCTTCGACAACCTCGCCATCCACCGGGATCTTGTTGCCGGGCCGGATCAGCACGATCTCGCCCTCAAGTACTTCGGAGGTAGGCACCTCAACGTCTTGCCCATCGCGGATAACGGTCGCCATCGGCGGTGCAAGATCGAGCAGTGCGCGGATTGCAGCGGACGCCCCGGCCCGCGCGCGCATCTCCAGCCAGTGACCCAACAGGATGAACACCAGCAGCACCGCCACCGCCTCGTAGAATTGCACGCCCGGAAAGAAGAAGGTAGACCCGACGCTGAACACATAACCGGTGCCAACCGACAGCACGACCAGGACCGCCATGTTCAGGATGCCGTTGCGCAGGGCGCGCCAGGCGGCGACGAAGAACGGCCAGCTTGGCCAGATAATCGCGGCACTACCCAGGAAGAACAGCCACAGATCCAGTTCCAGCCCGAAGGGCGGCGCGGGTGGCGTGAACAGGCCACCCATCGGCGAATAAGTGAAGATCGGGATGGTGAACAGCAGCGCCACCCAGAAGCGGTTGCGCATGTCGCGGACCATGCTGGCCATGTCCATACCACCGCCGTGGCCCATCTCGTGCGCCATCGCGTCGTGGCCAGCCGGGGCCTCCGCGCCAGACATTTGATGGTCGGCGTGGCAGACATGGTTCGGAACCCGCTCCCCGGCGCAGTGGAATCCGCAGGCCTCAACCGTGTTGCGCAGCTCTTCCTCGCCCACTGCCGTCTCATCGTAGTGGACTGTCACGCTTGCCGATGCCGGGTTCGCTTCGGCGCTGTGCACGCCGCCGAGAGCTGACAAATGGCGTTCGACCGCGAGATGATCGAGTTCCTCGAACAGCCCGCGGACCTCAAGGGTCAATTTTTTCAATGTTGGCTCCAGTCCATTTTCATTGCGGTCGGGACCGCCCGTTTAGGTAAATAGACGTTGCCGGTCTCCAAACCTTACAGTTCCATCCGAAAGGCATTGATTTGCATGAAAGCCACTGGCGATTCCTCAACTCGGCAATTCGAATACTTTGCCGACGGGGCGCGCCAAGTCTCCGCAGAGGCCTCGTGCTCAGGGAGGTAATCGCGACTGAGCTGCGCCCGCGACCGTCCCATCGCAATGGGTGGTCAGCGGCGCCGAGAGGACTCCCGTAATGAGCCGGTTGCTTTTCAACGCCCAGTTTGTGCCTTAGGTTTGCACTTTGGGCCGTCCCAAAAAAATATGTCGGAGAAAGAATTCCATGTGCTTGTCCGCGCAAGTCAGCTTTGCCGCCAGCGTTTTTCTTGTTGGCGGCGGCACGGCCATTTCAATTGTGGCGTGGCGGCGAAACAAACGGTATCTTCCGCTTGCCCTGATGCCGCTTTTTGCCGGACTGCAACAGTTTACCGAGGGTTTTGTCTGGGTCGGCATGAACGGAAACGATCCCCTGACGGTCTTATGGGGAGCTATGGGGTTCATTTTTTTCACCTGGTTCATGTGGCCGATCTGGGTGCCATACTCGGTCTACGTTCTGGAACCGGACGACAGCCCTCGGAAGCGGTTGTTCCGCCTCATGGCGTTGATCGGACTGGCCTTCGGTCTATTGCTTTACATCCCGCACGGGCTGAACAGCAGCATGGTCGTGGTCGAGATCAACAACCAGTCGCTGGCCTATGAAAAATCAATGTGGCTTGATTACATGATGCCACGCTGGCTGACCAATACGATCTATGTGACCCTTATCACCCTGCCGCCAGCGCTGTCGCATTACAAACATATGCGCCATTTCGCCCTGACGCTGGTGGCGGTGATCGTGATCGATATCGCCTTTCTCCAGTTTGCCTACATTTCGTTTTTCTGCCTGCTGGCGGGGCTCGCAACGCTGCATCTGGTGTACATCATTTTGACCAACAAATGCGCCCGTGAATGCCCTGAATTGTTCGCCTGATTCCGTCGCCTAGCTTTGCTTGTCGCAGTAGGGGATCGCTTCGGCGCTAGACTGGGCAGTAGCAATCATCGGGATCCTCCAGGCAGCAGGCTCCACAATGGTATTGGATCGCCTCGCGCAGAGCAGCGCGCGCCCTGTGCAGCCGAACGCCAAGGGCATTGCGGTTCAACCCCATATCGGCGGCCACGATTTTCCGATCCTCTTCACCGAAATCGATCCGCCGGATCAATTTGGTATCAACGGTACGAAGCTCGGTAAGCAGCCTGCTCGGACAAGTGCACAGCCGCGCCATCTGCACCGGCGCATCGGCAACCAACTGATGTGGGTCTCGTGCGACAGCTACGGCCAAGCGGCTGCGCCGAGTGGCTTTGCGAAAATGATCGTTCATGGTGGACCGGAGGATCGCGTATAGCCATGCATCCATGCGTTCCACGTCGCGAAGCTGATCCTTGCGAGTCAGCACCCGAATGCAGAACTCTTGGAAAACATCCTCGGCATCCGCGCGGTTGCCGACCCGTTTCGCGAGGAAGCCGAGAAACGCTTTTCGCCCTTCGACCAGTGCGTTCTCGGTCGCTGTTCCACTATATTGTTCTTCCACATTGCTGTTCATTCGAGTTCCTCCTTTTATTGGCTCCACTTAATCACACGACGGTATTTGGCCTCTGGTCGGCCGCGCTTCCGAAGTGACTGAAGGAGTAAAAAATCAGAGCCAGTCCTGTCACGATCATCGGCGCGGAAAGCACTTGACCCATCGTCAGCCCCCATTCGCCGAAATGAAGCGCGTGACCGATCGGATTCTCGGCGGTCACGAACTGCATGTCCGGCTGCCGGAACAGTTCCACGAAGCTTCTGGCAAGGCCGTACCCAGTAAGGAAAACCCCGGTCAGAGCACCGGGGGCCTTCAGCCAGCCGCGCCGCCAGGCGAGATAGAGCAGGAGTGTTCCGAGCAGCAGCCCTTCCAGAAGCGCCTCGTATAACTGCGAAGGGTGTCGGGCGCAGAGCCCGGTGATGCCGTCACAGACTTGCGCCGCCTCGCCCGGAAAGATTATCGCCCAAGGAACGTCCGTAGGCCGCCCCCAAAGCTCGTTGTTGGTGAAATTCGCCAGCCGTCCCAGAAACAGCCCCGGCGGAGTTGCCAGCGCAAGCAGGTCTGCGGTGCTGAGCAGGGATCTTTTCTGACGAAGACAGAATATCAGCGCCGCAATCCCTACACCCGCAAAACCGCCGTGGAACGACATGCCGCCCTGCCACACCTTGAGGATTTCCAGCGGGTTGGCCAGGTAATAGCCGGGCTGATAAAACAGCACGAAACCCAGGCGCCCACCCACGATCACGCCCAGTATGATCCATGTCAGAAGGTTCTCGATCTGCTCGCGATCAAGTGGCGGACCGGCCGGGGGCCAGAGTGCCGGGCGATTGACTGCGGCCAGACAGATGCGCCATCCGATGAGGATGCCGACGATATACGCCAGCGCGTACCAACGCAGCGCGAATGTGAAACTGCCGATTTCGATCGAGAACAGATCGGTTCCGATGTCCGGAAATGGTATCGCTGCGGTCAACATTGAGGGAGTCCCTGTTCTTTACTTTGGAACCGAAAACCGAAATGCCCCTGGCGCTCAATCCATGGTGCTCGTTTCAGAAGATGGTGTGCGTCACGATCAGTCATGGCGTAATCTACATCTTTGCCTGTCCCTGACGCCGATGAAGACGAGCGGGGTCAGGGTCAGAGCGCCCAGTCCGATTGCAGCCCAGGCAGCACGGGAGGTGTCTCCGCTGACGGCTTCGTTGCCGAAATGCGCGAGTACGAAACTGGCAGGAATAATTCCGGCTAACGTGGCCAGTCCGAAGCGCCAGAAATGCAGTCGGCTGAGCCCCGCTGCATAGCTGACAATATCGAACGAAACGAATGGTAACAGCCGACTGATAAAAACCGTGAATGTTAGCGCGTTCTGAGAGCCAAGCCAGCCAACATCGATCTTGTCGCCAAACCATTGCCGCAATACGTCCCGACCCAAAAACCGGGCGAGAACGAAGGCTGCAAGAGCGCCGAATTCGGCACCGAGAACGATGTAAACTGTTCCGACGGTGTGGCCGTAGGCCGCGCCTGCAGCCAGTGCGATGGGTGCACTTGGGATCGGCGTGGCCACGATCGCTATCGTCATCAGTCCGACGACTAAAATTGGCCCCCAGATACCTGCAGCCATGACCCAAGCAGAGATCCTGTCGCCGTTCAGGCGGGTCAGGGTGTCGGGCAGCGGTCCGAACGCAAGGACCAGCAAGGCCGCCGCGAATGCCAGCGCGATGGCGGTCTTGACGGTTGGTGTGAGCGTATTGTTACGGTTCATCTGCGCCTCATGTCAGGTCAAGGGCATCGAGAGAGACTTCAGGCCGCGTCCAAAGCGGCCCGGAGCAAATCGCGGACTTGATCGGCGACTTCGTGCAACTCGGCGTTCTCTACCGCTTGCATAGAGGCCACAGGGTCAATGGCGCTGATTTCGGTGCCTCCGTCCATCTGGCGCAGAATCACATTGCAGGGCAGCATCGCGCCGATGCGCGGCTCGATTTCGATGGCCTTGTGGGCCATGCCCGGATTGCAGGCACCAAGGATGCGATAGGGCGCCATCTCCACACCCAGCTTCTTTTTCATCGTCGCCTTCACGTCGATCTCGGTCAGTACGCCAAAGCCCTTTTCTGTCAATGCATCGCGGACGCGCATTTCAGCGTCGCCCAAGGCGACATCTTTCAAGACACGATCATAGGTATAGGCCAATTCGATTTTCTCCCTTTCGGATTTTCTGTGGTTGCTGCTCATTGCCTGGACTTGGCAAGTCCGGACGCGGTCTGGTGTTGCGTCCGGATGTTTTCGGATCAGACGTTTGGGGAAGCGGCGCCAGTCAGAGCTGGCGCCGAACCTCTCAATTGTCGTTCATCATGGTGCCGTCGCCCATGCCCTGGCCATTGCCGGGCTGACCCTGCGACTGCGCCATGTTCGACCGCATCATCTGCATCCGTTCCATCATTTCGGCAGGCGCCACCATCTCTTCCGCCGTCACCGCGCCGTCACCGTCGGCATCGAGGTGCTGGAATCGGTCCACCATCATCTCGCGGATCATCGCGCTGTGAAGCGTTTCGAACTCTGCAATCGAGAGGGAGCCGTCGCCATCGCCGTCATATTCGGCAAGCTTGGCCTGCAGCTGCGTGCGCATCTCTTCAGGAGTGACCTTGCCGTCGCCATCAGCGTCCAGCATCTTCGTCATGCCTCCGCCCATCGGGCCCATAACGCCCATCATGCCGCCGCCCATCATGTTGCCATGCATGCGCTGCATCATATCCATCATTCCATCCATGCCCTCCATCATGCCCATCATGCCGGGGGCACCTCCTTGCGCGGCACCGGGTCCGGATTTTCCGCCGTGTCCGTGGTGGGACTCCGCGAACGCGGCACCGCCAAGGACGGTTGCAGTGAGGGTCATTGCAGCGAGTAGAGTATTGCGTTTCATTTAGGTTACCTCGTGTCAGTGTTGCGATACAGAACATATGGCAGATGCCTGTCGCGAAGGAATGCAGGGAGCGCAGGCGTTTTGTATCGGCAGGTCGCAAACGCGGGGCCTGTTACACTTCGTGACAAATCTCTTCGGGAAAGCACCCGGCATTCATCTAAAGGAAGGCTTATGAGCGAACCGCCGCACATTCTTGTCGTCGATGACCACCGCGAAATCCGCGATGCCGTGACGCGCTACCTGGAAAAGAACGGGATGCGCGCAACGTCCGCGCGCGACGCGGTCGACATGGATGCGAAGCTTGCGAACGGCAAGTACGACCTCATCGTCCTCGATGTCATGATGCCGGGGGAAGATGGTCTTTCCGTGTGCCGCCGACTTTCGGCAAGTGGATCCGTTCCGATCCTGATGTTGACCGCGCTCGGGGAGGAAACCGACCGGATTGTTGGCCTTGAAATCGGCGCGGATGACTACCTAGCGAAACCCTTCAACCCGCGTGAACTGGTCGCCCGAATCAAGGCCATCCTGCGCCGTTCGACGAAAGCCGAACCCTATGCAGGTACACTTTCGGGCCGACGTATCGCATTTGCCCATTGGATTCTGGACACGGACAGTCGGGTACTTTCGAACGAGGACGGTGAGCAAATCGATCTGACCAGCGCGGAATTCAAGCTTTTGACCGTCCTGCTGGAACGTCCTCGTTTTGTCCTCAGCCGCGATCAGTTGCTCGATCTGACGGCAGGCCGCGCAGCGTCAGTGTTTGACCGGACCATAGACAATCAGATCAGCCGACTGCGCCGGAAGATCGAGCTTGATCCGTCGCGGCCGCGCATCGTCACGACTGTGCGCGGCGGCGGCTATTGCCTGGCTGCCGATGTCCACGAGTTGAGCTGATGCCGCGCCCCTTCGATAATCTTCGTGGGCAGTTGGTCCTGCTGATCGTCGCGGCGCTTGCTGTCGCACAGACGATCAGCCTGTGGCTGTTCGTCGACGAGCGTGGTCTCGCCGTGCGCGCCGCCTTGGGTTTCGAAGCGGCAGGCCGGGCCGCGAACGTCGCGCTCTTGCTCGAAGAGGCGCCGGAGTCCTTGCAACAGGCGATCCTGAGAGCGGCGAATTCCCCTTTGGTACGTTTCGATCTTTCGGACATTCCCGCTGTCGATCATGAAAGCCATGCAGACGATGGAGCCGTAGAGGCGCGCGTTCGCGGACTACTAGGTGGCGCGAACGATCGAGAAATCCGCGTGGAATTGCACGAGGTCGAGCAAGGCATTCCGCCGATGCCACATCTCGCGCCGGAGATGGCCGAAATGCATCTCGCGATGATGCGGGGCGAGCTTTCCGCGATCGAAATGCAACTGTCGATCGCCCTGGCGGACGGGCAGTGGCTGAATGTCGGAACAAGGTTCGAGCGGCCGCCGTTGCAGTGGCCATGGGCTTCAATCGTCAGTTTCGGAATCACGGCGGCGATCATTCTAGTCTCGGCCTGCTGGTTTCTTCTGACCCGGCTAACCGGACCGCTTCTGCGCGTTTCGCGCGCAGCCGACAGGCTTGGAAAGGGGGAAGCCGTCGATCCGTTGCCACTGATCGGTCCGAGCGAGGTGCGCGGCCTCACGCAGGCCTTCAATCGGATGCAGGCGAGACTGACGCGTTTCGTCGCGGACAGGACAAGACTTCTTGCGGCATTGGGCCATGATCTGCGCTCTCCGCTGACCGCCATGCGGGTGCGGGCGGAGATGGTGGACGAGGACGAAACGCGTGAAAGTCTTGTCGCCTCAATCGAGGAAATGCAGGAGATGGTCGATGCAACGCTTGCCTTTGCACGGGGCATGGCCAGCTCCGAAGTCTACGAGACGGTGGATCTGAAAACCTACCTGAAGCAGTTGCAGGCCGACATGATCGACGGCTTCACCCTTGATACAGCCAACAGCATAAGCGTTCGCTTGCGTCCCCAATCGGTGCGCCGCGCCCTGCGCAACATCATCGAGAACGCGCAGCGCTATGGCGGGGGGGCGGAGGTCACCTTCGTACATGACGCCGAATACGTCCAGATACGGGTCTCCGACAACGGACCTGGGGTTCCCGAAGCCGAACTCGAGCAAGTGTTCGAGCCGTTTTTCCGGCTCGAAAAATCCCGCTCGCGCGAAACCGGTGGGACCGGTCTTGGCCTGTCGATCGCGCGAACGATTGTGCGGGCCCATGGCGGCGACGTAGCGCTGACGAACCGCACCGAAGGCGGTCTTCTCGTGACCGTCACTTTACCACTCGAAACAGAACCTGATCAGCAAGAAAGGAACACCTCATGATAAAAATGGTATCCGCTGCAACCCCGTCAGCCCTAGTATTGTCCGCCGGAGCCTCGCTCGCCGATCCTGCGGACAGTAGGGGCGACGGTTTCGGTCACATGATGTGGGGAGGTGGATTCGGCATGGCTGGCGGTTTGATGATGCTATTGTTCTGGGGGGCGATCATCGCATTGATCGTGTTCGCCGTCCGTGGCTTCTCGGCCGGGTCTGGCTCTGGCGGCAAATCGGACGCGGCCGAGATTCTTCGCGAGCGCTATGCCCAAGGTGAAATTGACGAAGAGGAGTACGAGCGCCACAAGGCGAAACTCGAATTTTGACGCCAAGGCTGATGCTTTTGATGCCCACCGAACTATGAGTCATTAACTATCGACCTTCCCGCCATGGAACGCTGTGTCCGCTTAGGTAACGGCCGAATGATTGGGAAATCGGACAGGTTGTTTTCGCCTCCGGCTTCGACACCGCAGTGTTCCAAACCGTGTTGCCTATGAGGGTTGCAATGTTCCATGGATGCATATTGCGCACCGTTCGTGTTTACAGGCCTCGCATTCAGGTCATTTTGGCACGGCAACAAATCGTGTGATGTCAGTAAGCCGAAGGTAGATATTTGAGGATCACGATCTGGTGACAGCCGGGTTCGCGCGCACTTTTTTGCGATGCTACGAAATGATACAAAATTCACTGTTATGTCAGACGAGCTCGCTTGACCCTCCAGTGCTGTAAGGTGGTTTATGCACACCTGATAGGCAAGAAATCAGTAGCAGGAATGCCATGGTAGAGCAGGCACCCTTTGTAATCCATAGACGTCGTTTCGTACTGGCTGCGGCGAGCGGCGTAATCGCGTTGGCTGCGCCGTCGTTACTCCGGGCGCAGGGAGTGGAAACGACGCGTCGGAACTTATCGTCTTTCCGCACGCACGAGTGGCGGGACCATTTCGAGTCCCTGGACAAAGGTATCATCATTTCGGATACGATCACGAAAGTGTTGCAGCATTGGACCACCGATGGCGAAATGCGAATCTATCCGACATCGGTTCCCCTGACCGATGAGTTGACAAAGCGGGGCTATACCGAGGTTGTCGAAAAAAGGGAGAACCCGAGCTGGGCGCCAACGCCGTCGATGCGTGAGCGCAACCCCGAATGGCCAGCACTTATTCCAGGCGGAGACCCCGCCAATCCGCTGGGCACCCGTGCGCTCTATCTGTCTTGGCAGTATTACCGGATCCACGGAACGCAGGATACTCGGAAGATCGGGCGCAAGTCGTCGAACGGATGTATTGGCCTCTACAACGAACATATCGAGGAAGTCTTTGAACGAACGGCTCTGGGAACGCAGGTGAAGCTGATTTGAGCAGAGTGGTTCTCGCGAGGGACAGTAAAGAATGAACAAGATGCTTCTGGCCATTCTGGCCGTTTTTTTGATCGGGGGCCTCGCCGTTTATTGGAACGCGGCCCCATCCAGGCAACAGTCGGCCGGTCACTCGATGGTGCCACCGGACACAAGCGGCGTGGCCCGAGGGGCACCCATCGTGGAGGTTTCGGTGCCGACGGACCTGTCAGCGAATGCACAGATCGGAAAAGGCGCATTCGAGGCGAAATGTGCCGAATGCCATGGCGCCAACGCAGCAGGTCAGAATGGTGTTGCGCCGCCACTTGTGCACAAGATCTATGAGCCTTCACATCATTCGGACATGGCTTTCGTCTTGGCGGCGAAAAACGGTGTCCGGTCGCATCACTGGAATTTCGGGAATATGCCTCCGGTCAAGGGACTGACAGACGCTGATGTCAAGATGGTCACGCAATTCGTCCGGGAACTCCAAGAAGCGAATGGCATTTTCTAACAGATTAAAGGGTAAAATTTTTTTTTACCGGGAAGTTGGCCAATCGCCACCGACCGCGACTCTTCCAGAGCTTCTTGCCGTGCGCGGCTGGACCGTCGCGGACCTGAACTATGATTTGCTCGGCAGTTTGACTCGGCAGGGCAACGTGTTCGGTGGAATTCGGCGCGGTCGTGTAAACCGAAACTCGGTTCCTCCCTATTTTCGACTTGCCTGCGATGTCGGTCAATCTTCTGGCTATCAGGTTGCTGAAAGCAGAAGAGAAAATCACCTTACGGGTGTCGCAGCCGAACTACGATCAAAGCGACGGGGCGCGCCAGAGCTCCATACTATTTAAGGCTAGGAGAGAACATGATACGTCGGGATTTCCTTTTGCGTAGCGCTTCGGCGGCCGCTGTCCTTCCATTGCCCAGAGCGGGGCGCGCATTGACGCCTCAATTTGACGAATTCAAAGCTCAAGTGAGCGCGGTCCAGCTCGCGCCGCCGCCTTATCCAAAGACGGAAATATGGGGCTATGACGGCATGATGCCCGGCCCGGAGTTGCGGATCGCGCAGGGTGCCCGCGTTCAGCGAAAGTTACTGAACGCGCTGCCACAGGCAAGCTCGGTCCACTGGCACGGAATCCGGATCGACAACGCGATGGACGGCGTCGCCGGGCTGACCCAAGCCGCCGTCGAACCGGGCGAGAGTTTCGATTACGACTTCGTTGTACCTGATGCCGGAACCTATTGGTATCACGCCCATGCGAGGTCCTTCGAACAGGTCGCCCGAGGGCTTTACGGCGCGCTGATTGTTGAGGAAGCGGAAGCTCCGGAAGTGGATCGCGAGGAGGTTCTGATCCTGGACGATTGGCTTCTCGATCCCGAAACCGCACAGATCAATCCCGACTTCACCTCTGCGCATTCCCGCAGCCACGCAGGCCGCATGGGAAATTTCGTTGCGACGAACGGACAGTACGGTCTTGCGATCGATGTGCGTCAGAATGAACGGCTTCGACTGCGTCTGATCAATGCGGCCAACGCGCGGATCTTCGTCGTTGATATCGCCGGAATGGAAGGCTGGACCATCGCGTTGGACGGGATGCCACTGGCGCAACCCCAGAGGCTCGGCGAACCCCTCATTCTCGGCCCCGGCCAGCGCGCCGATCTGATCGTCGACGTGACTGCCGACTCCGGTGAAACGGCCCATCTGGTGCGCCTCGACAATGGGGAAGGTATGTCACAAGTTGCCCTTACCGTGACCGGTCGGGCGTCCGCCGTACGCCGGGATTACCCCCCTGCCCTGCCGAGCAATGCGAATATGGATGTTCCGGGCCTAGACAATGCGGTTCCCGTTCGCCTTAACATCGAGGGCGGTGCGATGGGCCGGATGCAATCGGCGGTCTTGAACGGTGAACGGAAATCCTTCCGCGATCTGGTCGACGAAAACGAATACTGGGCCTTAAACGGCACCGTCGGAATGCCCGATGCACCGCTTGCCGGTCTCGCTCTCGGGCAGACCGTCAAGCTTGAGATTAGCAACGACACGTCCTTCCCGCACGCGATGCACTTGCACGGGATGCATTTCCGCGAAATCGGCGAGGATGGCACATTGGGGCCGCTCCGGGATACGATAACGATGTTCCGGGGCGAAACGCGGACCGTTGTCTTTGTCGCCGATAATCCAGGCGACTGGCTGTTTCACTGCCACATGCTCAGCCACGCGGCCGCCGGCATGATGACATGGATGCGAGTGACGTGATGCGAAGATACCTGATGCTGTCGGTGATTTTTCTGGGCGGTGGCGGAGCCGCAGCCTGGCTCATGAGCACGGCCGGTGTGCTGACCGAATCCACGCCGGAAGCCGCCGAGATTGCACAGGGTGAAGATCTTTACAGAGAATATTGCGCGGCCTGCCATGGTGCCGATTTGGAAGGACAGCCGGATTGGCGGTCGGCCGGACCAGATGGCGTCCTGCCTGCACCGCCGCATGACGAAACCGGTCATACCTGGCATCATCCCGATGGCGTGCTGTTTGACTACACCAAGCTGGGCGGCAAGGCCGCTCTTGCCCTCCAAGGGGTCGAGTTCGAAAGCGGCATGCCCGGGTTCGGCGACCAGCTGTCGGACGCCGAAATCTGGAACATCATCGCTTACATCCAATCAACGTGGCCGGAGCGTCAGCGCGCTATTCAAGCCGAACGAAGTGCTGACCAGCGACAGCAGGAAGGCAACTGAACCGCGTCCGAGAAAGGCGCTGAATATCTTGAGGTCGAGGAAAAGTTGGACTGGTTGTCGAGCGAAGGTATGACGCAATCGAGTTACCGCCCATCCAAGGACAATCATTTGGTCGAGTGCGCTTAATCGACTTGGCACGACAGGACGCTGGGTACGTGATCCGGCAAGTTTTGCACCAGTAATTGCAGTCCCAAGGGTTATTCAGGTCGCGGCTGGCGCCGACACATCGTATCCTGCGTTTTTGATCGCTTCCGACACCGCCCTGACGCTGAGAAAACTCTCGACCGAAACGGTATGCGTGCTCAAGTCGCACGAAACGGTCGCAGTTGGGTCAATAGACCTAATCGCCTTGTCAATTGTTGCGGTGCAATGCCCGCAACTCATTCCCGGAACTGTGAAGCTGCTCATATACGTCTCCTTCTCTCTTATCTTCAGGTGGGCGCTTCCAGCGGAGGAAGGTCAAGGGCAAAAAAATATTCTGAAAAGCTTGACCTTCCAGTTGGTGGAAGCCCTAGATATCTTACCCAGAGACGAAGGAGACGCTCATGCCAGTCACACAAGACCTGCGGGTCTCTGTCCAGAACATGTCCTGCGCATCATGTGTCGGTCGGGTCGAGCGCGCGCTCTCGGCGCTGCCCGGGGTCGAAGAAGTCAATGTGAACCTTGCGGCCGAAACTGCGCAGGTCCGAATCGACTCGGAAACCCGGATACCGGAGCTGATCGACGCGCTGGATCGGGCCGGCTATCCCGTCCGGACGCAGACTATTCGCCTGAACGTCTCGTCCATGTCCTGCGCGTCCTGCGTCGGCCGTGTCGATAAGGCGCTGGCGGCAGTGCCCGGCGTTCTGGAGGTCAACGTCAATCTCGCCTCCGAGACCGCAACCGTGACTTATGTCGAGGGCGCGATGAAGATCTCCGTTCTACTGAAAGCTGCCACAGACGCCGGCTACCCTGCTGAACCGGCGGATAGTGCCTTGCCCGAGGAGCACAGCGCCCGCAAGGCAGGCGAAGCGCGCGATCTGGCCCGCAAGACCGCCTTCGCGGCAACATTGGCGCTGCCGGTTTTCCTGCTCGAGATGGGTGCACACCTGGTGCCGGGGATGCACGAGATGATCGGCCGCACCATCGGTCACCAGACAAGTTGGATGATCCAGTTCGTACTGACGACAGTTACGCTGTTCTGGCCCGGACGCCACTTTTACGCCAAGGGTTTCCCCGCGCTTCTGAAGGGCGCGCCCGACATGAACAGCCTCGTCGCCGTCGGCACCGGCGCAGCCTATCTCTATTCTCTTACCGCGCTCTTTGCGCCTGCGCTGCTGCCCGTGGCGTCCCGTGCCGTTTATTTCGAGGCAGCGGCAGTCATCGTCGTGCTGATCCTTCTGGGCCGCTGGATGGAGGCGCGCGCCAAGGGCCGCACCGGTGCTGCGATCCAGAAGCTTCTTGGCCTTCAGGCCCGCACCGCGCGGGTTCTGGTGGACGGGGAGCCGCAAGACGTCGCCATCGAACGGATCGGCACCGGCGACATCCTCGTTGTGCGTCCCGGCGAACGCATTGCGGTGGATGGGGAGGTCACGCAAGGCAGCGCCCACGTCGACGAGAGCATGATCACCGGAGAGCCGGTTCCCGTCTCCAAGTCCGAGGGCGATCCGGTCACCGGCGGCACCGTCAACGGCACCGGCAGCTTCCAGTTCCGCGCCACACGTGTCGGCGCCGACACGACGCTCGCGCAAATCATTCGCATGGTGGAGCAGGCGCAAGGCACCAAGTTGCCGATCCAGGGCCTGGTGGACCGGATCACGCTGTGGTTCGTGCCGGCGGTCATGGCACTGGCCGCGTTGACCGTTCTGGTCTGGCTGCTGGTCGGCCCCTCGCCCTCCCTGTCCTACGCGCTTGTGGCCGGGGTCTCGGTTCTCATCATAGCCTGCCCCTGCGCCATGGGACTGGCCACGCCGACCTCGATCATGGTCGGTACTGGGCGCGCAGCCGAGATGGGCGTGCTTTTCCGCAAAGGCGACGCGCTACAACAACTGACGTCGGTGAATGTTATCGCGCTCGACAAAACCGGCACCGTCACCCAAGGGCGCCCCGAACTGACCGATATGGTCCTGGCCGACGGGGTCGACCGGGCCGACATCCTGGCACTGGTGGCGGCGGTCGAGACGCAGTCCGAGCATCCCATTGCCGAAGCCATCGTGCGCGCGGCCCAGGCCGAGAACGCGGCACGTCACGACGTCGAGAGCTTCGAATCCATCACGGGCTACGGCGTTCGGGCCAAGGTTGCCGGCCACGAGGTGCTTGTGGGTGCAGATCGCCTGATGGTCCGCGAAGGACTGAGCATCGGGGCGCTGGTCGAGGCGGAGGGCCGCTTGGCCGTGCTGGGCCGCACGGCATTGTTTGCCGCGGTGGATGGCAGGGTTGCAGCGGTCATCGGCGTGTCCGATCCGGTCAAACCCGCCAGCGCGGCCGCCATTGGCGCGCTGCACCGCCTCGGGCTGGAGGTCGCTATGATCACCGGCGACAAGCGCGAGACAGCCGATGCCATCGCACGCGAAACCGGCATCGACCACGTGATCGCCGGCGTTCTGCCCGATGGAAAGGTGGCCGCACTAAACGAGCTTCGCCAAGGGGGCCGACGGATCGCCTTCGTCGGCGACGGCATTAACGACGCCCCCGCGCTGGCACATGCGGATGTCGGTATCGCCATCGGCACGGGAACCGATGTGGCCATCGAATCCGCCGATGTGGTGCTGATGTCGGGCGATCTGCGCGGCGTGGTCAACGCTTTTGAAGTATCAGGCCGCACGATGCGCAACATCCGTCAGAACCTGTTCTGGGCGTTCGGCTACAACGTCGCGCTGATCCCGGTGGCTGCG
The DNA here is from genome assembly GCF_002210165.1 of Phaeobacter sp. 22II1-1F12B. GTDB lineage: Bacteria > Pseudomonadota > Alphaproteobacteria > Rhodobacterales > Rhodobacteraceae > Heliomarina. Next base: position 15,148 of record NZ_AQQP01000020.1, on the reverse strand, counting down.
GGTGTGCTCTACCCCACGTTCGGCTTGTTGCTCTCGCCAGTCCTGGCTGCCGGAGCCATGGCACTGAGTTCGGTCTTCGTGCTGACCAACGCCCTTCGGCTACGCAGGGTCCGTCCCATCATGGAAGAAGCCAGAGCGCGCGGTGGTGAAGAGGCCACCTTACTATCCCCTAACCCTGTCGCCGCTGAATAAGGAGAACCTGATCATGAATATTGGAGATGTCGCCGCCCTTTCTGGCCTCCCAGCCAAGACGATCCGATACTACGAGGATGTCGGGCTTGTGAAGCCTCTTCGCAGCACGAACGGCTATCGCACATTCCGTGAAAGCGATGCGCACAAGCTCGCGTTTCTCGGCCGTTCCCGGGCGCTCGGCTTCAGCATTGAAGACTGCCGCAACCTTATTGCTCTGTACGAGGACGAAAAACGCGCCAGCGCCGAAGTCAAGGATATCGCGGAGCAGCATCTTGAACGGATCGACGACAAGATTGCGGAGCTGAAGGAAATGCGCGCGACGCTAGCACATCTAGTGGACGCCTGTGCCGGGGATCACCGCCCCGATTGCCCAATCCTCGCCGATTTGGCAACGAAACACCGCGACGAAGAACAACTCAAGAATACTGCGTTGTAGGGTGCGAGCGTTTGGCTTGGGCGATCCTCTTTGCGATTGTGCTCTTCGGTTTGAGCGGACTTGTGCATGTCCGTGCGATGAGTTTCGTCATGACGGCCACCAAACGCACTCCATTCACACAATCAAGCCGCCTCTTATTTGCCCTCTATACACTCGCGACCGCCCACATAGGTGAAGCCGGGCTTTACGCACTGGGTTTCAGTTTCGGCGAGTTCTTAGGTATTGGCGGTTTCGCTCAAGATAACGTCGATTCATTCATGGATGTTTTCTACTTTTCCGTCGTCAATTACTCCTCTCTGGGGCTTGGCGATATTTATCCCACGGGTCATTTGCGCTTTCTTGCCGGCATCGAGGCCCTGAATGGCTTTCTCCTCATCAGCTGCTCGGCCTCTACAATCTTCCTCGTGGTCACGAGAAAGATGGATTAGGAGCGCCACAAACCCTCATCCCAAAAGAGTTGGAACCCTCCATCGCTGGAAGGTTGTTGATGTTCTGAACGGGGATGGAACAAGCGAAAGGAGCACGTCATGTCATATTGGAGATTTGCCGCCATGATCGCGACCTCGACGGTCGTGATGTTCGGGCTGATGTATCTCAACACCTATCTTCTGACCCATGTTTTCTGGTCCGAAACCCGAGCCTATATGGCGCTGTTGATGGGCGCGACGATGGCGATCATCATGTTGGCCTTCATGCTCTCAATGTATTCGAGCAAGACCGTAAATGCCGCTATTTTCAGCGGTGCCGTCGTCGTGTTCGCCGCCTCGCTCTGGCTCGTACGAAGCCAGGTCACGGTGGGCGATACCAGCTACATGCGCGCGATGATCCCACACCATTCGATCGCGATCATGACATCGAGCCGCGCCGATATCTCGGATCCGCGCGTGCGCAAGCTCGCGGACGAGATCATCTATGCGCAAGACAAGGAAATCGCGGAGATGCGCTATCTGATCAACGATATCGATGCATCCGGCGACGCATCCGAGACTGCAAGTGTCGAGAGCCCCCGTATCGTGAGCTTGGATCAAGCCCTGTCAACAGCAAACGTCGCGGTGCTCGACCCCGGCTTCCTGACGAAGGAGGATATCGCGCAGCTTCTGCCGAATGGCGCGGCGTGCACATTCAACTATACAACCGGCAGTCCGGCCTCACTGGCATTGGGTGAGGTCGATGGCGCAGCCGTCGGGCTCGTCAAGCTGAGCGGCGATCTCGTCCGGGTCGAACAGAATGCAGCCGGCGAATTGGGCACAGAAGGCCTGTCGATCCGCCTTGGCGTTCCCCAAGACGGTGCTGCGCTCGAAACCGCAGGTACCGAACCGGTCGATGCGACTCTGACGATCGAGCTCGATGCCGGTCTGACCGCCGGATTCCGGGGATTCTACAGTTGCGGGGCATGACATGAAGCACCAGTCAAGCACACAAGCGCAGTCGGCGACGCTGTACCGCATGGTCATGCCGAGCCACCTCTGCCCCTACGGTCTCAAGTCCAAAGACTTGCTGGAGAGGCAAGGGTATGAGGTTGAGGACCACCATCTGACCACGTGTGAGGAAACCGACGCGTTCATGGAAGAGCACGGCGTCGAAACCACCCCGCAAACCTAGATCGGGGACGAGCGGATCGGTGGATATGACGACCTTCGGGTCCATTTCGGCATCGATGCGCCGGAAGACGAACGGTCGGACACGTCCTACCAGCCGGTGATCACGATCTTTGCCGTCGCGTTCCTGATGGCGCTCGGTTTGTCGTGGTACAGCTTCGAGACCATTTTCACCCTGCGCGGGCTGGAATGGTTCATTTCGATCTCGATGTGCTTTCTGGCGGTACAAAAACTTCAGGATGTCGAAAGCTTTTCGACCATGTTCCTGAACTACGACCTGCTGGCGCGTCGGTGGGTACAATATGGCAAGATCTATCCGTTCGGAGAGGCGTTCGCAGGTATCCTCATGGTCGCTGGGGCGCTGACCTGGCTTTCGGCACCGGTGGCCTTGTTCATCGGCACTGTTGGCGCAGTATCTGTTTTCAAGGCGGTCTATATCGACAAGCGTGAATTGAAATGCGCCTGCGTCGGCGGCGACAGCAACGTACCGCTCGGCTTTGTCTCGCTCACAGAGAACCTGATGATGATGGTCATGGGGATTTGGATGCCGATCAGGATGTATCTGATCGGCTGAAAGGCGGGCGCCCTTTTTACATCCCTCAGTCCCGTTCTCCCGACAGGTGCGCAGGTCAAGCATCACTGCGAAAAAAGGTTAGGCTGAATGGGCCAGATAATCGAAGCATTCACGACCGGGGCGGGCATGCTCTGAAAGGCGCTCTGGGCGCTGATCTTCGGCTATATCATCTCCTGTCGCGTTGCCCTTAAATCGGCTCTGCCTCAATCTGTGTGGCGGAACGGTAGCATTCTCGCGCGCAACAATTCTGGACCGGCTCGGCCATACATGGCGCGTTTGAGGGTCTTCAGACGATTGATCTGACCTTCTGCTTGGCCGTTGCTCCAAGGCATCTCGATGGCGTTTTTGACAGCATCGAAGTCCCGATTCAATGTGCGGGCAAAGCGCACGATAGGCGCCAGATCGGTTTCGATCGCGGCGTCAATCCATGCAGGGAGCGGGTCTGCTTCGCGGCTACGCAGGATACCGTTGAACCGCATGGCTAGGCTGCGCATCGTGGCAAAAGCGGGAGAGCCGACCTTGAGCGCGTCGACTTTCCGCGCCTGATCCGAGGTGAGCTTTCCGCGCGGTTTGATGCACAGCGCGGCCGCGATGACCGGGGAGATCGCGTGCCCCGTTTCCGGGTCCCGGACTGGCTTAAGGATTTCGTGCTCTACCTTGGGGTCGTTCGCTTGCTGTTCGGCTCTGCGCCAACCCGCCAGCAACCGCTGCAAATGCGACTGACTTCCGTCGTAACCACGCTCTTGGATCAGACGGAAAAGGGCGCTGCCAGTTCGAATGCCGTCCTTCCAGCTTTGGCGCAGGAACTCTTCAAAGTACCACGGCGAAGTCGGCTTCAAAGCAGCCCGCCTGCGGTCGGGTGGTGTTTCGGTCTGCAGCCATTTCGCGATGCTACGACGCGGGAACCCCGTTCGTCGCCCGATCTCGTTGCAGGACAGGCCCTGATTTCGGAGCGCATGAATGGTGGCGAAAATCTCTTCCCGAGAAGTCCTGTGCGCAAGGCGTGACTTCAGAAGGCTGCCGGCGGCGGCTAAGTTGTCGGCGTCGGACAGCAGTGCCCTGCCGGTCGCACGGCCGTGAAGGTTCATTTGCTCCTCGATGGCCTGCCGCAGGTTTTGCACGATATGGAACCGGTCAGCGACTTGCTTCGCCTGCGGCGCCCCTTGCTGGGCAGCCTGGGCGTAGAGACCGCAGCGATCTCTGCTGATCACTTCTACTTCGGGATGTCGCTTCAGCCAGTTGGTGCAAGTGACGACATCTCGATCCTCGAGAACATCGATCACCACGCGACGCTCCAGATCGACAATGATCGTGCCGTAGGTTTGCGACTTCCGCCAGCTCCAGTCGTCGATGCCAATGACTGTCGGCGGCGCGGAGGTGTCTTGAGCACGTTTCTTCAGCTGCCTGAGCACCGTGTCATCGCTGACCCCAAGGCCCAAACGGTGCAAGAGCCGCTCGGCAGGCCGTCCGCCGGTCGCATGCCCCAGATGCCTGACAATCCCTCCGACACGCGAGGTGCGCCGTGCATATGGACGCGCAATAGAGGCGATCTGGTCCGAGAAAGTTCGACGTGGGCAATCGGGCGCCAAACATCGCCAACGGCAAACCGCGAGATCAACCGTAACACCATCTCCATGGGCGGGATAATCCTGCAGTCGCCGGCGCCGCCAGCCGTGACGTCGACGTGAATGTAATCCACAGTCCGGGCAAATGCCGTTTGGTGTCAGATTGCCCAATACAATCCACCCGCCGGAATCATTTCGCTCGACGCTTTGAACCGAAACTTCGCCCCCGGGCGACCAATGGTGCTTCGAAGTCATGACTATCCCTCCTGAATTTTCCAGCTTCAGGATAGTTGCGCCACACAAAGTGAGGCAGAGCCCAATTAAGGGCTACGCGACAACGGGGCTTACGCAGACATAGCGCCGGTCGACGTTGCGAGGGCTACAAGTGCCGAGATCGTGATTGCCGTCGACCCAAGCCAGCGCGAAAACACCATTGGCCCGAAAAACGGGATGCAGGCGATGCTGCGATCGATAGAAGTCTGCCAGTATGAACATGCACGGTTGCGGTTCGCGCAGGCGGATCTGGTGATCCGGCCTGAATTCGGAAAGTCGATCGGCACACTTGAATTCGGTCTAAAGCGCCACTGTATCGCGGCTGGGGCCGTGACCACCCGCCGCGCTTATGGTGATATCGAGACGCTGCTTAATTCCGGGAATGCGGAGCGAATGGCCGAGCCGCTGGCAGGCTAGGATAGCAAGATCACCACTTTGACCGACTGGCACAAAACCGCGCTTTAAGTCACCCGGGAAACACTCCCGCGAACAGCCCCATCAGCGCCGTGACCAACGCGGTCGCACCTAGCACAACCAACAACGGCAGCGCGACCTCTGCCCGAACCGCTTCGCCATCGCGCGCCTGATACATCGGCACCACGATGCGCAGATAGACCGCCAGCGCCAGCACGCTGTTAAGGATCCCGATCACCGCCAGCCAAAGATAGCCCGCCTCGATCGCGGCTCCGAACAGCAGCACCTTGCCGACAAAGCCGAAGAGCGGCGGAATACCGGTCAGCGACAGCAGGAACACGACCATCGCCACACCGATCAATGGGCGCGCGCGGCCGAAGCCCTTGAAGTCGTCCAGATTGCGGCCCGCGATCACTATGACTGCAAAGGCTCCAAGGTTCATCGCCACATAGGCCGCGCCGAACACGATCACCGAAGGCAGCGCCAGCGGGCTGGTGCCAAGCGCCACGATCCCCAGCATGAAATAGCCCGCCTGCGCCACCGAGGAATAGGCCAGCAGCCGCACGACATTGGTCTGCACCAGCGCCGCCAGATAGCCGAATGTCATCGTCACCGCCGCGATCAGCGCGACGACGAACGGCCAGCCGGTGGCTACCGGCAGATCGCGCAGCACCTGCGCAAAGGCGAAGATCGCGGCAACCTTGGTGATGACCGACAGGAACGCCGCGACCGAGACCGGCGCGCCGTCATAGGCGTCCGGTGCCCAGAACTGGAACGGCACCAGCGCCGCCTTGTAGCCCAGCCCGATCAGCACCGCGACCAGCCCCGCCAGCGCGATCAGCGGCTTGTCCTGAAGCGCACCAAGCTCGGAAAAAAGCGTCGATCCGGCACCACCGAACCAGAAGGTCAGCCCGTAGATCATCACCGATCCGGTGACGGCGCCGAACACCAGATATTTCATCGCCGTCTCGGTCGCCGCATCGTCGCGCGGCCAGGCCACCATTGCGAATGATCCCAGTCCGGTCAGCACTACGCCAAGGACCAGCAGCATCATGTCGCCACCGCCTGCCAGCATCACCGCCCCCAGCGTCACGAGGCAAAGCAGCGTATAGACACTTCCCTCGCGGTCCTTACCGGCGATCTCGGCCCACGTCATCAGAAGCGCCAGCGCGGTGCCTGGCAGCAGGATCAGCTTGGCCCAGCCGGACAGCAGATCGACGCGGTAGGTGCCGCCAAAGACGGTGGTGTCGGCCTCCAGCAGCGGAAGGGTCAGCGCGGTGGACAGACCCAGCCCGATCAGCCCGAACGCCAACGCCAGACGGGGCGCGCGCAGCATCTCGGCCACCAGCATCAGCACGACAGTGGAGGCCAGCATCAGCTCGGGAAACAGAAAGGACAGGTCGCGCGCCATTAGAATTGCAGTGCCCGCATCGTCGCGTCGATCATGCCCAGCAACCAGGACGGCGCGACCCCGATAAGGATGATGAGGATGAGCAGCGGCACGACGGCCTGCATCTCGCCGCGGTCCAGATCGGGCATCGCCGCCCATTTCTCGTTCGGCTCGCCCAGAAATACCGCCGCGATCGCGCGCAGGTAAAGCCCCGCCGTCACCACAATGGCGATAATCGCCACGATGGCCCAGGGCTGAGCATTCAGCGTGGCCAGGAAGATCTGAAATTCAGCCGGGAAATGCGCCAACCCCGGCAGCCCGAGCGAGGCAAAGGCCGACAGCACGAAGGCCCAGCCCAGCCATGGCACCTGCCCCAGCAGCCCGCCGAACGCGGTCATTTCGCGTTCGTGGGCGCGCGACTGCAACATGCCGACGAGAAAGAACAACGCCCCGGTGACGATGCCGTGGCTGACCATCTGCAAGGTCGCACCATTGAGCGCGACCGCCCGCAAGTCAGGGTCCAGCGTCAGCGCCGCCACCGCGACGCCGATCACCACATAGCCCATGTGGTTCACCGACGTATAGGCGATCATCTTCTTCAGATCTGACTGCGCCAGCGCCACGAAGGCACCGTAAAGGGCGCTGAATACGCCAAAGGCCAGCACCACCTGACCGGCCTGCGCAAAGGCGTCGGGCGTCATCTGTAAGGCGAAACGCACAAGGCCGTATGTGCCGAATTTCAGCATCACGCCGGCCAGGATCACGCTTCCCACGGTCGGGGCCTGCACGTGGGCGGCCGGTAGCCAAGTATGCACCGGAAAGGACGGGATCTTGACCGCGAAGGTGAACAGCATCGCGATCAGCGCCAGCATCGCCGCCAGCCCGGTCAGCGGCGGGGTCTCGATCCACAGACGCATGTCGAAACTTCCCGTGGCCAGAAACAGCCCGATGATCGCCAGCAAAAGCGGCAGCGAGCCAAGCAGCGTGTAGATGAAGAACATCAGTCCGGCGCGCTGGCGCTCTTCATAGCCCCAGCCGACGATCATGAAATACATGCCGACCAGCGACACTTCAAAGAAGACGTAGAACAAGAGCGCGTCCAGCGCCGCGAAGGTGCCGATCGACGCGGTTTCCAGCATCAGCATCAGCGCGACAAAGACCGCCGGGCGGTCGGTGATCCGCGCCGCATAGATCGCCGACAGGAAAAACAGCAGCGAGGTCAGCAGGATCAGCGGCAGGCTCAGCCCGTCGACGCCAACCCGGTAGGCGGCACCAATGGCCGGGATCCAGGCGATTTCCTCGATCTGCGCGAAACCGTCCGGCAGCGTGCCCCGCGCCCAGATCGCCAGCGTCACAACGAAGGTCAGCCCGGTGGTGGCGATGGAAACGCCATGGGCGATGCGCGCCGACTTGTTTGGCAGGACCATCAGCAGCACGCCACCAAGAAGCGGCAGAAAGACGGAGATCGAGAGAAGGGGCATGGCGGGGTCGTCTTTCTTCAGGAGGACATCGGTAAGATCAGCAGCACCGCCGCGATGACGGCAATGCCCATGACTGTCAGGGCGAGTTCGCGGTGGATCAGCCCGCTTTGCAGCAGGCGCAGGCGGCGGCCGGCGGCGATTGTCCGGGCGACAAGGCCGAAGATCAGCCCGTCGATGCCATGGGTGTCGGCGTTTTCGGCGCCGTCGCCAAGGCGCAGGTTCAACCGGCCCAGATCGAGGGTCGCGGCGTATAGGCGATTGTCGGCTGCGTCGACGCGGGATGCGGTGCCAAGGCTCAGGATGCGCACAAGGCCAAGTTGCGACGCCAGCAGACGCCGTTCGAAACCTTCACAGGCGGCGGCAAAAGCCAGCGACGGGCGCAGCACCAGCCCGTCCATACCGCCCGCGACGGCAAAGCCGCGCTGCGCCATCGGCAGAACCGGCCCCATCAGGCGGGCAGGTTGGATGAACCAGCCCAGCACCAGGCCGCTCAGCGCCGCCAAAAGCCCGAGGATCATCGCGGTTCCTTCCGGCGGCAGTTCGGCCTCAAGCAGATGTTCCAGCGGCGTGAAGGCGAACCCAAGCCCCGCCGCCAGCGCCGTCAGCACCGCCATGCCCGCACCCATCCAGCCCTTCCCCTTGCCCAGAACGGGCTGGGCCTCGCCCTGCCACAGCACCCGCAGCGCCCGCGCCATATAGGCCCCGGTCAGCACCGTGCCTGCCAGCGCCAGGGGTGCCAGCCACGCAGCACCGGGGGCCGCCAGCGCGGCGGCAAGGATCGCGTCCTTGGAAAAGAACCCGGCCATCGGCGGGATGCCCGCCAGCGCCAGCGCGGCAAGGCCGAAACCCGTCAGGATCAGAGGTCTTGACCGGCCCGCGCCCGCGACCGCCTCCATGTCGGTGCTGTCGCGGTCATGCTGGAACACACCCGCCCCCAGAAAAAGTGTGCTCTTGATTGCCGCATGGGCGATCAGGTGCAGCAGCGCCGCCACCGGAACGCCCGCGCCGATGGCCAGCAGCATCAGGCCGTACTGGCTGGAGGTCGAGGCGGCCAGCAGCCGCTTCAGATCCCGCTCGGCCAGCGCGATCAGACCGGCAACGACCGCCGTTATGCCGCCCACCAGCCCGATTGCCAGCAAAGCCCCGCCGGACAACATCGGCGCCACCCGGATCAGCAGGATCGCCCCCGTCGCCACCAGCGTCGCGGAATGCAGCAGCGCGGAAACCGGCGTCGGCCCGGCCATGGCGCGCTGCAACCAGTCCTGCAGCGGCACCTGCGCCGATTTGCCCATGGCGCCGACCAGCAACAACACTCCGGCCACCAGCGCCGGTGAGCCGGTGATGGCCAGCGTGGCCGAGATCTCCGAGGTGCCGGCCCAGCCGATCAGCACGAAGATCCCCAGATAAAGCCCCAGATCGGCGCTGCGGGTATAGAGAAACGCCCGCGTCGCGGCACCGGGCACGCCGTCACGGCCATGCCAGAAGCCGATCAGCAGATAGCTGGAAAAGCCGATCAATTCCCACGCGGCCAGCACGGTGATCCAGTCGCCCGCCAGCACCAACGCCTGCATCGCGGCGACGAACAGCAGCAGGATGCCGAAAAAGCGCGGCCTTTCGGGATCGCTGCGCATGTAGCCCACGGCATAGACCAGCACACAGGCCGCCACCGTCGCCACCATGGCCGAAATGACCGCCGTCAGCGCCGTCGCGACCAGCCGCAGCGGCATCTGCGGCAGGCCCGGCAGGACCAGTTCCACCGCATTGCCGGCAATCGCGCCCGCCAGAACAGCCATCGCCGCCAGAAACCCGAGGCCAACGCCCGCCAGCGCAATCGCTTCGGGTGCGCGGCGCAGGGCCAGCGCCGCAAGCCCCGCCAGAAGCGGCGCGAGGAGGGTGAGTGCCAGCATCGTCATCCCTTCAACTCGCGCGCTTCTTCCATCTCGACCGAGCCGCGCACCCGGAACCGGGCGATGGCGATACCGAAGGCCACCGCCATCTCGACCGCCATCACCGCCATGACGATCAGCACGAACATCTGACCCGCAGGCTCGTCGGGATGCAGGTAACGCCAGAAGGCCACGAGGTTGACCAGGGCCGCGGCCAGGATCAGTTCGACCCCCATGACGATCATCACCAGGTTGGTCTGGCTCAGCGCGCCGTAGAGCCCGACACCGAACAGCCCCGCACCGACGCTGAGAGCGATCAGAAGTTCCACAATCATTTGCCCTGCTCCGCGTTGGGGACGATGGCCACCATCGTGGCCGCGATCATCGCCGTCAGGATGGTCAGCCCCGCCGACTGGAAGATGAACATCGACCGGCCCAGCAATTCGCGCCCCAGATCGGCGGCCTGTTCATGCGCACCGGGCACCGACAGGGCGACCGGACCCCAATCGGGCAGCCAGACCAGCAGCAGCGCGGCCAGCAGCCCGATGCCCCCGGCCCAGAGCGACAGGCGTTTCTGGTGGGTCATGTCCATTTTGCCCATGCCGCCCGGATCCATCATGAACATCACCATGAAGATCGCCATAACGCTCATTTCCGTGGCCATCATCATGATCTGCAACACGCCCAGAAACTCGGCCTGCATGACCAGGAACATCGCCCCGATCGCGGTTTGCGAGAACAGCAGCGCCAGCGCCGAGCGCACCATCGAATGGGTGCGAAAGACGACGACGCCGAACCACACCGCCGCGCCGCCGAAGAACGCCAGAAAGATCATCTGAACCGTCATATCGGCACCACCAGCGCGATCACGCCCACGACAAAGATATTGGCCAGCGCCAGCGAGATCCCCAGCTTCCAGCTGAGCGCCAGATAGCGCGCCTCGCGGATGCGCGGCATGTAGCGCCCGACACTCAGCATGGCCGCCGCCACGGCCAGGATCTTGATTGCGCTCCAGGCCCAGCCCGGCAGCCACGGGCCAAGCCAGCCGCCCAGGTAGAAGGTCACGGTCGCCCCCGCCAGCGCCAGGATGATGACCATCCGCGCCAGCCGCAGCACAGCCAGCCGCACGCCGGTATACTCGGCCTCGACGCCTCCGGCCAATTCGCCGGTCGCGTCGGGCAGGTCCAGCGGCGGCAGCCAGGCCAGCCCCATCGCCGCCACGACGAAGAGGATGAACCCCATCGGCTGGTAGAGCACGTTCCAGAGTTGTTCCTGCGAGGCGACGATCTCAACCGTCGAGAGCGATTCCGCGCGCATGGCGACGGCGGTGATCGGCATCACGATCAGCATCGCATAGGCGATGAACTGGCCCAGGAACCGCCAGCCCGCGATCATCGCGTAGGCCCCGTTCGGCCCCCAGCCCGCCATGATCAGCGCCACCAGCACATAGGCCAGCGCGGCGTTCAGAAACAGCGCCCCGGTGGCCAGGTCGGTGATGATAAGCCCCGGCGCCAGTGGGATCACCGCCACCGCCATCAGCCCCGCCACCAACAGCAGCACCGGCCCAAGCTCAAAGAACAACCGGTCGGATTTGCGCGCCAGCAGCGATTCCCGCCCCAAAAGCGCGAGTGCGGCCCAGGCCGGACCGGTCAGGCTCAGGTGCCCATGCACGGCCCATCGTTCGATGACGGCCAACGCGTAGGCCCCTGCGGCGAGCGACAGCAAGACGACAACGATACTCATCCGCGCACCTCCCAGGGCGACAGGTCGAGCGAGGCGACAGCGGCCAAGGCATCGCCCAGTTCCCGCTGCGCCGTCACCGTTTCGACAAGGGCGATGTTCACGTCTGTCGGCGTGTCGAGCTCGGCCTCGACCACCTTGCCATTGGCCAGCTTCACGCGCAGCCGCGCCGCGCCGCGCGGTGTTTCGATGGTTGCCGCGCCCTCGCCCGACACCGTTTCCACATCCGGCACCTGCGGCACGGCAATCCTCCCGGCGGCCGCGATCAGGTCGAGGCTCTGGGCGATCTCATCGCAGCGAAGGCGCAACCGGGCCAGCGCATCCCCTCCCTCTCGGACGCACATCTCGAACCCGAGGGCCTTCAGCGTCGGGTCTTCGGTGCGGGCATCCGCCCCGCCACCCCGCGCCCGGTCCACGGGGCCGCTGGCCGGGGCGTCCGTGCCGATGCGCGCGATGCGTCCCAGCCGCATCCGCATCAGCGGCGCTGTCTCGACCCGGCGGATCAGCGCCCTGATCGCCCCGGCCTGCGCGGCGATCCCGTCAATGTCAGCGCCTTGAACAGCCAATTGCAACGCCCCGGCCCGCGCGGCGAGCCAGAGAAACCCCGACTGCGTGCCGAACTCGGCCAGCCAGCCCAGATGGCTGGCGATTCGCTCGCGTTCCACGGCGGCGGCGCGGCCACGGCGCGCGTCCTGGCCGGGGTCGGCGCTCGCGGCCTCCTCGATCGCCGCGCAGGCCAGCGTGCGATAGGCCACCGGGCCGAGCGGCATCATCGCGGCCAGACGCTCGACGAAATCGCCTGCCGTCATCTGCGGGCCATCCACCAGCTCCGCCCTGCACACAAGGCTTCTGGCGTCGCTGGCCGCCACTGTATCGCCGTCCAGCGTCAAGGTCAGGCGCAGCCCTGCGGGCAGGCCGGGAAAGAACGGCCCGAACGGCACCTCGATCCAGTCCATCTGCAACCCGTCGCTGCTGCGCGGCTGGCCTTCTGTCAGTTCGACCATCGACATGAAATGCGGCTCGATCCCGTCGATAGTGGCCTTGGAGTGGCCGCCATGTCCGGCATGCCCATCGTGGCCGGAATGGTCCTGCTGTTTGCCATGACCGCCGTGACCGCCATGCCCGTGACCGTGACCGGGACCGTGGCTTTCCACCTCCTCCGCCTTCACCAGGTTCATGCCGCATTTGGGGCACTTGCCCGGTGCGTCGCTGATCACCTCGGGGTGCATCGGGCAAGTGTATGCCCCCGACCCGCCCGCGTCGTGAGCGTGGCCCGCATGTGCGTGATCGGCGGGGTTTGGCCTGTCCTCCCGGGGCATGTCGTGGCCACCGTGCCCACCATGTCCATTGGACGCCGTTTCGCGCGGTACCAGCGTCATGCCGCATTTTGGGCAGTCTCCGGGGGCGTCGCGGACAATCTCGGGATGCATTGGGCAGGTGTATTCCACGCGCACCTCAAGAGCGGCGGCGGTAAACTCCCCGGTGTTTGCGCGAAACGCGCCTGCCGCGACAACGCGGCGCAGATCGGCCAACTCAGAGTGCAGCCCGGCCTGTGTCAGTGGTGCCGAGACGTCCGCATCGGGCAACGGGGCGATGTCGCCCGCGCCCAGTGCAAGGATCGTGCGCGGACGCGGCATCTGTGCATAGGCCACGGCGGCCGCATCGCGCAGCCCTACGTCCAAGGGGCCCGCAATAATCAGCACGTTCGCATGGCGCGGGGTGCCCACAATCCGCAGGTGCGCATTGGCAAGGTCGATCCCCATCGACCGCGCGACAGACGGGCCGGGCAGCACAAAGGCCGTCAGATCGCGCGCCATGGCCGCCGCGACCGCCCGCCTGATCCCGTACATCGCGCCCTCTCGCGCCCCGGCTATGGTCATTGCCGCCTCAACGCGCCCTGGCTCCAGCCATAGAGCAGGCCCAGGAACAGGATTGAGAGGAAAACGCCCATGTCGAGCAATGCGATCAGCCCTTCTTCGCGGTAGACGACCGCCCACGGATACATGAACGCCATCTCCATATCAAAGGCCAGAAACAGCAGCGCATAACCGGCATAGCGCGCATGATAGCGGACCCAGACCGGATCGCGCGACAAGGTACCGGCCGTGGCGGGCACGCCCTTGCCCGGTTCCGAGCGCGTGCGCCCGATGGCCCGGGCGAGCCCGTAGAGGCTGAGCACGAAACCGAACACACCGACACTCAGCCCGAAAAGGATCGCGTATTGGGAAAGCTCGCTCATCCGTGTTACCTCCTTCGTGTGCTCGACTCTCTAAAGTGTTAAGGGTTTAAGCAGAAAGGCACAATCAAACCAACGCCAGCGGCCATGCTGCCGTTATGCTAAGACGCTGCGCGCAACGGATTATTACAGCTCTCCGAAAATTCCGGGCTTGGGACTTCAAGAACACAGGTCTCCAATTGGTTTCTTCCAATTGGGTGGCCGGTGATTTAGCGTTGCATGATTGACGATCCGAACAAACATGACAGAGGGAAGTCAAATGTGCCTGTCCGCTCAAGTCAGCTTTGCCGCCAGTGTTTTTCTTGTTGGCGGCGGCACGGCCATTTCAATTGTGGCTTGGCGGCGCAACAAACGCTATCTCCCGCTTGCCCTGATGCCGCTTTTTGCCGGACTGCAGCAGTTCACCGAGGGCTTCGTCTGGGTCGGCATGAACGGAAACGATCCCCTGACGGTCTTGTGGGGGGCGATGGGTTTCATCTTCTTCACATGGTTCATGTGGCCGATCTGGGTGCCGTTCTCGGTCTACGTGCTTGAACCGGATGACAGTCCGCGCAAGCGGTTGTTCCGCCTCATGGCGCTGATCGGGCTGGCCTTCGGGCTGTTGCTCTACATCCCGCACGGGCTGAACAGCAGCATGGTCGTGGTCGAGGTCAACAATCAGTCTCTGGCCTATGAAAAATCCATGTGGCTGGATTTCATGATGCCACGCTGGCTGACCAATACAATCTATGTGACCCTTATCACCCTCCCGCCAGCGCTGTCGCATTACAAACACATGCGCCATTTCGCCCTGACGCTGGGGGCGGTGATCGTGGTCGATATCGCCTTCCTGCAATTCGCATATATTTCGTTTTTCTGCCTGCTGGCGGGTCTCGCAACGCTGCATCTGGTCTACATTATCCTGACTAATAAATGCGCCCGTGAGTGCCCTGAACTATTTGCCTGACGCCGCGGTGCCGACAAGCACATCCCTGTCCCATTCCCGGTATCCAATACGCTGAACCTCGCGCAGCGGTGACCGCGTGCCGTTCGCGGCGCCGGTGCGCAGTTCCACTTCCACCTCCATGATCCGGGCGGCCGCATAGGCCAGCATCTCGCGCACCAGATCCCTTTCGGCCTGCTTTTTGGTCAGACGAACAGCGCCATTCTCTCGTCGGTCATCGTTATTCCATCTGGTTCAGGGTTTCGTAGCCCAAAAAATTAAACGTTGGGCCAAGTAGAACCCGAACGCATGGTTGTTCGTACCCGACGGCATGGGCTGGCATCGGTGACTCGCCCCAAAGCACCATTCTTTGTCTTTGGCCCTAGCCCTTAGGCTCTGGACTCATTGAGTTTCACAGCCAGTAGATGACGGTCGCGGCGA